>DATILY010000096.1:0-158849 GCA_035475895.1 Casimicrobiaceae bacterium | reverse complement strand
CAGCGCCGCCACCACGATTGCGGTCACGACGCCGCTGGTCTCCCGACCTTACGTCGCGATCACGACGAGCCTCATGCGCCGCTTCGCCGTGTCGCTCGATATACCCGATCCGGACACGTTCATCGTCCCGGCGGGCGCGGCGTATCGGTCGCCCGGCGTCATCGCGGTAGAAGGCGATGCGTCCGCGGCCTCGTATTTCCTCGCCGCCGGCGTGCTGGGTGGCGGTCCGGTGCGGGTGACCGGTGCCGGCGCCCACTCGATCCAGGGCGACGTGGCGTTCGCCCGCGTGCTCGCACAGCAGGGCGCGGCCGTCGACCTCGGGCCGGACTGGATGCAGGCGGCCCGCGGGCGGGCGCTGGCCGGTGGCACCATCGACTGCACGGCCATCCCCGACGCCGCGATGACGCTCGCCATGCTGGCGCTCTTCGCCAGCGCGCCGACGCGCCTGACCGGCATCGGCAGCTGGCGCGTCAAGGAGACCGACCGCATCGCGGCAATGGCCGCGGAGCTCGCCAAGCTCGGCGCCGAGGTGCAGAGCGGCCCTGACTGGCTGGCGATCGCACCGCTGGCGGCATTCCGGACGGCGACCATCGAGACCTACGACGACCACCGCATGGCGATGTGCTTCGCGCTGGCGGCCTTCGGCGGCGTGCCGGTCACCATCCGCGACCCGGATTGCGTCCGCAAGACCTTCCCCGATTTCTTTGCGAGCTTCGGCCGGATCGCCGCATGAGCCGCCCAGCCTCCATGGCAGCCGCATGAACGACGCGCAGCCTCCGGTCATCGCGATCGACGGCCCGGCCGCGTCGGGCAAGGGGACGATCGCCGTGGGCGTCGCCCATGCGCTGCGTTTTCATTACCTCGATTCGGGGGCCCTGTATCGGCTGGTGGCCCTCCAGGCCATGGAGCACGCGGTCGACCCGACGGACGCGACGCGCCTTGCCGCGGAAGCTGCCACGTTGCCGGCGATTTTCCGGGCGGGGCGGGTGGAGCTGGCCGGCCGCGACGTGACCGACGTCATTCGGGGCGAGACGGTGTCGCGCATGGCGTCCGCCGTCGCGGTTCACCCGCCAGTCCGGCGCGCGCTGCTCGACCGCCAGCGCGCCTTCCGCCGCCCGCCCGGGCTGGTGGCCGACGGGCGCGACATGGGCAGCGTGGTGTTTCCCGACGCGCGCCTCAAGGTGTTCTTGACGGCGACTGCCGAGGAGCGCGCGAATCGGCGGCATAAGCAGTTGATCGAAAAAGGAATCTCGGTTACACTCGATAGTCTTTTGCTGGATATCCGCGAGCGCGATGCGCGCGACGCGACCCGGGCGGTAGCACCGCTTGCGGCCGCGCCCGACGCCGTGACGCTGGATACCACCGATCTGTCGATTGCCGCTGCGACGGATGCCGTGCTGGGCCTTTGGGCCGCGCGCGCCGCCACCGGCTGATCGACGGATCTGCAAAGGGCCGCTGCACGCCGCGCTCGAGCCTCGCGGACGCAGCGGAGATCGGAGCCGCCCGCGCGCGAGCGCGCGTAGCGGATCCCCCACCAACCCGAAGCGGCGAGATACAGGGTTCTCGCCGCGGCGGCTCATCGGAAGGAACCAACCCGTCATGGCCACCGTACCGCAAATGCCTGCTACGCAAACACAATCCACCGCCCCCGTCGAGAATTTCGCCGCGCTGTTCGAAGAATCGCTCGCGCGCCAGGAAATGCGGCAGGGCGAGCTCATCACCGCGGAAGTGACGCGCGTCGACTACAACGTCGTCGTCGTCAACGCGGGTCTCAAGTCCGAGTCGTTCATTCCCATCGAGGAATTCAAGAACGACCAGGGCGTCGTCGAGGTCAAGCCCGGCGACTTCGTCACCGTCGCGATCGAGTCGATCGAGGACGGCTACGGCACCACGCGCCTGTCGCGCGACAAGGCCAAGCGCCTCAAGGCGTGGCACGACCTCGAGCAGTCGATGACCGACGGCTCCATCGTGCAGGGCATGGTCACCAGCAAGGTCAAGGGCGGCCTCACCGTCATGATGAACGGCATCCGCGCGTTCCTGCCCGGATCGCTCGTCGACATCCGTCCGGTCAAGGACACCTCGCCGTACGAAGGCAAGCAGCTCGACTTCAAGGTCATCAAGCTCGACCGTAAGCGCAACAACGTCGTCGTGTCGCGCCGCGCCGTGCTCGAGGAATCGCTCGGTGAAGAGCGCGAGAAGCTCCTCGCCACGCTGCAGGAAGGCGCCATCGTCAAGGGCATCGTCAAGAACATCACGGATTACGGCGCGTTCGTCGACCTGGGTGGCATCGACGGCCTGCTGCACATCACCGATCTCGCGTGGCGACGCGTGAAGCATCCGTCCGAGGTCCTGTCGGTCGGCGATGAAGTCACCGCCAAGGTGCTCAAGTTCGACCAGGAGAAGAACCGCGTCTCGCTGGGTCTCAAGCAGCTCGGCGAAGATCCGTGGGTCGGCCTGTCGCGGCGCTATCCGCCGGGCACGCGCCTGTTCGGCAAGGTCACCAACATCACCGACTACGGCGCGTTCGTCGAGATCGAGTCGGGCATCGAGGGCCTCGTGCACGTGTCCGAGATGGACTGGACCAACAAGAACATCCATCCGACCAAGGTCGTGCAGCTCGGCGACGAAGTCGAGGTGATGATCCTCGAGATCGACGAGGACCGCCGGCGGATCTCGCTGGGCATGAAGCAGTGCATGCCCAATCCGTGGGAAGAGTTCTCGATGAACCACAAGAAGGGCGACAAGGTGAAGGGCCAGATCAAGTCGATCACCGACTTCGGCGTCTTCGTCGGTCTCCCGGGCGGCATCGACGGCCTCGTGCACCTGTCGGACCTGTCGTGGAACGCGGCCGGCGAAACCGCCGTGCGCGACTACAAGAAAGGCCAGGAAGTCGAAGCCGTGGTGCTCGCGATCGACGTCGAGCGCGAGCGCATCTCGCTCGGCATCAAGCAGCTCGAGGGCGATCCGTTCACCAACTTCGTCGCGACGCACGACAAGGGCAGCGTGGTCACCGGCACGGTCAAGAGCCTCGATCCGAAGGGCGCGGTCGTCTCGCTCGGCGGCGACATCGAAGGCTACCTGCGGGCGTCGGAAGTGTCGCGCGACCGCGTCGAGGACATCCGCACGCGCCTGAAGGAAGGTGATTCGGTCAACGCGATGATCATCAACGTCGACCGCAAGAACCGCAGCATCAACCTCTCGATCAAGGCGAAGGACAATGCCGAGGAGACCGAGGCGATGTCGCGGATGAGCGCCGAGAACTCCGGCGCCAACACCGGCACGACGAACCTGGGCGCGCTCCTCAAGGCCAAGCTCAACGACAAGAACAACGCCTGAGGGACGAGCGCGCGATGACCAAATCGGAGCTGATCGACCGCCTCGCGGCGCAGTTTCCGCAACTGGTCGCCAAGGATGCCGAGCTGGCGGTGAAGATGATCCTCGACGCGATGGCCGAGAGCCTCGCGAAGGGCGAGCGCATCGAGATCCGCGGGTTCGGCAGCTTCGGCCTCAACTATCGGCCGCCGCGCACGGGACGCAATCCCAAGAGCGGCGAGAAGGTGCAGGTGCCGGAGAAGCACGTGCCGCACTTCAAGGCCGGCAAGGAGCTGCGCGAGCGGGTCGACTTCAAGAAGCCCGCCGCTGACTGATGTGGTCCACCGCCGCCGCGAATCCCCGCTCACGGGCGGATGGTTCGTGGCGGTTTTGTTTGCTGCGCGCAGCGGACGCACGCGCGCTGCGCAACGCGCCTGCCACCGGAGGCCCTGACATGCCGCTCGTTCGCTGGATCGTCGGTGGCGCGATCTTCCTCGTCCTGCTGCTCGTCGCGCTGCAGAACGCCGACCTGGTGACGCTGCGCTTCTTCGACCTCTGGACCTGGGAGGCGCCGCTCATCTTCGTGCTGCTCATCGCCTTCGCCGCGGGCGTGGGCTGCGGCCTGCTCGCGGGTGCGCTCAAGGTCGCGCGCCTGTCGCGCCAGCTCACGCGCGCGCGCCGCGAGCACGTCGTGCGGCATCCCGCTCCCGCGCCGCACGGTGCAGCGCCTGGCACCGGACCTGCGTCGGGACCCGGCTTCGAGCCCCCGACGGAAGGGTTCTAGCGGATGGTCGATTCCAGCGCCCGGCGCGACTGACATGGGCGACTTCGAGCTGTGGTGGCTCCTCCCGATCCCGGCGCTGTTCTTCGCCATGGGATGGATCGCCGCGCGCATCGACATCAAGCACCTGCTGCGCGAATCGCGCGCGCTGCCGCTGTCGTACTTTCGCGGCCTCAATTTCCTGCTCAACGAGCAGCCGGACAAGGCGATCGAATCGTTCATCGAAGTGGTGAAGGTGGACCCGCAGACGATCGACCTGCACTTCGCGCTCGGCTCGCTGTTCCGCCGCCAGGGAGAAGTGGACCGCGCGATCCGCATGCACCAGAACCTGCTCGACCGGCCCGACCTCGCGGCCGACAAGCGCACGATGGCAACCTATGAGCTCGCGCAGGACTTCCATCGCGCCGGGCTGCTCGATCGCGCCGAGGCGTTGTTCACCAAGCTGGACGGCACGCCGTTCGAGCATCCCGCGCTCGGGCATCTCATCTCGATCTACGAGACGGAGAAGGATTGGCCCAAGGCGATCGCCGCGATCACGCGCATGGAAGCGCTGGCGCGCCAGCCGTACTACAAGGAGATCGCGCAGTATCACTGCGAGCTCGCGCAGTCCGCGCTGCTGCGCGCCGATGCCGCGGCCGCCGGCACCGAGATCGATCGCGCGCTGGCCGGACACCGCGCCTGCGCGCGTGCGAACATGCTGCTGGGCGACCTGCGGGTGTCGCAGGGCGACCTGCGTGGTGCCATCGAAGCGTGGCAGCGGATCGAATCGCAGAACCCGGCCTTCCTGGCGCTCGTCGCGGAGCGCAGCGCGGATGCTTTCCGCAAGGTCGACGACCGCGCCACCGGCGTGCGGCTGCTGCGCAGCTACCAGCAGCAATATCCCTCGCTCGACGTGCTGAACGCGCTGTTCAACCTCGTGCTCGAGCACGAAGGGGCGGAGGCCGCGGCTGCCATGATCAAGGACGAGCTCGCCCGCAATCCCACGCTGATCGGCCTCGATCGCCTGCTCGAGGCGCAGCTCATGGCCGCGCCGCCGGAACGGCGGCACGACCTCGAGCTCGTGAAGGGGCTGGTCGGGCAGCACATCAAGCGCCTCGGCCTGTACCGTTGCGAGCAATGCGGCTTTCGCGCGCGGCAGTACTACTGGCGCTGCCCGGGATGCCAGAAGTGGGAGACGTATTCGCCCAAACGCACGGAGGCTCCCGATGGTTACGTCTAGCGATCCACACGCCGACCCGCGCATCATCGTCGCGCTCGACTTCGCCACGGCGGCGGATGCGCTCGCGCTCGCCGAGCGGCTCGATCCTGCGCGCTGCGCGGTGAAGGTCGGCAAGGAGCTGTTCGTCGCAGCGGGCCCCGACGTCGCGCGCACGCTGGTCGCACGCGGCTTCAAGGTGTTCCTCGACCTCAAGTTCCACGACATCCCGAACACGGTGGCGCAGGCATGCGCGGCCGCGACGTCGCTCGGCGTATGGATGATGAACGTCCATGCGGCGGGAGGGCGCGCGATGCTCGGCGCCGCGCGCGCCGCCGTGCACGAGCGCGCGCACGCGCTCGGCACGCGGGCGCCGAGGCTCATCGGCGTCACCGTGCTCACGAGCCTCGACGACGACGCGCTCGCGGAGACCGGCGTGCCGGCGCGGGCGGCCGATCATGTGCTGCGCCTGGCAAGGCTCGCGCACGCGTGCGGCCTGGACGGTGTCGTCTGCTCGGCGCAGGAAGCGCCCGCCCTGCGGGCCGCGTTGTCGCGACCATTCCTGCTCGTCACACCGGGCATCCGGCCGGCGACGAGCGACGCGAACGACCAGGTGCGCATCGTCACGCCAGCGGCGGCGCTCGCCAATGGCGCCGACCATCTGGTGATCGGCCGGCCGATCACGCGCGCGCCCGACCCGCAAGCCGCGCTGGACGCCATCGTGGACTCCATCGGGGCCGTCGCTTGAAGATCACCGTGATCGGCACGGGGTACGTCGGCCTCGTCACGGGCGCATGCCTGGCCGAGGTCGGCAACGACGTGCTGTGCGTCGACGTGGACGCGCGCAAGATCGCCATCCTCAACGACGGCGGCGTGCCGATCCACGAGCCGGGCCTCGAGCCCATGGTGAGGCGCAATGCCGCGGCCGGGCGCCTGCGCTTCTCCACCGACGCCGACGCCGGCGTGGCGCACGGTGTGGTGCAGTTCATCGCGGTGGGCACGCCGCCGCAGGAAGACGGCAGCGCCGACATGCAGTACGTGCTCGAGGCGGCACGCTCGATCGGCCGGCGGATGACCGAATGGAAAGTCATCGTCGACAAGTCGACCGTGCCCGTGGGCACCGCCGATCGCGTGAAGGCGGTCATCGCCGAGGCGCTCGCCGCGCGCGGGATCAGGCTGCCCTTCGCGGTGGCGTCGAATCCCGAGTTCCTCAAGGAAGGCGCTGCGGTGGACGACTTCATGCGTCCGGATCGCGTGGTGGTCGGCGCCGACGACGAGCGCGCCATCGGCGTGCTGCGCGCCGTGTACGCGCCGTTCCAGCGCAATCACGAGCGGCTGCTGGTGATGGACGTACGCTCGGCGGAGCTCACCAAATACGCGGCCAACGCGATGCTCGCGACGCGCATCTCGTTCATGAACGAGCTCGCGAATCTCGCGGATCGGCTGGGCGCCGACATCGAGCACGTGCGCCAGGGCATCGGCTCCGATCCGCGCATCGGCTATCACTTCCTCTATCCCGGCGTGGGCTATGGCGGCAGCTGCTTTCCGAAGGACGTGAAGGCGTTGCGCCATACCGCCGAAGAGCATGCGGTCCCGTTGCGCCTGCTCGCCGCCGTCGAAGCCGTCAACGAGGCGCAGAAGAGCGTGCTCGTCGACAAGATCGTGGCGCGGCTTGGCACCGATCTCACCGGCCGCCGCTTGGCGCTGTGGGGTCTTGCGTTCAAGCCCAACACCGACGACATGCGCGAGGCCCCGTCGCGGTCCGTCATCGCGGCGCTGCTCGCCCGCGGCGCCCGCATCGCGGCGTACGATCCCATCGCCATGGACGAGGCGCGGAGTGCCTTCGGGGCGCTGCCCGGCCTCGACTACGCCACCTCGCCGCTGGCCGCGTGCGACGGCGCCGACGCCCTCGTCGTCGTGACCGAGTGGAAGGAGTTCCGCAGTCCCGATTTCGACCGGCTCGCCCGGCAGCTCAAGGAGCGCCTCGTGTTCGACGGACGCAACCTGTACGAGCCAGCGGCCGTTCGCGCGGCAGGGCTCGAATACTTCGCGATCGGACGCCGATGAAGCCGCGCCCGGTGGCCGCCTCGTCCGCGGCCAGGCAGGGAGCCGGCGCGGCGCCGGTGCCCGCGCCCGACGCGCGCCCGCGCGCCGACGAGCCGCGCGTGCGTTTTTCGCACTGGCGCGAGCGCGTGGCGAGGGCTCACGTGCTCGTCGTCGGCGACGTGATGCTCGATCGCTACTGGTTCGGCGAGGTGGAGCGCATCTCGCCGGAAGCGCCCGTGCCCATCGTGCGCATCGCGCGCACCGAGGAGCGCCCAGGCGGTGCTGCGAACGTCGCGCGCAACGTCGCAGCGCTGGGCGCGCGTGCGGCGCTCCTGTCGGTCACCGGCAACGACGAAGCGGGGCGCAGCCTGGCGAAGCTGCTCGAGCGCGACGCCGTCGATGCGAGCTTCCTGCGCGACCCGTCGGTGCAGACCACCGTGAAGCTGCGCGTGATCGGCCGCCAGCAGCAGCTGTTGCGCATCGATTTCGAGACGCTTCCCTCGGGCGAGGTGCTCGCGAGCAAGCTCGCCGATTTCGCGCGCCTGCTGCCCGCGGCACAGCTGGTGATCCTGTCCGACTATGGCAAGGGCGGCCTCGCGCACGTGAGCACGATGATCGCCCGTGCCCGCGCGGAAGCCAAGCCGGTGCTGGTCGATCCCAAGGGCGAAGAGTGGGAGAAGTATCGCGGCGCAACGCTCGTCACGCCCAACCGCACCGAGTTCCGCCAGATCGTCGGACGGTGGCGCGACGAGGCGCAGATGACGGAAAAAGCGCAGGCGCTGCGCACTTCGCTCGATCTTGCCGCCTTGCTCGTGACGCGCTCCGAGGATGGCATGAGCCTCTACACCGACGACGGCGCGCTGACCATCCCGGCCCGCGCCCGCGAGGTGTTCGACGTCTCGGGCGCCGGCGACACGGTGATCGCAGCGCTCGGCACGCTGCTCGCGGCGGGCGCCACGCTGCCCGACGCGATGCAGATCGCCAACGAAGCGGCGGGCGTGGTCGTCGGCAAGCTGGGCGCATCGATCGTCACGCCCGCCGAGCTCGGCTGACCGCGCGCATGGCGAAGGTCAAGGCGGTCTACAGCTGCACGGAGTGCGGCGGCCAGTCGCCCAAGTGGCAGGGACAGTGTCCGCACTGCAGCGCGTGGAACACGCTCGTGGAATCGGTCGCCACGCCCGCGGCGGTGCGCTTCCAGACGGTCGCGGGCACGCGCTCCACCGTCACGCCGCTTGCGTCCGTCGACGCGCGCGAATCGCAGCGCACGCCGACCGGCATCGACGAGCTCGATCGCGTGCTCGGCGGGGGCCTCGTGCCCGGCGGCGTGGTGCTGCTCGGAGGCGACCCCGGCATCGGCAAGTCGACGCTGCTGCTCCAGGCCTGCGCGGCGCTCGGCGCGACGCACCGCACGCTCTACGTCACCGGCGAGGAGTCGGTCGAGCAGGTGGCCCTGCGCGCGCAGCGGCTGGGCCTCGTCAACGCACCGGTCGAGCTGCTGGCGGAAGTGCAGCTCGAAGCGATCGTCGCGGCCATCGGCACGCATGCGCCCGAGATCGTCGTGGTCGATTCGATCCAGACGGTCTACACCGAGGCGCTCACTTCGGCGCCGGGCAGCGTGTCGCAGGTGCGCGAGTGCGCAGCGCAGCTCACGCGTCTCGCCAAGCAGCGCGGCATCGTGGTGGTGTTCGTCGGCCACGTCACCAAGGAAGGGGCCATCGCCGGTCCGCGCGTGCTCGAGCACATCGTCGACACGGTGCTCTATTTCGAGGGCGACCCGCATTCGAGCTTCCGGCTCGTGCGCGCGATCAAGAATCGCTTCGGTGCAGCGAACGAGCTCGGCGTGTTCGGCATGACGGAGCGGGGCCTCAAGGGCGTGGGCAATCCGTCGGCGCTGTTCCTGTCGCAACACAGCGAAGGCGTCGCCGGGTCGGCGGTGGTTGCCACCCTGGAAGGATCGCGGCCTTTGCTCGTCGAGGTGCAGGCACTGGTCGATCCGATTCAGGGCGGCACGCCGCGGCGGCTCGCGGTCGGCCTCGATCCGCAGCGGCTCGCGCTGCTGCTGGCCGTGCTCCATCGGCACGGCGGCCTCGAAACCGCAGGCTACGACGTCTTCGTCAACGCCGTCGGCGGCGTGCGGATCAACGAGCCGGCGGCCGACTTGGCGATACTGCTGGCCGTTCAATCGTCATTACGAAACAAGCCATTGCCAGCAAAACTTCTCGTGTTTGGTGAAGTCGGGCTGGCGGGCGAAATCCGTCCGGTGCAACGGGGTCAGGAGCGCATCCGCGAGGCCGCCAAGCTCGGCTATCGCACGGTGCTCATCCCAAGCGCGAACAAACCCAAGCAAACCGTTGAAAACGTGAAGGTGATTGCCGTGAAGCGCGTCGATGACGCCCTCCAGGCGATCCGGGACTGACTGCGGCCCGTTCGCTCAGCCCGGCGGCGCAATGCGGATGGGCGAGCGCGTGCGCCGACGATACTGCTCGGCCATGGCCTGATATGCGGTTTCCAGCGCGCGCGTCGTTGCCACGGTGTCGAACAACGGGCTGGCACGGCCTGGACCGTCCAGCCATCCGCGCAGGCGTGCCCGGTCTTCGGGCTGACCGGCAAGGCGCGTCGCCAGGCGGACATAGCCCTCGACGTCGTCGGCGACGAGCTCGGGCAAGCCGACGGCATGCAGCAGGCTCGCGGCCACCCGTCCCGCGAACGTTTCGCCGCGCCACGTGACCACCGGACAACCCGCCCACAACGCATCACTCGCGGTCGTGTGCGCGTTGTAGGGCCACGTGTCCAGGAACAGGTCGGCGTGGCGATAGAGCGCGAGGTACTCGGCATTGGGACGCGTCGTGGCGAAGACGAGCCGGCGCGCGTCGATGCCGCGGCGCACCGCTTCGCGCCGCAGGTTGCCGACCGCCGGATGGTCCGGGCCCGGGACCAGCAGCCATAACACCGACGCAGGCACGGCGGAGAGGATGCGCGCCCAGGCGTCGAAGACCTCCGGGCCGATCTTGTAGGTGCTGTTGAAGCAGCACAGGACGACGGCGTCGCGCGGCAGCTCGAGATCGTCCCGGCGCGGCGCGTTTGCAATGGGCCGGTTGCGATCGTTCACCTGGTAGCTGCCCGGCAGCAGGGCCAGCGTCTCGGTGTAATCGTCCGCGTGCGAGGGCGGCGTGACGATCGCGTCGCCGATCAGGTAGTCGCACAGGTTGCCGCCCAACGTTCCCGGATACCCCAGGTAGTGTGCCTGGATCGGCGCCGGCCGCAATGCGAGCACGCCCGGTGACGCGCCCTGCGTGTGACCCTTCAGATCGACCAGTATGTCGATGGCGTCGGTCCGGATGGCTTCCGCAAGGCGCTCGCTCGACCAGCCCGCCGCGTCCACGAAACGGTCGAAGGCACGCACGACGCGCGCGCGCAGCGGACTGGCGTCGTCGGGCCCGGTGGAGTAGCCGACGATCTCGAAATGCCGGCGGTCGTGCGCTTCGAGCATCCCGGCCGCCAGGAACGCCGTGGCGTGCGTATGGAAATCGCCCGACAGATAACCGATGCGCAGCCGCGCACCGGAGAGCAGGCGCGGCCTCGATTCCAATCGCGGACCCTGCGCAGCGGCCCAGGCTTGCGCACATCGACGCTGGAGCGCGCGCGAGTCGCTGGTGGCCAGGAGCACGAACGGCGACACGTGCGCCTGGCCTCCGCCCAGCGTGGCGACGACGCGCTGCTGCAGGTCGGCCACGTCGTGCCAGTCGGCCAGGCGACGGCGCAGGAACAGGAGCTGGCCGAGCGCCGCGGCGTTCTGCGCATCGAGCCGCATCACCTGCTCGTAAGCCTGAGCTGACGCGGTCCACTCGCCGAGCGCGTCGAGCAGCGTCGCGAGCTGAAAGCGCAGCAGCGCTTGCGCAGGATGGCGCACCAGCGCCGTTTCGAGCGTGGCCCGCGCCTTGTCGGCCGCGCCGAGGTTGCCCTCGACCTGCGCCTTCAGTCCTGCATACGCCGGCTGGTCGGGTGCGAGCGCGGCCGCACGCGACGCCGCATCGAGCGCCTCGAGCAGTCGATCCTGCGGCGCAAGCGTGAGCGCGAGGTTGTACCAGCCCGGTGCGCTGCGCGCGTCGGCGGCCACGGCCTTGCGTGCCGCGGCCTCCGCATCCGCGGTACGGCCGAGCGCGAGCTCCCCCGCGGCGAGGTTGGACCAGATCTGCGCGGAGTCGGGTGCGTGCTGCACGGCCTGCCGCAGCGCACCCACCGCAGCGTCGTGGCGCCCGACCGCTTCGAGCACCAGCGCGAGGTTGGACCACGCGTCGGGCTGGGCGGGTTGCACGTTCAAGGCCGCGCGGATGCGCTCTGCGGCCGCTTCGTGCTTGCCCGCCTGGAACAGGACGACACCGGAATAGTGCAGGGCATCGGCGTGCGCGGGATCGGCCTTCAGGATGGCGTCGTAGCGGAAGAACGCCTCGCGCAGCTTGCCTTCCTGGTGCAGGCGGAAGGCGCGGTCGAATTCCTGGCGGATCGTCATGCTGCGGAGGAGGGCGGGGGCGCAAAAGCCGCGCGGAAACAGCGCCCGCGCATTGTAAGTGGTCCAGGTCCCATGCCGGTGCTATGCTTCAACCGAACGGACGTTCGACGCTCCATGCGGCCCGCCGTTCTCACCTGCCCCTTCCGCTAACGTGCCTGCAGCAACTGCCGTCCGCGCGGCCACCGATCCGCTCGATTTTCTCAATGCCGCCCAGCGTGAGGCGGTAACCCATGGCGACGGGGCCGCGCCGGCGCGGCCGTTGCTCGTGATCGCGGGCGCAGGATCCGGCAAAACCAATACGCTCGCATGCCGCGTCGCCCACCTGGTGGCCCGCGGCGCAGATCCGCAGCGGCTCCTCTTGCTGACGTTTTCGCGCCGTGCCGCCATCGAGATGGAGCGGCGGACCGGACGCATGCTGCAACGGCTCGCCGGGGCAGGGCACCCGCCGCCCTCGCTGCCTTGGTGCGGGACGTTCCATGGCATCGGGGCACGCCTGTTGCGCGAGCATGCGGCGCAGGTCGGCCTGCCCGAATCCTTCACCATTCACGACCGCGGCGATTCGGAAGACCTGATGGCGCTCGTGCGCCACGCGCGCGGCGTCGCGGCGGGCGAGCGCCGCTTCCCGGCCAAGGCGACGTGCCTGGCGATCTATTCGCGCGTAGTCAACGGTGCGGCGGCGCTGGAGGACGTGCTGCGCGATGGGTTCGCCTGGTGCGTCCCGCACGCCGATGCGCTGCGCGGCCTGTTCGCCGGGTACGTCGAAGCCAAGCAGGCGCAGCACGTGCTCGACTACGACGACCTGCTGCTGTACTGGGCGCACCTGGCTGCCGATCCACAGCTGGGCGCGCACATCGGCGCCCGCTTCGACCACGTGCTGGTCGACGAATACCAGGACACCAACGCGCTGCAGGCGGTGATCCTGCGCGGCCTCAAGCCGGACGGGCAGGGCGTGACCGTCGTGGGCGACGACGCGCAGGCGATCTACTCGTTTCGTGCCGCGACGGTGCGCAACATACTGGATTTCCCCGCGCAGTGGGACCCGCCCGCGCGCGTGGTCGCGCTGGAGCGCAACTACCGGTCCACGCAGCCGATCCTCGCGGCATCGAACGGCGTGATCGCGCTGGCGGCGGAGCGATTCCACAAGGCGCTGTGGAGCGAGCGCAGCGCAGCGGCCCGTCCGCGCGTGGTGAGCGTGCGAGACGAAGCCGACCAGGCGCGCTGCGTCGCCGAGGCGGTGCTGGCGCAGGTCGAGGCTGGCACCGCGCTCAAGGCCCAGGCGGTGCTCTTCCGCAGCGCGCATCACAGCGCGGCCCTCGAGCTCGAGCTTGCGCGCCGCGGCATTCCGTTCGTCAAGTACGGCGGGCTGCGCTTCCTCGAAGCGGCGCACGTGAAGGACGTGCTCGCGGTGCTGCGCTTCGCGCAGAATCCGCGCAGCCGCCTGGCCGGGTTCCGCGTCGCGCGCCTGGTGCAGGGCGTGGGCAACGGGCTCGCCACGCGCCTGCTCGACGCGATGGCGCAAGCGGCCGATCCGGTCGCCGCGTTGCACGGCTTCACCATGCCAGCTGCGGCTGCGCAAGCCTGGGCGCAGTTCCTGGCGATGGACGCGCCGCTGCGCGAGCGCGCGTCTGCCTGGCCGGCGGAGCTCGACGGCGTCGTGCGCTGGTACGTGCCGCAACTGGAGCGCCTGCACGACGATGCGCAGTCGCGCCGCGCCGACCTCGCGCAGCTGGTGCAGATCGCCGCCACGTACGCATCGCGCGAACGCTTCCTCACGGAGCTGACGCTCGATCCGCCGCAGGCGACGAGCGACGAAGCCGGCCCGTCCGGCGACGACGACGATTACCTGATCCTGTCGACGATCCACTCCGCCAAAGGGCAGGAATGGAAGGCCGTGTACGTGCTCAACGTGGTCGACGGCTGCATTCCCTCCGACCTTGCCACCGGCACGCAGCCGGAGATCGAGGAAGAGCGCCGCCTGCTGTACGTTGCCATGACGCGTGCCAGGGACGAGCTGGCGCTGCTCGTGCCGCAGCGGTTCTACGTCACGCAGCAGGGGCGCAACGGCGACCGGCACGTCTACGCCGGCCGCACCCGTTTCATTCCCGATGCGCTGCTCGACCATTTCGACTGCACTGCATGGCCGGTGCACGAGGCGCGCGAGCCGCAGCCGTCCGCAGCGCCTGGCGCGAGCATCGACCTGGCCGCGCGCATGCGCGCCCTTTGGCAGGCCGGGCGCTGAGGCAGCGCTGGTGCCAGGCGCTCAGGCGTTGGCCGGCGTGCGCGAGGCCCCGCGCAATGGCGCAGTCACTTCGATCGTGCGCGGCTCGATGTAGATGCGGCTGATGCGCGGATAGCGTGCGCGGATCTCGTCTTCGAGCCGCGTGACCGCTGCCGCGACTTCCGTGGCCGGCGCCTCGGGCGTGAACTGCACGTCGAACGCGAGCAGCACTTCGTCCGGGCCGATGTACATCGACAGGATGCGTCCCACGCGGCGCACGAGCGGATCGGCCGTCACCATGCCGCGGATGGCAACCAGCGTATCGGGACGCAGCCCTTCGCCGATCAGCAGCCCGCGCGCTTCGCGGACCAGCAGCACCGCGGTGAAGGCGAGCAGCACGCCGATCGCCATGGATGCGATGCCGTCGGCGGCCGGCACCCCGAACCGGTCGCTGACGAACACGCCCACCGCGGCGAGCACCAGGCCGGCGATGGCGGCCGAATCCTCGGCCAGCACGGTGTAGGTCGTCGGATCCTTGCTGCCGTGGAGCGCCTCCCAGAACGGCCGCGTGCCTTTCTCCCGGAGGAACTGCCGCAGGGCGATGGTCAGGCTGGTGCCTTCGAACACGGCCGCGGCGGCGAGCACGACGTAGTTCCAGCCGACGCTTTTCATCGGCTCGGGATGCATGACGCGCTGGAAGCCTTCGTAGGCGGAAAGTCCGCCGCCGAGGCCGAAGATCAGCACGGCGACGATGAGGCTCCAGAAGTACAGCTCCTTGCCGTGTCCGAACGGATGCTCGATCGACGGCTCGCGCTCGGACAGCCGCGTGCCGACGAGCAGCAGCAAGCCGTTGCCGGTGTCGACGGCCGAGTGGATGCCTTCGGAGGCCATGGCGGCACTGCCGGTGACGCCGGCAACGACGAACTTGGTCACCGCGATGGCGACATTCGCGCCGATCGCGCCGTACACGGCAATTCTGGATCCCGCCAAGCCTGCCTCCCGGAGGATAGGACGAAAGCCCGGGGTGGCGGGTTCCTGTACGCGGGGTTTGCGCGGGCCTCGCTGGTGCGCGGCGGGGCTAGCGCGCTTTGGCCTTGTTCAGGTCAGCAGCGGCGCGCACGAGGGTCTTGAACGCATCGGCATCGAGGTCGTCATCCTCGTGGAGATCGATTGCGCGGCGCGTATTGCCTTCGAGGCTCGAGTTGAACAGGCGCGCCGGATCCCGTAGCGAAGCGCCCTTGGCGAACGTCAGCTTGACGATGCTCTTGTACGTCTCGCCGGTGCAGAGGATGCCGTCGTTCGACCACACCGGCACGCCGCGCCATTTCCATTCTTCCACCACGCCGGGAACGGCCGCCTTGATCAGGGCGCGCACGTGCGCGAGCGTCTTGCCGCGCCAATCGCCGAGCTCGGCGATGCGCGCGTCGATGAGCCGGGACGGCGAGTCGGCTTGGCCGGTTGCGGCCTTGGGCGTTGACGGCTTGGAGGTTCCAGTCCTGGACGCGGCAGGCTTGGCGGCTGCGATCTTGGTCATGCGGGTCGTTCCTCGGTCAGCGGTAGCGACCGCTCAAAGGTATCAAACGGCCCGCCCGGAGCGCCACGGTCGATTGGCGAACCGTCATTCCCAAGTGCGCATAATTGGTATTATGTCAAATACAATGGAGAGGACATTCGGGGCTTGATCCAGCTCGGAGCGCGGCCGTCGGACGCTTGACGCCGGCCTGCTTACCGCGTCGCCGCCCTGCCAGCCGCCTCGACCACCTTGCGACACTCGTCGGCACAGCGCCGGCATGCCGCCGCGCAGCGCTGGCAGTGATCCTGGGTGTGACGTGCGCATTCGGCCGCGCACGCCGCGCAGATCTGCGCACACAGCCGACACGCCTCGTGCGCGAATTCGCTGCCGCGCGCCATGTACCCGGCGACCATGCGGCACATGGCGGCGCAGTCGACGTCGGCGCGGATGCACGCCGTCATCATCTTGACGTCGTCCTCGCGCAGGCAGGCCGCGGCGCATTCGTCGCACGCCTGCGCACAGGCGTTGCAGGCGTCGATGCACGGTTGGAACGTGTGCTGCATGGCCACTCCTCATCGGCATGGATCGTCAGGTTGGACACGGGCCATGGGCCGAGTTCGGGAATCCGAAGCGCCTTTTGGGGTGGTGGCCGCGCGCTGCATCCTCCACGGCGCCCAGCACCGCGCCTTCACGGGCCAGCCGGGCTTGTCGCGGGCCGATCGAGGCTTCGTCGGGAAGCGCTGCGTTTCCGCCCTTCACGGTCGATATAGACGTCATGGCCTACGCAACCGGAGGGTCGCCATGACGATCGAGCTCGTCACCATGGTGCTGGGTGGCATCTACCTGCTCGTGCGGCTCGATGGGTGGCTTGCGCAGCGCTGGCTCCAGAAGATGGCCGCGCAGGAAGCCGCGCACATGGCACAGCAGGCCGCCATCGACGCCGCGCCGCCCGCACGGACGACCCTTCGCGTACCGGGCACGCAGGCGTTGCCGCGCAAGGAATTCCGCCGGGTCGCGCGGTTCGGTCTCGCGGCCGAGCACACCGTCGATCTGTTGATCTACGACGCCCAGGGGCCCGTCGAATCATGGCCGCGCCAGGTGCATGAGCTGGTGCGCGCGCTCTATCGCAAGGGGCACGCGCGAGGTCCCGGCGTGGTGCAGCTCATCATGCGCAAGTCCGGGCTCTCGGACGGCCAGGGGCTGTACTTCGCGCTGCTCGATGCCGAGCAGGATGGGCCGAGCGAGGTCTACGCCTTCGTGGACAACATCTGCTAGGTCAAGGTATTGCCGGACTGCGTTCAGGTGAGTTCTGAGCGCCTGAGCGCAAAAGCCGCCAGTGCCGCCTGCACGGACAGGTCTTCCCCCGCGGCTTCGGTCACCTCCACCTCGAGTTGCGGCACTTGGCGCCGTGCGTGTTCGAGCAGTCTGGGAAGATCCTCGCGCAAGTGCCCGCCTTGACCCAGGAAAAGCGGTACGACCCGTACCTTCGACAGGCCCCGTGAAGCGAGGTCGCGCAACGCGGTGATGAGGTCGGGCTGGAGGTGCTCGAGGAAAGCCAGGACGACAGGCAGGCCGGGACAATCGGCGCGGATCCGCGCGACGACGGCCGCGAACGGCTCGGCCCAGCGCGGATCGCGCGCCCCGTGAGCGAACAGCACGACGCCTTGGAAGGTCATGCCCGATTGTACGGGGCCGGCCAGGCGCGGAAGCGGTCCTGCCGGCAGGGCGGCAGCCGCCCTGCTCTTCAGGTGCGTATTGCGCCGAGCTCGTGCGCCCAGAGGAAGGCTTCGCGCTGCATGCCGGCGAGCTGTGCGGGCGCGATGTGGCCGATGCGCTTGAGGGAGCGGGCCACGCTGGCGCGATCGTCGCGCTCGAGGCCTTCGGTGAGCGTCAGGAGGTCGGCGAACTCGCCTTCGCGCTGCACCAGCGCGCTGGCGACCGGTTGCGGCAGCGGCATCTGCTTGACGATGTCCTCGTGCGGCATCTCCAGCAACACGTCCATGAGCGACAGGATGCCGGTGATGAAAGCGAGCTCCGCTCCGCTGCCTTGCGGCCCGGGCCGGCGCGAGACCAGCAGCTCCATCAGCTTGCCGCGCACGGCGGCCAGTTGCAGCAGCGGGCTCGCACCCGAATCGCCGCCGCGATCGGCGGTATAGAGCAGCAGCTGCAGCCAGACGCGCAGTTGCTTGCGTCCGAGCAGGATCAGCGCGTGACGCAGCGAGGTCACTGGCTGGCGCATGCCTGCGGCCGCCGAATTGACCAGCCGCAGCAGGTTCACGGCGAGATTCGGATGGCGCTTGAACTCGTCGTCGATCTCCTTGATCTCCGCATCGCCCATCGCCAGGGACAGCAGGTGCAGCAACGCGAGCTTGGTCGGCTTGGCGCGCTTGGCCGACATGAGCTCGGGCCGGGCGAAGTGAAAGCCCTGGAACAGGTCGATCCCGAGCGCCTTGGCCTGCTCGAACTGCGCTGGCGTCTCGACCTTCTCGGCGACGATGCGGACGTTGTGGCGCCGGACCATCTTGACGATCAGGGGCACCAGCAGTGGATCGATGGACTGGAAATCGATCTTGACGATGTCCACCTGCGGCAGCAGCTTGTCGCGCTCGTCGAGGTTGCCGACGAAGCCGTCGAGCGCGATGCGATAGCCCTTTTGCCGCAGCTCGCGGCAGCGCTGCTCGGTCGGCTGGTCCAGCACGCGCTGCTCGAGCAGCTCGAGCACGATGCGGTCGGGCGGCAGCGCCTCGACGAGCTCGCTGAACAGGAAATCGGTGTCGATGTTGAGGTAGCCGTCGACGTCGCCGATCACCTCCTCGAGGCCCATGTCGCCGAACACGTTGGCGATCACGGTGGCCGTTGCCAGCACGCTGTCGCTGTGGTCGGCGACCTCGTTGGCGGCCGAGCGGAACAGCAGCTCGTAGCCGACGAGCGCCCGCTTGGCGTCCAGGATCGGCTGGCGCGCGATGTAGATGTCCTGATTGCAGGCAGCCGGGTCGTGCACGCTCGAGTCGTTCATCGGGGGATCGTCGCTGACGGGGGGCGCAGGAAACGCGGACGCGCGAGGGCCGGCGACGGGCGAAGTGGTCCGGCGGCGGGAGGCATGGGTGCGTTGCTTTGGTTCTGCAGGGGGCGGATCGACAGGATTATCGGCACGCCGGCCGGGTTTCCGTAGGGCGAGCAGGCGCCCTATTCACCCTTTCCTTGGCGTTCCGCGCAAGCTGACCTCTACAATGCATCGCCTGCCGCGCCGCGCCGCATTCATGACCGCACCCGCCCCGCTCGCCCTGATCGTCATCGAGGATTCACCCGACGACTACACGCTGCTGATGGCGCACTTTGCGCGGAGCGGCCGCGCCGTCGACGCCGTACGGGTGGAAACGCGTGCCGAGCTTGCGCGCGCGCTCGCCTCCCGCGCCTGGGACGCGGTCATCTCCGACCATCGGCTGCCGCAGTTCACCTCGCTCGAGGCGCTCTCGGTCGTCCGCGCCCACGACGGCGACCTGCCCTTCCTGATCGTGTCGGGTGCGATCGGCGAGGAGGTTGCCGTCGAGGCCATGCGGGCGGGCGCCGACGACTACCTCATGAAGGACAAGCTCGGCCGCCTGGAGCCCGCGCTCACGCGCGCGCTCGAAGCCTCGGCGGCGCGCCGGCGCCAGCGCGCGGCCGAGCAGGCGCTCGTCGAGAGCGAGACACGGTTTCGTGCGCTCACTGCGAACCTGCCGGGCATGGTGCTGCAGCTCGAGCAGCATGGACGCCGCCTGCGCCTGTCGTATGTCAGTGAAGGCGCCCGCCGCCTCTTCGGCGTCGAGCCGCAGGCGCTCACCCAGGACCCGGGTCATTGGCTCGCGCGGCTGCCCCACGAGGATGCTGCCGCGCTGATGCGCGTGCTGCGCGGCGCGGCGCGCGAAGGTGGCGAGCTGCGCTGGGTCGGCCGCGTCGCGCCCGCACCCGGTGAGCTGCGCTGGGTCGAGCTGTCCGCCAGTGCCCGTCCCACCGGCCCTGGGCGCGCCATCTGGGATGGCATCGTCACGGACATCACGCCGCGCAAGCAGGCCGAAGCCGCGCTCACGGCGTCGCGCGAGGAGCTGCGCACACTCGCCACCCACCAGACTCGCGTGCGCGAGCAGGAGCGCGAAGCCATCGCGCGCGAGATCCACGACGACGTCGGCAGCACGCTCACCGCCATCAAGTTCGAGCTGGCGTTCCTGCGCACGGCCCTCAAGGAGGATGTGCGCTTCACGGAGCCGCTGGCGCGCGTGGGCCAGCTCATCGACACGGCGATCCTGTCGAGCACGCGCATCATGCACGACCTGCGTCCCGGCATCCTGGACGAAGGCGTGGTCGCCGCGCTCGAATGGCAGGCGCGCAGCTTCGAGCAGCGCATGGGCATCGCGTGCCGCTTCGCATCCTCGCACGACGAGATTCCGCTCTCGCCCGAGCAGGCGATCGCGGTGTTTCGGATCTGCCAGGAATCGCTCAACAACGTGGCGAAATATGCGCAGGCGCGCGCGGTGGAGATTCGCCTGCGCGCCGGCGCCGGCCGCCTGACGCTCGTCATCGCCGACGACGGGCGCGGCATCGAACCGGCCGAGATCAACCGTCCCGACCGTTTCGGCCTGCGCGGCATGCGCGAGCGCGCTCAGTCGCTCGGTGGAACGGTCGAGGTGCGCGGCGTCACGGGACGAGGCACGACCGTATCGGTGGCGCTTCCACTGGCACGGCCGATGATCGAAGGCACCGCCGACCTGAGCGTCGCGCCATGATCAAGGTCGCCATCGCGGACGATCACGCCATCGTGCGCCAGGGATTGCGCCAGATCCTCTCGGCGCACGGCGAATTCGAGGTGATCGGCGAAGCCGCCAACCACGGCGAGGTGATGCAGCTGCTGCGCAAGGAGGCATGCGACGTGCTGCTGCTCGACATCGCGATGCCGGGCAAGAACGGCATCGACACGCTGAAGCAGGTGCGCATCGAGCGCCCGAAGCTGCCGGTGCTGATCCTCAGCATGTATCCCGAAGACCAGTATGCGTTTCGTGCGCTCAAGGCAGGCGCGTCGGGCTATCTCACCAAGATGACGGCGGCCGATCAGCTCGTCGACGCGATCCGCACCATCACGCGCGGCCGCAAGTACATCACGCCCGAGCTCGCGCAATCGCTGGCCGAGAGCTTCGACCGCGACACGGAGATCGAGCCGCACAGCCTGCTGTCGGACCGCGAGTTCCAGACGCTGAAGCTGATCGCCGCCGGCAAGCCGCTGGCGCAGATCGGGGCCGAACTGGCGCTCTCGCCCAAGACGGTGAGCGTGTATCGCGGGCGGCTGCTGGCCAAGCTCGGGCTGCACACCAACGCGGATCTGACGCGCTACGCCGTCGAGCACGGGCTGCTCGAGTGATGGCGCCCTACTCCGCGGCCGCAACGCGGTTCTTGCCCGCCTGCTTGGCGTGATAGAGCGCCTGGTCGGCGCGCGCGATCAGGTCTTCCTGGCTTTCGCCGAACGCGCGCTGCGCAACACCTGCGCTGAACGTGATCAGGACGCGCTCGTGGTTGTGCAGGAAGATGCGCTTGGTGAGCTCGCGCTGCACCCGTGACATCACGTTGACCGCCGCATCGACCGGCGTCTCGGGCAGCAGGATCACGAACTCCTCGCCGCCGTAGCGCGAGATCACGTCGGTCGGCCGGATGGAGCGGCGCACGATGCGCGCCAGGTGCACCAGCGCCAGGTCGCCCGCCTGGTGCCCGAGGTGGTCGTTGATGTGCTTGAAGTTGTCGACGTCGAGCACGGCCAGGCTCAGCGGACGGCCATGGCGATCGGCGCGCGCCATCTCCGATTCGAACGCGCGGGCAAGGCCGCGCCGGTTCAGGAGCTGCGTGAGCTGATCCTCGTGCAGGCGATCGGACAACAACGCCATCTCGCCTTCGAGCTTTTGCACCTGCTGCTCGTACTCGTCCACGCGCCGGCGGCTCTCCAGCAGCTCCTCGCGGCTGCGCGCAAGGTCGGCCTGCACCGAGCGCGTGTCCTGCATGACTTCGAGCACGAGGCCGGACAGCGCGGACAGGTCCTGGGCGCCTTCGATGCGCGTCGCGTAGCCGGCGAGCCGATCGTGATATTCGCCGGTGTCGTCGGCCATGGCGGACAGGCGATCGACGAAGGTGCTCACCATCTGCTTCAGCGCGTCACGCGCCTGGTCGAGGCTGTGCTTGACCACGCCCTGCTTCAGCGTGAGATCGCGCAATGCGCGCTCGAGCGCCTGCAGCGCGGCCTTGTCGATCGGGCCTTGCGACAGCGTGGTGATCGCGTTGAGCTGCCCCTGCATCCACGAGTCGCTGCCGACCAGCTCGGACAGGTTCGCGGCGAGCAGCCGCAGGATGCGCAGCAGGCCCTGCTGGATGTCGTGGTGATCGTCGCTCGCGAGCTCGAGCGCGAACCAGAATTGCTTGAAGCGGGCGTTGAGGCCCGCCAGCGCGCCGTTGTCGGTGGCGGCGCGCACGTCGGCCGCAAGCGCCTGGGCTTCGGCCGCAAGCTCGGGCGTATAGCCCAGCCGCTCCACCACGCCGAACATCAGCACCTGGGCGAGGAGCTCGCGCCAAGGTGCGCTTGCGGTCCCGACGGCCGGGTCGACGAGCGGCGGCAGTGGCGGCAGCGCGGGCGACGCGACGACGGCGTCGGCGGCCGGCTCGGCGGCGCTCGCCGGCGCCGGGCGCGGCGCGAGCGCCGCTTCCTGCCATGAGCGGACGAGCCCGCGCAGCCGTGCGTACAGGCCATCCGTGGAGGCGGCGAACGCGCTCAGCACGTGCTCGAGCGATTCGCGCTTGCGCGCCTGCGTGAGCCCCGGCTGGCGCCCGTCCCACAACGTGACGAGCTCGTGGATCAGCGGGCCCCACGCGGGCGTGATGCCGTCGTGGCGCGCGTTCGGGCTCGCGATCTCGTGATAGACGCGCGAATAGTTGTCAGGCGTCGGCGGCAGCTTGCGCGTGGCGAGCTGGCGCAGCGCCTCGCGTGCGATGGTGGATGGGCTCGTTTGCATGAGTTCGATGTTGTTCGGAGCAAACGCCATTCGCCGCGCCTTCGGCCGCCCGGCGCAGCATCGCCGGGTGCGGCCATGCCGGTGTCAGAGGTAGTCGAACAAGGACAGTGAGGTCACCTGCGCGAAGGATTTCTGGGCGGCCTGCAGCGAGACCTGCTGGCGTGCGAAGTCGGACAAGGCCTGGTTGTAGTCGAGGTCGTTCAGGCGCGAGAGCGTCTGGTCGTATTGCTGGCTCTGGTCGGCATTGCCGCTCGACAGCGTGTCCAGCTCGCGCAGCGTCGCGCCGCCATCGGCGCGCACGGTGAGCACGTGGTCGAGCGCCTGGTTGATGTCCGCCAGCGACGCATTGAGCCCGTTCTGCAGCGCGGCGTTGCCGGCCGCGGTGCCGGCCGGCTTCCTGAGCGTCGCAATGAGGTTCTGCACGGTCGTGAAGATGCTCTGGGCGCCGCTCGGCGCAAGGCCGAACGTATCCCCGCTCGCCGGCGCGCCGCTCACCGCGACCTGCATGCCGGCCACCGTGATGCTGCCCCCGCTCGTATACGCGTTGCCTGCCGACACGGTGGTGGCAGTCGTCACGTCGAACACGTCGTACGTCGTCACGCCGGCCACCACGTTGAACTTGACCTGGTAGCTGTCACCCGGCAAGAGCGACGGATCGACGACGTTGCCCGCGTTGACCACCCCGGTGCCGGTGTTGCCGCTTGCAGCGCTCGTCACGAACGCGCCGTTGCCGTTGCGGATCTGCTCGAACGCCGCCGAGCCGTTGGTCGCGATCGGCACCGTGCGGCTGGCCGAGACGTCGAGCGTGCGCACGCCCTGGTCGCCGTTGTAGACGATGGCACCCGAAGGCGAAGTGACGAACGGCTGGGTTGCCGAGGCGAAGCCGCTGAAGATGTAATTGCCGTTGCCGTCCTGGCTGTTCACGAGCCCGAGGAGCTGCTGGAGATTGCCGGCCGCGTCATTCGCGAGGCTCGCGCGATCCGCGTCGTTGAGTCCGCTGTTGCCGGCCTGGATGGTGAGCGTGTGCAGCGTCTGCAGCACGTCGCCGATCTGGGAGAGCACCGAGTCGTCCTGCCCGAGCGAGTCCTGCGCCGCGCTGATGTTGGCGCTGTACTGGCCGACGCGGTCCTTCGCCTGGTTGAGGGCGAGCGATTGCGCGGCGCCGACCGGATCGTCCGCCGGCGTGAGGATGCGCTTGCCGAGCGCGATCTGCTGCTGCGTCCGCGACAGCGACGACTGCTGCTGCTCGATGCCCGCGATGCCGCGCTCGTAGAATTGTGCGGTGCTGATGCGCATGGTCAACCCGATGACGCGCTGATGTTGAGGATGGCGTCGAACAGCGTGCCCGCGATCGCGAGCACCTTGGCCGACGCCTGGTAGGCCTGCTGGTACTTCTGCAGGGCGGCTGCTTCCTCGTCGAGATTCACGCCGGACACCTGCTGCTGCGCCTCCTGCGTCTGGGTCAGCAGCGCCGCCTGCGCGGTGCCTTCGACCTGCGCCTCGCTCGTCTGGTTGCCGACGTCCGCGACGAGCTCGCCATAGGCGTCGGCAAAGCTCGCGCTGCCGCCGCCGACGATCTTCTGCGTGGCGAGCTTGGCCAGGAGCTGCGCGTTGCGGTTGTCCCCGCTGCCCGCGACGTTCGGTCCGACGGTGAAGGTGTCGCCGTTGGCCGGCGCGCCCGACAGCGTGAACGACAGGCCGCCAAACGCGATCGTCGCGCCGGCGGTATACGGGACGGGCACGCCGGGTGCGTAGGTCGTCGACGTCGTGCCGACGGTGACCGTGACCGGCAGCGTGGGCGGGAATCCAGTGAAGGTGGCCGTGCCGGCGCTATAGGTCAGCGTGATCGGGCCGGTGAGCGGCGCGCCGGGGTACGTTGCGTCGACCGATGCGGATCCGATCGTCGCGTTGCCGAGGTTCGCTGCGGTTGCCGACGTGAGCACGGGCCCGGCTGCCGCAATCCGGGCCGGGTCGGTGATCGCGACGCTCACGCTGGACGCCGCGAAATGCACCGGCTGGATCAGGAAGCGGTCGCCCGCGGCGGCTGCGCCGGAGATCGCGATGGTGACGCCGTCGACCGTCTGCGGCAGGGACGCGAACGTCTGCACGTTGCCGTCGGACAGTCGCGTCACCGTGTAGTTGGCGCCATCGTAGGCCAGGCGATAGTCGGAGGCTTGCAGCGCCCCCGCCGACTGGATCTGTGCGCTCACCGTGGCGCCACCGGTGTTCGTGGTGGCGTTCGTGACGACGGGCGTCGGCAGGTTGAAGAAGTTGCCGCCGAAGTTGCCCTTGAGGTCGAGGCCGAGCTTGTGCTGGTCGTTGAACGCCGACGCGAGATTCACCGCAATGCGGCCGAGCGCGTTCTCCGCGTTGGTGAGCGGGCCGTCGCGATACGCGAGGAGGCCGCCGAGCGCGCCGCCGGAGAGCGTCGCCGCCGTGAACCGCAGCACCGATGCTCCCGTCTGCAAGCCCACTTCGAGATTCTGTGGATCGTCCGGATCCGGCTGCGAGATCAGCGCGCCCGCGGTCTGGCCGATGACCAGCCCCTGGCCGTTGCTGAGGAACACGTTGTAGCTGCCGTCCGACTGCGCAACGGCGGTGGCGCCGATCTGCTGGTTGAGCTGCGTCACGAGCTGGTCGCGCTGGTCGAGCAGATCGTTTGGCGGCTGCGTCGCATTGGCCGCCGAGGCGATCGCGATCTTGTGGTTGAGGTCGGCGATCTGCGAGGCGATGCCGTTGACGGTCGCCACCGAGCTCTTCAGTTGCGCGTTGTTGGCGGCGCGCAGGCCTTCGAGCTGCTCCTGCTGCTGGCGCAACCGTGAGACGAGCGCCTGCCCGCTCGACAGCAGCGACTGCCGCGCCGCGATGTCGGAGGGCCGCTGCGCGACGGTGTTGACCGCGCCGAAGAAATCCGAGAGCGCCGGCCCAAGGCCGGTCGCGGGATCGCCGAACAGGTTGTCGAGCTTGCCGAGCTCGTTCGCATAGGTGTCGAGATGGCTCGCGCCCGCGGTGGCGCGCGTCGTCTGCGCACCGAGGAAGTCGTTGTAGACGCGGCGCACCGACTGCACGCTGACGCCGGTCCCGATGAAGCCTGCGCCGGTGAATTGCGGCGAGCTCGTGCCGAGCAGGATCTGCTGGCGCGAGTAGCCCGGGGTGTTGACGTTGCTGATGTTGTGGCCGGCCGTGAGCAAACCCGCCTGCGCTGCCGCGAGCCCGCTCAATCCGATCCCGTAGATGCCGTTGCCCATGTGTGTCGCGCGTGCCGTCAGCCCGCGGCCTCGTCAGAGCGGTTAACGGCGCCGCCGGCCATAACTTGAGCAGGAGCGCCCGCGGTGCCGCCCTGCCCTGCGACCAGCCGGATGGCGCGAATGAGCTTGTCGGCATAGTGCGGGTCGGTGGCGTAGCCCCCGCGCTGGAGCTGGGTCGCGTACGTCACCGGGTCGTCGGTGCTCGCGACCGCCTTGGCATAGCGGCCGCTGCCCGTGATGAGCCGGCCGAAGTCCTGGAACGCTTCGGTGTACGAGCCGTACGAGCGGAACCGGTCGACCGTGCGCACAAGGGCGCCGGCCACGTATTCGGTCGTCGAAGCGACCGCGGTGGCGCCGTTCCACGCGCGGCCCGCCTTCAGGCCGAACAGGTTGTGGCTTGCCGCACCGTCGGCGGTCTTCGGCTGGCTCTTGCCCCAACCCGTCTCGAGCCCCGCTTGCGCGAGCAACAAATCCGCCGGAACGCCCACGACTTTCGCCGCGGCCTCGGCATGGGGACGCATCCTTTCGATGAAGGCCTTCACGTTGGCGGGGACGCGGCTCGTTGCCGTGGGGTCCGCCGCCGCGCTCGCACTTGTCGTGTCGGCCGCGCTGGCGATCTTGTGGTTCGCAGCGTTCGCCGCGTGCACGTTGGCCAGCGTCGCAGCCGGCTCCGTTGAACGCCGTGCAGCGGTGGCACGGGCAAGCGCGCCGTGCGCCGGCGCCGCCGCTGCGGCCGGCGCGCTCACGTCGGTGGCCTGGCCCGCTGCGTTGCCCGCGTCGGCGCCCTGCACGGCCGGCGCCAGCTGGCGTTCGAGGATCTGCCGCAGGCCAATGCCCTTCTTGCTCATCTGCTGGGCGATCTGCTGGTCGAACATCGCCTGGTAGGTCTTCGACGTGTCGCTCGTCATCAGGCCGTCCTGCGGCAGCGCGTCGCGCATGCTCTTCAGCAGCATCTGCACGAACAGCGCTTCGAACTGGGTCGCCGCCGCGCTCAGTGCGGCTTTGGGCGACGCCTTGGCCTGCGTGCGCAGCGCGGACAACGCGCCCGCGTCGAGCGCGAGCGGCGCCGCCATGTCGCCCGCCGTCACCGGCGGCTTCACGAGCCGCGGGCGCCGGTGCGCGGCCGCTCGGCGAGCACGCGGCCCATGTCAGATGACCTCGATCTCGGCGCGCAACGCGCCGGCCGATTTCATCGCCTGCAGGATGGCGAGCAGGTCCTGCGGCGTCGCGCCGAGCGAATTGAGCGCGCGCACGACGTCCGTGAGCTTGGCGCCCGCGGGCAACGCATTGATCTGGCCCTTGTCCTGCTTGACGTCGATGGTCGCGCGCTCCGTCGCCACCGTCTGGCCGTTCGAGAACGGCGCGGGCTGGCTGATCACCGGATCGCTCTGGATCGTGACCGTGAGGTTGCCGTGCGCGACCGCGCACGCCTCGAGCGTGACCGCCTGGTTCATCACGATCGAGCCCGTGCGTGCATTGATGATGACCTTCGCAGCGGCAACCGATCCTTCGACCGACAGGCCCTCGAGCTCCGACAGGAATGCCACGCGCGCGCTCGGCCCGGCCGGTGCGCGGACGCGAATCGTGCGTCCGTCCACGGCATCGGCGAAGCCGTCGCCGAAGCGTTTGTTGACGGAGTCAACTACCTGCCGTGCGATGCTGAAGTCGGTGTCGTGCAGCTCGAGCATCAGGAACCCGGCTTCGCCGACGGCTGCCGGCACCGCGCGCTCGACGGTCGCGCCGGCCGGCACGCGCCCTGCGTTGAGCGAGTTGATCTGCGTCTTGCTGCCACCCGCGGATGCGCCGGCGCCGCCCACGGCGACGTTGCCCTGTGCCATCGCGTAGACCTGGCCGTCGGGACCCTTCAGCGGGGTCATGACCAGCGTGCCGCCCCGCAGGCTCTTCGCGTTGCCGAGCGACGAAACGGTGACGTCGAGCACCTGTCCGGGTTGCGCGAATGGAGGCAGCTGCGCCGTCACCATCACTGCGGCGACGTTCTTGAGCTGCAGGTTGCTCCCGCCGGTCGGCAGGTTGACGCCCAGCTGCGAGAGCATCGACTGGATGCTCTGCACGGTGAACGGGGTCTGCGTGGTCTGGTCGCCGGTGCCGTCGAGCCCCACGACGAGCCCGTAGCCGATGAGCGCGTTGGTGCGCACGCCCGCCACGTTCGCGATGTCCTTCAGCCGCTCGGCCTCCGCGGGCGTCAGCCAGCATAGGAACGTCACGAGCACGGCGGCGAGCATGAGCGCGGCGCGGTCGCGCAGCGTCTGCGCGATGAGTGTCGTCATTCTGGGCATCGGATTCTTCGGCGTCAGAACGGCATCACCGTCATGAAGATGCGCGAGAGCCAGCCCAGCGTCTGCGCCTCGTTGATGTAGCCCGCGCCGCGATATTCGAGCCGGGCGTCCGCGACCTGCGTCGAGGACACGAGGTTGCCCGCGAGGATGTAGCGCGGGTCGACCACGCCGGAAAGCCGCACGAATTCCGAGCCCTGGTTGATGCCGATCTGCTTTTCACCCGCGACGACGAGGTTGCCGTTTGGCAGCACGTCGATGACCGTCACCGTGATCTGGCCCGTGAACACGTTGTTCGCGGCGGAGTCGCCCTTGCCCTCGAAGTCGTTCTTCGATTTGGCGGACAGGCTGCCGCCCTTGATGCCCTTGCCGCCGATCTGCGCATCGGGCACCACGAAGTCCATCGATCCCTCGCGGTTGGCGGTGGAGCTCGCGGTCTTGCTCGCGCTCACCTTCTCGTTGATGTTGATCGTGATCACATCGCCGATGTTGCGCGCGCGATGGTCCTCGAGCAGCGGACGATAGGTCGCCGGCTGGTAGATCGCGCCGGCGTTCGCATGCGCCGGAATGGCCTGCGGCGCGACCGGTCGCACGCTCATGGGCTGCACGACCTCGACCCGGCGCATGGCGTCGGGCGCGCAGCCGCCGAGCGCGCCCAGCGCAAGCGCTGCCACGAGCACGCGGCCCGCAGGGTGAAGCGTCATGATGGCGGTTCGCATCAGAGCTGGGTGAGCCGCTGCAGCATCTGGTCGGAGGTCTGGATCGCCTTCGAGTTGATCTCGTAGGCGCGCTGGGTCTGGATCATGTTGACCAGCTCCTCCACGACATTCACGTTGGATGTCTCGACGTAGCCCTGCCGCAGCGTGCCGAGGCCGTTGCTGCCCGGCGTGTTGGTGGTGGGCGTGCCGGACGCTGCCGTCTCGACATACAGGTTCTCGCCCTTCGACTCGAGACCGGACGGATTGATGAAGTTGGCAAGCTGGATCGTGCCGATCTGCGTCGCCGCCGCCTGGCCCTGCTGCGTGATGGTCAGCGTGCCGTCGGTGCCGATCGTGACCGTCTGGGCGTTGGACGGAATGGTGATGGCGGGGGACAGCGGGTAGCCGCTGGAGGTCACGATCTGGCCCTGGCTGTCCTGGTGCAGCGAGCCATCGCGCGTGTACGCCGTCGTGCCGTCGGGCAGCGACACCTGCAGGAAGCCCTGGCCGTTGATCGCCACGTCGAGCTGGTTGCCCGTCTGCGTGAGGTTGCCCTGCGTGAAGATGCGCTCGCTCGCCACGGGCCGCACGCCGGTGCCGATTTGCAGCCCGGTGGGCAGCTGCGTCTGCTGGGTCGACTGCGCGCCTGGCTGGCGCAGCGTCTGGTAGACGAGGTCCTCGAACACGGCGCGCGACTTCTTGAAGCCCGCGGTGCCGACGTTGGCGAGGTTGTTGGACACGATGTCGAGCTGCGTCTGCTGCGCGTCGAGACCGGTCTTGGCGATGAACAGCGAGCGGATCATGGCGTTTCCTTGGGGACTTGGGCGAGCGCCGCGGCTTACCCGTTGGTGGGCCCGAGCAGCGTGTTGGCGCGCTGCTCGTTGCCGTCGGCGTTCTGCAGCAGCTTCATCTGCATCTCGAAGTTGCGCGCGAGGGTGATCATGTCGACCATGGCCGACACGGGGTTCACGTTGCTGCCCTCGAGCGCGCCGGCGGTGACCGTGACGGCTTCGTCGGCATCCGCCGGCTGGCCGTTGCGCATGCGGAACAGGCCATCGCCGCCTTTGGCGACATCCGGTGCGGCCGGATTGACGAGCTTGAGCCGTCCGAGCACGTTCACGGTCGCGGACTGGCCGTACGTCGTTCCCGAGATCGTCCCGTCGCGTCCGACCGTGATCTTGGTGTCGGGCGGCACCGTGATCGGACCGCCTTCGCCAAGCACGGTCAGCCCCGTGCGCGTCATGAGCTCGCCATCGGGTGACACGTCGAAGCTGCCGGCGCGCGTATAGGCTTCCGTGCCGTCCTTCGCCTCGACCGTGAAGAATCCGGGGCCTTCGATCGCCACGTCCAGATCGCGTCCGGTCGCCTGCACGGTTCCCGGCGACAGGTCGGCGCCGGTCGTGGAGTCGAGCGCGTAGGCGCGCGTGGGCAGCCCCGGACCTTCGACCGGCGCCACGCGAAACGCGGCCGTCTCGGCCTTGAATCCCGTGGTGCCCGCGTTGGCCAGGTTGTGCGCCGTGACGGCCTGCTGCTGCAGCAGCTGCTGCGCGCCGGTCATCGCGAGGTAGATCAATCGGTCCAAATGGGAGCTCTTGGGTGAAAAAGGAGTTTGAACGGGATGCGTCAGTCGGCGCCGTCTTGCCCGTCGTCAGCGCTTTGTCGCAGTTCGACTAGCGCAGGTTGACGAGCGTGTTGAGCACCTGGTCCTGCGTCTTGATGGTCTGCGCATTCGCCTGGTAGACGCGCTGCGCCGTGATCATGTCGACCAGCTCCGCGGTGAGGTCCACGTTCGACTCCTCGACCGCACCCGACTGCAGCACGCCGAGGCTTCCGGATCCCGGCGACCCGGGCACCGGCTGGCCGGAGCTCGCCGTCTCCGACCATGCGTTGTTGCCGATCGACTGCAGGCCCGTTGCGTTGGCGAAGTTGACGAGCAGGAACTGGCCGAGCGTGCGCGACTGCCCGTTGGTATAGCGGCCCTGCACCATGCCATCGCTGCCGACGGAGAACCCGGACAGCTGTCCCGACGAGAAGCCATCCTGCTCGAGCGTGTTGACGCCGAACTGGCTGCCGAACTGCGTGGTGCCGGGATAGTCGAGCGTGAAGTTGAATGGCGTGGTCGCGCCGTTGGTCAGCGCCACCGAGATGTTGAACGGCAGCGGCGGCACGCCCACTTTCAGCGAGCCGTCGGTGTTGAATTGCAGCTGGCCGATCTTGGCCGTGAAAGCCGTGCCGTCGAGGGCACCGTAGACGTCCCACGTATTGGCGGCCGTCTTTTGATAATACGTGGTGAACGCGTGCGGGTTGCCCAGGCTGTCGTACACGCTCATCGACGTCGCCTTGTTGTACGTCGCCGGGTTGTTGATATCGAAGGCGGTTGTGATGATCGCCTCACGCGCGTCGAGGTTGAGCCCGATGTTCGACTTCGACGTCGCGGTCGCCTGCAGCTGCGCGAGCGACACCTGCAGCGGGCCTGCGTTGCTGATCAGGATGTTGCCCGCGGCATCGACGCCGTACCCGGTGACCTTGGAGCCGGTCGTGTTGACGATGAAGCCGTTCTTGTCGAGGTGGAACTGGCCGTTGCGCGTGTAGCTGATGGTGCCGTTGGTGTCCATGCGGAAGAACCCGCCGCCGTTGATCGCCACGTCGAGCGGATTGCTGGTCGTGCTGACGTTGCCTTGCGAGAAGTTCTGCTGGATGCCCGTGACGGCCACGCCGATGCCCGGCGAGCTCTGTCCGCCGCCCGCAAGCGCGTTCGCGTAGACGTCGGCGAACATCGCCGCGCCGCCCTTGAAGCCGACGGTGTTGGCATTGGCCACGTTGTTGCCGATCACATCGAGGTTCTGGGCCGCGGCGAAGAGGCCGCTCAAGCCTTGCTGGAAACTCATCGTGCTCTCCTGTGCTGTTCGAATCCGGGGTCGATGGTCGTGCGATCGGCCGTTGGAAGTTCAGTGGATCTGCTTGATGTCGGCAAACGCGATCTGGGTGCCGTTGGGCAGCTGCAGCATCGCGCCGGTGGACGTCGAGACCACGCCTTCGACGCGCGCGGTCATGAGCGCGTCGAACGTGACGGCCTTGCCGCCGGCAGTCGCGGTCACGCTGAACGTGTAGTGCCCGTCCGGTGCAGTCGTGCCGCCGTCCGTCTTGCCGTCCCAGTCGAAGAACCGGTCGCCGGCCTTCTGCGCGCCCAGGTCCATCGTGCGCACCACGTTGCCGGACGCATCCTGCACGCTGACCACCACGTGGTCCGCGTCGGCGCCGAGCTCCACGCCGCCGTTTCCCTTGCCGCCCGCGAGATCGAGCGTGTTGCCGCCGATGACGACGTCGTGCCCGACCAGGCTCGCGGCCTGGAGGTATTGCGTGACGCCCATCGATGCGCCGAGCGCCGCGACGGTGTCGTTGAGCTGGTTGATGCCGCTGACCGTGCTGATCTGCGCAAGCTGGGTGGTGACCTGCGCGTTGTCCATCGGATTGAGCGGATCCTGGTTCTGCAGCTGCGCCACGAGGAGCTTGAGGAAGCGGTCGGCCGCGTCCTGCGCGGCTTGGGCCGTGCTGCTGGCCGTCGACGTCGCGCCGCCCGCAGCGCCGGTGTTGCCGGAGCTGGTCGCCGCCTTGAGCATGGGAATGGTGTTCATGGGAGCCGTAAGTGGATAGCAGCGTCGCTCAGCTGCCGAGGGTCAGCGTCTTCTCCAGCAGCGCCTTGGCGGTGTTCATGACTTCGACGCTCGATTGATACGAGCGCGAAGCCGAGAGCATGTTGACCATCTCGTCGACCACGCTGACATTGGGCAGCGTTACGTACCCTTGGCCGTCGGCCATTGGATGCTTGGGGTCGAACACCTTGCGCGCGGGCGAGCCGTCCTCGACCACCCCGGCGACCCGCACCTTGGCAGGGCCGTTGCCGTTGTCCTGCGGCACCGCCTCGAACACGACCTGCTTCGCCTTGTACGGAACGCCATCCGGCCCCGTCGCGCTGTCGGCGTTGGCGATGTTGCTGGCCGTCGTGTTGAGGCGCTCGGTCTGCGCGGCGAGCGCGGAGCTCGCGATGTCGAAGATGTTGAACAAGGACATGGTCAGCCTTGCAGCGCTGCCAGCATGGTGCGCAGCTGCGTGTTGAGGAACTTGAGCGCGGCTTCGTAGCGCACGGTGTTGTCCGCGAACGCGGCGCGCTCGGCGTCCATGTCCACGCTGTTGCCGTCGAGGCTCGCCTGCGACGGCTGGCGATAGAGCACTTCGGGCGCAGCCGTGGGACCGCCCGTCGTCGTGGCGGCGGTGTTGAGCGCCTTGCCGAAGTCGAAGTCGACGGCCTTGTACCCGGGCGTGTCGGCATTCGCGATGTTCGCGGCGAGCAGCTCCTGGCGCTGGCTGCGCAGCTTCAGCGCCTCCGTCTGGAAGCGCATGAAGTCGTCGAGGCGATCGATCATGGTGGGGCGCGTGTCCCGTTGATGGATGTCGCCGATTATCGGCACCGCAGTCCAGCCCGATCGGCCGAGCAGGACGCGGTTTTCCGCGCATTTCCCCGCATGAGCGCCCCGCCCACGCGCGTAACGTGCAGACCACGATGCCGCGGCGCCTTCGCGTCGCATACGAGGACATTGCGATGCACGCACCAGACCTGGATTGCGCCGTCACGCCGGCGAGGCGCGCTGCGCGGGCATGCGCACTGCTCGGCTCGCTCGTCGCGTTGGTCGCGCTGTCGGCACCTGCGTCGCCTGCGCGCGCGTCCGACCTGTCGGAGCGTGTCCGCCTGCTCGTCGACGAGCGCATGGCGGTCAACGGCGGCGAGGTCGAAGTGGTGGTCGGCGAGCCCGACCCGCGCCTCAAGCTCGCGCCGTGCGCCCGCATGGAGCCGTTCGTGCCGACGGGCGCCCGCCTGATGGGTCGCACCTCGCTTGGCGTGCGCTGCCTCGAAGGAGCGAACTGGGTCGTCTACGTGCCGGTGCAGATCAAGCTGTTCGTGGACGCCTGGGTGGCCGCGCGGCCGCTCGCGCGCGGCCAGACGGTCGGCGCCGAGGATGCGCGGCTCGACCACATCGACATCGCAGCGCTGAACGGCAATGCCGTGCTGCCCGAAATGCCGCTCGTGGGCCGCACCGTCGCGCGCACCCTGTCACCGGGCGAGCCGTTCCGGCGCGACGCCTTGCGCGCCGTGCCGGTCGTGCAGCCCGGCGATGCCGTTCAGGTGGTGGCGGTTGGCACAGGCTTTGCTGCCCAGACCTCAGGCAAGGCGCTGACGGCAGCGTCCGAAGGCCAGATGGCGCAGGTGTCCCTCCCCGGCGGCAGGGTGCTGGCCGGCGTGGCCCGCGCGGGTGGCGTGGTGGAGGTCCGCTGATGGACCGGCCGCTCCGCGCTCAAGTTTGCCGTGCAGGCGCCGATAATGGCGTGATGAGGGCCGTGGACCACGTTGCGGGCCAGCCCTCGTTGCGGAGAGACCCATGAAGATTGCACCGTCGCTCAACGTCCCGGCCGCCGGCAGCGGCGCCGCCACCGACCGCCCCGGCGGGTCCAAGCCCGCCGCGGAGGGAACGCCTGCCGTCACCGGCGCGAGCGTTCGCCTGAGCGACCTGTCGGCCCAGCTGACGGCGTCCGTCCAGGGCACCGATTTCGACCATGCCAAGGTCGAGTCCATCAAGCAGGCGATCGCCGAGGGCAAGCTGACGGTGAACGCCGGTGCCGTGGCGGACCGCCTCATCGCCAACGCGCTCGCGCTGTCCAACAACACGACGAAATGACGTCCAGCCAATCGCCGGCCGACCTGCTGGCGCTCGAGATCGCCGGCTACAAGGCGCTGTTGCGCCTGCTCGACGGCGAGTGCGACGCGCTGCGCAGGCTCGACGTCGAAGCGATCGAGAACGCCGCAGCGGCCAAGCACGCCCAGGTGCACTCGCTCGAGCAGCTTGCCCGCCTGCGCGAGGACCAGCTGCGCGCAGCCGGCCTGCCGGCCAGCGTGGACGGCGTCAACGTCTGGCTCGCGGCCTCGGGCGTGTCGGCCGGTGCCTCGGCGTGGACGACCCTGCTGGACCTCGCGCGCGCGGCCCGCACCGCCAATGCGCGCAACGGCCGGCTCGTCGCCCGCCAGCGTCAGCACTACGATGGCGCGCTCGCTGCGTTGCTGCATGCGGCAGGCCTGCCGTCGGTGTACGGTGCCGATGGCCGGCCGCAGGCTTCCGGCGGTGGACGCGCCCTCGCGGCGGTCTGAAGTCACCGTCCGCGCGGCGTACGCCACGCGCTGATCCGCTTCCGCATGAGACACCGGGGCGCTACGGGCGCCCCGCCTGCTTTGCGCCGCTGCTCTAGGTGGCCGGCGTCTCGTTGAGCTGCAGCCAGTAGCGCACGAGATCGCCCAGCTTGGCGATCAGCTCCGCGTATTCCACCGGCTTGACGATGTAGCTGTTGGCGCCGGCGAGATAGCAGGCCTGGATATCGCGGCGCTCGCGGGAGCTCGTCAGCACCACGATCGGCAACGCGCGCGTGCGCGAGTCGCCCTTGATCCTGCGCAGCACCTCGAGGCCGTCGACCTTGGGCAGCTTGAGGTCGAGCAGCACCACGCGCGGCAGCCCGGCGCCCGCGCGATGCGCGTAGCTCGCGGTGCCGAACACGAATTCGAGCGCCTGCACGCCATCCTCGACGAGCGCGACGCGCAACGCGACGTTCGCCTTGCGCAGCGCGCGCAGCGTGAATTCGGCGTCGTCGGGATTGTCCTCGACGAGCAGGACGTCGATGTCGTCGGCCATGGTCAGGCAGCCCGCTTCACCGGCGTGGCCGGCAGCGCGAAGTGGAACGTGGCGCCCTCGCCGTCGCGGCTGTCGGCCCAGATGCGGCCGCCGTGGCGCGTGACGATGCGGCGCGTGAGCGCGAGCCCTACCCCGACGCCGGGGAACTCGTCCGTCCGGTGCAGGCGATTGAACACGCCGAACAGCTTCTCGGCATACGTCATGTCGAAGCCGACGCCGTTGTCGCGCACGTGGAACACGCGCTCGCCATCGCGTGCCTCACCGCCGATGTCGATGCGCGGCGCTGCGCGCGGCGCCGAGAACTTGATCGCGTTGGAGATGAGGTTGGCCCACACCTGGCGCAGCATGGCCTCGTCGCCCACCACTCCCGGAAGGTTGCCCACGACGATCTCGACCGAGCGGCCGGCCGGCTCGCCGGCGAGCTCGGCAGCGACACCGCGCGCCAGCGCCGTCATGTCGATCTCGGTGGATACGGATTCGGCGCGCGCCAGCCGCGAAAAATCGAGCAGGCCGTCGATCAGCTGCGCCATCTTGCTCGCGTTGGTCTCGATCTTCATCAGCAGCTCGTCGCCGTCGGAGTCGAGCCGCTCGGCGTGCTCCTCGCGCAGGATGGCCGCGAAGCCGTTGATGGCGCGCAGCGGCGCCCGCAGGTCGTGCGAGATGCTGTAGGAGAAGGCCTCGAGCTCGCCGATGGTGCGGGTGAGCTCGCTCGTGCGCTCGGCGATGTGATCTTCCAGGTCCTCGTGGAGGCGGCGCAGCAGCGTCTCGCTGTAGCGCAGCGACTGCTCGGTGCGGCGCCGGTCGAGGATCTCCTGCTGCAGCTGCTCGTTGGCGCGCGCGGCCTCCGCGGTGCGCTCGGCGACCCGCGCTTCGAGCGTCGCCGCGCTGCGGGCGAGCTCGGCAGCCGCAGCGTCACGGCGCTCGATCTCCGCGGCGAGCTCCGCGTTGCGCTTGACGAGCGCAGCAACGCCCGGCAAGGCCCATGCGAACAGCCTGGTGATCGAGTCCATCGGATCGCGCAGTAGGGACGAGCGCAGCATAACGCAACAGGCCCTCGCGCTACGCGCCCGCGACGGTCGTCGCGCCGCCACCGCCGCCACCGCCACCCTCGCCGCCGGGTGGGGCGGCGATGATCATCAGCGTGACGCGGCGATTGCGCGCGCGGCCCTCCGGCGTGTCGTTGCCTTCGACCGGCCGGTTGTCGGCGTAGCCGATGGCCGAGAGGCGCGACGGATTGACGCCGGTCGCCACGAACAGCCGCACGACCGAGCTCGCGCGGGCGCTCGCGAGCTCCCAGTTGGAGGGAAACTGCGGGCTGGCGATCGGGACGTTGTCGGTATGTCCTTCCACCTGCACGGGATCGCTCGTCGTGCCGAGCACCTGGGCCACCGCGCTGAGCGCGGCGATGGAATCCGGCTGCAGGCTCGCCTGGCCGGGCGCGAACAGCACGCTGGCGCTGATCTCGACGGCGATGCCGCGCGGCAGCTGGGTCAGGCGCACCTGGCCCGTCTTCACCAGCGGCGCGAGCGCCTCCTTGATCTTGCTCGCGAGATCGAGCAGCTTCCGCTCCTGCTCCTTGCGCAGCGGATCCACTACGCGCGGACGCAAGGGCGCCGGTACTGGCGTGGCGGTCGTTCGATTGATCGGGGACAGGCCCGTCGACTGCGCCGTGACGACCGTGTCATGGCGGAACGCCATCACGAGGGCGTCGGAGAGGACGCGGTACTTGCCTTCGTTGAGCGTCGAGATGGCGTACATCACGACGAAGAAGGCGAACAGCAGCGTGATGAAATCGGCGTAGGAGACGAGCCAGCGCTCGTGGTTCTCGTGCTCCTCCTCGCGGCGCCGCTTGATCGCCATGGGGTCAGGCGAGGTAACCCGTGAGGCGGCCCTCGATCACCTTGGGGTTCTCGCCGTTCGCGATCCCGAGCAGCCCGTCGGCGATGATCTCGCGCAGCCGCGACTGGCGCGCGATGAGGCTCTTGAGCTTGTTCGCGATCGGCAGGAAGAGCAGGTTCGCCGTCCCGACGCCGTAGACGGTCGCCACGAATGCGACGGCGATGCCGCCGCCGAGCTTGCTTGGATCGGACAGGTTCTCCATGACGTGGATCAGTCCGAGCACGGCACCCAGGATGCCGATGGTGGGCGCGTAGCCGCCGGCCGCGTCCCACACCTTGGCGGCGGCGCGCAGGCGCTCTTCCCAGGCGACCGCCTCGACCTCCAGCGCTTCGCGAATGCGCTCGGGCTCGAAGCCGTCGACCAGCATCTGCAGGCCGCCGCGCGTATACGGATCCTCGACGCCGGGCAGCTGATTCTCCAGCGCCAGCATCCCGTCGCGACGCGCCAGGCCGGCCCATTCGCCCATCTGCGCGATGACGGCCTCGGCATCGAACGGCGGCGGGAGCATGACCCACTTGCCGAGGCGCAGGCCGTCGAGGAACACGGGCAGCGGGCACTGGACCATTACCGCGGCGATCGTGCCGCCGATCACGATGAGGAACGCGGCCAGCTGCACCAGCGATCCGAGGTTGCCGCCTTCGAGGAGCTGGCCGCCCACGATCGCCACTGCGGCGAGCAAGAGTCCGACGATGCTGAGCTTGTCCATGCGCGACGAATGATCCTTCGGTGGTTATCGGCACGGTGGGGAAAAACTGCAACGAAAACGGCTGCTTGCGTGCACGAGCAGATGGACTCGTACCGGATGCCATGCCGGCGTGGACAGCCGCTGGGGAGGAAAGCGGCCCTCGCGACCGTCGAAACGTTCGCGCTTCGATAGGCCGTGAAGGGCTGCAGCTGCGCCGCTATGCGCCTATGCGCCGGGAATGGCGACGACCTTGATCTCGATCGCCGAGAAATAGGCGGCGAGGTCCTCGATGTCCTGGTCCGAAAGCGTGGACGCGACGACCGTCATCGACTCGTTCTTGCGCGCGCCGGCTTTGAAGGCATGCAGCTGCGTGACGAGGTACGCGCCATTCTGTCCCGCGATGTTCGGCGCATCGGGTACCTTGGAAAGGCCGTCAAGACCATGACACGTTTGGCACATCATGGCTTTGGCGCGCCCGGCCTTGACATCGGCCGCCGCGGCGCCGCCGGTTGCTACGAGCAATGCAACCGCCGCGACGGCGAGCGGGATAGGCCTTGGGTGGCAGCGCGCAGCCTTGGTGCCGCTGCCAGCCCGACGACGTACGGCATAACGGCCCCGCCAGAAGGGCGAGGCCGTCGTTCGACCGCTCACTTGCCGTCGTACCAGATGCGATAGAGCGCACCGACCAGATCGTCGGAAACGAGCACCGAGCCGTCGTGCATCTGCGCGACGTCGACCGGGCGTCCGAGGTAGTAGCCGTTGTCGTTCCATCCCTCGGCAAAGGGCTCGGACTTGCCTGCGACGTGCCCGTCTTCCTTGAGGAATGTCACCATCACGCGCGCGCCCACCGGCACCGTGCGGTTCCACGACCCGTGCTGGGTCGAGAAGATCGCGCCACGGTACTTCTGCGGGAACATGGTGCCGGTGTAGAACATGAGGCCGAGGTCTGCTGCATGCGCCGCCTGCTCGAGTTCAGGAAAGACGGCGCCCGCTGGTGGCGTGTCGCTCTTGTATTCGGTGGTGCGCGTGCGACCACCCCCGTACCACGGGAACCCGAAGTCGAGTCCCGCCTTGTCGATGCGATTCATCTCCCCGGGCGGCTGATCGTCCCCCATGCCGTCGACCTGGTTGTCGTTGCTCCAGAGGCTCTTGTCCTTGGGATTGAAATCCATGCCGACGGCGTTGCGCAGGCCGGTCGCATAGACCTCGCGGTTCTTGCCGTCGCGATCCATGCGGATGATGCCCATCACCCCGGTCTTGTGATACAGGTCCAGCTTCTCCTTGGGCGGGACGTTGTACGGCTGGCCGAGCTGGATGTAGAGCTTGTTGTCGGGCCCCACGCGGCACGGACGCGCCGTGTGGTTGTAGCTCTCCTCGCTCTTCGGGATGAGCTGGCCTTCCGGAACGATGGCGTTGGGCACCACGTCCGGACTTTCATAGAAGAACTCGGCGGCCGGATACTCCACCACCCGATTCTGCTCGACCACGTACAGGAACCCGTCCTTCGAGAAGCACGGTCCGTTCGGGATGTTCTTCGGCAGCGTCGGCGCGAACTCCTTCACCTCGTCCGCCACGCCGCCGCGCGTGCGATCCGTGACGGCCCACACCTTGGTCTTGCGCGTGCCAACGAATGTGACGATGCCTTGCGGACCGATTGCGATGTGACGTGCGTCCGGCACGATCGCGTAAAGGCCGATGTGGAAGCCCGGTGGCAACTTGATCTTGGCCAGGTTTTTCTTGATCTGCTCGGCCTGCGGGCCCGTCTGCGGAATCATCGGCCAGTCGACCGCCTTGCCGGTTTGATGCATCGCGCCCAATGTTTCGAGCTCGCTCGCGGCTAATGTCGCGACCGGCCAACAAACGAGTGCCGCGACCGCGACCGCTTCTTTGAGATGGGATTTCATCGCTCCTCCGTCTTGACGTCGTCTGCAGCCCGGCCGGCTGGCCGGACCTCTGTTGTACCAAATGTTGACTACAACAGTGCCCCGGCGGAACTATAGGACGTCGGAAAGAAATCATCAACGGCTGGATCGGCCCGCGCCGCGGGGGGCCTCCTGGACGAAGCGCTCGACCTGCCCGGCGACACTGACGGCGACGTACGTGCCCGCAGCGCGCTGGCGCACCGCGACCAAGGCACGCCGATCGATCGCTACGCGGCGATCAAGTCCAGGCCTTGAGCTTGGTGCGCAAGCGCGCCACCGCCTGGCTGTGCAGCTGGCACACGCGCGACTCGCTCACCTCGAGCACCGCCGCGATCTCCTTGAAATTCATTTCCTGCTCGTAGTACAGCCCCATGAGGAGCTTCTCGCGCTCGGGCAAGCCCTCGATCGCTGCGACGAGCGCGCCGCGGAAACGCGCGTCCTTGTAGCGCTCGAACGGGTTCTCCCGGTTGTCGGGCAGGTTGCGCTCGAGGTAATCGTCGTCGTCGTCGCGACTGAAATCCTCGAGGTGCAGGAGCTCGTAGCCGCGCGCCTCCTGCAGCATCGACTGGTATTCGGCGAGCGAGACGTTGAGCTCCTGCGCCAGCTCGGTTTCCGTGGGTGCGCGGCCGAGCCGCTGCTCGAGCTTGTGCATCGCGGTCTCGATGCGCCGCAGCGCCTTGCGCGTGCTGCGCGGGAGCCAGTCGTTCTGCCGCAGCTCGTCGAGCATGGCCCCGCGGATGCGCTGGGTCGCGTACGTCTCGAACTGGTTGCCCTGGCTCTCCTCGAAGCGCTGCGCAGCATCCATGAGGCCGATCATCCCGGCCTGGATGATGTCGTCGATCTGCACGCTCGACGGCAGGCGCGCGGCCAGATGATGCGCCATGCGCCGTACGAGGGGCGCGAACTGGGTGATGCGCGCGGAGGTGTCGAGTGTGCCGGTCGCGGTGTACATCGAATGTGCGAGCTCAGTGATTGACGGCCAGGCGCGGTGCGGGTGGATCGGCGAGCAGCCGCTGCGCGATGCGGGTGACCGCACGGCTGCGCGGCGAGGCTGCGTCCGCATCGAACGACTGCGGCGCGCCGGGCATCGTGCCTGCCAATGCAAGCGTCATGCCGAGGAAGCGGCCGGCCGTCAGGGCGACGCTGTCGAAAGCATCCAGCGCGGCATCTTCACTGCGGGCGCGATGAATGGCGACGTCGCAGCGCGTCGGCTGGGCCTGCCGCGCGAGCTGCTTCAATTCGGTGTAGGCGCGGGTGAGCGCGGACGACGTGGGCGCCAGTGCGAGCAGCACGCCCGCCTCGCGCAACGGCAGCGGTGCGCCGTTGATCAGCATGACGTCGAACGGCCCTAGCGTGTCGTCCAGCGTCGCACACAGCCCTTCGCACGCCGCGCTGCCGAGGCCGCTCGCGTCGTCGAGCGCGCGCGCGGCGGGCAGCAGCGTCATGCCGCCCGGTGCGGGTAGCACGACGTCACGCCAGGCTTTGTCACCGCAGAGGGCGTGGCGCAGGTCCCATCGGGCGCGCAGCCCCAATCCGGCGGCGATTTCGCCGCACGTACGATCGAGCAGCAGCACCCGCTGGGCGGCGCGCCCGAAGGCCGCCGCGAGCTCGAGCGTGACCGCGGTCGCATCTTCGCCGATCACGCCGAGCATCCGCGCCCGGCGGCGGGCGAAGAGGCGCCGCAAGCCGAGCGCCTGATCGTCACGCATGGAATCCTCCCGCCGATGCCACCAGTGCGAGCTCGTCGGGCTCGATGGCGAACGCCGTCGGCTTGAGCGCCGCGCGCAATGAGCGGTCGATCAGGTATTTTCCATGCGCGATCGCCAGGTCTTCGGGCACGCGCTGGCCGTTCGTCATGTAATGCAGCTGCAGGCGGTTGCGGATCGCCACGTCGAGCACGCCGCCGGTGCGCGCCGCCTCGTCGAGCTTGGTGACGATGGCACCGGCGAGCGCGTTGGTCGACCCGTCGGGGCTGCGACGGTAGGTGGTGACCACCTCTTCGAGCGTCTCCGCCTGCGCCGCTGCATTGAGCAGCAGCATGCGCGCGATGTCCGGATGATCGAGCAGCTGCGCCTGCTCGGCCACGCGCGAATCGCGCTGTCCGATGCCGACGGTGTCGATGAGCACCAGGTGCTTGCCGCGCACCGAGTCGAGCGCCTGGCGCAGGTCGTGGCGATCCGAGATCGTGTGCACCGCCACCCCGAGGATCTTCGCGTAGATGCGGAGCTGGTCCTGCGCGCCGACGCGATAGCTGTCGGTGGTGAGCAAGGCGAGCTTGCCCGCGCCATAGCGCACGGCGCAGCGCGCCGCCAGCTTGGCGGTGGTCGTGGTCTTGCCCACGCCGGTGGGGCCGATGAGCGCATAGACGCCGCCGCGGGTCACGAGCTCGTCGGTGGGGTCGATGGTCGACAGATTGCGCACGAGCACTTCGGCCAGCCATCCCTGCGCCTCGGCTGCGTTGAAGTCGTCCGGCAGGCGCTCGGTCAGCGTGCGCGCAAGGGCCCCGCTGTAGCCCGCGAGCAACAGGTCGCGCGTGAGCCGTGCGCGCAGCGGCGAGCGGCGCAGCGCTTCGCTCCAGGCGAGCTGCGCCATCTGCTCCTGGAAGAGCGCCCGCATCGCTGCCATCTCGGCCATGACGCGCTCGCCCATGTCCGCGGTGAAGCGCGCGGTCTCTACCGTCGCGCTCGCAGGTGAAGCAGCGCTGGCGGTTGCAGATGCGCTCGTCGATGAAGCAGCGCCGGCGGTTGCAGGTGCGCTTGCGGGCGTCAGCGCATTGGTCGCAGCGGATGCAGTCCCCGCGCCAGCGGCCGGCGGCGGCTCGGCCTTGCGTGGCGTCGCGTTCTGCCGGGCGCGCGAGGTCAGCGTGACGGTCACGCCGTCGGCGTCACCGGTTGCGAGCGGCACCGGCGGCGGCAGCGCCTCCGCGCGTCCGCCCACCTCGAGGATCTGCGGTAGCGCTGTCGCGGGCAGCGCGCTGATCTCGATGCCGTCGGCGGACGCGTGATTGGCGACGATCATGGCGTCGGGCCCGAGCTCGGCACGCACCTGCTCGAGCACGGCCCGTGACGTGGGTCCGAAAAACCTGCGCAGCTTCATCGCTTGCCTCCAACGGTCGCGCGTACGCGGATCGTGCGCGCTTCGGGTATTTCACTGTGGGCGAGGATCTTGAGGGTCGGCGCGCCACGGCGCAGCAGCCGCAGCATCGGCAGCCGAAGGCGATCCGAGACGAGCAACACGGGCGTCTCGCCGGCCGCTTCCGTTTCCTGCACCGTGCGCGCAACCTCGCGGGCCAGCGTCGCGGCAAGATCGGGCTCGAGGCCGCTGCCATCGGCGCCGGCGGTGGCGAGCACTTGCAGCAGCACGCGTTCGAGCTCCGGATCGAGCGCGATCACGGGAAGATCGGGCGCGCTGCCGAAGACCTGCTGCACGATGGCGCGCCCGAGCGCGATGCGCACGGCGGCCGTGAGCTCGGCCGCATCCTGCGAGCGCGGCGCGTGGTCCGCCAGCGTCTCGAGGATCGTGCGCAGGTCGCGCACGTGGACACCTTCATCGAGCAGGTTCTGCAGCACGCGCTGCACCGTCGCCATCGGCAAGAGCTTGGGCGTGACTTCTTCGACGAGCTTCGGCGTCGACTTGGTGAGCTGGTCGAGCAGTCCCTGCACTTCGGTGCGGCCGAGCAGCGTCGACGCCTGGGCCTGCACGACCGTCGACAAGTGCGTCGCGATCACGGAGCCTGGATCCACGACGGTGTAGCCGTGCGCTTGCGCCCCTTCGCGCTGGTTGGCCTCGATCCACAGCGCGGGCAGGCCGAAGGCGGGATCCTTGGTCGCGAGGCCCGGGATCGTTCCCGTCGCACGGCCCGGATCGATCGCGAGCAGCATGCCGGCACGGCATTCGCCCTCGGCGATCGGGACGCCTTTCAACGTGATCCGATATGCGTTGGGGGGCAGCTCGAGGTTGTCGCGAATGTGCACCGATGGCGGCAGGAAGCCCACGTCCTGCGCGAACTTGCGCCGGATGGCCTTGATGCGCCGGAGCAGCTCGCCGTCCTGTCCCGTGTCCACCAGCGGGATGAGGCGATAGCCCACTTCGAGCCCGAGGGCGTCCACCGGCGCGAGATCGTCCCACGACACGTCGCGTTGCTCGGGCGGGACGATGGGTGCGGCTGGCGCCGCCGGCGCAGGCGCGTTTTGCCGGCGCAGCAACGCGCGCGCCGCGAATCCCATGCCGAGCGCGAGTGCCAGGAACGCGACGTGCGGCATGCCGGGCACCAGGCCCACGACGCCGAGCACGAGCGCCGCGATCACGAGCGCCTGCGGCTGCGCCGTGAGCTGGCTCATCAGCTGGCGGCCGGTCTGCTGGTCCTTGCCCACGCGGCTGACCACGAGGCCTGCCGCCGTCGAGATCACGAGCGCCGGAATCTGCGCGACGAGGCCATCGCCGATGGTGAGCAGGATGTAGTTGTTCGCGGCGGCGGAGAGCGCCATGTCGTGCTGGAAGATCCCGATCGCCAGGCCGCCGACGATGTTGATGAACAGGATCAGGATGCCGGCGATCGCGTCGCCGCGCACGAACTTGGAAGCACCGTCCATCGCGCCGTAGAAATCGGCTTCCGATGCGATCTCGGCGCGGCGCCGGCGTGCCTCGTCCTCGCCGACGAGGCCGGCGTTCAGATCCGCGTCGATCGCCATCTGCTTGCCCGGCATCGCGTCGAGGGTGAACCGCGCGCTCACTTCGGCGATGCGTCCCGCGCCCTTGGTGATCACGATGAAGTTGATCACCACCAGGATCGCGAAGACGACGAGGCCGACGGCGAAGTTCCCGCCGACCAGGAACGCGCCGAACGCCTCGATCACCTTCCCGGCCGCATCGGCGCCGGTGTGGCCGTGCAGCAGCACCACGCGCGTCGATGCGACGTTGAGCGACAGGCGCAGCAGCGTGGTGAGCAGCAGCACGGTCGGGAACACGGCGAAATCGAGCGGCTTCACCGTGTACATGGACGCCAGCAGCACGAGCAGCGCCAGCGCGATGTTGAACGTGAAGAGCAGGTCGAGCAGGAACGGTGGCAGCGGCAGCACCATCATGCCGAGGATCAGCACGATGAGCACCGGGCCGGCCAGGCCCGCCATGCTGCTGCGGGTCACGCCGAGACGCAGCGCCAGCGCGTTCATGCCGGGGCCCCCGCCGCCAGCGGATCGAGGCCGTCGGGCACCGCGAGGTCGCTCGGCGGCACAGGCGGACGTCCGCCCTGGGCGCGCCAGGCGCGCACCTGGTAGACGTAAGCAAGCACCTGCGCGATCACGGCGTAGAGCGTGTGCGGAATCTCCGCATCGAGATCACCGTGCCGGTGCAGCGCGCGTGCCACGGCCGGCGCTTCGAGCAGGGGGACGCCGTGCTCGGCCGCGATCTCGCGGATCCGCTGCGCCACCTTGTCCATGCCCTTGGCGACGATGCGCGGCGCGCGCATCGTCTCGTCGTAGCGCAGCGCAACCGCATAGTGCGTCGGGTTCGTCACGACGACCGTCGCGGTCGGTACCGCGGCCATCATGCGCTTGCGCGCGGCCGCGCGCTGGAGGCTGCGCACGCGCGCCTTGATCGCAGGGTCGCCTTCCGATTCGCGCATCTCCTCGCGTACTTCCTCGCGCGTCATCTTGAGCGCGTCGCGGTGACGCCAGATCGCATACGGCACGTCGAGCGCGGCGATGAGCGCAAGGCCGCCCACCAGTGCGAAGAAGCCGGTTGCGATGAGGCCGCCCAGGCGCATCGTGGCGCCGCCGAGGTCCTGCACCGACAGCGTGGTGAGCTCGTCGAAGGCATGCGCGATCGACCACGCACCGAGACCGGCGAGCAGGGCGCACTTGGCAAGCGCCTTCACCAGCTCGACGAGCGCGTGCTTCGAGATGAGGTTGGACAAGCCGCGCAGGGGATCCAGACGATGGAAGTCCGGTGTCACGGCCTTGCCGGAGAACACCCAGCCGGACAGGAGCAGCGGCGCGGCGAGCGTTGCGAGCAGCGTCACGCCGAGAACCGGAAGGATCGCCCACAGCGAGCCATGCGCGAGCGCGGACAGCGCCACCGACATGCGATCGGCGTCGAACGCCGCAGTGCGGTCGAGCGTGAGGCCCGCGCGCATGATCTGCGCGCATTGCCCGAACAGCGCGGGACCGAGTGTTGCGAGCGCGAGCGCACCGGCGAACGCGATGGCGGCAGTCGACAGCTCACGCGAGCGCGCAACCTGGCCCCGCTCGCGCGCCTGCTCGAGGCGCCGCGGCGTTGCCGGATACGTTCGCTCCAGATCCTGCTCTTCGGCCATCGTGCCGTTCCCGATTCGATGACCGGATTATCGGGATGGCTACGCGCGCGCGGACGGCGGATTAGGCGGGCCTTCCGGGTCTATTTGCCCGCTGGTGATGCAGGAGGCGTGGCTGTCGGCGTCACGGCTGCGGCCGGCGTGCCTGCCGCGGTCGTGGCGCCGGTTGCGGCTGCAGCCGGAACGACGGAAGAGACGGCGCCGCCCTGCCCCGGCGCCCCGGTGGCCGGCGCGTGCGTATTGGCCGCCGCCGTGGCATCGGCCGCGTCGGAGGCCGATTGCACCGCTGCGCTCGCCTCGTTGCTGTCGTCCAGGATGCGCTTCTCCGCGCGCTGGTTCAGCACCGTGATGCTGATGCGCCGGTTTTGCGGGTTGAACGCGTCGTTCTTGTCGAACAGCACCGCCGAGCCCAGGCCCACCACGCGCACGATCTTCTTTTCATCGATGCCGCCGGCAACCAGCTCGCGCCGCGACGCGTTCGCCCGCTCTACCGACAGCTCCCAGTTGCTGTACCCGCGCTCGCCGCCGGCGTAGGGCTTCGCATCGGTATGGCCGGAGAGCGAGATGCGGTTGGGCACGTCGTTCAGCACGGTGCCGATCTCGCGCAGGATCTCGCGCGTGTAATCCTTGACGACGGCGGATCCGATGTCGAACATCGGCCGGTTCTGCTCGTCGATGATCTGGATGCGCAGGCCGTCGGGCGTGAGCTCGATCTTGATCTGGCTGCGGAAGGCGCGCAGTGTGGGCGACGCTTCGATGGCTGCCTCGAGCCGGCTCTTCAGGTCGCGCAGCCGCAGCATCTCCTGGCGCTCGAGCTCCGCCTGCGCGGCCTGCAGGTTGATGATCTTCTTCTCGCTCGGTTTCTCGGTCTTGGACACCTGGCCGTTGGTGCGCGTCAGGTCCTTGCCGCCGCCCTGGATGATCGACGAGCTGTCGCCGCTGCCCGATCCGCCCTGCAGCGCGACCTTGAGCGGCGTCTTGAAGTATTCCGCGATGCCCTCGAGATCGCCCTTGGTGGTCGAGCCGAGCAGCCACATCAGGAGGAAGAACGCCATCATCGCCGTGACGAAGTCGGCGTAGGCGATCTTCCACGCGCCGCCGTGATGGGCGTGGCCGCCTTTCTTGATCCGCTTGATGATGATCGGCGGCTTGGTCTCCCCCGTCATGGCGGATTGCGGCGCGTCAGGCGCGCGCGCCCTTCACGTGCGCCTCGAGCTCGCCGAACGTCGGCCGCTCGGTCGAGTACAGCACCTTGCGCCCGAACTCGATCGCGATCGCCGGCGCATAGCCGTTGAGCGTCGCGAGCAGCGTCACCTTGACGCACTGCAGGATCTTGCTCGACTCGTTGGCGCGCTGCTCGAGCAGCAGGGCGAGCGGACCGACGATGCCGTACGCGAGCAGGATGCCGAGGAAGGTGCCGACGAGCGCATGCGCGATCAGGATCCCGAGCTCGGCCGGCGGCAGGCCCACCGACTCCATCGTGTGCACGACGCCCATCACGGCCGCGACGATGCCGAATGCGGGCAGTCCGTCGGCCACTTTCTGGATGGCGCTGCCGGGCAGCTCAGCCTCGTGATGATGCGTCTCGATCTCGTGGTCCATCAGGTTCTCGATCTCGAACGCGTTCATGTTGCCGCTCACCATGAGGCGCAGGTAGTCGGTCATGAATTCGAGCAGGTGGTGATCGCTTGCCACCTTGGGATATTTGGCGAACAGCGCGCTCTCGTTGGGCGTCTCGATGTCGCGCTCGATCGACATGAGCCCTTCCTTGCGCACCTTGTTGAGGATTTCGTAGAGCAGCGCCATGAGCTCCATGTACAGCGCCTTGGTGTACTTGGAGCCCTTGAGGCAGCCCGGCAGCGCCGCGAGCGTGGCCTTGACCGACTTGGGCGAGTTGCCGACGACGAACGCGCCGAAGGCGCCACCACCGATCATGAGCAGCTCGACCGGCTGCAGCAGCGCCGCCATGTGACCACCGGCCAGCGCAAACCCGCCGAAGATCGAGCCGACGACGATCACGTAACCGATGAGGACCAGCATCGCGTTGGGACACCCGGAAGTGGACATGCCCGCCGGAGGGCCCCCTGGGGGTGGGGGACACCTCGCGAGCGGACATTCGGGTTTACGGCAACCGACGCTGTTTCTTGAGGCGCCGCAACGAAAATGGGTGACGCTTCAGTGCGCGAGCCGGGTGGCAGGATCCTTGGTGCGCCCCGCACGCGACGGCATATGGCACAGGCCGCAGACATAATTGCGCGTGAGATCGTGGTCGCGCACGACGAAGCGGCCGTGGCAGCGCGTGCAGGGTGCGAGCCGCAGCATCCCCGCGTCGACGAAGCGCACCAGGCGCCAGGCGCGCGTGACCGACAGCTCGGGGTTCAGCGCGTTCGCGTCGCAGTGCTCCTTGTACAGCCGGAACGCCTTGACGATCGCCTCGACGTCGTCGAGCGCGCTCGACTTGATCAGCGTGTTGTAGATCGCCATGAACAGCGACGCGTGGATGTTCGGCATCCAGGTGACGAACCAGTCCGTCGAGAACGGCAGCATGCCCTTCGGCGGCGACTTGCCCTGGATTTCCTTGTAGAGCTTGAGCAGCCGCTCGCGCGACAGCCGCGTCTCGGATTCGAGCACCTGCAGGCGTGCGCCCAGCTCGATGAGCGAGGTGGCGCGGCGCACTTCCGCCGCATCGTCGATGACACTGGATAGACGCATGATCGTTTTCCCGTCGGTCCTGCGTGCGTTCAGGCTGCCTCGGGCAGCGCCTGGGCCATCAGGATCGCGGCATGCGCGCCGGCGACACCGCGCTCGCGGGTGTGGCTGCGCAGCAGGTTCCAGACCATGGCATCGTCGAAGCGGAACCGGAACATCAGCAGGTTCGACGCGGCGATCTTGAGGATCTGGCCGGTCGACAGGCCTTCGAGGACGTCGGCCACCTCCTCCGAGAGGCCCAGGCGGTAGAGCGCCTCGGCCTTGTCCTGCCGGATCAGGTGCTGCGCCAGCACGAGATAGGAAAGATTCGCGTCGCGGATTTCGTCGAGCAGTTGTTGGTTGGTCACGGTCGCCTCCCTGACGGCGTGGTTCAGTACGGCGCCATCATGCGGCGCCAGGAAGGGTTTCCTTAAGTGGGCGCTTTGCCATGCGTTGCGTTGGGCGAAGCGCGCGACGTGCGGTACGGCCGCGGCCTACACGATATGACATTGGCATAATTTCCCCCGAGCCGTGTTCCTCGAAGGCCCGGGTGCCGCCCATGGGGCCGAGGCGCGCATCCTGTGGCCGCTGCCTTCGCGTGCCGTAACGCCCTTGGCGACCCGAAGGGCAGCTCGACTCGGCAGCGCAGTGTGCACTGGATGCACCGAGTCCCGCACGCCGGAATGACCGGGTTAACGCGTCCAGTTCGACGGACCAGCGCGTGCGCGCCCCGGCTATCGTGCGCACCTGGGTCGAGGACGCCACATGCCGTTGTTGCGAAACCGCAACGGCGCGTGGTCCGGCAGGCCGTGAGGCTCAAGTTTTGCCGGGCGGGTTCCGATAACGCCAGTACGGCGGTGCTAAACGCCTCTCGGAAATGCGGGGCAACCATCGTCGCCCCGGCATTCGCCGGAATCCTTTACCCAGGAGACGAAAAATGCCCCAGATCATCAACACCAACATTGCGTCGCTCAACGCGCAGCGCAACCTCAATGCGTCGCAGAGCAGCCTCGCGACGTCGCTCCAACGCCTGTCGTCCGGCCTGCGCATCAACAGCGCGAAGGACGACGCCGCCGGTCTTGCGATCGCCTCGCGGTTCACGTCGCAGATCAACGGCCTCAACCAGGCAGCGCGCAACGCCAACGACGGCATCTCGCTCGCGCAGACCGCCGAAGGCGCCCTCGGCGTCATCGGCGACAACCTGCAGCGCATCCGCGAGCTGGCCGTGCAGTCGTCCAACGCGACCAACAGCAACACGGACCGCGCGGCGCTGCAAACCGAAGTCGGACAGCTGCTCAATGAAATCGACCGCGTGGCGGACCAGACATCGTTCAACGGCGTCAAGTTGATCGACGGCAGCTTCGCCGGTGCGGTGTTCCAGGTCGGCGCCAACGCCGGCGAGTCGATCACGGTGTCGTCGATCGTCGACGCGAACACGGCTCAGCTGGGCTCGGTGTCGCAGCTCACCGGCGCAGCGTTGACGGTGAACGCCTCGGCCATCACCGGCTTCGCGACCGCCATCGCTGCCGGCGGCGTCACGCTCAACGGCAAGGACATCGGTGCCATCGGCGCGGCGTCGAGTGCCGCCGAGCGCGCCGGCCAGCTGGTCAACGCGATCAACAACATCTCGGCGCAGTCGGGTGTCGGCGCCGTCTACAACACCGCGACGGGCCAGATCACGCTGTCCGGCACGGCCGCCATCACGGTTGCCGGCACGACCAACAGCGCGACCGTGGCGGGCTACGCCAACGGCTCGATCGGTTCGGTCACCACCACCACGGGCATCAACCTTCTCGACGTGTCGAACTACGCCAATGCCCAGCTCGCGATCCAGCAGGTGGACAGCGCGCTGCAGGGCGTGAACACGGCGCGTGCCTCGCTTGGCGCGTACCAGAACCGGTTCTCGTCGGTGGTCTCGAACCTGCAAACCGCGTCCGAGAACCTGTCCGCGTCGCGCAGCCGGATCCAGGACACGGATTTCGCGTCGGAAACGGCCAACCTGACCCGTGCGCAGATCCTGCAACAGGCGGGTACGGCGATGCTGGCACAAGCCAACGCGCTGCCGCAGAACGTGCTCACGCTGCTGAAGTAAGCAAGGCAAACCAGGCCCGGCCGGCGATCCCGGCCGGGCTCATCGAAGGAGCGGCTCTTGTTGATTCGACCGCTTGATGCGACAACGCCCTCGCCCACCACCGTGGTCGGGGGCGGCGTCGTTGGGGCCGATCCACGCGGGCCGGCGGCAGCGCAGGCAACGGAGGCTCCGCCCTCGCGCGCTTCGGTGCAGGCCGCAGTCGACCATGTCAACGCAGCGCTCGCCGCGAGCAATCGCAGCATCGAATTCTCGATCGATCCCGACGTCAAGACGGTCGTCGTGCGGGTGATCGACATGCAGGACGGCACCGTGCTGCGGCAGATGCCGTCGCAGGAAATGCTGGCGATCGCCAAGGCGCTCGACCAGATCAACGGACTGCTGCTGCGCAATCGGGCGTAGCCGCGCAACGCAAACCGATGGCCACCACTACGCCTGCACTCTCCTCGCCGGGCATCGGCTCCGGGCTCGACGTCAACGGCATCGTCGCCAAGCTGATGGCGGTGGAGCAGCGGCCGCTCGACCTGCTCAACACGCAGGAGCAGACCGTGCAGTCGCGCATCTCGGCGTACGGCACGCTCAAGAGCGCGCTGGCCGCGTTGCAAGGCGCGGTTCACGCGCTGGCCACGCCGGCGCCGTTCCGGGCCATGACGGCCGTCCTCGGGGACACGACCCTCGGGACGACCAGCGTGGGCACCGGCGCCGTGCCGGGCGCGTACAGCCTCGAAGTGACGCAGCTCGCCCAGGCGCACAAGCTCGTGTCCAACGGGTTCGCAACCGTTGCCGACACGGTGGGCAACGGTACGCTCACCTTCACGTTCGGCACCTATGCCGGCGGCACGTTCACGCCCAACGCCAACGCGGGCGCCAAGACGGTGACGATCGCACCGGGCCAGGACTCGCTCGCGGCCATCCGGGACGCGGTCAACGGCGCCAACGTGGGTGTCACGGCGTCGATCGTCAACGACGGCACGGCGAACGGCCAGCGCCTGGTGTTCACGTCGACCGCGACGGGCGCCGCCAACAGCCTCAAGATCAGCGCTGCGGATGCCGACGGCAACAACAGCGACGCTGCGGGCCTCTCGCAGCTTGCATTCGATCCGGCCGCCGCGGTGGGCGCAGGACGAAACCTGGCGCAGATCGTCGCCGCGCAGGACGCGCTGCTCAAGGTCGACGGCATCGACATCCAGTCGGCGTCGAACACGGTCAAGGATGCGATCGCGGGCGTGACGCTGTCGATCACCAAGGCGAATCCCGGCAACCCCACCACCGTCACGGTGGCGCAGAGCCCCGGCGCTGCGCAGGCCGCAGTCGCGGGCTTCGTGAAGGCCTACAACGATCTTGCGACCACCATCAGCAACCTGACGAAATACGACGCGACCAACGACAAGGCGTCCATCCTGACCGGCGACACCACGGTACGCGTGGTGCAATCGCAGCTGCGCTCGCTCATCGGCGGCACGGTGGCGGGCGCGAGCGCGACGCTGAACACGCTCGTCCAGGTCGGTGTGAAGACGGGCAGCGATGGCCAGCTCACGTTCGATACGGCCAAGTTCAACGCGGCGCTCTCCACCGATCCGACCGCCGTGGAGCGCCTCTTCGCCGCCACGGGGGGCGCGACCGACTCGCTCGTGTCGTATGCCGGCGCGGGCGCCAAGACCGCTGCCGGAACGTATCCGCTGAACGTGACGCAAATCGCCACGCATGGCAACCTGGTCGGCGCTGCCGCAGCCGGTCTCACGATCAGCGCGGGCGTCAACGATGCGCTCACCGCCGTGGTCGATGGCGCCACCGTGAGCGTGACCCTCGGCGCGGCGACGTACGCCTCGGCGTCCGCGCTGGCCGCCGAGGTCGCGTCGAAGCTCAACGGCGCGCTGGGCAGCGGCAGCAGCGTGCGCGTCACGGACACGAGCGGGGTGCTCACGTTCACGTCGAACCGGTTCGGCAGCGCTTCATCCGTAACGCTCGCGGGAAGCGCGGCCGCAACGCTCGTGGGCGCAACCCCCGTATCCACGAGCGGCGTGGATGTCGCGGGCACGATCGACGGCGTCGCCGCGCTCGGCAGCGGCCAGTCCCTCACCGCGCAGTCCGGCACACCGGCTGAAGGGTTGAAAGTCAACGTGATCGGCGGTGCGCTCGGCGCCCGCGGCACGGTGACGTACGCCCAGGGCGCAGGTTACGGGCTCGACCAGATGCTCACGTCGCTGCTCGGCACCGGTGGCCCCGTCGCCGCCCGCACCGACGGCCTGCAAAGCACGATCAAGGACATGGACAAGCGCAAGGACGCCCTGCAGACGCGGCTCGATCGCGTGCAGGCGGCGTATCTGCAGCAGTTCAATGCGCTCGATGCGCAGCTGTCGCAGCTGTCGTCGCTCAGCACGTATCTGACGCAGCAGCTCGCCAACCTGCCGAAGATCGGCGGATCGAACAACGGTTGAACGGCTTCAGCCGCGCGCATCGCGGCCGATATGTAAGGTAGTCCATTCCTTCACGAGCCTCGCATGGTTGCCGTTCACGCCGCACAAGCCTACGCCCGCATCGGTCTCGAGACCGGCGTTGCCGCCGCGTCGCCGCAGCGCCTCATCGTGATGCTCTACGACGGCGCGCTGGCCGCGCTGGCCGAGGCGCGCGCGCACATCGCCGCCGGACGCACGGCGCAGAAGGGCCGCGCGATCGGCAAGGCGATCAGCATCGTCGACGAGGGCCTCAAGGCCGCGCTCGACGTCAGCCAGGGCGGCGACATCGCCCGCTCGCTGATGCAGCTCTACGACTACGTGAGCCGCCGTCTGCTCATCGCGAACCTGCGCGACGACGTCGCGCTCATCGACGAAGCCAACCAGCTGCTGACCGAGCTGCGCGGCGCCTGGGCGACGCTCGCCGAGCGCGAAGCGGCCCCCGCCTACGCCTGATGGAAAGCACCGCCGCCATGTCGACCCAAGACCGCTTCCTCGACTGCTATGAAGCCATTGCGGTGGCGACGCGCCGCATGCTGGACGCGGCGCGCGCTGCGGATTGGCCGGCGTTCGAGTCCGGTGAGCGCGAATGCCGGACCTGGATCGAGCGCGTCGAGCGCCTCGGCAATCCCGACACCTTGCTGGATGCAGCGGGACGGCGCCGGCGGATGGAGCTCTTGCGCGGCGTCCTGCGCGACGACGCCGCGCTGCGCGACATCCTGGTGCCCTGGCTCGGCCAGGTCGATCGCTGCATGCGCGGCCGCCCGGCGGCCCGCGCGAGCTGACACGTGCGCGCACGAGGCGCCAGGCGCCGACGCCCATGATCGATACCCAGCGCCTCGGTGCACTGTTGCGCGCGCTCATCCGCGAAGACACCTTCGTCGCACGCTTGCGCACGCCCGCGGCCGGCGCCGTGCGCGCGGTGTCGCCGATCGGACCGGAGCTTGCCCCGCCGCGTGGCGAAGCGGCCAAGGACGAGCATGCGCCGGGTGAGGCGGATCGCCGCGGCCTGCCCGTGCTGCGCGATGCGGCGCGCGCGCTGCGCGACGACGTGCGCGCGGGTCCCGGACGCGGCGACACGCTCGCAGCCGCCTCGACGGACGCGCATCCATTGCCCTCGGGCGCAACCCGCGTCACGCTCGCCGGCAGCCCGGTGGCGCTCGGGGCCAACGGCCCGCGCAGCGCCGCCCTCGAGCTGTCCGATACCGGGCGCGTTCTGCTGGCCGCTCTGCGCGCCGATCCCGCGTCCACCCCGGTTACGCCGCCAGGCAGCGCGATGCAGCCCATCAGTGGCGCGGCTGTGTCCGTACGCACGCCGCAGCAGCAGGCCATCGCGCCGCGCGGCCCGCTCATCAGCGTGCCGCCCCATTCGGAAGTGGCCACCGACCGGCTCGCGCTGCAGCTCAAGGACGCAGTCGAATTTTCCGGCGTGTTCTACGAGGCGCACCTGGCCCAATGGGCCGACGACATGCGTCCGCGCGCCCTGCTCGCGCACGAGCCCCAGTCGCGCTGGCCGGTCGCGCATGAGATCGCGCGCGCGGCGACAGGGCCCGACGCCGCGCCCTCCGACTATGCCACCCCGCTGTTGCGCCAGCAGCTCGAGGTGCTCGATACGGGGCGCTTCCTGTGGCAGGGCGAGCTGTGGCCGGGACAGCGCGGCATGCTCGTCATCGACGAAGAGGATGCCGAGGCTTCGCATGCAGGCGCCGATCAGCCCGCCGGTCCACGCTGGCGCATGCGCCTGTCGCTGTCGTTCGCGCATCTCGGCACGATCGAGGCATCTCTCGGCCTTGCAGGCGACAGCGTCGACTTGACGCTGCGCTGTGACGACCCGGCAGTGGTGGGTCAGCTGCGCAGCGCAGCGCCCGTCCTCCGTGTCGCCATTGCGGAGCGTGCGCTCGACCTCGCGACGCTCACCATCTCCAACGAGCCCGACAGCATGCTCGGCTCGCCGTTCGCATGAGCGCCGCGCGCGATTTGCCCGAAGCGGTCGCGCTGCGTTATGCGGCCGGCGATGGCGCGCCGGTGGTCGTGGCCAAGGGCCGCGGCGCGCTGGCCGACGAGATCGTGCGGCGCGCACGCGAAGCTGGCCTGTTCGTGCATGCGTCACGCGAGCTGACGGCACTCCTCATGCAGGTGGACCTCGACGCGCGCATCCCGCCCGCGCTGTACGTCGCCGTGGCGGAGCTGCTCGCGTGGCTGCATCGGCTGGAACGGGCGGGTAACGGCGGTCCCTGACGTCTCGGATCATGGGTCTCGCCCTCGGACATCCCCAAGGCCCGGTCGAGCAGGTCGGCGACGACGACCGGTTCCGCATCTTCTCGCGCATGGAGATCGCCGGGCTGCTGCGCGCCGTCGCTGCGCATCGCGAGCTCGTCACGGTGCAATTCGGCGGCGGCCAGGATTTCGTCGTCACGGCCGTGCTCGCGGTGAACCCGGAGTTCGAGGAGGTCGTCCTCGACTACGGCGCCGACGAAGCAGCCATGCAGCGGCTGCTGCGCGCCGAGCGGCTGCGCATTTCCACGCAGCTCGACCACGTGCGCATGAGCTTCACGGCCGACGGCGCCGGTGCGGTGACCTTCGAAGACGGACCGGCCTTCCGGGTGCGACTGCCCGATTCCTTGCTGCGCTTCCAGCGGCGCGAATCGTACCGGCTGAAAGTTCCGCTCGGCCGCGCGCTCCTGTGCCAGGTGCCCGCAGCCGACGGGGGCGCGCCGCTCGCGCTCAAGGTGCGCGACATCAGTGTCGCCGGCATCGGCCTCACCGACTATCCGCCGAGCTTCCTCATCACCATCGGCCAGCTGCTCGAAGGCTGCCGCATCAACCTGCCGGAGCTCGGCGCGCTGGTCGCCGATCTCGAAGTGATGCATGCGACGCAAGGTGAAGCGCGACGGTGTGGGTGCCGCTTTCGCAACTTGCCCTTGCCGATGGCGACGCTCATTCAGCGCTATATCACGAAGGTGGAGCGCGAACAGCACGCGACCCGCTAAACGCAGTCGCGCGGCGCAGCGGCAAGACCGGGCGCATGGAATTGCTGCGTCCATGCAACGCAACCCGCTCGGGCGGCGAGGCGCTGCCTGGAGGCGCCTGTGCAGCATCGTCCAATGCGCGCGTAGCGCGCATCGGCGCGATGCGGGTTGCACCGAAGCCGGAGCGCAGGCCCCCGGCGCGCGGCCCGCATTGCGGCCGAATGTAAAGACGAAAGCGGCGAACGCTAGCCGGACTTGGCCGAATCGCTCGCGCGCAGGCGAATGTGCAGCTCGCGCAACTGCTTTTCCGTGACGGGGCTCGGCGCTTCGACCAGAAGGTCCTGGCCGCGCTGCGTCTTGGGAAATGCGATCACGTCGCGGATCTGGTCGACGCCGGCCATCATCGCGACGATGCGGTCCACGCCGAACGCGATGCCGCCGTGCGGTGGCGCACCGAACTGCAGCGCGTCGAGCAGGAAGCCGAACTTCGCCCGCTGATCTTCGACGCTGATGCCGAGCGCTTCGAACACTTTCTGCTGCACCTCGGGACGGTGGATGCGCACCGAGCCGCCGCCGATCTCCCAGCCGTTCAGCACGACGTCGTAGGCCTTCGACAGCGCGTTGCCGGGATCGCTGCCAAGCAGCGCTTCATGGCCGTCCTTCGGTGCGGTGAACGGGTGGTGACGCGCCGCCCAGGTGTTGGCGACGTCGTCGTACTCGAACATCGGGAAGTCGACGACCCACAACGGCCGCCATCCGCTGTCCGCAAGCCCGCGATCGTGTCCGACCTTGGCACGAAGCGCGCCGAGCGCATCGTTGACGATCTTCTCCTTGTCGGCGCAGAAAAAGATCAGATCGCCCGTCTGCGCGCCCGTGCGCTCGAGGATCGCGCGCAGCACGTCGGCGGACAGGAACTTGACGATCGGCGACTGCAGGCCTTCCTCGCTCACCTTGGCGACGTCGTTGACCTTGATGTACGCCAGGCCGCGCGCGCCGTAGATCGCAACGAACGCGGTGTAGTCGTCGATCTCCTTGCGCGTGAGCGAGCCGCCTGCGGGCAGGCGCAGCGCGGCGACGCGGCCGTTGGGCAGGTCGGCGGCGGCGCGAAACACCTTGAAGTCCACGACCTTCATGACGTCGGTCAGCTCCGTGAGCTTGAGCGGAACGCGCAGGTCGGGCTTGTCCGAGCCGTAATCGCGCATGGCCTCGGCAAACGTCATGACCGGGAACGGATCCGGCAGCTCGGTTGCAAGCGCTTCGCGGAACATGGTGCGCACCAGGCCTTCCATGATCGGCCGGATCTCCGGCTCGTCCAGGAACGACGTCTCGATGTCGATCTGCGTGACTTCCGGCTGGCGGTCGGCGCGCAGGTCCTCGTCGCGGAAGCACTTGACGATCTGGTAGTACCGATCGAAGCCCGCGATCATCAGCATCTGCTTGAACAGCTGCGGCGATTGCGGCAGCGCGTAGAACTGCCCGTGATGGATGCGCGAGGGGACCAGGAACTCGCGCGCACCCTCTGGCGTGCTCTTGTAGAGGACGGGCGTCTCGATGTCGACGAACCCGAGCGCGTCGAGATACTTGCGCGCGGCCATGGTGGCGCGGTAGCGCAGCATCAGGTTCTGCTGCATGGCAGGCCGCCGCAAGTCGAGCACGCGATGGGTGAGACGCACCGTCTCGGAGAGGTTTTCCTCGTCGAGCGAGAAGGGCGGTGTGACGGACGCGTTCAGGATGTCGATCTCGTGCGCCAGGACCTCCACTTCGCCGGAGCGCAACGTGGTGTTGCGGGTGCCCTCGGGGCGCAAGCGGACGACACCCGTGACCGCGATGCAGAACTCATGGCGCAGTTTTTCCGCCGTTGCGAAGGTCGCGGCACGGTCCGGGTCGGCGACGATTTGCAGCAGGCCTTCGCGGTCGCGCAGGTCGACGAAGATCACGCCGCCATGGTCGCGGCGTCGATGGACCCAGCCGGCCACGGTGACGGTCTGGCCCAGGTAGCGGCGGTCGACCAGACCGCAGTAATCGGTGCGCTTCACGGAAATCTCCAGCCGATGTTGTAGGGGATGATCGCGGGGGCGCGGACAGGCACAGCGGCCCGGCCGCCTGTCGCCGGGACGCGTGCGAGTCCGCGATCAATTTCGGGTGGTGACGACCGGCTTGGCGAGCGCGGGTGCGCGCGGCGCGTCGGCGGGCGGAACGAACGGCGAGACGATGTGCGCGCGCGGCGCGACGACGCCCATCGAGATGATGTACTTGAGCGCTTCGTCGACCGTCATGTCGAGCTCGTGGATGCGCGCGCGCGGCACGATGACGAAGTAGCCGGAGGTGGGGTTTGGCGTGGTGGGGACGTACACGCTGACGTGATCGCCATCGAGCCGGCTCGCGACTTCAGGCGCGGGGCTGCCGGTCTGGAACGCGATGGTCCAGCTGCCCGCGTGCGGAAATTCCACCAGCAGCGCCTTGCGAAACGCGTTGCCCTGCGGCGAGAGCAGCGTGTCGCTGACCTGCTTGACCGACGAATAGATCGACTTGACGAACGGAATGCGGATGAGCACCGACTCCCAGGCGCGGAGCAGCCGCAAGCCCAGGAAATTGGCCGTCAGGATGCCGGTGCCCAGCAGGATGATGAACGCGATGAGCACGCCGATGCCCGGAATGTTGAAGCCGAACAGCGCTTCGGGCCGCGCCGACTCGGGGAACAGGAGCAGGATCGAGTCGAGCGACGTGACGAGGAAGTGCAATACCCAGATCGTGATGCCGAGCGGCACCCAGACGAGCAGCCCGGCCATCAGATAGCGCTTCATCGCGGTGGCACGCGTCCGTTCAGTGGCACGCGCAGCCGGTGCCGCAGCCGGCAGCCGGTGCGGCGGCTTCGCTCTTGGTTTCGGATTTCGTCTCGGCCGGCTTGTCGGCGGGCTTGCTGTCGGCGGTCGACTCGCCACCGTCCGTCTTGGCGGCCGTCTTGGCTGCGGGCTTGCTGCCGTTGCGGAAATCGGTGGCGTACCAGCCGGATCCCTTGAGCTGGAAGCCAGCCGCGGAAACGAGCTTGGTCAGCTTGTCCGCGCGGCAGGAAGGACATGCCAGGAGCGGGGCGTCGGTGATCTTCTGGAGCGCCTCGAGCTCGTGGCCGCAGGCGCTGCAGCGGTATTCGTAGATCGGCATGGCAAATCTCGCGTATGAAGTGCTGTAGAGGTCGTCGGGTGGCTTGGAAAAACCTTGATTCCTAAGCAAATATTATACCGCAGCTGCGGCGCGTACGCACGCGTTGCCGCACTCTGCACCGCCGCTCACACATGGGGGCGCCCGGCGCGCAACAAAGTGCCTTATGCTTCGCGCCGAACGGGGGAGGCGGCGATGGCGGCACAGTGGATGTGGTGGATTCTGGGTGTCGTGCTGGTGGGCGCCGAGCTCGTCACCGGCACGTTCTACCTGCTGGCCCTTGGCATCGCGTTCGTCGTGGGCGGCGTCGCCGCGTGGCTCGGCGCGTCGACTCCAGTGCAGCTCCTCGTTGCGGGCATCCTCGCGCTGGCGGGCAGCTTCGTCGCCCATCGCTGGCGCCTGCGTCGCGGCACCCCGTTGCCGCAGCCGTCGCTCGACGTCGGCCAGCAGGTCCACGTGCACGTCTGGCACCCCGACGGTACGGCCCGCGTGGTCTATCGCGGCACCCAATGGGATGCCGAGGTGGCCGACCCGGCCGCCAGCCGTGACCGCATGATGGTCATCGTGGCCACGCGCGGATCGACGCTCGTGATCGCGCCCGTGCGCCCGGCCGCCTGATCAACCACGCATCGTGTTCGACCCCAGGACCCTTCTCATGCTCAGCGGCTTCTCGCTCGTCACGTTCGTCGTATTCATCGTCGGCCTCATCGTCGTCATCAAGGCGATCCGCGTCGTTCCGCAGCAGCGCGCCTGGATCGTCGAGCGCCTCGGCCGCTTTCATGCCGTGCTGGAGCCGGGCCTCAACATCATCTGGCCGTTCTTCGACCGCGTGGCGTACAAGCACGATCTGCGCGAGATCCCGCTCGACGTGCCGCCGCAGATCTGCATCACCAAGGACAACACGCAGCTGCAGGTCGACGGCATCCTGTATTTCCAGGTGACCGACCCGCGCCTCGCGTCGTACGGCGCATCCAATTACGTCGTGGCGATCACCCAGCTCGCGCAGACCACCTTGCGCAGCGTGATCGGCCGCATGGAGCTCGATCGCGCGTTCGAGGAGCGGGATCAGATCAACGCGTCGGTCGTGAATGCGCTCGACGCCGCCGCAGCGAACTGGGGCGTGAAGGTGCTGCGCTACGAGATCAAGGACCTGACGCCGCCCGCCGAGATCCTCCGCTCGATGCAGGCGCAGATCACGGCCGAGCGCGAGAAGCGCGCCGTCATCCTCACCTCCGAGGGCAAGCGGCAGGAGCAGATCAACCTGGCCGTCGGTGCACGGGAGGCCGCGATCGCCAAGTCGGAAGGCGAGAAGCAGGCCGAGATCAACAACGCGCAGGGACAGGCTGCGGCCATCCTGGCCATCGCCGAAGCGAACGCGCAGGCCATCCGCCAGGTTGCCGAAGCGATTGCCTCTCCCGGGGGGACGAGCGCGGTGAACCTCAAGGTGGCCGAGGAATACATCAACGCGTTCGGCAATCTCGCGCGCGTGGGCAATACGCTCATCGTGCCGGCGAATCTGACGGACATCGCCGGCCTGGTCGCCACGGCGACGAGCATCGTGAAATCCCCGGCGCTGCCGCCGGCCAGCAAGTAACGGCCGTGGACACGAGCGGCGCGGTCTTCCTGGTCACCGGCGGGGCGTCCGGGTTGGGCGCAGCCACCGTGCGCGCACTCGTTGGCGGCGGCGCCCGGGTGGTCATCGCGGACCTCAACGATGCGCAGGGTCAGGCGCTTGCAGCGGAGATCGGCAGCGCGGTCCGCTTCTGCCGCACCGACGTGACGGACGAAACGAGCAGCCGCGGAGCGGTCGACATGGCCGTTGCCGCGTTCGGCGGCTTGCAGGGACTGGTGAATTGCGCGGGCATCGTGCACGGAGAGAAGGTGCTCGGACGCGAAGGACCTTCGACCCTGTCGGGCTTCCGTCGCGCCGTCGAGATCAATCTGGTCGGCACGTTCAACGTGATCCGCCTCGCCGCGGATGCAATGGCGAAAGGCGCGCCCAATGGCGAAGGCGAGCGGGGCGTCATCGTCAATACGGCGTCGGTCGCCGCGTTCGACGGGCAGATCGGCCAGGCCGCCTACAGTGCCTCGAAGGCCGGCGTGGTCGGCATGACGTTACCCATCGCGCGCGAGCTGGCACGCTTCGGCATCCGGTGCATGACGATCGCGCCCGGCGTGTTCGAGACACCCATGGTGGGCCACATTCCACCGGAAATCGCCGAAGCGCTCGGCAAGAGCGTGCCGTTCCCGCCACGCCTGGGACGTCCGGCGGAGTTCGCCTCGCTCGTCCTCGAGATCATCCGCAATTCCATGCTCAACGGTGAAGTGATCCGGCTGGACGGCGCGATCCGCATGGCGCCGAAGTGAGCCCGCGCAGGCGATCCAGAGACGTGCAGCAAGCGCACGATACTGCGTCCGGGTTTTGCGCGACGACGATCGCCTAGTCGCGCCTGATCAGTGCAATCGCCGCGACGATCATCGCGGCGAAGAACACGAGCGTCCAGCCGGCGATCGACAGCCCGAGAAACACCCACGCCTTCTCGGCGCATTCACCGCTGCCCTGGAGCACCTTGCCGATGACGTCCATGAACGGCAGCGTGTCCATCATGTAGCTCAAGCCCATGCCGCACGCGGGCACCTGGTCCTTGGGCAGCGCCTGCAGCCAGATCTGCCGTCCGGCAAACGCGGCGCCTGCCCCGGCGATGACGAGCGTGAGCAACGCATACAGTGCGGCGCCCGGTCGAGACGGGTTGTGGATCGCCGCGATCAGGAAGACGATGCCGACCGCGATGACGCACACGCGCTGGAACATGCACAGCGGGCAAGGATCCAGGCCCTCGCCGTATTGCAGCCAAAGCGCCCATCCGATCAGCGCCGCGCACACGAGGAACCCGAGCAGGTAGGCGATGCGCCGCGGCGGCAGCATCAGCAACGCGAGGCAGGCGACGCCGATCGACATGATGGCCACGCGATACACCGCTTCGTCGAGCGCGGGTGCCCCGGCGAACCAGTGCATCAGCGCTTCGTGGGCCACGACGCCGAGGGCCAGGACCAAGCCGATCCACGGCCAAGGGACTGCAGCATAGCGATTCATGAAGGGCTCATCGTTGTTGGCTTGACCGCAGCGCCTGATCGAGATCCCACAGGATATCGTCGAGCGACTCGAGACCCACGGACAGGCGAATCATCTCCGGCGCGACGCCCGCCGCGCGCTGCTCGGTTTCGTCGAGCTGGCGATGCGTCGTCGACGCAGGGTGGATGACGAGGGTCTTCGCGTCGCCGACGTTCGCAAGATGCGAGAGCATCTGCATCGCCTCGATGCATTTCACGCCCGCCGGGGCGCCGCCTTTCACGCCGAACGTCAGGATGCCGCCTGCGCCGTGCGGCAGGTACCGGCGCGCCAGCGCCTCGTAGCGATTGCCCTCGAGCAGCGGGTAGCCCACCCATTCGACCGCGGGATGCGCGCTGAGAAAGCGCGCGACCGCGAGCGCGGATTCGCAGTGCCGCGGCATGCGCAGGTGCAGCGTCTCGATGCCTTGCAGCAGCAGGAAAGCCGAGAGCGGGGAGAGCGTCGGGCCGAGCGTGCGCATCGTCTCCATGCGCGCCTTCATCGTGAAGCCGAAGTCGCCGAAGGTCTCGTGGAAGATCACGCCGTGATAGCCGCGCGACGGCTCGGTCATCATGGGGAATTTGCCGTTGTCCCACGGGAACCTGCCCGACTCGACCACGATGCCGCCCATCGTCGTGCCGTGGCCGCCGAGGTACTTGGTCAACGAGTGCACGACGATGTCCGCGCCGTGCTCGATCGGCCGGCACAGGTACGGCGAGGCGAGCGTGTTGTCGACCACGAGCGGGACACCTGCGTCGTGCGCGATCTCTGCGAGCGCGCTCAAGTCGGCGACGTTCAGCTGCGGATTGCCGATCGTCTCGCAGTACAGGGCCTTGGTGTTCGGGCGGATCGCCGCGCGAAACGCGTCGGGCTCGTCGGCATCGACGAACGTGGTGTCGATGCCGAACTGCGCGAAGGTGACCGCCATTTGCGAATAGCTGCCGCCGTAGAGGGTGCGCGCGGCGACGATGTGGTCGCCGGCGCGGGCGAGCGTGAGCAAGGCGAGCATCTGGGCCGCCATGCCGGTGGCGGCGGCCAGCGCCGCGCGACCCTTTTCGAGGGCCGCGACGCGCTCCTCGAGTGCGGCAACCGTCGGATTGGAGATGCGCGAATAGACGTTGCCGAACGTCTGCAGGTTGAACAGGGACGCCGCATGGTCGGCGCTGTCGAAGACGAACGACGTCGTCTGGTAGATGGGCAGCGCGCGCGCGCCGGTTTGCGCGTCCGGGATCTGGCCCGCGTGGAGGCACAGCGTGTCGAAGCCGAACGTGCGGTCGGGCATGGCCCGCGATTCTACGCGGCGGGCCGGCGGGCGCTGATCACGCCCGTGTTGACGCCGGCCCAGTTGAGGCCGCCCATCAGGCGCGCGTGCTCGATCTTCACGCAGCGATCGGCCACGACCTCGAGTCCGGCGTCGCTGGCAATGCGGGCTGCTTCCTCGTTGCGGATGCCGAGCTGCATCCACAGCACCTTGGCGCCGATCGCGACGGCGTCGCGCGCCAGCCCGGGCATTTCAGCCGGCTTGCGGAAGCAGTCGACGATGTCGACCGGCTCGGGTATGGACGCAAGGTCGGGATAGCAAGGCTGTCCCAGCACTTCGCGGTACGTCGGATTGACCGGGATGACGCGATAGCCATGATCCAGCATGTACTTCGCGGCGAAGTAGCTCGGCCGATACCAGTTGGCCGACAAGCCGACGACGGCAAGCGTGTGCGAGCGCGTCAGGATGCGGCGCAAGCCTGCGATGTCGTCCGTGAAAGGCACGCTTGCATTATAAGGGCGCCGCCGCGCTACGCGCGGCGCACTCGTTCACGGGCACCGCTGCGCGGCGCCCGGACTTGCCATGTCGGCCTTGCCCCTGTCCTAGCGTCGGCCCCAGTCGGGGTTCTGGCGATACGGATAGTGGTTCGACACGCGACGCCCAGACGAGATGCGGTCCGCGAGCGCCGGCGGCAGGGTCGGATACTCGCCCGGCCCGAACGTCAGGCATTGACCGCCGAAGTTGGCGTCGCTGCAGAACATCCAGTAGCCCTGCTCGATGCGCAGCGAGGACGCGCGATCGTTGAAGCCGGTGTTGTTGAGGTCGCGCACGACATCCGAATCGATGACGAAATTGCGCCCGCCGAAATCCGGCCGGCTGTACAGCACCGCACGCGCGCCGCCACCCCAGTTGCTGCCTTGCGATGGCGGCGGACCATAAGCGCCGAGCTCGCGCGCCGACGAGACCTTGTCGTTGAGCCCGAATCTTCCGAGCGAAGGATATTCGCCAGGCTGCAGCGTGACGCAGTGACCGCGGAAATAGGCGTCGTCGCAGATTTGCCAGGTGCCTTCGCGGATGCGCACGGATGACGCCTTGTCGTTGAAGCCACTATTGCCGAGGTTCTCGACTGCTCCGCGCACGTCGTAGCGCGAGCCCTGGAAGTTGTCGTCCTCGAACAGCGTGAGCTGGGCCGACGCAACGCCCGACAGGGCGAGCATCCCGACAGCCAATACGAGCTTCTTCATGGTGTGTCCTTGAATGGGATCAGCGCTCGAGTCGCGCGGTGGCGTGATCGTAGGCCCTGCCGGTCGGCAGCGGCATCGGACAGCGGCGCGCGCTGTCGTCGGAACCTTCCTACCTGCCGGGCGCAGGCGCCGTCGCGGCGGGGACTTGACCGCGCAGCGGCGGGTCTGGGGCCCAGTGATGCACGGTCAACATCACGAAAAATGCAATCACATAGGCCAGCGTCACATGCCATCCGCCACGCAGCCAGGCGAACACGGATTTCGCGCCGGGATACTGGTTGGATAATGCGACCCCCGCGGACGAGCCGAACCAGATCATCGAGCCGCCGAAACCCACCGCGAACGCGACGAAGCCCCAATCGTAGCCACCCTGCTTCAACGCCAGGGCCGTGAGGGGTATGTTGTCGAAGACGGCAGAGACGAAACCGAGCCCCATTGCGGTCTGCCATGACGCGTCGGGCAGCTTCTCGACCGGCATCATGGACGCTGCGAGCACCAGCGAGAGCAGAAAGATGGCGCCCCTGAACGCACCGGGCACCTCTTCCCAATGCGGCCTGCGCAGGGGCACGCACAGCAGCAGGGCGATCCACACTGCGAGGCCGAGGAGCGGCAGCCGCTCGCCCCACTCGGGAAAGCGCAGGTTCATGATCACGTTCACCGTCACCGCGGTGACGAGGATGAACGCAACGATGAAGACGCGCACGCCGTCGATGCGCACGATGTCTTCCGGGTCGCGCTCGATCGGCGAATGGCGCTGCTGCTGCAGCGCCGCGGGGATGCCGAACAAGACGAGCGCGACGAAGGCCGCGATGTACGCCTCGATCACGGACAGCGGCGACACGCCTGCGATCCACATCATCGTCGTGGTCGTGTCGCCAACCACGCTGCCCGAGCCGCCCGCGTTCGACGCCGCAACGATCGCGGCGAGATAGCCGATGTGCACCTTGCCGCGGAAGACGACACCGGCGATCGTTCCGCCGATCAACGCAGCGGCGATGTTGTCCAGGAAGGACGAGAGCACGAAGATCATCACCAGCAGGACGAACGCGCCCTTCCAGTCGTCGGGGAGCAGCTTCGGCAGCCAGGCCGGGACTTCGCTCGCCTCGAAGTGCTTGGAGAGCAGCGCAAAGCCGACGAGCAGCCCGAGCAGGTTGGCGAGCAGCACCCATTCGTGACCCAGATGCGCCACGAGACCTGCAACGCCGGCGCCTTCGCGAAACGGGGAAAACAGGACCTTGAACACGGTGATCGCCGCGAGTCCGATCAACCCGACGCGCAAGGTGTGGTGATGGAACAGCGCGACGCCGAGCAGCGTGAGCGCGAAGAGCATGAAATCGACCGGGACCGGGCCGATTGCCGGGCCTTCCTGGCCTCCCGTCGCCGCGGCCGCGGGCATGGCCATGGCTGCCAGCGCAACGGCGAGCAGCCCGGTGCGGGTGGCCGCGCGGAGGCGGCTTGGCGGCGCAAAGCGGGTCATCCGGGCTCCAGATCGTGAGGTGGGCCAGGCAGGTCCGCGACCGGAGCCCGGGAAGGAGACTCGTGCGGTGCCGCCCGGCGTAGCAAGGGTGACGCGGATTGTACGGCTTGATCGCGGCGCATTCTGCCGCCCCGGGCGGAGCCTGGACACCCCGGCGACCCCGCCGGACGCGCCATTTCAGCGGCCTAACCCCCGGCCCGTTACTTGCTTGTTCCCCACAAACGCAGGCTCCGGCGTGGCCTTCGCTCGACCCCTCCATGGGACCGGGCGAGCCGCATGCCGCCGCCTCGAACAACGACGACCCATGGCCCTGACCCGCACCGTCAACCGGCTGGAGCTTGCCACGATCCAGCATTCGCTGGCCGATGCCGGCGACCGCGACGGCCTGATCGCGCTGTCCCAGCGCAAGATGAACGCGCTGGGCATCCCGCTCGCGTACATCGATCGCAACCAGCGCTATCGCTTCGCCAACAAGGCGTTCCTCGACTGGCTCGGCAAGCGCGTCGACGAGGTCGTCGGGCGCGAAGTGATCGAGGTCGTCGGCCGCGACATCTACCAGCTCTACCACGCCTACGTCGAAGCGGCGCTCGGCGGCGAGCGCACGGGCTTCGAGCGGCAGCTCGCCACGCCGGGGCGGCCCCCGATCTGGATCCGCGTCGACTACTACCCCGACCGCAGCGCGCTCGGCCAGGTGCGCGGCTATCTCGTCACGTACAGCGACGTCGACCACCTGCGCCGCCTCGAGATCGAAGCGGGTCAGCGCGAGCACCGCCTGCGGCTGGTGACCGACAGCGTCGGGCTGCCCATCCTGTACTTCGACCGCCAGCAGAAGCTGCGCTTCGCCAACCGGCCCTTCGCCGACTGGATCGGCGCGCAGGCCGACGACCTGATCGGCCACCCGCTGCGCGACTTCATGAGCTCCGACGCGCTGACGGAGATGCAGGGGTACATCGAGCGCGCCTTCGCGGGTGCGACGGTGTCGTACGAACGGCGCGAGCGCAAGGCGTCGGGCGAATCGCGCTGGGTGCGCGTGACGCTGTTCCCGGACCGCGAAGTCGGCGGCCGGGTCGGCGGCGCATTCGCGGTGTTCCACGACATCGACGACGACGTGCGCATCCGCGATGCGATGAAGGACCAGCAATCGCAGCTGCGTCTGTTCGCCGACAACATTCCCGGCCCGATCGCGTATCTCGACCGCAGCCTGCACTACACCTTCGTCAACCAGGCGTTCGCCAACTGGGTTTGCAAGCCGCAGGACGAGATCTACGGCAAGACGCCCTTCGAGGTGATGACCACGGAAGTGGCCGCCTTCCTGCGCCCGGTCCTCAAGCGCGCGCAGGCGGGCGAGCATGTCGAATACGAGCGCATCGGCCAGAACGCGAACGGCCAGCGGCGCTGGATGCACGGGCGCATCGCGCCCGACCTCGACGCATCGGGCAAGGTGCGCGGGCTGTATTGCACCGAGTACGACATCCACGACCTCAAGCTCACCGAGCAGGCGCTTGCCGCGCGGGAAGAGCAGCTGCGCCTGTTCACCGACAACATTCCCGAACCGGTCGTCTATCTCGATTCCGACCGGCGCTACGTGTTCGTCAACGAGGCGTTCCTGCGCCTCTACGGCCTGCAGCGCGATCAGGTGATCGGCAAGCGGCCCGACGAAGTGCTCGGGCTCGAATCGGCGCAAGCACTGGCGCCCGGGCGCGAGCGCGTGATCACCGAAGGCGAGGCGATCACCTACGAGCGCGCGGTGCTCGACGCGAACGGGCGCACGCGCTGGATCCGCGCGCGCTGCGTGCCCGATCTCAACTTCGACGGCACGGTCAAGGGCGAATACGTCGTCGGGCACGACATCACCGACCTCAAGCTCGCACAGGATGCGTTGGCGGCGCGCGAGAGCCAGCTGCGCGCGATCATGGACGGCGTGCCCGCGCCGGTCGCGTACATCGACCGCGAGGAGCACTGCCACTACGTCAACCGCACCTTCCTCCAGTACTTCGGCCTGACGGCTTCACAGGTCGCAGAGCTGCGCCTGCGCGACGTCGTGGGCCACGGCATCTACCAGAGCGCGCAGGCGATGCTGACCCGCGCGCTGGAAGGCGAGTCCACGGCGTTCGACCGCCTCGTGCCCGGCGCGAATGGCGTGCGGCGCTGGATGACGATCCGCGTCGTGCCGGATGCCGGCCCATCCGGCGAGGTGCACGGCGCGTTCGTGCTGATGAACGACATCCATGGGCTGAAGCAGGCCCAGGAAGCGCTGCGCGCTTCCGAAGCCGAGCTGCGGCTCATCATGGACAACGTGCCGGCGCGCGTGTCGTACATCGACCGCGATTACCGCTACCGCTTCCTCAACCGCCACAACGAGGAGTGGCTGGGCGAGAGCCGCAAGGAGCTTGCCGGTCGCAAGGTGCACGAGGTGGCCGGCGAGCAGCGCTTCATGCTGCTCCAGCCGCTGCTCGACCGCGTGCTCGAAGGCGAGGCGTTCTCCACGGAGATGATGCTGCCCCAGCCGAACGGCGAGCTCAAGTGGGAAGGCATCCACTACGCGCCCAATCGCGACAGCGAGGGCAACGTGGTGGGCATCTACGCGGTCCACACCGACGTGCACGACCAGAAGCGCAACGAGGAAGCGCTGCGCCGCGCCAACTGGATGCTCTCGTCGCACATCAGCAACACGCCGCTCGCGGTGCTGGAGTGGGACCCGGACCTGCGGCTCATCCGCTGGTCGCCGCAGGCGGAGAACATCTTCGGCTGGACGGGAGACGAGATCCTCGGCATGTCGCTCACGGACAACCCGATGATCCACGGCGACGACGTGGAGGCCATCGTCGGTCTCGTCGGCAAGCTGATGACCGGCCTCGAGCCGCGCGCCACCAACCTCACGCGCAACTACCGCAAGAACGGCGACGTCATCTGGTGCGAGTGGTATCACTCCGCGCTGCTCGGTGACGACAACCAGGTCGTGTCGATCCTCTCGTTCGTGCAGGACGTGAGCTCGCGCATCCAGGCGGAAGAGCGACTGCAGTACATGGCAACGCGTGACGCGCTCACCGGGCTCCCGAACCGGCTGCTGCTCCACGAGCGCCTCACCCAGGCCATCGCACACGCGCGGCGCGCCGGGCGGCGGGTGGGCGTCCTCTTCATCGACCTCGACCGCTTCAAGAACGTCAACGACACGCTGGGCCACCGGATCGGCGACGAGCTGCTGAAGCATGTGACGCAGGCGTTGTCCGCGGCGTTGCGCGAGACCGACCTGCTCGCGCGACTGGGTGGCGACGAGTTCATGGTGATCGTCGACGACTTCGACGATCCGCAGGTGCTCGGCCGCATCGCGCAGAAGCTTCTCGACGCCATCGCGCAGCCGTTCAAGATCGAGGAGCACGACATCTACGTGACGTCGTCCATCGGCATCGCCGTGTATCCGGACGATTCGGACGATCCCGAGGAGCTGCTCAAGCACGCGGACGTCGCGATGTACCGGTCCAAGGACCTCGGGCGCAACACGTACCAGTTCCTCGACGCCAACCTCGCCGAGCACCGGCTGAAGCAGCACACGCTCGAAACCGCGCTGCGCGGCGCGCTCAAGGACGGCGTCCTGCGGCTGCACTACCAGCCGGTCGTCCGCATCACCGACAAGGCGATCGTCGGTGCCGAGGCGCTGTTGCGCTGGACCGATCCGGAGCACGGGGTCGTGCCGCCGACGGTGTTCGTGCCGCTGGCCGAGGAATCCGGCCTCATCCATGCGCTTGGCGAGTGGGTGCTGCGTACTGCCGCGATGCAGTGCGTGGCATGGCGCCAATCGGGCATGCCGCTCACCATCTCGGTCAACCTGTCGGCCAAGCAGTTCTACCGCGAGGATCTTGCCCAGCGCATCTCCGAGATCGTGCGCGAGGTCGGCTGCGAGCCGTCGTGGATCGAGCTCGAGGTGACCGAAACGAGCCTGATGCACGACCTCGACGCGATCCGCAAGGTGCTGCACCAGCTGCGTGGCGAAGGCTTCACCGTTGCCATCGACGACTTCGGCACCGGCTATTCGTCCCTGACGCACTTGAAGCATTTCCCGATCGACACCCTCAAGATCGACATCTCGTTCATCGCCGACCTCGAGACCGACCCTGGCGACGCTGCGATCACCGAGGCGATCATCGGCCTCGCGCGCGGCCTCGGTCTCAAGGTCGTCGCCGAAGGCGTGGGCACGCGCGAGCAGCTCGAATTCCTCGACGTGCGCGGCTGCCACTGCTTCCAGGGGTATTGGGCCTCGAAGCCGCTGGCTGCCGAAGCGTTTACGGAGTTCGTGACCCGTAAAGCCCACTAGGGTCGTGCGCGAGGTTCTGGCGGGAGGCGGGGTAGCCCGCGCAGGCGCCTGAACACCAGAAGCCGGAGCGGGCTACCCCGTCTCCCGCCACGCCGCAGCGCCTGCTCGGCACGGTAACATCATGTGTTACCGCCAGGAGCCCGCATGACCACCCGCATTGCCCTGCTCGACGACTACCAGGGGGTTGCCTTGTCGATGGCCGACTGGTCGCGGCTGTCCGACTGCGAAGTCGTGTCCTTCGAGCGCAACCTCGGCAGCGAGGACGCGCGCGTCGCGGCGCTCGCCGAATTCGACGTCGTGATGGCCTTGCGCGAGCGCATGGCGCTGCCGCGCAGCGTGCTCGAGCGCCTGCCGCGGCTCAAGCTGATCGTGACTGCGGGCATGCGCAATGCGTCCATCGACATGGCAGCGGCGAAGGCGCGCGGCGTGGTCGTGTGCGGCACCGGCGGGCTGCCGTATCCGACGGCGGAGCTGACGTTCGGCTTGATGCTCGGTCTTGCCCGCGACATCCCGGCGCAGCAGCAGGCATTGCGGGAAGGCCGCTGGCAGACCAGCGCCGGCGTCGGGCTCAACGGCAAGACGCTCGGCGTGCTGGGTCTCGGTACGCTCGGCTCACGAGTCGCGCGCATCGCGCGGGCGTTCGAGATGAACGTCATCGCATGGAGCCGCAACCTCACGGACGAGCGGGCGGCCGACGCGGGTGCACGCCGCGTCGAGCTCGACGACCTGTTGCGTACCGCGGATTTCGTGACCATTCACCTCGTGCTCAGCGATCGCACGCGCGGGCTCGTCGGCGCGCGCGAGCTGGCGCTCATGAAGCCGACGGCCTACCTCATCAACACCTCGCGCAGTCCGATCATCGACGAACCCGCATTGATCGCCGCGCTCGAGGCAGGACGCATCGCTGGCGCAGCACTGGACGTCTACAACCAGGAGCCGCTGGCAGCCGATGCGCCGATCGTCAAGGCACCGCGGACGCTGCTCACGCCGCATCTTGGCTATTCCACCGTGGAGACGTATCGCGTGTTCTATGGCCAGGCGCTCGAGGACATCGAGGCGTGGCTTGCGGGCACCCCGGTACGCGTGCTCGAGGCTTAGCGCGACGCGCTCCGGTTGTGCTTCGATCGGGCTTGCGGCGCCGGCTACCCATGCGCGACTTGCCCGGTCCTGACCCAAGCCGCGTGCTTGCCCGCGCCCGGCTGGCCACGCGCGTCCAGTTCATGTGCCTCGGTGTCATGGTCGGCACCTGGGGCGCGCACATTCCGTCGGTGAAGGCTGCCTACGCGCTGAGCGATTGGACGCTCTCGGTCGTGCTGCTCGCCGTCGCGATCGGCACGGTGTCGTCGCTGTTCATTGCCGGACGCGTGGTGGCGAGGCTGGGTGCGCGCAGCACCTGCGCGCTCGCGGTGTTGTCGATGAGCCTGGTGCTCGGTTTGGTGCTGCGCTATCCCGGCATCGCGGCGTTGGTGCCTGCGATGGTCGTTTTCGGTGGGTCGATGAGCCTGTTCGACGTCGCGATGAACACCGAAGGGTCGGAGCTGGAAACGGTCGGTTCCCGGGCCATCATGAGCAACCTGCATGGCATGTTCAGCGTGGGCGGCATGACCGGTGCAGCACTTGCCTCGTACCTGTTCGACCTCCGCGTGGCACCCGGCGCCCAACTGGCCGGCGTGTGCACGGGTGTCGCGCTCGTTGCCTTGTTGGCGAGCCGCGGCATGCTCGAGGCCCATGTCGGCAGCGGACAGGGGGGAGAGACCCAGGCACACTTCGTGTGGCCCAAAGGCCTTTTGCTTGTGATCGGCGTGCTCATCTTCGCCGGCATGACGGCCGAAGGCGTCATGTACGACTGGAGCGTGCTGTACTTGAAACAGGAGGTCGGCATGTCGCAGGCGGGCGGCGCCCTCGGGTATGCGATCTTCTCGGGCGCGATGGCCTTGTCGCGCTTCGGCGGCGACGTGCTTCGCGCGCATTACCCCGAGCAGGCGCTGTTGCGCTTCGGCGGCATCCTGGCGGCGGGCGCCATGGCGATCGTCCTGCTCTCGGCCAACTCCTCGGTTGCGTTGGCCGGCTTCGCGGTCGTGGGCGCCGGGCTCGCACCGGTCGCTCCGATTCTCTTCAATGCGGCGACCCGCGTGCCTGGCGTGAGCCGCGCGGCGGCGATCGCCGCCGTGACCTCGATCGGCTACAGCGGTTTCGTGATCGGGCCGCCGCTCATCGGCAGCATCGCCACCGGACTGTCGTTGACGGCGGCGCTGGGCCTTGTCGTGCTGGCCTCGGGCGTCCTCGCCTATGGGGCCCGGTTCGTCGGGCCACGCTGAAACGCCTGCGCTGGATTGCGCCGGTCGAAACGGTGCTCGCCCGGCTCGTGCGCTCGGCGGGCTAGTGCAGCGTACGGAGCCAGCGCAGCAGAGGCTGCGCGGCGGCTTCGAAGCGCGGCTCGAGCATGAGCATGTGCGCGAGGCCAGGCACGACGATGGCCTCGACATCGTGGTGACGCGCCGTGGCCCGCACGTCGTCGGGCAGGCAGATGCGATCGCCTTCTGCGCCCAGCACGAACACCGGCGGCGGCGCTTCGCGCGGGAGCGCCCAATGCAGGCGGAGCGACAGGTCGAACAGCGCCCGCGGTGACTCGGCACTGGTGTGCCGTGCAGCCTGCGCAAGCAGCTTCGGGTCGACGTCAGGACCGAAATAGAAGGGGCGCAGCGTTTCCAGCACCGCGATAGAGAGCCGCGACGGATCGAGCCCGCTCATCTGCGCCAGATAATCCGGGTGCTGGGTCGCAAGGCGCGTGGCGACCGGCAGCAGCCCCGCCGGCGGAATAGGTGCCAGCAATGCCGCGCCGCGCACGGGACGCTTGGCCATGATGAGCTCGACGATCGCCGCGCCCATCGAATGCCCGATCAGGATGGGCGGCTCGTCAAGCTGTGCGGCGACCGTTTCGACGTCGCTCTCGTAGTCGGCCAGGCTCGTCATGAAGAGCGCGTCGCCGCCAGCGCTGCGGCCATGGCCGCGCAGGCTGAGCGCGTGCGCCGCATAGCCGCGCGCGGCAAACCAGGGCAGGAACAGCGGCTCCCAGCACCAGGCGTCGCAATAGCCGCCGTGCACGAACAGCAGCGGCGGGCGTCCCGCTGGCTTCTCGGGGAGGCGCCGGCGCACCTCGAGGCGCGGCTCGACGCTCATCGCATAAAATTCGCGCTGCACGGTGGGGGCGCGCTCTTGCGCAAGACCTGCGCGTCGCCATCTGCAACCTGCCACACTGCTGCCTGCACGCGCATGCCTCGACTGCAAAAAGCCGCCATTCTGCCAGACGCTCCGCCGGTCGCGTACGACGCGAACTGCCGCCGCTGTGCGCGCCTGGCCGGCTTTCTCGACACCGTGCGCTCCGAATATCCAACGTACTGGTGCCGTCCCGTCCCGCCGTTCGGCGATCCGGGCGCGCATCTCGTCATCATCGGGCTCGCGCCCGGCATGCACGGCGCCAACGCGTCGGGCCGGCCGTTCACCGGCGACTATGCCGGCATCCTGCTCTACGAGACGCTGCACGATTTCGGGTTCGCGTCATCGGCGGTGTCACGCACCGTCGCCGATGCCATCACGCTGATCGATTGCCGCATCACGAATGCAGTGAAATGCCTGCCACCGGAGAACAAGCCCATCCCGGCGGAGGTCGCGAACTGCAACAGCTACCTCGCCGCCGATCTCGCAGCCGTGCCCAGGGGCGCGGCGCTGCTGGCGCTCGGCCGCATCGCGCACGATGCCACGCTCGCCGCGCTCGGGCTGCGGCGGCCGGCGTATCCATTCGGCCATGCCGCGCGGCACCCGCTGCCCTCCGGCGTCGCGCTGTTCGACAGCTATCACTGCAGCCGCTACAACACCAACACGGGGCGCCTGACGCGGGCGATGTTCCGGGCCGTGTTCACGGACATTGCCGTGCATCTCGGGCGCGCGGCGCCCGTCGTGGCATGACCAAGGTCTCGCGGCTCAACCGGCGCACCGTCGATACGCCGCCGCCCACGGCGGGACTCGACGCGCGCGAGCTCATCGCGTCGCTGCCCCATCGGCCGGGCGTGTATCGCATGTTCGACGCGCAAGGCGGCGCGTTGTACGTCGGCAAGGCGGGCGACCTGCGCAAGCGCGTCGCGAGCTACTTCCAGAAGTCCGGCCACGAGCCGCGCATCGCAGCGATGATCGCGCAGGTCGCCAGGGTCGAGACCACCGCAGTGCGCAGCAACGGCGAAGCGCTGCTGCTCGAGAACAACCTGATCAAGGCGCTCGAGCCGCGCTACAACATCCTCTTTCGCGACGACAAGAGCTACCCGTACGTGTGCCTGTCGGGCGACCCGTTCCCGCAGCTGCGCTTTCATCGCGGGACACTCGATCGCAAGCATCGCTACTTCGGTCCGTTTCCGAGCGCGGGCGCGGTGCGCGACGGCATCGCGACGCTCCAGAAGGTATTCCAGATCCGCACGTGCGAAAACACCGTGTTCGCGAATCGCTCGCGACCGTGCATGCTGCACCAGATCCAGCGCTGCACGGCGCCGTGCGTCGGGCTGATCGGCGAAGCGGAATACGCGCAGGACGTGCAAAGCGCATTGCTGTTCCTGCAGGGCAAGACGGACGAAGTGCTGGCGCAGCTGAAGGCGCAGATGGAGGCGGCGTCAGCCGGGCTCGAGTTCGAGCGTGCCGCGCGGGTGCGCGACAAGATCCAGCGCATGCAGCAGCTGCAGTCGCGTCAGTTCGTCGAGAGCGCCACCGCCGGCGACATCGACGTCGTGTCCGCTGCCATCGAGCAGGGCGTCGTCGCCGTGAACGTCGTGATGATCCGCGGCGGCCGTCACGTGGGCGATCGCACGTTCTTTCCCCGGCATGGCGAAGCCGGCTCGCCGGCGGAGGTCATCACGGCGTTCCTGCCCCAGCATTACGTGGAACGCCCGGTGCCGCCGATCATCATCGCCCCCGAAGCGGAGGACGCGGACGCGCTGGCCGAAGTGCTGACCCAGCAGGCGCAGCGCAAGGTCGAGATCGTCACCAATCCGGGCGGCGAGCGGCGCGTGTGGGTCACCATGGCGACGCAGAACACGGTGCTCGCGATCCGCCAGAAGCTCGCCCAAAAAGCCACGCAGGAAGAGCGCCTGGGTGCGTTGCAGGAGGCGCTCGGCCTTCCTTCGACCGCGCAACGCATCGAATGCTTCGACGTCTCGCACACGATGGGTGAGTCGGCGGTCGCCTCGTGCGTGATCTTCGACCGGTTGTCGATGCGCACGTCGGAATATCGGCGCTTCAACGTCAAGCCGGCCCACGCAGGCGACGACTATGCCGCGATGCGCGAGGCGCTCACGCGTCGCTGCGCGCGCATCGTCGCGGGCGAATATCCGGCGCCCGACCTGCTGGTCATCGACGGCGGCAAAGGCCAGGTCAGCGTGGCTGCGGAAGTGCTGGCGGAGCAGGGCCTGCATCAGACCCCGCTGATCGGCATCGCCAAGGGCCCCGAGCGCAAGCCCGGCGAGGAGGACATCGTCTTCCCCAATCGCGAAGCGGTGCTCAACCTGCCGAGCGATCACCCGGGCCTGCATCTGCTCCAGCAGATTCGCGACGAGGCGCATCGCTTCGCGATCCAGGGCCATCGCGCCCGCCGCGCGAAGACGCGCAACACGTCGACGCTGCAGGCGATCAGCGGCATCGGCGCGAAGCGCCGCCAGGCGCTGCTCGCGCACTTCGGCGGGCTCAAGGGCGTGCAGGCTGCGAGCATCGACGATCTGGCGCGCGTGCCGGGGGTGTCACGCCAACTGGCGGAGCGTATCTACGCCGAGCTGCATTGACGGGGTCGCGCGCCGTGCGCGGACTGAGGTTGGCGCATGCGGATCGCCAGCCGCGCGCCGGGGGCGCGCGCTCCGGCTTCGGTGCAAAGCGCATCACGCCGATGCGGGCTTTGCCCGCATTAGACGATGCTGCACAGGCGCCTGCGCGCGCGCCCCCGGCGCACGGCTGGCGATCCGGGTCGTCGCTACATGCCAGCTTCGGGAGTTACAGCCTCCGCTATGGCGTTACATGCCCGGCGATCGGCGTCACATGCCGAGCTTCGAAAGGATTCCGTTGAGCCGCGGATAGACCTTGCGCGCATTGAGCTCGAAGATCTTGCGCTTGTCTGCGTCCGACAACGGCAGCGACTCCACGTAGCGTCGGGTGTCGTCGAAAGGATGGCCGGTCTCCGGATCGATGCCGGGAACGGCGCCGAGCATCTCGGAGGCGAACAGGATGTTGTCGACCGGAATGACGCGCGCCAGCAGGTCGATGCCCGGCTGGTGGTAGACGCACGTGTCGAAGAACACGTTGTTGGCGATCAGCTCCGTGAGGGGAGGGCGCTTGAGCGCCATGGCGAGCCCGCGGTAGCGGCCCCAGTGGTACGGCACGGCGCCGCCGCCGTGCGGAATGATGAGCCGCAGCGTGGGAAAATCGCGGAAAAGGTCCGAGGCGAGCAGTTGCATGAACGCCGTGGTGTCCGCGTTGATGTAGTGCGCGCCCGTCGTGTGGAAATTGGGATTGCACGACGCGCTCACGTGCACCATCGCCGGGACGTCCAGCTCGACGAGCTTCTCGTAGAGCGGGTACCAGGCACGGTCGGTGAGCGGAGGCGCGTTCCAATGCCCGCCCGATGGGTCCGGATTCAGGTTGCAGCCCACGAAACCCAGCTCCTGCACGCAGCGCGTCAGCTCGCCTATCGATCCGGCCGGATCGGCGCCGGGCGACTGCGGCAGCTGGCATACGCCCACGAAATTACGCGGAAACAGGGTGCACACGCGATGGATGAGGTCGTTGCAAACCCGCGACCACGCGAGGCTGATCGCAGCGTCCCCGATGTGGTGGCCCATGCCCGAGGCGCGCGGTGAGAACAGCGTGAGATCGGTGCCGCGCTCCCGCTGCAGGCGCAGCTGGGCTCCTTCGACGCTCGCACGGATCTCTTCGTCGGTGATGGCGAGCGCATCTCGCGACGGTGGCTGCGCCGTTCCCTGGACGGCGGCGATCTGCTGCTGGCGGAACGCCTGCAGCGCCTTGGGCTCGGTGGTGTAATGGCCGTGGCAATCGATGATCATGAGAGCGGCTCCGGACGGTCCGTCGACTCTACCATCGCCTCCACGATGTCCGGTCGGTGCCCGAACATCGGCGGGAGTAGAATGACGCCGGACGCGTCGCCCGCGCCCTCCATGCCGCGATGGTGAATCTACCGACTGGGCTGACCTGGCTGCGGATCGTGCTGATCCCGGTGTTCGTCAGCATCTACTACCTGCCCGACGCGTGGCTCTCCCCCGTCACGCGCAACTGGTTCGGCATGAGCATGTTCGCGCTCGCCGCCATCACCGACTGGTTCGACGGCTACCTTGCGCGCAAGCTCGGTGCGGTGAGCGCGTTCGGCGCATTCCTCGATCCCGTCGCGGACAAGCTCATGGTGGCCGCCGCGTTGATCCTCCTCGTGCAGCTCGGGCGCGCCGAAGCGTATCTCGCCATCGTGATCATCGGCCGCGAGATCACGGTCTCCGCGCTGCGCGAATGGATGGCGCAGATCGGACGCTCGCGCAACGTGAAAGTGGCGTTCGTCGGCAAGATCAAGACCGTGGCCCAGATGACCGCGCTCATCGCGCTGCTGCTCTGGGAGAACGTCATTCCGGGCATCACCACGCGCGTGCTGGGCACCATCGCGTTGTGGGTCGCGGCCATCCTGACGCTGTGGTCCATGATGCATTACCTGCGGCGCGCCGCGCCGCATTTCGGCGCCGAGCCGCTGGCGTTGGAGCCGCGTCCGGCGCGCAAGCATCGCGCGCGTGGACGCGCACGCGCATTGAAGGCCCCGAAGCCCCAGACGCACTGAGCCGGCTTCGTTGACCCTCGGGGACGCGAAAAGCTATAATTGCAGGCTGTTCCCCGATAGCTCAGTTGGTAGAGCGACGGACTGTTAATCCGCAGGTCCCAGGTTCGAGCCCTGGTCGGGGAGCCAAGTCAATCAAGAGGTTAGCTTACTTCGCTGACCCCTTCCTCCGCGCCGCTGTGACAAAAAATGTACCAACTTTGTCACGTTCGCCGCGCGTGTTGAGTCGATGCGCGCGGCTGCGTCCCCCAGATTGTCGGTGGCGAATTTCGCGTAGCGATCCACCATGGATCGACTCTTCCAACCGCCCAGATCGTTGAGCTCGTCGCAGCTCCTGCCCGCCTTGGCGATGCCATGAAGCCCAGGTGTGGCGCAGATCGTGGAAACCAAAATCGTCGATCCCCGCTTTGCGTAAGGCGGTTTGCCAAGCGGTGTTGGCGACATCCCAACCGATCGGGTCCCCTCGGTACGTAAAGCAGAAACATGGGTGCTTGCCGCGCTCGCCTTCGAGCACGGCGATCGCATCGCCATTGACCGGCACACCTCGCGGTGTTCCATTCTTGCTTCCAAGCGGCCGCTCGGTAGTATGGAAGCGGGCATCGACCTCTGGACATCGGCCCAAGATATGGGAAGCTGCTGAGTTTGAAACCGCCCGGCATGACCCCGCTTTTCGGACGCCGATCGGTAATTGCGGAACGAAACAGCTCACGTAGTGTTTGCTTCTGTGATGCTCCACATAGGCCATGTCCGTGGAATGGGGCAGCATGCAGGTTCTTCGCAACGCAGCCCAGTATCGAAGTGACCGCAACGGATCGTCGCCGAACCCGTGACCTGGACAGGAGCCCGCATGTTCGTCAATGGACTAGGCACCGCCAATCCGCCCAACCACTACACGAAGGGCGAGTGCTGGGATTCGTTCAAACGTTCCGACTGGTTCCGCAAGCTCGACCGCCGCTCGCACATGATCGCCGAGACGGTGCTTACGAAGGACAACGGCATCGAGATGCGGACCCTCGCGCTCGACGAACTCGATGAAGTGTTCCAGATCGACCCCGATACCCTGCACCAACGATTCCTCACCCATGCGCCCGCGCTCGCGACCGAATCGGCGCGAGCGGCGATGACGGATGCCCGCCTGCTGGCGCGCGACATCGACGCGATCGTGATCAGTACCTGCACCGGTTACCTCTGTCCCGGCCTTAGCAGTTACGTGATCGAGCGCTTGGGTCTGCGATCCGACGTCATGGCCTTCGACCTGGTCGGCCAGGGCTGCGCGGCAGCGCTACCGAACTGGCGGCTGGCCGCGGCGCTGCTGTCGGGTGGAATGTGCCGTCACGTTTTGGCGGTGTGCGTCGAAGTCAGTAGTGCCGCCATGTACCTGGACGACGATCCCGGCGTGTTGATCAGCGCCTGCCTGTTCGGCGATGGCGCCGGTGCCGCCGTGCTCTCGCCGCATCCGGATCCCGGACGGCGGAGCATCGAATGGCGGGCATTCGGGTCGCTGACCAACCCGGCCCAACGCGACGCGCTCAAGTTCGAAACGCAGCATGGAATGCTGCGCAACATCCTCACCCGTGACGTCCCGCGCCTGGCCGCCGACCACGCGCAGCAAGTGTTGCAGCGCGTGCTCGATGCTGCTGGTCTCACACCGAACGACATCGCCGCCTGGATCATGCATGCGGGGGGGCGCGACGTGCTCCTCGCGCTGCAGAGGACCCTTCAACTCGACAACGGCGAACTCCGCTACAGCGCGGCAGTGCTGCGCGACTATGGCAACATGAGCAGCGCTTTCGTGTATTACGTGCTGCAAGCCGCGCTGCGGGACAATGCTCCCTCCGGCTGGTGGTGGATGTCGTCATTCGGCGCCGGCTTCAGTTGCCACGGTGCATTGCTCAAGGCGGCATGACGATCCACACTCGTATGCGTAACGACCGTAATCTGCCCCGGCGGGTGCAGCCCGAAGTGCTCGATGCGCTCAGTGCCGACGATCGTGCCGCGAAGCGCGCGCGGCGCGACCTCCGGCGCCTGCATCACGCCATGGGGACGCTGCCGATCCTCCTGCGCGCACTCGATCACGTGGCGGGCCGGTGCACGATGCGCACGATGCTCGAACTGGGCGCGGGGGACGGCTCGCTGATGCTGCGGGTCGCGCAGCGGCGTGCGGCACGCTGGCCCGGTGTCGCGGTGACTCTGCTCGATCGCCAGCGCGTCGTCGAAGAGCGGACAATGCAGGGCCTGCGCGCATTGGGCTGGACGCCATCGGTCGTGACCGCGGACGTGTTCGACTGGTTGGAGAGGCCCGGAGTCGCGCGGTGGGACGTCATCGTCGCCAATCTTTTCGTCCATCATTTTGCGTCGCCTGACTTGTCCCGGCTGTTGAGCATGATCGCCGTGCGCACGCTCGCCTTCGTTTGCTGCGAGCCGAGGCGTAGCCCAGTTGCGCTGCTGGGCAGCGAGCTGATCGCCTTGCTCGGTGCGGGCCCGGTCGCGCGCGAGGATGCGGTGCTAAGCGTGCACGCGGGATTTCGCGGCCAGGAGCTCACGGCAGCCTGGCCGCAGCACGGCGGCTGGCGCTTGCTTGAATATCCGGCGGGGCTTTTCAGCCATTGCCTGCTGGCGCTGCGCGGAGGCGCCTGAACCCTTGCACGCCGACTACGATGCAATCATCATCGGCGGCGGACCTGCCGGCGCCGCCGCCGCCGTCCTGCTCGCGCAGGCTGGACATTCCGTCGCGGTGCTGGAAAAGGCGAGCTTTCCTCGCCGCAAGGTCTGCGGGGAGTTCATTTCCGCAACCACCTGGCCGCTGTTGCGTGAGCTCGGTGTCGCCGATACGCTGAAACGGAGTACCGGCCCCATCATTCGCCGTGTCGGCATATTTGCCCGGACCGCGCAGCTCGCGGCAGCGATGGCGCCGGTGCTCAACGACGAAATCGGCTATGGCTGCGCGGTCGGTCGCGAAGTCCTCGATACCGTGTTGCTGGAGCGTGCCCACGCGGCCGGCGCGAAAATCTGGCAGCCGTGGACGCTCGCGGCATACGCGCACGCCGGCGCGGGCTATACCTGCACGATCAAAGAGCGCGGCAGCGGTCGGCTACGCACCTTGCAGGCGCCCCTGCTGATCGCCGCGCACGGTTCGTGGGAATCGGGGCCACTGCCCACTCAGGACTTCCGGACGCCCCCGCGTTCGTCCGACCTTCTGGGATTCAAGGCCCATTTCCGGGAGGCCAACCTTGCAGCGGACCTGATGCCGCTGCTCGCGTTCCCTGGCGGCTATGGCGGCATGGTGCACACCGGAGCGGGTAGGATCAGCCTATCGTGCTGCATCCGGCGCGATCAACTCGAATCCTGCCGTAGGCGATGGCCTCAGCATCGGGCAGGCGGCGCGTTGCTCGCCTATGTCGGCGCGCATTGTGCCGGTGTCGCTGCAACGCTATCTGGGGCGACGCTGGACGGCAGCTGGCTGGCCGCTGGCCCGATCAGGCCCGGCATCCGCGGCTTCGGTGCCGAGGGCGTTTTCACCATCGGCAATGCCGCGGCCGAAGCGCATCCCATCGTTGCCGAGGGCATCAGCATGGCGATCCAGTCGGCATCGCTGCTCTGCGAGCCGTTGATCGCGCGCCGAAGTTCGACGCTCACGCCCGCGGCATTGGCGTCCGTTCGCAAAGACTACGCCCACGCTTGGCGTCGGAATTTTGCGCCGCGCCTGCGTGCGGCGACGGTGTATGCGCATCTGTTCATGCGACCGATTTCCACACGCACGGCCGTCGCGGTGATGAAACAGTTCCCATCCCTTCTGACACTCGGGGCACGCTGGAGCGGCAAGGCCGACGCGTTGCATAAAGCTCCGGTGGCGACCGTTACGAACGCGAGTGGTGGAGAACCCGGATGACGACACTGGAGACGCTGCAGAGCGTGCTCAAGGCAAACTACGATCTGGAACCCGAAGCGGTGCGACCCAACGCCCAGCTGGAGGATCTCGAACTGGATTCGCTCGCCGTCGTCGAGATTCTGTTTGCGGTCGAGGAAAGATTCAAAGTGATCGTGCCGCAGGAACCCGCCGTGCAGCAGACGAGCCTGCGAACGGTCGGCGACCTCGTCGCCTACATCGACAGGCTGGTCGCGGAACAGCACCCTGTTGGCGAGCCGGGAGCGCCCGTTTGAAGCGGGTGGCCGTCACGGGCATCGGCGTCGTGACGCCTTTGGGTAATGACGTCGAGTCGTTCTTCGCCAGCTTGACCTGTGGCCGTTCGGGGATCGCCCGGCTGACGGGTCCGATGGCCACGCGCCGCCGGGAAGCTTGGAGCGTCCCGACGCGCACGCATATCGGTGGCGCCGTCGCATTCGACGCCGCGGATCATTTTCCGGGGCCGAAATTGCGCATGCTCGATCGCGTCAGCCAGTTCGCGCTCGTCGCGGCCGCGCAGGCGGTTCGTGCTGCCCGCATCGTCTGGGACGATGTCGATCGCGAGCGCGGTGGCGTTTTTCTGGGGACCGGCATGGGCGGAGCCGAGACCACCGACAACGGTTACTTCACCCTCTACGCCGAGCGCACCGAGAGGATCAAGCCGTACAGCGTGCTGATGGCGATGAACAATGCCGCTGCCTCATGGATCGGGATCGAATACGGCCTGGCCGGCCCCAACCTGACGTTCTCGACGGCGTGCTCGTCATCGGCCGTGGCCGTGGGCGAGGCGGCGCGACGAATTCGCAATGGCGAAGTCGACCTGATGCTCGCGGGCGGCGCCGAAGCGCCACTGTCGTACGGAACGCTGGTCGCCTGGGATGCGCTGAAGACGCTGGCGACCGAAGATCCGGCGGATCCGGCAACCTCATGCAGGCCATTCTCGAAGGACCGCACGGGCCTCGTCCTCGCCGAGGGGGCGGGTATCGTGGTGCTGGAGGAATGGGAACGGGCCCGTGCGCGCGGCGCCCACATCCACGCGGAATTCGCGGGCTACGGGCTCTGTACCGATGGTGTCCACATCACTCGGCCGACGGTCGAGGGCCAGGCAGCGGCGATGCGCAGCGCACTCGCCGACGCGGAGTTGCAACCCCAAAACATCGACTATATCAATGCCCACGGCACGGCCACCCTCGCCAACGATGCGGTGGAAACAGCGGCTATCAAGCAGGTGTTCGGAACCCATGCATGGCGGGTACCGGTGAGTTCGACCAAGTCCATGCATGGGCATCTGCTCGGCGCTGCCGGAGCAATCGAATTCGCAGCGGCCGTGCTGGCGATGGAACGGAGCATCCTTCCGCCCACCATCAATCTTCGAGTGGCCGACCCCGAATGCGATCTCGACTACGTGGCCGGTCAAGCGCGGACGGGCGTCGCGCCACGGGCTGTAATGTCGAACTCGTTTGCATTCGGGGGCACGAATGCCGTCCTCATCGCCCGCGAGGCGCCACGAGATCGCGGTAGCGACCAGCAGTCGTTACACGAGGCTGGAGTCCCCGCTCGCTAGTACTCGTACACTTCTTTAAAGTCGGGCACGAACATCAATCCGCCGATCCGTGAACGGTCCAGGTCTCGCTTCGCATCGGCAGGATCGGTGCCCCCGGACGCATATGGCTCGGGCCGCGTCGAGCAGACGCAGGGTTTCATCTTCTCGGCCGACGAAACCACCGGACCTCGGCTACGAGTCGGGCACGACGGTCAGTTCGGACTACACCGGGCACAGCACCCGCTTCACGGGCAAGGTCGACTGGGTGCAGATCGACCTGGGCGATGACGCGAAGGATGCGGATCACTACATCATGCATGACGAACGCCTCAGGGCGGACGCCGCTCCTTCGGTGCGCGCGTCGCTGGGTCGGGCTCTGGTCTGGCCGGATTTCGAGGCCCCTCGCGCGCAGCCGGCTCCAGAGGGCATGCCAATGCACACGCCTCATCCTCGGTGAGCCGGCGACCCTCCTCGAACAACTTAGCGAGGGCGTCGGCAGAACGTTCATCGGAAAGCAGTGCCAGCAGGCGCTCGCGGTTGCGTCGGGCGACGAGACGAGGCTGCCTGCCCAAGCGAGCATAGACCGCCTCGGCGTACGCAGATACCCTGGCCGCATCGTCGATGCATCCACGGCGGGCGAGCAGCAGTGCCATATCGTCGAGAACGAAGGCACCACTCCCGTAGTTACGTCGAAGAGACGATAACGCTTGGCGGTAGATCGTCTCCGCCTCGTCGAGGTGGCCCGCAGCCATCAGCGCAGTCGCGCTTTTACACAACGTCAAGGCAGTGTCGAAGCCGAGGTCGGGTTGGTAGCGCGCGACAATCTCCCTTGCCGTCTCCACGGCGCGCTCGGCGTGACCTTGCCGGACGTCCTGGTCGACGAGCATCCCGAGCGCGTTCAGTTCACCACTGAGGTTGCGACTTTGTCGGTCCAACGCGAGCTGCTCGAGAATGTACTCGCGCGCCTTGTCTTCCTGCTCCGCCTCCGCAAAAAGCATGCTCGCCATGTTCGGAAGCATCGCTCGGAACCACGCCGGCCAGGTGGTGTCGAGCCATTTTGTCATTTCTTCGAACGCCTGCGACGCTTCGTCGATCCGACCGGCGAGCGTCAATGCGTAGCAAAGTGCGTTGCACGACTGGTACAGACCGCGCCGGTCGGCCGCGTCGCGATAGATCGCAATGGCCTTGCGCGCATCGTGGGCCACCACGTCGAGCGATGTTGCCGTGCCGAGCTCGGCGCAGGCAAGCCAGAACCGAGCGGCTTCCAGGGGCGGGATGGCGTCGTCGATCACGGGCTTGAGCGACCGGCACCAACTCCATCCCTCGGATTTCACTTGTAGCCAGTCGAGGTAATAGCTCGCTCCTGCCGCTCCCACCAGCGCGACAGCCGTCCGGAGATCGGCTTCCATCGCCCAGCGCACTGCTCCGCGCAGGTTGTCGAGATCCGGCGCGAATTCCGCGAATCGTGCGGACACTGCCACGTCGCGGACCGTGTCACTCCAGAAACGTTCGAATAACGCGCGCATGACTTCACCATGCCGTCGCATCATGTGTGACGTGCCATGGCGACTGGCGAGACGCTCGAGTGCAAAGGCGCGCGCGGTTTCGAGCATGCGGTATCGAGTTGCGGTCCCGGCTTCGGCGATGACGAGCGACTTGTTCACGAGCGCACCGAGATGATCGAGCACCGCCCAATCGTCGATCGCGTCGTCGCGGGCCAGCTGCTGCGCCTCGTCGAGCGAGAAGCCGCCGGCGAACACACCTAGTCGGTCGAATACCCGCTGCTCCGGTTCGGACAACAGGCTGTAGCTCCACTCCAGCGCGGCCCGCAGCGTCTGGTGCTTGCGCAGTGCCAGGCGGGAACCTGCGGTGAGCAGCCGAAAGCGCTCGTCGAGCCGTTCACGCACCCCTTCGAGCCCAAGCAAGGGCACCCGCGCTGCCGCAAGCTCGAGCGCGAGCGGGATGCCATCGAGCCGACGGCAGATGTCGATGACCGCGCGCACGTTGGCATCGGTCAGCTCGAAACGCGGCTCGAGAGCCTGGACGCGCGCGACGAACAGCTCGGTCGCGCCCGCGCTCCGCGCGCTGGCCGCGGTTGCTTCGGCCGGCAGCGCGAGCGGGCCGATGCGGTACACGTGCTCGTCGGGGTGCCGCAGTAGCTCCTGGCTCGTGACGAGGACATGCACGGTGGGAGCGTGCTTGCGCAAGTCGGAAACGAGGCGGTCGACGGCGTCCAGCAGGTGCTCGCAATTGTCGAGTACCAGCAACACGTGCTGGCCCGCCAATGCCTGCGCCGTGAGCTCGAGCGCGCTGTCCGGGTCGCTGATCGCAATCCGGAGTGCCCGGGATACGGTGACCGTCAGGAGCGCGGGATCGGCGAGCTGCGCGAACTCGATGACGCGCACGCCCTCGGCGAAGACGTCGCGTACATCACGGGCCAGCGCCTCCGCAACGCGGGTCTTTCCGATGCCCGCAGGGCCCACGATGGTGACGAGCGCGTGGGCGCTGATCATGTTGCGCAAAGCCAGCAGATCCTCGTCGCGTCCGTAGATCGGCGACGCGTCGTCGTTCGACAGTGGTGGCTCGGTCTTGGCCGGTTCACTAGCCGCAGCTGCGGCGCGCGCGCCGGATTCGGCCGAGGAGACCGGCGTCGCCAACCGATATCCGCGACCCGGGACGGTTGCGATCGTCTGCGGGCCCAACAGCTTGCGGAGCGTGGACACCTGCACCTGCAGGTTGTTCTCCTCCACGACGAGCCCCGCCCAAGCCGTTTGCAGCAGTTCTTCCTTGGATACGAGGTCACCGGCGCGCTCGACGAGCATTACGAGCACGTCGAAGGCGCGAGTGGCGATTGGCACGGGCTTGCCGTCGTCCAGCAAACACCGGTCCCGAGGTCGCAACTCGAACCGGTCGAAGCGGTAATGGCGAACGGCAGTGTTGGAGCTCATGCAGCAGCACGTCGAACTGCTGTGGGCAGTATAGATCCGCCTGCGGCCGTTGTCTGAGGAAATTGCGCCTCGGGCCTTAAGGAAAGTTTCAGCACGTTTAAGGCGCGCGCCAAAGACCTGAGGACGGCTCAGGCAGAGGATGCGTCCACGATCCGCGTTGGGATCGGTGCTCGAAGGAGACCCTCATGAATCACCTCACCACTCCTTTCGCCGTCCGCGCACTGTCCCTGACCGCCGCGGCAGCCATCACCGCGCTGATCGTCTCGGTGCACGCAGCCGACATGGCGACCCTTGGCGCACGGGACGTTGTCGCGAGGCGTGCGCCCGCGATCGGGCAAACGCTCGCGAACGGTGCGCAAGCCGATCCGCGTCTCGCGCTTGCTGCCGCTGGCGCGCGCTGATCGCCTGCGTGCCGCTGTCGGCCAGCACGCTTGCCCGGCTCGTGATCCCGAGCAGCCGATGTCTTGACTATGGGAGTTTCGCGATGAACGCCGCCTCGATCTCCTGCTGCCGCAACACCAAGCGCTCCTCGTGCGCGCGCCCGGCCGCCGCAGCGCTGAGTGCGCTCTTCATGATCAGCCCCGCCGGCAACGCCGACGAGCGCATGTTCCTGCCGGGCATGCTGCCCTTCGCCAACAGCTCTGGCCTCGCGGCGACAGTCAGCACGGCGGGCAGAGTCGATCTCACGGGACCGTTTTTCCAGAGCCTGGGGGCCAACGGTCGCGCGTGCGTCACCTGTCACCAGCCCGGCACGGGTTGGACGATCACGCCCCAGCACGTCCAGGCGCGCTTCGAGGAGACGGGTGGCACCGATCCGCTGTTTCGGACCAACGACGGGTCGGACTCGCCCACCGCCGACGTTTCGACCATCGAAGCGCGCCGTGCCGCATACGGCATGCTGCTCACCAAGGCGTTGATCCGCGTCGGGATCGGAATACCGCGCGATGCCGAATTCGAGCTGGTGGCAGTCGAGGATCCCTACCAGTACGCCAGCGCGCAGGAGCTCAGCCTGTTTCGGCGACCGCTGCCTGCCACGAATCTGAAGTTCCTGAGCGCGGTGATGTGGGATGGCCGCGAAACGTTCGCGGACGCGACCTCGCGCGACTGCATCCTCGGCACGGCGACGTGCTTCGCATCGATCCACTTCGACCTCGCCGACCAGGCCGACGGCGCCACGCTGGGCCATGCGCAGGGGACGGAGAGCCTCTCGCCAGAGCAACGCGCGGCGATCGTCGCTTTCGAGACCGGCCTCACCAGCGCGCAGACGTTCGACGACGATGCGGGCGACCTGACGGCCGGCCGCGCGCACGGCGGCCCCCGATCGCTCGAGGCGCAGCCGTTCTATTTCGGCATCAACGACGTAGTCTCGGGCGACTATCGCACCGGTGCGGCGTTCGATTCGAACGTGTTCACGCTGTATGCCGCATGGGGCGACGCACGTCCCAACGAGCATGGCACCCGCGTCGCGACGCGTCGAGCGGTCGCGCGCGGACAGGGGCTCTTCAACCGCAAGGCGATCCGCATCACGGGGGTCAAGGGCCTCAACGACGATCTCGGCGTGCCGATGCTGGATGGCACGTGCACGACGTGTCACGACGCGCCGAACGCGGGTGATCATTCGGTCCCGGCGCCGCTTGACATCGGCGTGGCCGATGCATCGCGCCGCACGCCCGACCTGCCGCTTTACACGTTGCGGCACAAGCTGCCCCCGTTCGAGATCGTTCAGACGACGGACCCCGGACGCGCACTCGTCACCGGCAAATGGCGCGATATCGGACGCTTCAAGGGACCCGTCCTGCGCGGGCTTGCGTCGCGCGCGCCGTATTTCCACAACGGGGCCGCGCGCGACCTGTACGCCGTCGTGGACTTCTACGACACACGATTCGGCATCGGCCTCACGAACGACGAGAAGGCCGATCTCGTAGCGTTCCTGCGGACGCTCTAACGCCGTTGCGAGACGGTCCATACAGCACCATGAGAGGGAGGTCATCATGAACCATTCAAATCGGTTTGCACCCGACAAGCGCCGCCGGATCGGCACAAGGCCACGCTCGTTGATGCTCGTTGCCGCATGCTGTGCGGCCGCGTCCGGCGCGACGAATTCAACCGCTGCCGCGACCGACGCCGCCGTTCTGCGGTGGAACGAGATCGCGGTCGAGACGGTTGGGGACGTCCCACCGTTTCCGGCGACGCGCGCAATGGCGATCGTCCAAGTAGCCGTGTTCGAAGCGATTGACGCAATCACTCACCGCTACGGTCCGTATCTTGGGACCGTTACGGCGTCCCCTGGCGCTTCGGAGGAAGCGGCCGCGGTCGTCGCTGCGCACGACGCGCTGGCCGGGTTGTTCCCCGGTCAGCAGGGCTTGCTCGACCGCAAGCAGGCCGAATCGCTCGCGACGATCACGCCTGGCTCGGCGAAGGACGAGGGCATGGCGGTGGGAAAGTCGGCGGCGGCAGTGGTTCTCGCGAAGCGCTCGAACGATGGCGCGCAGGCGCCGATGTTCTACACACCGGCGAGCGCCGCGCCGTACCATTGGCAGCCCACTGCGTCCTGCGCGAACCCCCCGGCTAGCGGTCGAGGGCTGTTCTTCCATTGGCAGTTCGTGAAGCCGTTCGGCGTCCAAAGCTCCACCCAGTTCCGCGCGAAGGTGCCGCCTGCGCTCGTGAGTGATCGCTACGCGAAGGACATGAACGAGGTCCAGGGGCTAGGCGAGGCTTCAAGCACGGGGCGATCCGCTGATCGCGCCGCGGTGGCGCGGTTCTACGCGGCACAGTCCCCGCACCGAGGGTGGAACCTCGTCACTCGCCAGCTTGCCGCGGAGCGCGGAGCGGACGAGATCACGAGGACGGCACGCACGCTGGCGATCCTGAACATGTCGCTCAGCGACGCACACGTGACCGTCTTCGAGTCGAAGTACCATTACTTGACGTGGCGGCCCGAGACCGCGATCGCGCGGGCGGACGAGGACGGCAACCCTCGCACCGCGCCAAGCGCGGGCTATCGACCGTTGGTAGCGACGCCGTGCTTCCCGGGCTATCCATCGGCGCACGGCGCCGGGGGCGGGGCCGCCCGCACGGTTCTCGAACGCGCCTACGGACGCACGAACCACCACGTCACGCTCACCGACGACAAAGTGTCCGAGACCGTTCTCTCGTATTCGGATTTGCGCACGATCACCGACGACGTGGCTGACGCGCGTGTCTTTGGCGGCATACACTTTCGATACGATCAGGACGCCGGCGATGAGATCGGCGTCGAAGTCGGGCGCTACAACGACGAGCACTGGCTGCTGCCGCTTCACCCCGGCGAAGCCCAATGACGCCGTGCCGAGAGCGCGCGCGGGTTGGGGTGACTCCAGCTGACGGAAGGACGACCATGAGCGCGCGCGCCGGCCGGATCGGGCGCGCGCTTAATCCGCAGGTCCCAGCTTCGAGCCCTGGTCGGGGAGCCCATTTCAATTTGTCCGTTCCGCAGGCGCAAACGGGGCGGTGTGCCATGGCCGGCCTTGCATTGATGTGCGTCGTCACTCCGTGCCGGTCCGCGCATGAAGCTGCAGAAACGCGCTGGTCGCTCTGGCCCCGCGACGCTTGATCTCATCCTCTTTCGGCGTCGGGGCCACGCCGAGCAGCAAGCTGACCATCAGGCCCTCCCATAGAAACCCAAGGTACTGCGTTGCCAACTCGGACGGATCACATGCGCTGATCACGCGCGCGGATTGGGCGCTGGCGAACAGATCGGCAAGAGTGTTGCGGGAGAGATTGCGCCCTGCCGCTTCGAGGGCTTGCGCGATTTCCGGCGCGCGTGTCGCTTCGCCGATCGCCAGCCGGAACATGGCAATCACGGTTGGATGAGAAACCTCGGCCATCAGCCTCGTCGCATAGGCGTTGAGGATCGACGCCAGTTCCTGCCGGCTGCGCGGAACAGGCAGTTCGGGCTGGAGCTGCATCTTCGCCGTTCGCGCCGTGATGCAAGCGATGAGCATCTCCTGCTTGTTGCCGACGCTGGCATAGAGGTCGCGCTTCGACACCTTGGCCGACGTCGCGACCGCCAGCGTACTCGTGCCCGCATAACCCTTCTCCACGAACAGCTTGAACGCAGCACCGAGGATGCGCTTGCGCGTAGCGCTCCCGTCCTCGGCCGGCGGAGGGCTTGCCGGACCTTTCATGCGTCTCATGGATTCGGCCCCTTGACAACGGTACCCAATAGTACCTTAAAATCGCGCTCGGCTGGTACCGAACGGTACCAGCATGAAGCCAACTGAATGCCCATCTGTCGGGAGACGCCATGTCACAGGCAACGCTCTTCAACCTGCATCTCGTGCTCGGATATGTCGTGTGGCTGCTCTGCTTCCGTGCGTACATCTGGCCAAGACTCAAGGCGATGGACCAGGTCGAAGCGCAGCACGCGATTGCCACCTTGCACAGCTTCCGCTTCTTCGGGTTGGTGTTCGTGCTTCCAGGCGTTGCCGGCAATCTGCCGACCGGTTTCGCCGACTTCGCCGCTTACGGCGACCTCGCGACGGGGCTGCTCGCCGTTCTGGCGCTCGTGACTGCGCGCATGCCCCGGCTGTTCTGGCCGTTCGTCGTCGCCTTCAATGTCGTGGGCGCGGCCGACCTGATCGGCGACTATTACCACGCCGTCCGGCTGGACCTTCCATCCCATGCAGGGGATTTTGGCGCGCTGTACGCGATCCCCATCCTCTATGTGCCGCTACTCATGATCACGCACTTCGCCGCGATGTACCTGCTGGCGCGACGATCCGGCCATCATGCGGCGCAGTTGGCACCACTGCATGCCGGTGGCTCCGACGTCTGAGGCTCGTGCGCGGACGCGACATTGCGTTCAGGCACAATCGCAGTCGGTCCACTCGCACCGCCGCGCTCACTGCACGCGAAGCGCCGCGCCTGCTGATTGCGCACAGGTACACTCTCGCCTCGCACACGCGGCAATCGCACGAGGCGAGTCGTCTCCTCGTCGGAGAAGGCGACTGTTGCAACATGATTTCCCAGACCGAAGCCTTGCTCGACAACCCGATCTGGGCGTCCCTTGGCGCCCGCCATGCGCATTTCGCGCTGGGTGACGGACTGGCGAGACGCTATCGGCCCGAGATATCGCCGCTTGCGGGCGTGGCCGGCGACGACGCGGAGGTTGCGGCCAGCCTGGCAGCCGTCGTGCAGATCGGCGATGACATCGCGATCTTCGGGCCGGCGCCTCCGCTAGGAGCGAACTGGGAAGTCCTGAGGGAGGCTCGTATCACTCAGATGATTCGGCGGGACGAGGTGCGGCTCGCCGAAGCAAGCGCCGACGTTCTGACGCTCGGCGCAGCGGACGTTGCCGAGATGCTCGAGCTCGTCGAGCTCACTGAGCCCGGGCCGTTCCGGTCGCGCACGATCGAGCTCGGAACGTACATCGGTATTCGCGAGGGCGAGCGCCTGGTCGCGCTGGCCGGCGAACGGATGTGGATTGGGGACTATCGTGAAGTCAGCGCGATTTGTACGCATCCAGACGTCCGCGGCCGTGGCTATGCCCACGCGCTGATCAGTCGCGTGGTCAACCGAATGCTCGAGGCAGCACAGGTGCCATTTCTCCACGTCTTCAGCACGAACACGCGGGCGATCGATGTTTACCTCAAGCTCGGTTTCGTCCGTCGGGCGGAATTCCCGCTCCTTCACGCCCGTCGCATAAGGTAGTCGAGGCGTCGGGCAAGCTCGTCCATGGCGCTTGACCGGAGATTGGGCGCAAAGGGCTTCGCGCCGCTGCAAGGGTGCTGCAGTATCCTTGCTGGTCTGGGCGCTCAGCGCGCGAATCGGAGGAGATCCCGGCATGGCCGCAGGTAATCGTCGCGTAGGCGTCATTGGAGTCGGCTTTGGCGCACAGGTGTACATCCCCGCATTCCAGTCGGAAGGTTGGGACGTGGCCGCCGTATGTGCGAGACATCGCGAGAAGGCCCAAAAGGTCGCGGCGAGCGCCAACGTACGCGACGTGCACACCGACCCGCTGGAGCTGATTGCGCGCAGTGACCTCGATGCCGTGGCGATCGCGACGCCCCCAGGCAGTCATCATCCGCTTGCGCTCGCGGCGTTGAGCGCGGGCAAGCACGTGCTGTGCGAGAAGCCGTTCGCGCTGGACCAGAAGCAGGCGGCACAAATGCGTGATGCGGCAAACGCATCGGGTCGCACCGCCATGGTCGGTCACGAATTCCGCCATGCGCCTCAACGAGCGTACATCAAGCAATTGCTGGGCGAGGGCTACGTCGGCCGCTTCGAGCTGTGCACGCTCGAGTTGTTCCTCGACCGTTACGTGACGCGCGAGCCGCGCGAGCGCACATGGCTGGCCTACGAGGCCGAAGGGGGTGGCATCCTCGGCGCGCTGGGTTCGCACTACATCGACGGCTTGCGCGATTGGTTCGGCGACGTGAAAACCGTTTCCGGCCAGTTGCAATCGCTTCGACCGGACGTGAGAGACCCGGCGACCGGGAAGGTCGTGCAGTCCGAGACCGACGACACATTCCTGTTCCGCCTCGAGTTTGCCAACGGCGGCACCGCGACGATGATCGCGTCGTTCGCGGCGACACCGGCACGCGGCGCGCGCATCGCGGTGATGGGCGATCGCGGTACGCTCATCGCGGATCAGCCCGGCCCCAATCCCCTGGACACGGGGGTGGTGATCGGCAGCCGCGACGGGTCGCCGCTTACGCAGTTGGCGATGCCGTCGCGCTATGCTGCATTCACCGATGACCGGGATCCCCGCCTTGCGTGCTTCCGCCTGCTGGTCCGCGACTTCTCGCGCGGCATCGACGATGGAACGTCGGCGTCGCCCAACTTCGTCGACGGGTGGCGCTGCCAGCAGGTGATGGATGCCGTGCGCACCTCGTCGCGCGAGGGCCGCGCCGTCAACATCAGCCACGGCTGATCATGCCGCGGCGGCGAGGGGTGCGTGCGATGCGCCGCGAGCCGTCTCCGAGACAGTGTTGCAACGCGCCTATTTCGGGTCGATCTTGGTGATCTTGTTGCCCTGTATGCCGAGTCCCGCCATCAAGCCCTTCTGGCCGAAGATGAATGCGTAGACGTCGTCCTTTGCCGTCGTGGTGGTCATCGTCTTGGCCTTGCCTTCGTCCAACACGACGACCGTAGGGCCGACGCCGACCTCGAATCCATCGGCTTTGTCGAGTTGCGCCAATGCGCCGGCGTTCATGAAGAACATCGCGTAGCCGAATTGCTGTGCGCCAGCCTGCAGGCCCACCGATGCGCCCGCAGTGTTGTAATAACCGGCCGCCTTGCCCTTTTTCAGCAGCGCGCCCTCGCCGTACTGACCACCGACGCCGAGGCCGGCCTTGGTCACCTTGGGAAACACCAGGACGGCCTGTGCGTTCGCGCCGAGCGCCTTGGCGGCCGGTACGGTCGCATACAGCTTCTGCAGGCTGGCGTTCGCGTCGCGTTCGAGGTCCGCAGGACCTGCCGCAGCGCAGACTTGCCATGCGGCTGCGAGCACGGCTCCGAGCAGAAGGTCATGTAAACGTCTCATCTTCGCCTCCGTTACGTTGTGAAGCGCAGCGATGATGAAGCGCGATTCGCACGCCGAGCGTCGCTGCTGACACCCCGCGCATTCTCCCAGCCGTGGGTCATGACGCGGCGCGCACGCGGCGACTGACCGCCGGCTGTTCGGCGAGCGGAGCGTCGCCTTCCGCCACCCATTGGCGAAGGAGCGTGTACGCGACCGCGAGCACGACCGGGCCGACGAACAAGCCGACGATGCCGAACGCAATCAGGCCGCCGATCACGCCCGCAAAGATCAGGAGCAGCGGCAGGTCGGCGCCGCGGCGGATGAGGATTGGACGGAGCACGTTGTCCAGCGCCCCGACGAACAACGTCCATACCAGCAAGGCCGAACCCCACCCGTTGGCGTCGTGAGAGAACAGCCAGATGACGCACGGTACGAGGACCAGGATCGGTCCCACCTGCGCGATACACAACAACAGGATGATGCCCGTGAGCAGGCTCGCGTATGGAATGCCTGCCACGGCAAGGCCAAGACCGGCCAGCGTCGTTTGCGCCAGCGCCGTGACGACCACGCCGAGCGCCACGGAACGGATCGCCTGACCGGCCAGGATGACGGCGCCTTCACCACGCTCACCCGCAAGGCGACGGCCGAAGCGCAGCAGCGCGTCACGCGCGACCTCGCCTCGCGCGAACATCACGATCGACAGGACGAGCGTCAGCAGGAATTGCACCATCAGCATGCCAATGCTGCCGAAGGCCGTGACCAGCCACTGGGCAGCGTCGGTGGCATAAGGCGCGATCCGGGCGGAGAGCTGCTCATGACCGGCGTCTGCGAACGACAACCAGCGCTCGCTCAACGGCTTGCCGACCAGCGGAACCTTTTCGATCCATTCCGGCGGTGGCGGCAGCGTCGCGGTGGAAAAGGAGTGGATTGCACTGGTGATGCCGTCGACGTTCTGCAGCACGGTCAGGATCGCGAGCGCCAGAGGTGCCACGAAGATGACCAACATCGCGCCTGACATCAACGTAACGGCGATGGAGCGCCGACGTACTGCGGCCTGGACCTTGAGCATGAGCGGCCAGGTCGCCACCACGATCATCGTCGTCCAGATGAGCGGCAGCAGAAAAGGTCGGAGCACCCAGAACGATGCGGCGATCAGCACGATGATGAGGAGCACCGCGAGCACCGTCAGCGTCACGTCGCGCGAGCGCGGCGGGGCCGCGGAGCCATTGACGTCCGGATAGCGTGCAGGAGGGCGTTGTATCACGAGCGTATGTCCACTTCGGCTGGCGGAACATGAGCATCCTCCCGCCCGTCGACGCGGCAATCTTCACAATTCAGGACAGGCTTGTCAGGCGCAGGCGCAGGTCATGCCGCGGCGGACAATTCGATACCGGCCGGAAAGGCGGCGCACCGGACGATCGTAGCGACCGGATGGTGTCGCGATCTGCAAGGACCCTGCGTGGCGTCGGCAGGATTGTGTGAGGATGCCTGCCGAGCTCGGTCCCGATCTGCGTCCGCCGCATTTGCACGCGGCGGAAGGCGTTCCCGAAATGGGCGGCGGGGTCCGGCACCTTGACGAGGCGGACCCCCGCAACTTCTCGATCATCCTCGGAGGGCCTCTTTTCCAGGTCTTGCGCCGCGCACACATGACCGGCGACGCACTCGAGCTCGTGAGGCGGCGCGTCCTCGTGATCGCGGCGATCGGCTGGGTGCCGTTGCTGGTGCTCGCACTCCTGGGCGGCGATGCGCTCGGCGGCCCGGCGGCGGTGCCGTTCCTCAAGGATTTCGAGGTTCACGTGCGATTCCTGGTCGCGATGCCGTTGCTCATCGTGGCCGAGCTGGTGGTGCACCTGCGGCTGCGCCCGGTCGCCTACGAGTTCCTCGCGCGGGGCCTCGTATCGCCCGGCGGCATCCCCCGTTTTCACGAGGCGATCAGATCGGCCATGCGGCTTCGCAACTCGCTCGTCGCCGAGCTGCTCATGGTGGGCGTCGTTTACTCGCTGGGCGTTCCCGTGGTGTGGCGAGCGCTCTCGGCGCTCGATGTGCCGACGTGGTTTGCCCGGGACAACCACTTCACGGCGGCGGGATTCTGGTACGCCTACGTGAGCGTGCCCATGTTCCAGTTCCTTTTGCTGCGCTGGTATTTTCGGCTCGTGGTGTGGGGGCGATTCCTCTGGCAGGTATCACGGCTGCAGCTGTGCGTGAGCGCCATGCATCCCGACCGCATGGGTGGCCTGGCATTCCTCGCCGGCACCGTGTTCGCGTTCGTGCCTCTCGCGATGGCGCACGGAGCAGTCGTGTCGGGCACCATTGCAACGCGCATCTTCCATGTCGGAGGCCAGCTGGCCGACGCCAAGGTGGAGATCGCCGTGGTCGTCGCATTCCTGCTCGTCATCGTGCTCGTTCCGCTCACGTTCTTCGCGCCGCAGGTCGCCCAGGCGAAGCGGCTCGGTGCGCGCATCTACGGCCGCCTCGGACAGCGTTACGTCGTCGACTTCGAGCAGAAATGGCTTGCCGCGGGCCTGCGCACCGACGAATCGCCGCTCGGGAGCAGCGATATCCAGTCGCTCGCGGATCTGTCGAGCAGCCTGGAGACGCTGCGAAGCACGCGCCTGGTGCCGATCACCCGGCAGGCGATCGCCTTGCTCGTTGTCGCAACGCTGATACCGATCGCCCCGCTGCTGCTCACCGTCATCCCGGCAGAGGAGCTGGCGAAGCAGCTTCTGAAGCTGCTCATGTAGCGGGCTGCCTGTCCGGTGTCGAGAAATGGAAGGACCGCCTCGCGACCCGCGGCCATGATGAGGTCGCGAAGGACGCACGCCAGCGAAGGTATGCCCATGCCCAAGCGTGAAACCGAGCTCGGATCCGCGTGGTGGAGTCAAAGCCTCGAGGAGATGGATCGTGAGGTTGCGCGGCTCGCGACGCTCTGCCGCGTCAGAATTCTCGAGCCGGGCGTGATCGAGCGTGTGCTCAACAACGACGACTCGGTTTGCGGCATCAACAATCCGGCCGCTTTCCGCAAGCTTCGCGACGCGCTGATGATGCACTACCATCTGCGCGACAAGGCCGTCGGCGCTCTGGGAGAGATCCACGCCGCTGCGCTCGTCAAGCGCGTCATCGACCGGCTGGCGGCCCGATACGGCGACGTGCTTGGCAGCCGGGACTAAGCCGCACGCCCCTACGTAGGCGGTCGACCTGCATTCCAGTGGGGAGTCGGAATCCCGATGCCCAGCCGTACCGACACCATGCGCAGGACGACGATCACCGTGATTCCCAGCATGGCCGCATACGCGTACGGCACGTCGTGCCGCAGTGCCAGCACGAATACGGCGACACCGGCAAACGAGGCTGTCGCGTAGAGCCCCCCGGGACGGAAGAGGTCGGGAACCTCGTTCACGACGACGTCGCGCAGGACGCCGCCGGTCGTGCCGGCGATGACGCCCATGAGGATGGCGACGATGATCGGCGCGTCGTTGGTGAGCGCGATACCGGCGCCGGTGATGCTGAACAGCGCGAGACCCACCGCATCCATCTTCAGCGACCGCTTGTGGACCGCATTGGCCAAGCGAAACATCCGGACGCTGTACACGAACGGTATGCAGATCGCCAGGATGGCCATCAGATAGCCCCAATTGGCCATCCAGTAGAAGGGGCGGTTGTCCAGCAGCAAGTCGCGCACGGTGCCGCCTCCGAAGGCGTTGAGGCAGGCGAGCGCGAAGGCGCCGATGAGATCCATGCGCTTGTCCGCGGCGACGATCATTCCGGCGATTGCCGACGCAATGACGGCGCCGGCTTCGAGAAGGTCGAGAACGAGATCTGCGGTCAGCGGTGGCACATGGTGGTCGAAGCGTGAAGCGGTGTGCCGTGCGCATTCGCGTGGCTCGGGCAATACTGGCGAGCGTCGGTCGTGGCCGTCCTCGCAGTTCTCGACATCGTCCGCTTGCACATGAAACGGGGTGAGCCGTGGAAGTGTCCAGAAACGCAAAGACGGCTTCGGTGGGCTCGCGCAGCATGGACTGGACCTCGCCGGAGCGCTGCCGCATCGCCATGAACAAGACGAGCCGAGGCGCGTACGCCGAGCGACACGCGATGATCCCTACGTTCCCATCCGATTTCAGGAGACTTGAATGAAGACCCTCGTCACCTTCCTTTGCGCAACGGTGCTCGCCGTTGCGGGTACGTCGACACTTGCGCAAACGGCCGACACGACGACGCCGGATGCGTCGAAGGCCGCCCGGCCCACGGGCAAGGAAGCGATGGACGCGCAGATGAACATGCAAAAGAACAAGCCCAGCAAGGCCGTCACCGAGGCCGACAAGAAGACGCCCAAGTCGCGGCCCGGAGGGCAGGCCGGGATGCAGTCGCAGATGGACATGCAGAAGAACAAGCCGAGCAAGCCCGTCGACCCGAACGCCAAGGCCCCTCCGCGTCCAGACGCGAGCAAGATGACGCCGGAGGAGCGGGCGGCATTTCGCAAGGACGTCGTCAAGGACGCCAAGCCGTGACACGACGCCGTGCGGCTGACATCGAGCCGCGATTGGCGGCGTCGTGCTTGTAGGCGTGCGCGATACCAGGGTCGACAAGCCGTAGTAGGGCGAGAGCTGTGCGGAAGGTGTCGTGCTTCGATTGGCCAGCGCTAGGCGTCTCCCTCGCGCTGGCCGCGATCGTCGCGGGCTGCGCAAGCCTTCCTGCGCCGCAGGGTCGTGAACCGTCGATCGCAATGCCCGACACCGCGGACACGCGGCTCGGGCGAGCGGTCATCCCCGCCGTTGCGGCGAATCCCGGCAAAAGCGGCATCTACGCGATTCCGGATCCACGCGACGCGTTTGCCGCCCGCGTCCTGCTCGCCGCCGCCGCCGAGCGCTCGCTCGATGCGCAGTACTACCTCTGGCACGGCGACCAGGTCGGCTACCTGCTCTTCGAAGCGCTGTGGCAGGCGGCCCAACGCGGCGTGCGCGTGCGCCTCCTGCTCGACGACCTCAACACGGGCGGCCTCGACGCTACGATTGCCACGCTTGCCGCGCAGCCGAACATCGAGGTGCGGCTCTACAACCCGCTGGTCCCGCGCGGCGCGCGTGCGCTGAGCTTCCTCACCGATTTCGCGCGCGTGAACCGGCGGATGCACAACAAATCCTTCACGGCCGACAACCAGGCCGCGATCGTGGGCGGGCGCAATATCGGCAACGAGTACTTCGCCGCCGGAGCCGGGCTCGCGTATGCCGATCTCGACGTGCTCGCCACCGGCCCCGTCGTGCGCGCCATCTCGGCGGAATTCGACCTCTATTGGAACAGCGCATCGGCTTACGCCGCGCGGGACCTGGTCGGACCGGGCGCCCCGAACGGTGTCGCCCAACTGCGCGACAAGCTCGACTCCGTGCATGCCGACCCGGAATCCGTCGCGTACCTCGACGCCGTGCGTGCCACCCCGATCGTGCGCCAGTTGCTTGATCGCGCACTGCAGGTGGAATGGACGACGGCGCGGGTCGTCTACGATGATCCGGGCAAGACCCGGGAGCAGGCCGGGCTCATGCTCTTGCCCCAGCTCGTCGCGATGATGGGGCCCTCCGAGCACGCGCTCGATCTCGTGTCGCCGTATTTCGTTCCGGGCGATGGCGGAACGGCCGCGCTCGTGGCGGCCGCCGCGCGAGGCGTGAAGGTACGAATCCTCACGAACTCCCTCGCGTCCACCGATGCGCCAATCGTGCACGCAGGCTATGGCAAGCGGCGGCGGGACCTGCTGCGTGCCGGCATAGTCCTCTACGAGATGAAACCGACCGCGCAGCGCAATGCGCGGGACGTCGATACGGGATCGCACGGAGCTTCGGGACTGCACGCCAAGACGTTTGCAGTCGATCGTGGCCGCATCTTCGTGGGGTCGTTCAACCTCGACCAGAGATCGGCCCACCTCAACACCGAGATGGGCGTGATCATCGACGACCCGGCGCTCGCCACCCGCCTGGCGGCGGCATTCGATTCGGTCGTTTCGCGCATCGCATACGAGGTGCAGCTGTCGCCCGATGGGATCAACCTCGTCTGGATCGAGCAAACGCCATCGGGCGTGACGCGTTACGACGTCGAACCGGACACGAGCTGGTTCCTGCGGTCCAGGGTGGACATGCTGTCGATTCTTTCCATCGATTGGCTGCTGTAGCTGCAAGCCGCAGCCGTGTGATTTCGAGCCCGTCGAACTGCACGCTTTGTCGCGATCTGCGAAGCCTGCGTCGAGGACCCACCGGACAATGATCGGCGTAGGCACCGCGTTGCTGCTGCGCCGGTCCTGCATCGGATGGCGAGTCGGCGACAGAGGGCATCATGGGACGAGGGCACACCCGGGACGAGGCGCCGGACTCCACGGATGACAGGCAGGCCAGGCGCGGTCACGCGAAGGCGGGTGACGCACGACGTTCGTCGTCCATCGCCACCCCTGGCGACAAGCTGGAAGGCAAGGAGTACGAGCGGGAGCTGCGCAGTCTTCACGTCGAGCTCGTGAAGCTGCAGCAGTGGATCGTCCACAAGGGACTCAAGGTCTGCCTCGTATTCGAGGGTCGCGACGGGGCCGGCAAGGGCGGGACGATCAAGGCGATGACCGAGCGCGTGAGCCCGCGCGTATTCCGCGTCGTGGCGTTGCCGGCGCCGACGGAACGCGAGAAATCGCAGATGTACGCCCAGCGCTACGTGCCGCACATGCCGGCGGCAGGCGAGATGGTGATCTTCGACCGCAGCTGGTACAACCGCGCCGGGGTCGAGCGGGTCATGGGTTTCTGCAGCGAGGCGCAGGCGCGGGAGTTCCTGAAGGTCGTGCCGCTCTTCGAGCGTTTGATGGTCGACTCGGGGATCATCCTCCTGAAGTACTGGCTGGAAGTCAGTCCCGAAGAGCAGACACGCAGGCTGCAGGCGCGCATCGGCGATGGGCGCAAGACCTGGAAGCTGTCGCCGATGGACATCAAGTCCTACGATCGCTGGGACGATTACACCGAGGCGCGCGACGACATGTTCGCTGCCACCGACAGCTCATGGGCGCCCTGGTACGTCGCACGATCGGAAGACAAGCGCAGGGTGCGGCTCAACGTGATCAGCCACGTGCTCTCCCGCATTCCCTATCGCGTGCTCGCCGTGCCGGAAGTAAAGCTCGGAAAGCGCAAGGTCGGTCGCTACAAGCCGGTGGATCAGGCGCTCAAGTATGTGCCCGAGCGGTTCTGAGCCGCGGCTGCAGCGGGCGCGTGCACGATCGTCCCGGCATCGGCCTTCCGGCGGCAGTGCGCCAGGTGCATGAGCGCCTGCCATGAGCACATCGGCCAGCGCCGCGGCCACGGCTGAAGCTGCGCGCAAAGGATGGCGCCTGGATGTCGTCGCCGGCCTGACGGCGGCGGCGGTCGTGCTGCCGAAGGCAATGGCCTATGCAACCGTAGCCGGGCTGCCGGTGGCGGTGGGCCTCTACACGTCGTTCGTCCCGATGGCGCTGTACGCATTCCTCGGGACATCGCGCGTGCTGAGCGTGAGCTCAACGACCACGCTCGCCATTCTCACCGGTACCGAGCTGGGCCTCGCGGTGCCTGACGGCGACGCCGTGAGGCTCGCCATTGCGACGGCGACGCTGACGCTGCTGGTCGGCGCATTCCTGATCGCTGCCCGGATCCTGCGGCTTGGATTCGTCGCGACCTTCATTTCGACACCCGTGCTCACCGGCTTCAAGGCGGGAATCGCGCTGGTCATCGTGCTCGACCAGGTGCCCAAGCTATTCGGGCTGCACATCGCCAAGCACGGCTTCTTCGCGGATCTTCTTGCAATCGCGCAGCACCTGCCCGCCACCTCGCTTCTGACGCTTGCCGTGGGTCTGGCGACGCTTGCCGTGGTGATCGGCTTGGAGCGATGGTGGCCCCACTCGCCGGCGTCGCTCGTGGCGATCGCCGTCGCGATCGCCGCCTCCTGGTACTTCGACCTGTCAGGATCCGGCGTCTCGACGGTCGGGGCGATCCCGCAAGGATTGCCATCGCTCACGTTGCCCGACATGGCGCTGGTCGAGCAGTTGTTGCCCGGAGCGCTGGGCATTGCGCTGATGAGCTTCACGGAAACGATCGCGGCAGGGCGCGCGTTTGCAATACCTGCGGATCCTGCCATCAATCCCAATCGCGAGCTCGTCGCGACCGGGGCTGCGAACCTCGCCGGCGCACTGTTCGGGGCGATGCCTGCCGGCGGCGGCACGTCCCAGACCGCCGTCGTGCGCGCGGCGGGCGGCCACACGCAGAAGGCCTCGATCGTCACCGCGGCCGTCGCCGTCACGACGATGTTGCTGCTCGCTCCGCTGCTCGCGCTGATGCCGCACGCAACGCTCGCTGCGGTGGTGATCGTCTACTCGGTCGGCCTGATTCAGCCGGCCGAGTTTCGCGCGATCCGCCGGGTCCGCACGATGGAATTCCGCTGGGCGGTCACTGCCTGCATCGGCGTGCTGCTGTTCGGCACGCTGCAGGGCATCGTCGTCGCCATCGTCGTGTCGATGATCGGCCTTGCCAGCCAGGTCACGGACCCGCGCGTGTCGGTCATCGGCCGTCAACGCGGCGCCGATGTGCTGCGGCCGCGCTCGGCCGACCACCCCGACGACGAGACTTTCGAAGGGCTGCTGATCCTCCGACCCGAGGGGCGGCTCTTCTTCGTCAATGCGCAGAACGTGGCGGAACGGATCAACGCGCTGCTCACCGAATACCAGCCGCGCGTGCTTGCGCTCGACATGAGCCGCGTGCCGGACATCGAGTACTCGGCATTGCAGGCGCTCATGGAGGGTCTCGCGCGCGCCAGGGACCGCGACATCGTCGTATGGCTTGCAGGGCTCAACCCCGGCGCGCTCGAAGTGGTGCGCAATGCGGGCCTTGCGGATCGCCTGGGGGCAGAGCGCCTGCTGCCCAGCGCTCGCGCGGCGATCAGCCAATATCGCGCCATGCGGACGGACGCGCCTGCGCCGACGCCGGCTGTCGCGGTCCTGTGAGGCGCGTGGTCCGCCGGCTTGTCGAGAAATGCGAGGCCAGGCGGGCTTCCTGCGCGAACAATGGCGCACAGCCTTGCATCCGGCGCGGGTATGCGCCATCTTCTTTCACCGGCAAAGCATTTTGGAGAGCGCAAATGACCGTCTCGACTCGAGCATGCGGCGCACTTGCGGTCATGGCCGCTTGCGTGACCGTCAGCCTTGAAGCATCCGCGCAGTCGACTGCGTGGCCAGCCAACGACTGGCGCTTCGGCGCCACCCTGTACGTCTACGGACCGAAGATCGACGCGAACTTCACGCTGCCCCGCCGATCCGGGCCCGGCACCATCAGCGCCGACACGGGGGATTACTTCGATTCGCTCAATGGCGCCTTCATGGGCGCTTTCGAGGCCAACAACGGCCGGTGGGGCTTCTTCACGGACTACCTGTACGTGGACGTCAGCGGCTCGAACTCGGGGACCCGCAGCTTTTCGCTCGGCAACGTCAACCTGCCGGGATCGGTGAGCGGCAACCTGGACGTCGGTATCAAGGGCTCGGCATGGACGATCGCGGGCGAGTACCGGCTCCAGTCCACCAAGGAATCGAGCGTCGATCTGCTGTTCGGCGCACGCATGCTCGATGTGAAGCCCCGGATCAGCTTCAGCCTGAACGGCGATCTGGGCGGGATACCGAGTGAAAGCCGTGGCGGCAGCTTCGAGGTCTCGCAGACCAACTGGGACGCGATCATCGGCGTCAAGTCCCGCTGGGCGTTCGGCGACCGCCTGCAATGGTACGTGCCTCTCTACGCGGACATCGGCGGCGGCGACTCCCGCCTCACCTGGCAGGCGGCGGCCGGCATCGGCTATTCCTACAGCTGGGGTGACATCGTCGGAATGTGGCGCTACGTGCGCTACGACTTCAAGTCCGACTCCGTGATCCAGGATCTCTCGTTCAACGGTCCGGTGCTCGGGGTGACGTTCCGCTTTTGAGTTGCCTCGCACTGCGGGCACTCAGCCGTTGCGCGAGGGCGATGCACCGAGCCCTTGACGGTCGGGCTGCCGCGCGAGCTCGCGGTCCTCGGCGAGCGGGTAGGAGGTGTCGACCATCCGGTCCAATTGGTCCCGCTGCGCGTCGAGCACGGGGACGCGATGGTGCGGCAACGACGCGTGCAGATTGTCGAGCATCGCCCGCAGGCGCCGGGCGACCTGCACCTGGCCGACGCCGCAGCAGCGGATCTCGTGGCACGCCACGTTGACGAAGTCCTCCCAGTTCGGCGTGCGGCACACGACCCGCATGTCGCCGCGCGCATCGAGGACCGCCTCGCCTTGCAGGCGGCGCTTGCCCACTGCGCGCAGGAGCCGATGCACCTGGTCGATCGCGACCACCGCCGTCGTAGGGTCGTTGATGGCCGGTGACAAGGCCTTGAGCGCGATGTCCACGATGATGCGGAAGGCGAACAGCGGATCCTGCTCCAGCGTGCGCTCCACGCCGAATGCCACCGCCGCGCGCAGCGTTCGATCGTCGCTTAAGACGGCGCCGCCGTGCAGTGCGAAGAGCGGCTCCTCGTAGGCAACGAAGTCGCCGACCTGCGGGATCAGCTCGATCACGCCATCGCATCGCTGCGCCTCGCGCGTCAACGAGGCCAGATCCACCGCGAGCACGATTCCCGAGTTGCCCACGTGCGATACCAGGCGTGCGGCCGCGGGCACGGGTGGGGGGTGCGGCGCCGCGTCGCTGTCGCCGCACATCTGCGGGTATACGGCTTCGATCACCGTCAAGCCCTGGTCGCACACCCGGGCCACGATGCTCACCGGCCTCAGCAGGCGCGCGGCATAGTCGATGAGGAACAGGAAGTTCGCCATGCACGCCACGCCGAGCAGCGCAGCCAGCAAGGTGCCGAGCTCGTTGACCCTGTTCTCCAGCCGGTTGAGGGACATCACGGAGAACACGAGGGAGAATACGAACAGGCCGACGCTGAAGCGCACCACGTTGTCCCGCAGCAGCGTCGTGGCGATGATGCGCGGCGTCAGCTGGCCGCTCGCGACCTGGATGGCGACCAGCAGCGAACCGAACGTGAAGACCATGAACGACAGGGCGAGCGTAATCACCGTCTGGTACAGCGCCTGAGCACCTGCCGCGTCCAGGCCGGTGATGTGCCATTGCGTGACGACGTCGAGCGCGCGCAGGGCGGGCGCCAGCGCCAGCACGACCAGGATGGCGATGAGCGGCACGATCCATAGCGCCGAGCGAGCGTAGCTCGCAAACCCGTAGAATCGATTCCACGCGTTGCGGGCGCGCAGGAATTCCTGGACCGGCCGGGATGTCCCCGACGGTGCGGGCCGGGAGCTCATGACGCGCCGCTGTCCCGCCGACCGGCGTCGGCGCCCTCGGATGGCGAAAAAGCGAACCTGTCAATTGTCCCAAGGTGCAATCCATGCTTCACCCCGGTGCAATTGCCGATATGCGCCAATGTGGCGATGATGGTTCCGAGCAACGGGTGGTTCGAGGTCAGTCCGGGTCGGACGTCAACTTGTCCGCCACCATGACGCGGCCACCGACTGTTCTCACCTCGAAGGTGTCGATATGCAGGGCTGGAACGCCGTTGACCTGGCCATTGGTGACGTCGTAGCGCCAATCGCAGCCCGAGCAGGTGACTTCCGATCCGCAGAGCGACCCTGCGGCAATCGACGAGCCGCAGCGCACGCAGGCGTCGTCGACCGCGAACAGCCGCTCCGCGACCTTGAAGACGGCCACCGCCGTCTCGCGGACGATCACCACGACGGGCGCGCCGGTGGCGATATGGTCGACTCGCGCGACTTCGACGAACCGTTTCACTGCATGCACTCGACCGGTTGATTGACGTGCACAGGGCGATGCTTCCAGGGTGTCTCTATGGATAAGCGCTTAGCGCAACAGGTGGTGGAGGTCCCGATGGACCACCGCCACGTATTGATGGCCATGCCCGTTGCCATGCAACGGGTTGGGGGGTTCACGGAGCTTCCCGCGCTCATCCGGGAGCTCGGCGTGGACCCGGCCCCCGTGCTCGAGCAGGCCGGGCTCGACGCCGGGGCGCTGCAGGACGCCGAGCTCCGCGTGCCCTATACCGCGATCGGCGATCTGTTCCGCATCGCCGCGCACCGCACGCGGTGCCCACACATCGGATTGCTGTTCGGGCGGATGTGGCATCTCTCGGATCTCGGTCTACTGGGCGAACTGGTGGACAACTCGCCCACGGTGGGCGATGCGCTCCGGACGTTGACGGTCTATCAGCATCTCAACAGCGGCGGTGGCTTGTCGTTCCTGCTGCCGCGCGGCGATGTCGTCGACCTCGGTTATGCCATTTACCTGCCGGGATTTCCCGGCTCGGCGTACATGTACGACGCCGTATTGGCGGCCGGCTTCAATTACATGCGACGCCTGTGCGGCCCGAGCTGGCAGCCCACCGAAGTGCTGATTCCCCACGCCCGTCCAGACGACTTCGCGCCATACCGGAGCTTTTTCACCGTTCAACCCCGTTTCGACGCCGAAATGGCGGCGCTCCGCTTCGCCGCGAAATGGATGTCGATCCCTGTGAAAGGCAGCGACCCCGAGCGGCGGCGCGTGGCGGAGCACCAGGCCCACGAACAGGGCGGCATCCAGTTCGTGAACCAGGTCGCGCGCGCGTTGCGCATGGTGCTGCTGCATGGTGGTCATTCCGGCGACGCCGTGGCGGAAACGCTCGCGATGCACCGGCGTACGTTGAATCGTCGGCTCAAGGCGGCGGGGACGACGTTCCAGCACGTGCTGGATGCGGTGCGGTTCGAGGTTGCGCGGCAACTGCTCGCCGATTCGAGGGCAACGCTCGACGATGTCGCCGCGGCGCTTGGATATGCGGGCGTGACGCCGTTCATGCACACGTTTCGTCGATGGGCAGGAACGACGCCCGACCGTTGGCGGCGTGCGACGGTGTCGGCACGCCATGCCGACGCCACCGCTGCGGAATGAGGCTGGATCGGCACGTCAACTCACCATGTGCACGATCACCGTGCCCCAGGTAGTGAGCAAAATGTGGCCGACGGCCACGGTGCCTGAATAGCCCAGCACGGCGACGGGGCTGCCGGAACGCTCCTGCACACCGGCCATGCCCGCGGTCATCGTCAGCGCGCCCGCGATGCCGCCGAGCAGCAGCAGCGGGTCGAGCCGCAGCACGTAGCGCCCAAAATACAGTCCGACCATGAGCGGCACGGTGGTCACGACCATGCCGCCTAGGAACAGGCCCACGCCCGCTTCGCGCAGCGCGTCGATGAAGTGCGGCCCGGCGCCCAGCCCGATCATCGCCACGAACGCGGCCAGCCCGAGCGCGTTCATGAACGAGATGGCGCCCTCCGGGATGCGCGCGAAAAGCGGCCGTCTCGAGTGCAGGTAGCCGACGACGAGACCCATGAGCAGCGTGCCCACGCTGGTGCCGAGCGGAATGCGCAGCACGCCCAATGGAATGACCACCACCGCGCCGAGCAGCGCGCCCGCGACGATGCCGAGCCCTAGCGCGACGAAATCGGTGGTGTCCGATGGCAGCACCGTCTTGCCGATCTCGCCTGCGGCCCGAACGACCGCCGGCTCCGGTCCGGTGAGGCGCACGATGTCGGCGCGCTCGATGATCGTGCCGGGTGCGACGGGAATGTCCTGCCCGCCGCGCCGGATCGAATGCAGGAAGACGCTGCGTAGCGACATGTCCGACCGCGCGATGTCGGCGAGCGTCCGGCCGGCGACCGCGGTGCTCGTCACGAACACGTCGTAAGTCGCGATCGGCACGTCGAGGACTTCCCGGTCTTCCACTTCCTCGGCGCTCGCCCTGCCGATCACGTCGGTCAGCACGTCCCGTCGCGCCGCGACGGCCACCACGTCGCCTGCCTCGAGCCGCAAGTCGGCCGACGGCTCCAGCATGAGCGAGCCGCGCCGGATGCGCTCGACGAACACGCGCGCGGAAGGCACGGCGCTCTCGAGTTGGGCCACGGATTGACCCGCCGCGCGCCCGTCCGCGGCAATGCGATACGCGCGCCATTCGAAAGCACGCCACGCCGATGCGACACCGGGTCGCGCACGGTCGATGCCGAGCTCCTTCTCCACGCGGATCGCCTCGGCCTTGAGATCGAGGCGCAGCAACCGCGGACCGATGACGCTGCAGAAAAGGATCACGCCCATCGCACCGAACACGTAGCAGATGGCATCGGCCACCGCGACGTGGCCGATCAGGCGATTGCGCTCGGCCTCCGGGAGTGGCAGGGCGTTGATGGCCTCGGTCGCGGTCCCGATGGCCGGGGATTCCGTCAGGGCGCCCGACACCATGCCGGCGGCGTAGCCTGCGTCGAGGCCCAGCACGCGCGTAACCGCATACGCCGTGACGAGCCCTGAGCCCGCGATCACCACTGCGAGCAGCACCCAGCGCAGCCCACCGCCCTTCATCGCATCGAAGAACTTCGGTCCGACGGAATAGCCGATGCCGAACAGGAACAGCAGGAACAGGATCGACTTGGCGGTCGACGAAACCGGAATGGCGACCAGCGAGCCGAGGATCAGGCCGACGAGCAGCGAGCCTGTCACGGGGCCCAGCCCGAAGCCGCGTATCTTGAAGGCGCCGATCCAGTAGCCCACGCCGACCACGAGGAATACGGCGAGCTCCGGATATCTCGTCAGTGTGGCGCCCATCCAATCCATGCCGGAGCTTCCCTCGGGTTGCACACGGCGCCGGAACGGGCGCCCCTCCACGCACCGGGCCGCGAGGCGCCGCGGTCCCGCAGCGCCGCCGCTCGCGGCTGGCAACGACGGCTACGTCATCATGTCGGGTGGCCTAACGCTGCGAGGAGCTGCCGCGATGGGTTGCGAGTGCGTCGGGCCGCAACAGCTCCAGCCCCTTCGCAGCGTTAAAGCCGTGGATCTCCTTGACGTCGAGCTTGCGCATGAAAGCGATCGTCTCGGCCGTGATCACCTGGCCGGGGACCATGATCGGAAAGCCCGGCGGATACGGAATGACGAACTTCGAGGACACGAGCTCGGGCCCGCGCTTGAGGCGCTCGTCGATCTTCGGGTCGTTGAGCTTGATGTACTCGCATGCGGCCGCGTCGTAGGCCATGTAGTAGGCCGCGCGCATGTGGCCCTCGGACGTAGCGCTCTTCGCGTTGTCGCGAAACGCATCGTGGAAGCGGCTGAAGTTCGGAAGATCCGGCACATCCTCGACGAGCGACTTCACGCGCGCCGCGAACGCGGCCCGCTCGGACTCCCCGCCATCGGCCAGCCGCTTCTCGATGGCTCGCGACATGTCCGCGAGCGTCTTGATGAGGTGCGCCATGTCGCTGCGCGTGTTGTTGATGTTGATCTGCACCAGCACGCTGTTGCGCGACGTCTTGTTGATCTGGACGTCGTAGTCGCTCGCCAGGATGCCCTTGAACTGCGAACCGTCGTAGCCGGCATTGCCGCAGAGCAGCGTGATGCGCGTGGGATCGAGGAAGAACTCGTCCTCGCGCAGCGCGCGCGCCGTGTTGGCGATGGTCCAGCCCTTGGCGCCATAGTCCTGGAAGCGCGAGCGCCGGTATTCCTCGGGAATCATCTCCGCAGGCGTTGCCGCACGGAAGTACTTCGAGATCAGCGGATGCCCGTTGATCTCGCGCCGCAGCTCGATCGACAGCTGGAGCGCCCGCTGCACCAGCTCGAATCCCTCCAGCTCCATCTGGCGCCGGGCCAGGTCCAGCGACGCGATGATCTGCTGGTTCGGGGACGTCGACGTGTGCGTGAAGAACGCTTCCTTGAACGGGGCCTCGACTTTGGCGAAGTCCTGGTCCGCGACGACGATGATGGACCCCTGGCGCAGCGCCGACATCGACTTGTGCACCGAGTCGCTCTCGTAGACGCGGATGCGCGCCTTGTCGGGATCGGGCAGGAGCGCCGCGTCGAGCAGTCGCGGGTCCTTGGCATCGAGGCTGCCGAATTCCTTCTTGAACTTGTCGTAGCGCTTCCGATACTCGGGATCGCGGAACAGCGAGCGCAGCTTGGCCGCGCCGCCCATCGCCGTGCGGCCGCGGAGGAAGGGCGAGAACCGCGCGTAGCCGAACCAGGCCTCGTCCCACAGGAAGATGAGGTCGGGCTTGATGGCAAGGCATTCGAGCATCGTGCGCTCGACGTTGGCGACGTGGCCGTCGAACGTGCAGTTCGTCAGCACCAGCATCTTCGCGCGATCGAGCTTGCCCTCGGCCTTGAGCTGCAGCAGCGCCTGCTTGATCGGGCGGATCGCCAGGCTGCCGTACATCGAATATTGCGTCAGCGGAAATGCGTCGATGTACAGCGGCTGTGCGCCCGCGAGCACGATCCCGTAGTGGTGGGACTTATGGCAGTCGCGGTCGATCAGGACGATGTCGCCGGGGGTCAGCAGGGCCTGGTGGATGATCTTGTTGGATGTCGAGGTGCCGTTGGTCACGAAAAAGCTGCGATCGCCGCCGAGCGCGCGCGCGGCTTTGTCCTGGGCGACCTTGATGTTGCCGGTCGGCTCGAGCAGGCTGTCGAGGCCGCCGGTCGTCGCAGACGATTCCGCGAAGAACAGGTTGGTCCCGTAGAACTCGCCCATGTCGCGGATCCAGTTCGACTTGAAGATCGACTTCCCGCGCGCCAGCGGCAGCGCGTGGAACGTGCCGATCGGCCGGGCGGCGTACTTCTTGAGATTGTCGAAGAAGGGCGTTTCGTAGCGGTCCTTGATGCCGTCGAGGATCGCCAGATGGATCTCCATCGGCTCCTCGACGCCGTAGAACACGCGACGCACCGGCGCCGCTTCGTCGCCACCCGCGAGCGCCGCGATGTCGTGATCGGTGACCACGAATACGTCGAGCTCGGGGCGCAGGCTGCGCAGCACCTGCGCGAGACAGGCCGACAGGTCCTCGGTCATCCGGGAGGCGCCTTCAGGCACGTGCGGCGCGAGAATCTCGCGCAGCGCGGGTACGTCGTGCTGGGTGGCGAAGGCGAAGCCATCGACCGCAACCACCGACTGCAGGTTGTAGTTGAAGAGCGCTGCGAGCACTGCGTCCTCGAAGCTGCCGACCACGACGGGCTCGTAGGTGTAGGGATCGTCCGCGCGGCGCAGGTGCCGGAACGTCTCGCTCAACGCGGGCCACGTCGCCCGCTCGCCCGCTGCGACGATGAGGACCTCGAAATACGGCTTGCGGCTCTGACCGCGGCCGAGCGTGGGCGGCAGGATCGCCTCCGCCATCCGGTTTTCGCTCTCCTCGTCCTCGGTCCAGGCGGAGGCGTCGTCACGATAGCTGTTGGACAGCAGCGCGCTGCTGATCTTCTGGACCAGGCGCGACACCGCAGTGGAATCGCCGGTGTTCAGGCGCTCGGCCACGAGCGCCATCAGGCGCGGACCGGGATAGCCGTTCAGCTCCTCGAGCGGCATGAGGTCGTCCAGCGCGGCCTTCACCTGCGCATACACGGCGCCGCGCTGCGTCTCGCTCGCGGCCGCGAGCGCCCGCGTGAGGCGATGAAGCGATCGCCACCGCTCGACGCGTGCCTCGGTGGCGGAGAAGAATTCGTTGAGGCCCTGCGGGGATGCTGCGTCTGCACGCGCTCCGTTGGATGCCGCGCTGTCTGCTGCTTTGCTCATCGCTGCCATGCTCCTGTACGCAAGCCGCGCATCGTGCTCTGGCACGAAGCGCCCGGGATCGAGGAATAACGGGAGGATGGTCCGCGCGTGCTGCTGCGAGCGTCTTCGCAAATCTGGACAACACTCAACGCTGCGCGCGACGGTTACGGCCGCCTGTCGTGAATTGCAAAGACGACGGCGGAACGTGCGATCACGATCGGCAGGAGCTTGCGCGTACCAAACGCGCGATCACCCAACGGCAGGCACCTTGTCTCGTTTTGTGAAACCCATGACGCAAGCGGCCGATGGGCCGCGCAGGAAGCGTACGCCGGCACCGGGCATGTGCGCGGTCGCCGCGCTGAGTCTGGTCGCCAACAGCGCGCGCGCCTCGCTCTTCACGGGGGACACGCTCGACGCGGTCGCCAACGGTGCCGCGTGGGTGGTCCTCATCCTCGTTCCCATCATCGCCATTGCGGTGTTCTGGATCGTTCACGTCCTGCCCGAAAAGATCGCGCATCGCAACCACCATCCGCAGTACAAGGCGATCCAGACGCTGTGCCTGCTCTCGCTGGTCTTCGGCGGATTGCTCTGGCCGCTCGCATGGATCTGGGCCTATACGCGGCCGATCGGGTACAAGCTCGCATACGGCACGGAGAAGCACGACGACTATTTCGCCGAGGTGGGCGACAAGGCGCGCAGCGGCGATGCGCTGGCGCACGAAGTGGACGCCCTCAAGCACGAGCTGGATGCCATGCACGCGCGAGGCGTGTTGCCCCCGCATCTGGAACGTCTGCGCGAGGACATCGCGGTGCTGCAAGTCAACGCGCCAGCGCAGCTGCTGACCTCACCGGCGGCTGCGGCCCCGCAGCCCGCGCCTGAGCTCGAGCGCCGGGGCGCCTGATGGAAATCCTGCTGCTCGGCATTTACTCGGCAGTCGTCTGGCTCATCTTCATCAAGCTGAAGTGGCTGCCCTGGAACACCGGCACGCAAGTCGTGGTGGTGATCATTCCCATCGTCGGGCTCACGGCGCTGGTGCTGTCCCTGAACGTCGTGGCTCCCTCCACGTCCGACGTGCGCGTCATCAAGTACGTCGTCAATGTCGTGCCGCAGGTGAAGGGCCGCGTGACCGAAGTGCCGGTCGAGCCGAACCGCCTCGTGAAGCGCGGCGACGTGCTCTTTCGCATCGATCCCACGCCCTACGAGCTGCGCGTGCGCGCGCTCGAGGCGCAGCTTGCCAACACCAGCGCGTCGCAGCGCGAGCTCGATGAGCAGCTCGCCGGCGCAGGCGGAAAGGTGTCCGAATCGCGCGGTGCGATCCAGCAGGCCGACGCGAAAGTCATCGAGATGCAGTCCAAGCTCGATCTCGCGGCCATGCGGGTCGGCCAGAACCGGCAACTTGTCAGCACGGGCGCGGGGGACCGGTTCGCTCTCGAGCAGGCGGAAACCGACGTGCGTGAGCTGTCTGCGCAGCTCCAGATGGCGCGCAGCGCGGCGGTCCAGGCGCGAGCAGGCGAAGTGCAGGCGTCGGCAAGCGAGCGGCAGGTGCGCCAGCGCATGACCGGCAAGTTCGGTGGCGAGTACGCGCCGGTCGCTCAGGTGCGGGCCGAGCTCGAGTCCGCGAAGTGGGACCTGTCGCAAACGACCCTCACCGCACCCACGGACGGCTACGCCATCAACGTGCAGCTGCGTCCCGGTTCCTACACGGTGGCCTTTCCGCTCCAGCCGGCCATGAACTTCGTGGAGCAGACGTACCAGGTGATCGCGCTGTTCCAGCAGAACGAGCTGCATCAGGTGGAGCCCGGCAACGAAGCGGAGTTCACGCTCGACGCCTACCCGGGCCGGATCATCAAGGCGACCGTCGATTCGGTCGTGTGGGCGCAGGGCCAGGGGCAGGTTCAGAGCGGCCAGCAGTTGCCGATGACGGGCTATGGGCCGATGCCCGCCGGCCGCTTCCCGGTGAAGCTCCTGGTTGCGCCGCGGGACGCCGACCTGTTCCTGCCGGCGGGTGCGGTGGGGCATGGCGCGATCTATACGAACAGCGGCGAGATGATCCACATCGTGCGCAAGATCATCCTGCGCATCGGCGCGAAGCTCGACTACCTGATCCTCAAGCTGCACTGAAGCACCATGCGTCCATTCGTATGCGCAGCGGTAGCATCCATGGCAGCGTTGCTGGGCGCCTGCGCCCTGGAATCTCCGCCCAAGCCCGACGAGATTCGCGCGCAGTCATTGCCGAACCTGAAGGCGCCTGCGGCCTGGACGGGCGCGGCGGCGCCTTCCGCACAGGTTCGCAATGCGTGGCTCGCGAGTTTCGGTGATCCCCGCCTCGACGCGCTCGTGTACGAGGCGCTCGCGTACAACGCCGATCTCGTCCTCGCCGCTGCGCGCGTCGAGCAGGCGGCCGCGTATGCGAAGCTGGCCGGCGCGCAGATCTATCCGGCCGTGAACCTGCTTGCGCACGGCGGCGGCAAGATGGGCGGCGACGCGTCGGGTCTTGCCGGTGTCGGCTTGTTCGCCAGCTGGGAGCTCGATCTGTGGGGCCGCGCACGCTACGAGCGCGCCGCGGGTGAGCAAGGGTACGAGGCGGCGTTGCTCGATGCGGAGTTCGCGCAACAGTCCATCGCCGCCACCGTGGCGAAGAGCTGGATGCTCGCCATCCAGGCGAGGCTTGCGCTCGAGATCGCCAACGACATCGTCAGTTCCTCGGAGCGGTCCGTCGGCCTCGCGGGGGATCGCCTGAAGGTCGGTCGCGGCGACGAGTACGACGTCGCGCTGTCGCAGGCGAACCTCGAAACCGCGCGTGATGCGGCGCGCCAGCTGACGCTCGGGCAGGCACAGGCCCTGCGAGCGCTCGAGACGCTGGTCGGTCGCTACCCGGCGGCCGCGCTCGAGACCGCGACGCGGCTGCCACCCGTGCCGGGGGCGACGCCGATCGGCGTGCCTGCCGAGCTGCTGGAGCGCCGTCCGGATATCGCGGCGGCCGAGCGCCGCGTCGCTGCCGCGTTCAATCGCGTCGGCGAGGCCAAGGCCGCGCGCCTGCCGAAGATTTCGCTCAGTGCGAGCGTCACGAGCCTGTCGAGCAGCTTGTTCGTGCTGCAGGATCACAGCAATCCCGTGGCGAGCCTCGGGGCGAACCTCGTCGCGCCGATCTTCAACGGCTACGCGCTGGACGCGCAAGTCGACATCCGCAATGCCGAGCAGAAGCTCGCGATCGCCGACTACGGGCGCATCGCGCAACGCGCGTTTGCGGAAGTCGAAGCGGCCCTTTCGGCCGCCGTCACGGCGGACGAGCGCGAAGCGATCCTCGCGCGCTCCGTCGCAAGCAACGCGCGCACGCTGGAGCTCGCCAACGTGCGCTTCAACGTCGGTTCCGGAGACCTGCGCGCCGTGCTCCAGCAGAACGTTGCGCTCTACGGCTCGCGCACGGCGCTCCTGCAGGCGCAGACGGATCGTCTGGTGCAGCGGATCAATCTGTACCTCGCACTCGGCGGCAGCTTCGAGCCGCGGCCCGGGAAGGCCGCGCTGGAGGACGCCGGTAAGGACGCCGCCATTGCCAATGCCAACCAGGCGGTGAAGCCATGACGGCACGCCGGCCGGTCTTGCATCAACCGGGCGTGCGCGCGTGCGAGCGCGGGTGCACGCACGAACAACGAGGAGAGCAGCCATGAAGAACGCATCCCGCCGCCTTACGCTCCTGATCGTGTGCGCTGCGTTCGGCGTCACGCAGGCCGCGGCACAGCAGTACGCTTATCCGGCGAAGGGCCAATCCGCCGAGCAACAGAAGAAGGACGAAGGCGAGTGCGCCAAATGGGCGACCGGTCAGACGGGCTACGACCCGTCCAATCCGCCGCAGGTCCAGGCTGCGCCGCCGCCACCGACGACTGCGACTGGCGTAACGCCCGGCGCGGGCGCCCGCGGCGCAGCGCGTGGCGCGGTCGTCGGCGAGGTGGTGGGTGGCGACGCGGGTACGGGTGCCGCCGTAGGTGCGGCCGCGGCGCGCGGGCAAAGCCGCCGGCAGAACAAGTCGCAGCAGCAGCAGGCCACGCAGCAGCAGCAACAAGCGCAAGGTGCCGGGCAGGCGAACTTCGCGAAGGCACGGGCCACCTGCCTCGAGGGACGCGGCTACACCGTCAAGTAGGACCACAGGAGATGGTCATGTACACGACCCACACGCTTTCCGGCGGCCGTCGCGCCGTCCTCGCCGCGACGCTGATCGTCTTCGCCCTGTCGCCGGTGGCGAGTGGCCAGGCGCCGCCCGCCGCAACGGCTCCGCCGGCTGCAGGCGCATCCCCGGCGACCGCGAGCCCGACCCAGAAAACCTTCACACAGGAGGAGCTCGACCAGCTCGTCGCGCCCGTTGCGCTCTACCCCGACTCGCTGCTCGCACAGGTGCTCATGGCGTCGACGTATCCGCTCGACATCGTGCAGGCCGAGCGGTGGGTGAAGGCCAATCCCAAGGTCAAGGACAAGGCCCTCGAGGACGCGCTTGCGACGCAGCCGTGGGATCCGGCCGTGAAGTCGCTGGCCGTGTTTCCGCAGGTGCTCTCGATGATGAGCGAGAAGCTCGACTGGACGCAGAAGCTTGGCGACGCCTTCCTCGCGCAGAAGGAAGAAGTGATGGCGACGGCGCAGGCGCTGCGCGGAAAGGCGGTCTCGCAGGGAACGCTCGCAGACTCCAAGGAGCAGAAGGTCATCACCGAGAAGGTCGAGTCGACCACGATCATCAAGATCGAGCCAACGAATCCGGAAGTCGTCTACGTGCCTACCTACAACCCGACGGTGGTTTACGGCGCCTGGCCGTATCCGGCCTATCCGCCGTACTACTACTACCCGCCAGGTTACGTCGCGGGCGGGGCGCTGCTCGGATTCACCGCGGGCGTCATCGTCGGCGGCGCGCTGTGGGGCGGATGCAACTGGGGCCGCGGGGACGTCAATGTCAACGTCAACCGCTACAACAACTTCAACAAGACGAACATCTCGAACGGTAACTGGAATCACAATTCGGACCGGCGCGGCGCGGTGCCGTATCGCGACGGGAATACCGCGAGCAAGTACAACCGCGGCGCGTCCAGCAACGCGGCTTCACGCGATGGGTACCGCGGCCGCAGCGATGCGGGTGCCGGTGCAGGTGCCGCCGGCCGTGGCGACACCGCACGCACGAATTCCATGTCGAACACGCGGGCCGGCAGCTCGGATTACGGCGGCGGCCGCGGCAACAGCTCCGCGTTCGACAGCGGCTCGCGCGCGCAGACACGCGATGCGAGCAGCCGCGGCGCGTCCAGCATGAGCAGCTCGCGGTCGTCGAGCGGTGGCGCACGAGCCGGTGGTGGTGGCGGTGGCGGCCGTGGTGGCGGTGGTGGCGGGCGCGGAGGCGGAAGGCGCTGACTGGCGGCAACCGATCACTGCACAAACGAATGCGGGAGAAACCATTGGATACGAACAGCACCCTGAGCAGGCTGGAAACGACGTGGGCGTGGCTCGTGCGCGCATCAGGTCCGGCGCTGTGCGCACTGTGCTTCGCGGTGAATGCCGGCGCGGCCGGCGTGCCGCAGCGATCGTTCGCAGGGCCGGACGAGGCGGCCGTGGCGCTCGCACAGGCCGTCAAGGCGCACGACCGCGCAGCCATTCTCGCCATCCTCGGCGCCGGGTCCGAATCGTGGATCACGTCCGGGGATTCGGTCGCGGATCGCGCCGCGGGCGAGCGCTTCGTCACCGCGTTCGAGCAAAAGCACGCCATCGAGCGGGACGGGGACAGCAAGGCCACCCTGGCGATCGGACCCGACGACTGGCCGTTCGCATTTCCGCTTGCGAAGTCGTCGGCCGGCTGGCGCTTCGACACCGAAGCGGGCAAGGACGAGATGCTGGCCCGCCGCATCGGCGAGAACGAGCTCGCCGCGATCAACGTGATGCTCGCGATCGTGGACGCGCAGCGCGATTACGCCTCGGCGGACCACAACAAGAACGGCGTGCGCGAATATGCGCGCCGCTTCGAGAGCTCCAACGGCCAGAAGAACGGCCTGTACTGGCCGACATCGTCGGGCGAGGCGCCCAGTCCGCTCGGCCCGCTCGTCACGCGCGCGGCCGGCGAAGGCTATCGCAAGGGCGAGTCACCGCAGGCGTACCACGGCTATTACTTCCGACCCCTGCTCGCGCAGGGCAGTCACGCCAACGGCGGTGCGCTGGATTACATCGTGCGCGGCCACATGATCGGCGGCTTCGCCGCGGTTGCGTATCCCGCACGCTACGGCAGCTCGGGCGTGATGACGTTCATCGTCAACCACGACGGTGCGGTGTACCAGAAGGATCTCGGGCCGGAGTCCTCGAAGCTCGCTCCTGCCATGACGCGATTCGATCCGGGTCCGGGCTGGACCGCGGTGAAATGAACGTTCCCTCAAGCGCTCGAACCCAATACACGGAGCACCAACACCATGCGTAAGCCACTCCTGCTTTCCACCCTGACGCTCGCGGCCATGCTCGCCATGCCCGCTGCCGCGCAAACCGCCGAGACGTCGGTCATGCGGCAGCCGGGCAAGGTCGGGGTCGCGCGCACCATGAGCGTCACCGCAACCATCACGGCGGTCGACACGGCGTCCCGTGAAGTGACGCTCAAGGGACCCCAGGGCAACGAGCTTCAGGTCGTCGCCGGGCCCGAGGTCAAGAACTTCGCGCAGCTGAAGGCCGGCGACAAGGTCCAGGTGCAATACGTCGAGGCGGTCACGGTCGAGCTGAAGAAGGGCGGGACGCTGGCAGTTGCGCGCACCGAGAAATCCGGCGTGGAGAGCGCGGCTCCGGGGGCGCGGCCGGGGGCCATCGGCGGGCGGCGCGTGACCGTCGTGGGCGACGTCGTCGCAGTCGACGCGCCGACGCAGACGATTACCGTTCGCGGTCCGCAACGCACGGTCGAGCTCAGCATCGACGATCCCGAGCAGTTCAAGCGCATCGCCAAGGGCGACCAGATCGAGGCCCAGTACATCGAGGCCGCGGCCGTCGCGATCGTGCCGGAGAAATGATGGCCGGCACCAGCGCGCTGCACGTGACCAGGTGGCGGGACACGGCCTGATTCGAGCGCCGCGCGCTTGGGCGCGCCGCCAGGCAAGTCTGTTGCGACGTGCGCTGGGCGGTTTCCGCGGCTTCGCCGCGGGCCGCGCCGCCGGATGACCGCACGGCACTGCATGCGTGCGGCGCTGGCGCTTTTCGTGCTCGCGCTGTCCTGCGGCGTGGACGCGCGCCCGAAGGTCTGCCTCGTGCTGTCCGGCGGTGGCGCGCGCGGCGCGGCGCACATCGGCGTGCTGCGCGTGCTCGAAGAGTTGCGCGTCCCGATCGACTGCATCGCGGGGACCAGCATGGGCGCACTGGTCGGTGCCGCTTACGCGAGCGGCATGTCGATCGCCGACATGGAGACCATGATCGGCACGATCTCGACCGCGAAGCTCTTCATCGAGCGCCCGCCGCGCGACGACCAGGCGCTGCGGCGCAAGCTCGACGACCGCTCCATCCTGCTTGGCGTCGAGGTCGGCATCAAGGATGGCGACGTGCTGCTGCAGAAGGGCGTCGTCACCGGCGTGCAGCTCGAGACGTTCCTGCGGCGGCTCTCGATGGTCAGCGGCTATCGCAAGTTCGACGAGCTGCCCATTCCGTATCGCGCCGTCGCGACGGATCTGGTGACGGGCAAGCCGGTCGTGCTCGCGGAAGGCGAGCTGCCCAACGTGATGCGCGCGAGCATGTCCGTGCCGGGTGCCGTGGCGCCCGTCGAGATGGGCGGGCGCATCCTGGTCGACGGCGGGCTGACGAACAACCTGCCCGTGAACGTGGCGCGCGCGATGGGCGCCGATCGGGTCATCGCGGTGAACCTCGGCACGCCGCTGCTCTCACGTGATGAGATCAAGTCGCTCGTTGGCGTGACGGCGCAGATGATCAACATCCTCACCGACCAGAACGTCGCGGTGTCGCTTGCTTCGCTCGGGCCGCAGGACGTCCTCATCGAGCCGCTGCTCGGCGACTTCTCCGCCGCCGATTTCGACGATCTCGGCAGGACGCTTCCCATCGGGGAGGCCGCGGCGCGCAAGATGGAGGCGAAGCTCGCGGAGCTCGCGGTTTCGCCGGCGGCATACGCGGCGTGGCGCGAGGGGCGCGCAGCGGTGCCGGCGCCCGCTTTGCAGCCTGTCGCAGAGATCCGCTTTCGCCCCATGTCCCGCGTCGACCCGCAGGCCATGGCGAATCTGCTCGAGGTTCAGGCCGGAGGCGCGCTCGACCCTGCCGCGCTCGACCGCGACATGCTGCGCCTCTTCGGCACGGGCGATTTCGAGCACGTCAACTACCGCATCCTCGAAGAGGCGGGTCGGCGTGTCCTCGAGATCGACGCCGTCGAAAAGTCGTGGGGACCGAATTACCTGCGCTTCGGCCTCGGCCTCGGCTCCGACTTCAAGGGCGACTCCTTCTTCAACCTGGCGGCGAGCTATCGCCGCACCTGGGTCAACGAGCTCGGCGCCGAATGGCGCAGCGACGTGCAGATCGGGCGCACGGGACGCTTCGCCACCGAGTTCTATCAACCGCTGCGCAGTCGCGGGGATTGGTTCGTGGCGCCCCGCCTCGAAGTCGAGCGCAGGAGCGTCGACCTCTTCAGCGGCTCGCAGCGGATCGGCCGCTACGACATCAGGACTGCGGACGCAGGCATCGACGGCGGCGTCGCGTTCGGTACGTTCGCGGAAGCGCGGGTCGGTGTGCTGACCGGCTCGGTCCATGCCAGTCTCGACACCGGGCCGCCGGAGCTCGAGCCGCCGTCGCGCGTGCGCCGTGGAGGCATTACGGCCCGGGTCATCGTGGATCGCCTGGACAGCGCCGATTTCCCCCGCGCCGGCTACGCGGGGTCGGCGAACCTTTTCGCGTCGACCACCGCGCTCGGCGCGGACGACCAGTACACCAAGTGGGACGCGGATGGCGCGGCTTACCGTTCGATCGGGCGGCACACCTTCGGGGTCGCCGGCCGCCTGGGCGGAAGCATGAGCGGCTCGCTGCCGCGCTATGAGCTCTTCCAGTGGGGCGGATTCCTGCAGCAATCCGGCTACCCGAGGGGTGCGCTGATGGGCGAGCGGCTCACCTTCGGCCGGGCGACGTACGCGTACAAGCTGGTCGAGCAGAAGCTGTTCGAGGGCTTGTACGCGGGAGTCTCGCTCGAAGCCGGCCGCATGGACAAGCCGCTGGTGGCCGGGAGCCCCGCTGGGCTGCTCAAGTCAACGGCCGCGTTCCTGGCCCTGGACAGCCCGCTCGGTCCGCTCTACCTCGGCTACGGGTGGGCAGCGGACGGCAATCGCAGCGCGTATCTCTTCCTCGGCAGGCCCTGAGCGCTCGCGCCGCGTGCTGCGTCACCGGAACCGGACCAGGCGCTGCCCGTAGGGCGAAAGCCGCGCCGTTCGGGCCATCCGCGGCCGTGCCGGGCCAGGCATGGACAAAGAGGGAGGTGTCGGGATTTGTCAGGACGCCCCAATGGCCAGATCGGCAAATTGTCGTGAACAGTATCCGACAAGGACTTACCGCCGTGACTGCGCCGCCGCTAGACGAAAGGGTCCAGAACCATGACGCGCGCGCCGGCGACCTCGACCGTGTACGTATCGATGCGCAGCTTCGGGACGTGACGCACATGGCCGGTCGTGACGTCGTATGGCCATCCGCAGCCTGGGCAGGTGACCTCGAGCCCGTCCACCGCCCCCGAGGCCAGCAGCGACGCGCAACGGATGCAGTCGCCTTCGACCGCAAAGATCCTGCCGCTGACATTGAACAGCGCGATGTTGAGATCGTGCAACCGGACGTTCAACCCGCCATTGAGCGGTATCTGATCCACGCGACCGACCTCGACGAGTTTCGCCACTGGGGTTTGGCAGAAGAGCTGCAAGCAGGCGGCATGCACGCGTGCGCCGCGCGCGTTGCCAGCGGAATGACCAGAACAACAAGCGATCGTTCGCAGAGTACGACAAGAAGCCGCCTGGTGCGCCCGGCTGTTGCGTCCCGTTGCATTTGCACAGGGCGTTAAGACACCACGGCGTGACCTTGTCGGCTACAGGGAGCAACACATGAAGATGAAAGCGCAACCATCGATCGGGCGCGATGACGGCCCGGGCAAGAGCTGCAACGAATGGCGCCAAAGGGTCGGCGGGTTCACGGCATTGCCCGCCTTCTTGCGCGCGCTCGACGTCGATCCTTCGGCGGTGCTGTCCGGTGTCGGCCTCGAAGCGGACGCATTGGCGACGCCGGACGGGTGCATCGGCTACGGCACGCTCGGCCGGCTGCTCGAGGCCAGCTCGGAGCGCGCCGCTTATCCGCATCTGGGCCTGACTGCCGGCCGCATGTGGCACCTCGACGACCTCGGGACACTGGGTGAGCTGATGCGCCATTCGCCCACGGTTGGCGAAGCCCTGCAATCCCTGGTGCAATACCAGCACGTGCACGGCGAAGGCGGGCTCGCCTTCGCCGCAAAGCACGGATCGCTGGTCGAGGTGGGCTATGCCATCTATTACCCGGGTATCGCAGGCGCCGACCAGATCTACGACTTTGCCCTCGCATGGCTGTTCAACCTCCTGCGCGAGCTGTGCGGACCGGGATGGCTGCCGGCCCAGGTGCTGATTCCGCACGGCAGGCCCCGCGATCCCGTCCACTATCGCAATGCGTTCAAGCTCGTTCCCCAGTTCGACTCCGAAGTGTGTGCCATTCGATTTCCGGCGGTCTTGCTCAATCACCCCGTCGGAGGCGCGGATCCGGCACGCAGGAGCAGGGCGCTTGCCGCGATGCGCGACAAGGACGGTCCGGATGTGCTGCAGCAGGTGTTTCGGACGTTGCGCGACCTGCTGCTGAACGGCCGCAGTTCGGGCAACGACGTTGCGTTGGCAATGTCGATGCACCGGCGCACCTTGAATCGCCGTTTGCAGCAGTGCGGGACGACGTTCCAGGGTGTGCTGGACGAGGTGCGCTGCGAGGCGGCGCGTCAGCTTCTCTGCTATTCCGAAGTGGCGCTGGACGACATCGCGGCGTCGCTCGGCTATGCGGGCGTGAGCCCGTTCATGCGCAGCTTCCGGCGCTGGACCGGCTTGTCGCCAGGCCAGCTGCGTCGCCTGGCCGTCAACGGTCGCGATGACATCGGTGCTGTGATGGTTCACCCGCCTCGTGACGAGCGGGCTGATCCGCGCGCTCCAGCAAGCGCGGACGGCGTCGCGGATGCGCATGCGTACGATGTGGGTCCAGCCAGGGCCGCACCCGCGCGATTCGCTCACGGCGTACAGTCAGCCGGCTGGCCTCCATGGCGCCGCGAGCCCGCGCCTTCCCGTTCGAGCGGAGCGAGTGCTCGAGCGGTCCATCCATCACCGTTGCGCTGGATACCGCTGGCATCGGACTAACCAGGGGTGCATCATGGAAAACGACAAGAGCAAAGCAATCGCACTTGCCTTGATCGTGATCGGGGCGGGTGGAGCAGAAGCTGCCGCGCGCTGGGGACCCACCTGGAGCGAGGTGACCGGCAACCTCTATTCGAGGACGCAGCTGAACGTCACCGCGGCGACGATCAAGCAGGTCGATGGCAAGCATGAGACGCAGCGCATCGTCAAGGCGGAACCCGGCCCTCACAAGGTGGTCCTCGCGTCTCCGATGCGCAAAGGCTTTGCGGGATCGGACGTGACGCTCGACGTGGCGCTCGAGCCCTGCAAGCGTTACTACGTGAACGCACAATTCGAGAGCGGGACCGGGCCCGACTGGCGCCCCGTCCTCGCCATGGTGGAGCCCATCGCCGGTTGCAAGGTCCCGTAGCGCGCGGCGCAACCGATTCCGCGGCGCGTCCGCAGGAGGCACGCATCACGGAGCAGCTTCAATACGAGGACCAGCTGCGCGGCGGACGGCCGCTTCCGGGCGCACGTTCCGCTTTGGCGCTCCTGTTCGCGCTCATGGTGGTCGACTTCGTCGACCGGCAGGTCGTCGTGGCCGTGTTCCCGCATCTCAAGGCGGCGTGGATGCTGTCCGACGCGCAGCTTGGGGCTCTCGTCTCCGTCATCTCGACCGTGATCGCTCTCGCGTCCGTGCCGCTTTCATTGCTCGCCGACCGTTGGGGCCACGTCAAGAGCATCTTCGTCATGGCGCTCGTCTGGAGCTTCGCGACGATCGCATGCGCATACGCGCGCGATTACCATGAATTGCTGCTGGCCCGCGGCTTCGTGGGCCTCGGCGAAGCCGCGTACGCACCGGTCGGCGCTGCCTTGCTCGCACGGTTGTTCCCCATGCGCATGCGAGCCACGGTGCTTGGCGTCTTCCTCTCGGCCGCGGTGGTCGGCTCCATGCTCGGCGTGGCGTTGGGTGGCGTGCTGGCCGAACGCTGGGGCTGGCACGCCGTTTTCGGCGTCGTCGGTCCGCCCGGCGTCCTGCTTGCCATCGTCTTGCTGGTGGGCATGCACCGCCATGAGCGCCCGGCGCACCCCGGCCTCACGGGCGCGAGCCCCGCACCGGTTCCCGTGCTGCGTGCCATCGCGGCGTTCGTGGAGTCGCGAACCGCGATGGTGACCTGCATCGCCTCAGGCCTGCAATTCGCCACCGTGTGGGCGATGTATGCGTGGATCCCCAGCTACCTGAACCGGTTTTATGGCGTGTCGGCCGCCCGCGCGGGCGCAGAAGCAGCCGTCCTCGTACTCGTGGGAGGCGTAGGCGCGGTGGTATGGAGCCTGGTTGCCGATCGCATGGTCGTGCGCGACGCGCGCGCACGCCTTCATGTTCCCGCGTTTGCGGCACTTGCGACGGGCATCCTCATGCTCTTCGCATTCGCAGCGCTCGCGCCGGGCATGATGCAGCTCGCCGTTCTGCTTGCGGCCGGGCTGGTGATGACCGGCAGCATCGGCCCGTGCCCCGCAGTCGTGATCGACGTCGTGCACCCCGCCATGCGCGCCACCGCAGCAGCATTGCTCGCCGTCACGGGCAACCTGCTGGGCATGGCCATGGGGCCGTTCGTTGCGGGCGCATTGTCGGATGCGTATGGCCTTACGGTTGCCCTCGCCGTGATGCCCGTGTTCTCGTTCATCGCCGCCGCCGGATTCGTCGTTGCCGCGCGCAGCTACGTCGCGGATCGCGACAGGGCCGGCCGCGCCGGCGTGTCTTTCAGCTACGGTTGACCGGCCAGGCGCCGGCGTCGAAGGCAATTGTCGCGAATTGCCAAGCGGGCGCGCGGTCATCTGGGCATGCTGCGATGGCTCCCCAACGTTCGTGGGGCAGCCCGGCATTCAACCCGCATACCGTGTCGAAACACTGCACGCACCCGATGTACCTCGCTGGACTCGTGCTGGTCGCCCTGGCAGCGCTTGCCGGGCCTGCGGCCTTCGCGTCGAGCACGCTCGAGCGCATCCGCGATCGGCACGCGGTTGTCTTCGCCTACCGCGAGAGCGCGCCCCCGTTCTCGTTCAAGGATCGCGCCGGTCGCGTTCGCGGCTATAGCGTCGAGCTCTGTACGCGGGTGGCGGCCGCGATCCAGCGCAGGCTGCAGCTCACCGAGCTGCGCATCGAATGGATTCCGGTGGATGCCGACGCACGGATCGAAGCGGTCGCCACGGGCCGTGCCGATGCGGAGTGCGGCACGACGACCATCTCGCTGTCGCGCATGGAGCGCGTCGAGTTCAGCGTTCCGATCTTCGTCGATGGCGCTACGCTCGCGCTTCCCGTGCGCTCGCCGATCTCGCGCATGGCCGATGCCGGCGGCCGGCGCATTGCGGTCATTCCCGGCACCACCACCGAGCGTGCACTCATGAGCGCGCTGAAGGTCGCCGACGCCAAGGCGACCCTGGTGCCCGTCAGCAGCCTCGAACAAGCTGCAGCCGCGGTGAGCGAGCGGCGCGCGGACGCTTATGCGGGCGATCGCACGGTGCTCACCCGCATGCTGCTGGACGCGGGTGACGACTCCATGACGCTGCTGGCCGACGACTTTTCGTTCGAGCCTTACGCGATCGTCCTGCCGCGCGACGACGCCGATTTTCGGCTGGTCGTGAATCGCGCGCTCGTGGACGTCTACCGGCGCGGCGACATCGACGCGGTGTTCCAGCGCTGGCTCGCGCCGCTCGGCAGGCCGAGCGCGCTCGTGAACGCCATGTTCTATCTGAGCACGCTGCCAGAATGATGCGTAGCGCTGCGGCGCTGTTGATGTCCCTCCTCGCCGCAGGCGCGGGGGCGCAGTCGACCATCGCGCCACAGGCCGAGCGCTGCAACAGCTGCGGTGTCGTGGTGTCGATCCAGGTGGCGACGCAGGAGGAACAGTGGACCCCGCTCGGCGCCGTGTCCGCCGGGCCGACCAACTTCACGGGCGAATCCACCGCGAGCAGGTCGGTCTTCGCATTCGGGCGCGACGGCAAGGCCGAGCTGGTGATGATCGGTGCGGCGGGCGGCGCGGTGTATGGGAAGCGCCCCAACGCATACCAGAAGCGGCGCTGGGACGTGTCGTTGAAAATGGACGACGGCAGCGAGCGCACGGTACAGCAGCGCTACGAGCCCTTCCTTCGCGAAGGCGATCGCGTCCGCGTGCTTGGAACGCAATTGGAGCTGATCTGAACCGAAGCCGTCGTGATCAACGAGCTGCAGGGACGGCGAGAAGGGCAACAAGAGGTCGTGCAATGAGGTGGCTGACGTCGCTGGCCTGGTTGGCAGGGCCCGTTTTGATCATGGCAGTGGCAGGGCGCGTCTGCGCACAGGCCGTCGTGCCTCCGCTGCCGCTCACCGGCCCTCATCCGGTCGGATGCACGAACGTCGAGCAGGACCTCACGCGCGTCCACCCGGGCGACACGGCCGACATGTACTGGCGCGGCGTCGCCACCGACGACGCTACGCATTACGTCGACGCATTGCTCGTCTCGCCGACCGATGCGCTGACGTCCACGTTCACTGCACCGAGCGACGTCGATCTCTACGATCGCTGGGCGGGCACGCCCGTCCACTACGTGTTCATCGCCTGCTATCCAACGACCGCCGACAACCCGCGTGCCGATTACCGCCTGCCGGGCGACACGGTCGTCCCGAAGATGCAGCGCGGCAGCGACGCGCCGCTGCTGCCCGCGAGCCCCGCGCGTCTGCCTGTGTTGCTGTACTCGCATGGCTACGGCGGCAGCCCGCTCAGCGGCAATTACCTGCGGGCGCTGCAAGCCTTCGCCTCGTGGGGCTATGTCACGGTCGCGCCATTCCATGGCGACCTGCGTTATTCGGTGGTAGGCCCGGACGCGGATGAATCGGCGCGCAAGGCGTACATCCCCATCTGGAGCGAGTTCGTGGCCATGCAGGCGATTCGCCCGCTGTCGCTTTCCGCGGGCCTCGACGCCATGCTGATGCGCGCGGACTGGCGCGACCGGATCGACGTGAACCGCGTCGGCGCTTTCGGCATCAGCCAGGGCGGCGAGACGCTCATGCTCGTGGGCGGCGCCGAGCTCAACTACGCGCTGCTCACGTTCGACCGCAAGCGCGTGACGTTCGATCCGCGTGTGCGCGCGGCGGTGGGCTATGTTCCTTATTTCGGTGTCGACAAGCTTCCCGCGTTCGGCACGGGGCAGGCGGGCGCCAAAGGCCTCGCATTGCCATTCCTCGCCCTGTCGGGCACGAACGATCCCATCGCCCCGCCGCACGTCGTGCGGACTGCGCTGGACGCGATGTCGGGTCCGCGGGGTCACGTCCTGCTGGCCGGCCAGGGACACGAGCTCGACCCCGGCAGCGGGGCGGACATCCTCACGTGGTCGCTCGGCTTCCTCGCCGCGTTCGTGCAGGACGACGCGGCAGCGCGCTCGAAGTTGCTGGCGATCGACCACGTCGACGGCGGCCTCGACGATCACAAGGCGTTCTACGTCGATTCCGCCGCCGCGAACCCTGCAGGCGAGGTCGTCGACACGATCGAGTTCTACAACGCGGCGCTCGACCACTATTTCATCACCGCCTTCGCGGACGAAGCAGCCATGCTCGATGCAGGCTTGCAGGTGCCCGGCTGGACGCGCACCGGTCATGCGTTTCACAGCTGGAAGTCCGGCACGGGGCCCGGCAACGAGGCATGCCGCTTCTTCGGCACGCCCGGACGCGGACCGAACTCGCACTTCTACACCGTGAGCAGCGCCGAATGCGAAGCGGTCAGGGCCAATGCCGACTGGACCTTCGAAGCATTCGCTTTTCGGGCGGTCGAGCCGCTGTCGACCGGCTGCGCGTCCGAGTACACGACCGTCACACGGTTGTACAACAACGGCATGGGCGGCCAGGCGAATCACCGCTATCTCACCGACCCTGCGGCGATCTCGGCCACGGTTGCGCGCGGCTGGTCTGTGGAAGGGCCGGTCTTCTGCGTGCCCCGTTGAGCGTCAGCGATGCCACGCGCTTCCGTATCGACCTGTTCGGCGCAGACTCCCCTTGAGCGGGCTGCGCTGAACCATCGGGCTTGCAAGCCCTCTACCCACCAAGGAGAACGCACCATGACCATGTCCCGATCGACCTTCGAACGTTTGAGCCGCGCCGCATGGTTGCTGGTGGCGGCAGCATTGGCGTCGTGCGCAAGCACGGATTCTCGCGTGTCCCCGTCGGAGCCCGACGCACTCGTCGCCGATGCGCAGAAAACCCTCAACAATTTCATGCGTGATCCCGACCAGACGTGGGTCCAGCAGAATCTCGCTCGCGCCAAGGGCGTGCTGATCGCGCCGCAGATCGTCAAGGCGGGCTTCATCTTCGGCGGGTCCGGCGGAAGGGCTGCGCTGCTGGGCCACGATGGCCGCACCTGGGCCGGACCAGCGTTTTACGACCTGGCAACAGCCAGCGTCGGCTTCCAGGCCGGCGTCGAAGTATCCGAGGCGGTGATCCTGGTGATGACGGACAAGGCGCTCAATTCGCTCCTGTCGAGCGATTTCAAGCTGGGCGGTGACGCCAGCATCGCCGCGGGCCCCGTCGGTGCCGGCGCCAAGTCGGACATCACCGCGGACTTCATCTCGTTCACCCGATCGAAGGGCGTCTATGGCGGCCTGAACCTGGACGGCACGGTCGTGCACGTCAACACGGCCTGGAACAGCGCCTACTACGGGCGCGCCAACGTGCTTCCGCCGGACATCCTGATCCGCAAGACGGCCACCAGCCCCAAGTCGGCGTCGCTGCTCGCGGAAGCGGCACGCGGCGCGCGTTAAGCCAGCGGCGGGGTCCGCAGGCAGGCCGGCGGCCCGCGTAGGCGCCCGGCCTGCAGGCGCGGGCCGGCAGGCCGGTCCCCAGACAGGGGGGCCGGCAGGCGGACGGGGTGCCGGGCCGGCAGGGAATGCCGCGGGCGGCAGCGTCTGCGGCGGCCGTTTCCAATCGTCGTACGCGCCCAGTTGCCGGCGTAGCCGCCACCCCGGAATGGATCCATAATCCAAGCGTCACAGCACCTGCGTACGTTCGTCACGACACGATCGACGCCTCACGCAGATCCGCCTGCCGGTTGACGCGGTAGCGGGCGCGCCTGCGAGCCAGGGAGGGCACGCAGTGTACGAACTGGGTCACGGTACGCCGTCCACGGGCGACGCCGAGCCGCCGCGACTTCGCGCACCGCCCGTCGCGCCGCGCGCCACAGTCCTCGCCGTGCACGACGCACCGCGCTGAGGCGGCTAACGTGTACGCCGACGCCGAGCAAGCCAGCACCGCGCGCGCCGCAACCGTCCGCGCGCACCCCGCTTATGGCGTCCAGGTCTTCGTGCTGGTGTTCGCGGGTTATTACTTCGGAACCAAGGTCGGTTTCGCCCTCACGTTTCACCCCAATCCGATCTCGGTGCTGTGGCCGCCGAACGCAATCGTGTTCGCGGCCTTGCTGCTCGTACCAACCCACCTTTGGTGGCTGATCATCGCGGCCGCTCTGCCCGCGCACCTGCTTGCCCAGTTGCAAGGTGGCGTGCCGATCGTCATGGTGTTGAGCTGGTTCGTGAGCAACGTCACGGAAGCGCTGCTGGGAGCCGGCTGCGTGCTGCTGCTGTTGCGCCGGTCATTGAAGTTCGATTCGCTCGTCGACGTTGCCGTGTTCCTGTTCGCAGCTTCGCTGGCCACGTTCCTGTCATGCTTTCTCGACAGCGCGTTCGTGACCCTCAACCGCTGGGGTCAAAGCAGCTATTGGGAGGTGTGGCATACGCGCCTGTGGACGAACCTGACTTCCTCGCTCACGTTCGTGCCTGCGATCGTCACCTGGCGAGCCGCCGGATTCGTGCATTGGAAGGCGATCGGGCGTGCGCGCCTGCTCGAAGCGGCCGCGCTCGCCGTCAGCCTGCTCATCGTGACGCTGCTCGTATTCGACTCGAGGTTCAGCATCAATGCTCCGCCAGCGCTGATGTGCCTGCCGTTGCCGTTTCTGCTTTGGGCGGCGCTGCGGTTCGGGCCGGCCGGGATCAGCCTCTCGTTCGCGCTGGTTGCCTCGCTGGTCATCTGGGGAACCGGGCATGGCATCGGTCCGCTGGGCTCGAGCGAGCCCGCGGATGACGCATTTTCGGTGCAGCTGTTCCTGCTCTTCATCGGACCGGCCACGCTGTGCATTGCGGCGGCGCTGGCCGAGCGCTCGCGCGCCGAGCAGTCGTTGCGCGCCAGCGACCGCCGTTTTCACCTGGTGTTGCGGGCGACGAGAGACGCCGTCTACGAGCACGATCTGGCGAACGGCGCCCTTTCGTGGAGCGGCCATGGCCTCACGCAGTTCGGCTACACGCTCGATCAGTGCTCCGAGGACTTCACCTCGCATCTGGCATTGATCCATCCGGCCGATGCCGAGCGTGTGCGGCGCGCGGCTGCGGCGGCGATCGATGGCAATGAACAAATCTGGAAGTCCGAATTTCGCCTGCGCCGGGCCGACGGCTCGTATGCGCACGTCCACGAGCAGGGATTCATCGTGCGTGAAAGGACCGGCCATGCGGTGCAGATGGTCGGAGCGCTGACGGACATCACCGAGCGGCGCGATGCCGACGAGCTCAGCCAGCGCCTCGCGCATGCATCGCGACTCACCGCCATGGGCGAGCTCGCCGCGTCGATCGCGCACGAGATCAACCAGCCCATGTGCGCCATCCTCACCAATGTCGGTGCTGCCGAGATGCTGCTCGATGCCGGCGACCAGGGCAGCACGGAGCTGCGCCAGATCCTCAAGGACATTCGCGATGACGACCTGCGGGCGAGCGAAGTCATTCGCCACATTCGAGGGCTTGCCACCAAGCGCGACGCGGCGTTCGAGCCGTTCGAGCTCAACGAGCTCGTCGAGGCCGCAGTGCGGCTGGTCGTGCCAACGATGAGGAAACGCGGCGTCGTCCTGCGTACGTACTACGGCGCGAAGGTGCGCGTGCACGGCGACCGCATCCACATCCAGCAGGTGCTCCTGAACCTGCTGTTCAACGGAGCGGATGCGATGGCGGCCACCACGGACCACCGGCGGCTACTCACCGTGACGACCTCCACCAAGGACGATGGGTTCGCCCTCGTGTCGGTGCACGACCATGGCCACGGAGTCGGCGCGGAACATCTGCAGCGCATCTTCGACTCGTTCTTCACGACCAAGAAGGACGGGATGGGTTTGGGCCTTTCCATTGCGCGATCCCTCGTCGATACGCACGGCGGCAGGATCTGGGCCGAGAACAACGCGGACGGTGGGGCGACCTTTCGTTTCACGTTGCCGATCGATCGTCAGGACTTCAAGGGACGGCAACGCAATTGAATCTCTCCCAAAACGCAGCGGTCGTTCATGTGGTCGATGACGACGCCTCCATGCGCAACTCGCTTGCGCGCCTGCTGCACGCCGCAGGCTTCGAGACGCGCACGTATCCCTCGGCCGCGGAGTTTCTCGCTGCCGACCGTGGCGACGCGCCGGGGTGCATGGTCCTGGACCTGGGGCTTCCAGGCATGAGCGGGGTCGAGCTCCAGGACGCAATGACCGGCGCGAAAGGCGCGTTGCCCATCGTTTTCCTGACGGGCCGCGGCGACATCGAGACAGGCGTGCGCGCGATGAAGGCGGGCGCGGTGGACTTCCTCACCAAGCCGGTGAAACCGGAGGTGTTGCTGCATGCCGTGGGCGCCGCGCTGTCCCGCGACGCCGAACGGCGGAGGCGAGGTGATCAGGCGGCCCTGCTGCTGGCCCGGTTCCACAAGCTGACGTCGCGTGAGCGCGAGGTCTACGAGGGCGTCGTCGGCGGCAAGCTGAACAAGCAGATCGCGGACCAGCTGGGCACTTCCATCCGGACCGTGAAGGCGCACCGCGCGCAAGTGATGCAGAAGATGGAGGCGCGATCCGTCGCCGACCTCGTGCGCCTCGCGGATCGATTGAGCGGGGTTGCCGGGCGAGCATGACGACGAGTCGTCGATGCGCCATGCCGTGCGGCAGGCTCCAGCCGGCGCCCCGTCCACACGTCAACGCTACAGCCATGCATGGACGTCGATCTGCCTGCAGATGTGGTCCCAGGCGGCGAGACCCAGATTGGCGGGGCTCATCTCTGTCGCGCGATGAGTTCTGGAACGAATGACGCGCGTGGGCGGCAACGCGGCCACGGCCGCCGCTTCCATCCACAGATCCGCACCCTGCAAGAGCACGAGCGTTGCATCACGCGCTGCGACCTTGTCGGCGAGGGCCAGCATGAGCGGACGGCTCGGAAGCCGCAGGCGTTCGTCGAATCGCGCGGCGCGCCAAGGGGTCAGGAACAGCCCGGCGACGGAATTGGCCACGTGCTGGGCACCGAACACGCCGATCAGCTCCGACATCCGCGACGTCCACCGGTCTGCCACACCGCGCGGGGCTTCGGGGTGCACGGCCGAGAGCGGCCATCCCCGCCGCTCGAATGCGTAGTCGTGAGGCGCAGCGCTCGTGCCCCACTCGACGTGCGAGAACAGCAGCACGACCGGCGCGGTTGTCAGCGCACCGGCGAAGGGAACGGGCCCGAGATGCAGCCCCAACGCGTTTTCCGGCCCGGCGCCCAGGTTGTGGCGCGCCGCGGGCCCTGCATCGTCTGTTGCAACGACCATCGCGAGGTCGATCCAATCCTCGTCTCCCTGAACCATTCCGTGCGCCTGTAGTAACCATAGATAGTGACCGTAGTATACCATCGTCCCGGACCAGTGACCACCGTATACTGATTTCAACTTCCCTTTTCCGAGCGAGCGATGAACGTCCTGGTGCCAGGCAGGCGACGCCCGGTTCGCCCCGATTCGTTGCACGTTCTGCGCGGTCGGAAAACGCGTCGGCGGATCCTCGACGCCGCACGCGCGAGGATCCTCGGCGAGGGATACGAAAATCTGCGCCTCGACATGCTGGCGCAGGACGCGGGCGTGACGAAGGCCGCGGTGGTCAAGTCGGTTGGAGGCAAGGCCTCCATCCTGCTCGCGCTCGGCGACGAGGACCGCCAGGAGCGCGTGCGGGTGATCCGGGAAGCGCTCGGGCTGCGCACGGCGCTGCGCAAGCGACTGGCCGACGCGATTCGCCGCATGCTCATGCTCGACAGCGCCAGGCTGAACGTGGTGATTCCGTACATCGGCCACATGTGGTTCTGGAGCGGTGCCGACCACGATCGCGCCCAGGCGATGCTCGACGAAACCCGGGCCCACCTGCGCGAGCTCGTGGCGGCCGCGTCACGCACGCGACTGTCTGCCGCAGCAACCGACACGATCGCATTACGCGTCATGAGCGGTTACGCCCTGGCACTACGCGATCTGTACTACCGCCGTACACCCATCGAGGAAGCGGTCAACCTCGTCACCGGGCACGCGCTTGGCGAGCAGTAGGGGCGCCGCGTCGTGTGTGCCTGTCCAGATCCGTCAGGACGACCCGAGTCGGCTCCGCGATGATCCGTTGCCTCATGCCCGATCGCCCAGCGTGGTGGACCGGCATGCCGTAGCTTCCCTTCATCCCGCCGAGGAGAACTGCCATGGCGCCATTGGTTGCGGAATTCGTCGGTACGTTCTGGCTCGTGCTGGGCGGTTGCGGCAGTGCGGTCCTTGCTGCCGGCTTTCCGGACCTGGGCATCGGATTCACGGGCGTTTCGCTGGCGTTCGGCCTGACCGTGCTGACCGGTGCTTACGCCCTGGGACCGATCTCCGGCGGCCACTTCAATCCGGCCGTGTCCTGCGGGCTTTGGGCCGGCGGGCGGTTTCCGGGCGCGCAGGTACCCCTCTACATCATCGCGCAGGTGCTCGGTGCGGTCCTCGCCGCGGCCGTGCTCTACGTCATCGCGAGCGGCAAGGCCGGCTTCGACCTGCAGGGCGGCTTTGCCTCGAACGGCTACGCCGAACACTCGCCGGGCAAGTACGGGCTCGTGTCGGCGCTCGTGTGCGAAGTGGTGATGACGTTCGTCTTCCTCGTGGTCATTCTCGGCGCCACGCACCGGCGGGCGCCGGTCGGTTTCGCGGGCATTGCGATCGGACTGTGCCTCACGCTGATCCACCTCGTCAGCATTCCGGTGACCAACACGTCGGTGAATCCTGCACGCAGCACCGGGCCAGCGCTGTTCGTGGGCGGCTGGGCACTCCAGCAGCTGTGGCTCTTCTGGGTCGCGCCGATCGCCGGCGCCTTGCTCGCGGGATGGTTTTCACGCGCGATGTTTCATCCGGAGGATCAGCCGGCGATCGTCGGTACGTCCCAAGTGCGGTAGCACCGCGGCCGCTCATGCCTCCTTGCGCGTGCGCAGCGCGAGGACCACGGCCAGTATGACGACCATCGCCAGAACGACGTAGCCGGTGGGGCCCATGCCCGATGTCTCTGCGGGTTGCGCAGCGTCCTGCGTAGCGGTCGCTTGAGCGAGCGCGGGTTGCGCGCTGGCCGGTGACGGCGCGGTTTGCGGCGTGCTTGCTTGCGCGGGGCTTGCGGCGGCCACTTGCGTCGCGCCGGCTGCCGGTTCCGGCTCGGCGAGGGTTGCCTGTACCTCCTTCTCCGTCAGCACAGTCGGCGCTCCGCTCGTCACGAGCGTCGCCGTCAGCTTGTCGCCACGCCGCAGGTCGGCGAGCCGCACCCTGCGACCGTCCTTGACGATTTCGACGCCCTTCTTGTCGAGCTCGCCTTGAGAGAACCGGCGCGTGCTGCCGTCGGGCTCGCGCAGGGTCACGGACAGGTCCGATGCCCGCAGCACCTGAGCCTCGCGCACTTCCGTGACCACCACCGGAATGAGCGTCGTCGTGGAGACGATCGTGGCGGTTCCCTTCATGCCCGGCTTGAGGTCCGACGCCGCCATGCTCTTGCCGTCGACGGTGAAGCGGAAGTCGCTCGGCACCGTGACTTCGCGCGTGCCGTTCTGGTCCCGGATGACGAGCGTGTTGCCGTCGATCGCGATGAGCTCGAAATTGAGCTCGTTGACGCTGCTCGTCTGTGCCAGGCTGGGCCCTGCGATCGCAAGCCCTGCCATCAATACGAGGCCGGGCAACCACGTGCCTTTCGTCTTCATCGCTCATCTCCTGACCGTTGTGAACGGCTCACACCTGGACGTGTCGCATGCCTGCCGGCGCTTTGCTTCGCGCGCCGGCAACTGCGTGCTCGTTGGCGCAAGCGCCCGTTCTTCTAGCGCGCTTCGAATCCACTGTCCTCCCTAATCTCGACAGGGGCGGGCGGCACGCGCACATCGCCCGTCAGCGATGCATGTCCTGGCGCACGGTCCTTCGATGTGCGGCCGTTGCAAGCGATCCGCGCTGTCGAGAACTGCGCGCGCGCGCCGTGCGGCGGCCAGATCGGTCCCGCATCTCGAGCTGTGCGACGTGCGCGTCCCGGGCGCGCAACCTCTTCGTGCACTCCGTGGCCATGGTCGGCGCAGCGTCGGCGTCGCGGATGCGCGGTGTCCAGAAAAGTGAAGACGAGCCTTTAAGCGAACTGGACGATGCAGGCGTTGTGACATTCGCGAACGGATCCCGGTGTCGACACCATTACGCTGGACTGAGGCTTGGCCGCTGTACTTGCAGCATCGCGCCCTTCGACGAGCCCTCGCGCCCCGCGAGACCGCCTCGGCGCCAATGTCGATGCGCCTTGCGAAATGCGAGCGCTCCGTGACGATTCGAGATGGGAGTGACGGTCATGATTGACTGGTTCTTTGCCACGCTGAAGAGTTATCCGGAGATCGCGATCTTCATGGCGCTTGCGTTCGGCTACTTCTTCGGCAAGTTCACGTTCAAGGGCATCGGGCTCGGCTCGGTGACCGCGACCTTGATTGCCGGCGTCGTGATCGGCCAGATCGGGATCACGATCAACCAGCCGCTCAAGGCATTCTCGTTTTTGATGTTCCTCTTCGCGGTCGGTTATGCGGTAGGCCCGCAATTCGTTCGCGGCATCGCGAAGGACGGCGTTCCGCAGGCGGTCTTCTCGGTCGTGCAATGCGTGCTCTGCCTCCTCGCGGTCGTGGTGATCGCAAAGGTGGCCGGCTATGACCTTGGCTATGCAGCCGGACTGTATTCGGGATCGCAGACGATCTCCGCCGCGATGGGCCTGTCCACGGATGCCATCAATCGCCTCGGCCTGCCGCCTGATCAAGCCAAGGCCTTGATCGACTCGATGCCGGTCGCGTACGCGGTGTCGTACATGTTCGGCACGATGGGCTCGGCGATCATCATCGCGATCGTCGGTCCCAAGCTGCTCGGCATCGACCTCGTCGCAGCTTGCAAGGATTACGAAGAGAAGTTCGGCGGCGGCAGGAAGGAAGTGGGCGGAGCCGGCTCGGCGTGGCAACGTTGGGTCTTGCGTGCATACAAGGTGCAGCCGGGCGGCAAGGCGGTCGGCTTGCGTGCCTCGGATGCCGAGAACCTCGTTCCCGATGCGCGCGTCTTCGTCCAGCGGATCCGTCGCGGTGGCCAGATCCTCGATGCAACCACCGACTCGGTGCTGCAGGCAGGCGACGTCGTCGCGGTAGCGGGCCCGCGCGAGGCCCTCGTCAACCTGGTCGGCGCCGGCGCCGCGGAAGTCGAAGACCGCGACCTGCTCGCGGTGCCGGTTGAAGGGGTCGACGTGCTGGTGAGCAACAAGGCAGTCGACGGCAAGACGCTTGCCGAGCTCGCCGAGATGCCTGCCGCGCGCGGCGTCTTCCTGCGCAAGATCACGCGCGGCGCCACCGCGACGGATATCCCGATCCTCGCCAACACCAAGGTCGAGCGCGGCGACTTGTTCACGATCGTCGGTCGCACGCAGGACACCGCCGCGGCCACCAAGCTGCTGGGCGTAGCCGATCGCCCGACCGACGTCACCGACATGGCCTTCGTTGGCGCGGCGATCGTCATCGGTGCGCTGATCGGCGCGCTCGTCTTCAAGGTGGCGGGCGTGCCGCTGACGCTTTCGACCGCCGGTGGTGCCTTGATTGCCGGCATCGTCGGCGGGTGGCTGCGCTCTGTGCGCCCGAAGTTCGGGCGCATCCCGACGCCGACGGTCTGGTTCATGAACTCGGTCGGGCTCAACATCTTCATTGCCATCGTGGGCATTTCCGCGGGACCCGGATTCGTCAACGGGCTGAGGACGCAGGGTATCGGCTTGTTCCTGTGGGGCGCGCTGGCGACCACGGTCCCGCTCGTGCTCGGGATGTTCCTCGCCAAGTACCTGTTCAAGTTCCACGACGCGCTGACGCTCGGCATCGTGTCCGGCTCGCGCACGACGACGGCATCGCTCGGGCTGGTGACCGACTCGGCGAAGAGCCAGATCCCGGCCCTCGGCTACACCGTCACCTACGCCGTCGGCAATACGCTGCTCACGATCTGGGGCATGGTCATCATCATGATCCTGTCGTGATTCTCAATCCGCAACCGCGAACCGTAACGAGGAGAAGTCGATGAGCGCCCTGGATCTCAAGCAGTATGAAAAGCTCGGTCCGTTCGAGATCAAGGATTTCCTCGCCACGCTGGCGTCGAAGTCGGCCCAGGAGGCGAATTCGTCCTACCTCAATGCCGGTCGCGGCAATCCCAACTGGGTGGCGACCGAGCCGCGCGAGGCGTTCTTCCTGCTCGGGCAGTTCGCGGTGACCGAATGCAAGCGCGTCCTGGACCTGCCGCCCGGCGTGGGCGGCATGCCGAAGGCAGCCGGTATCGCAGCACGTCTCGAAGCGTGGGTCACCAAGCACAGCGACATGCCCGGCGCCGAGTTCCTGCAGCGCATGGTGCCATGGGCAGTCAGGAAGTTTCGCTTCGATCCGGACAAGTTCGTGCACGAGCTGGTGGATTCCATCATCGGGGACCACTACCCCGTGCCGGATCGCATGCTCGTGCACAACGAGCAGATCGTCCACGAGTACCTGGAATGGGCGATGTGCGGCAATCCGAAGCCGAAGGGCAAGTTCAAGATCTATGCGGTCGAGGGCGGCACGGCCGCCATGTGCTACATCTTCAAGTCGCTCAAGAGCAACCGCATCCTCAATCCCGGCGACACGATCGCGCTCGGCGTGCCGATCTTCACGCCGTACCTCGAGATGGCACACCTGGAGGATTACGACCTTCATTTCGTCGAGGTGGAAGCGAAGCAGGAGCACCGGTTCCAATATTCCGAGCAGGAGCTCAAGAAGCTGCTCGATCCCAAGATCAAGGCCTTCTTCGTCGTCAACCCGGGCAACCCCTACGCCGTCGGGATCGACCAGGCCACCATCGACCGGATCGGCGCCGTGCTGAAGAAGCGTCCGGACCTGATCCTGCTGACGGACGACGTGTACGGGACGTTCGTCCCCGGTTTCCGCTCGCTGATGGGCGCGTTTCCGCGCAACACCATCGGTGTCTATTCGTACAGCAAGTATTTCGGCTGCACCGGCTGGCGCCTGGGAACGGTGGCCGTGCACGAGGACAACATCTTCGACGAGATGATCGCCAAGCACCCGGAACCCATCAAGAAGCTGCTGGACAAGCGCTATGGCGGGCTCATGCTCGAGCCGCGCAAGCTGGCGTTCATCGATCGCATCGTGGCCGACAGCCGCGACGTCGCGCTCAACCACACGGCGGGCCTCTCGCTGCCGCAGCAAGTGATGATGAGCCTCTTCTCGCTTGCCGAGCTGATGGACGAGAAGAAGGATTATCAGAAGGCGTGCATCGGCATCGTCAAGAAGCGCGTGCAGGCCACGCTCGAAGGATTGGGCCTCGACATTCCGGCCAACGACCAGTTCGACTATTACTACGGCCTGATCGACTTCGAGTTCTTTGCGCGCAAGTACCTGGGCGAGGACGTGGTCAAGTGGATGAAAGCCAACGTGCATCCGCTGGACATCGTGTTCCGCCTCGCCGAGGATCACGGCATCGTGCTGCTCAACGGCAGCGGATTCGCTGCGCCCGATTGGTCGGTGCGCATCTCGTTCGCCAATCTCGACGATCACGTCTACGACGACATCGGGCGGGCGGTGCGCGCGATCGCCCGCGGTTACAGGCAGGCCTATGAGGCAGCCACGGGAAAGAGCGGCGCGCAGGTCGGGAAAGCGAAGCCGGCAGCGAAGCCCGCTAAAGCGTTGCTATAGCGTGCGCGCGCCACGCTGGCCGCGAACGCTGCCAGCGTAGGCGCATCTCGTTTCCTCCTCCTCCAGAGGGAAACTCGCGCGGCTCCGGCCGCGCTTTTTTTTGGGGGCCGGACGCCATCCCATTGCCCGGTGACTCGGGCTGCGACTGCGCACGTCCCGGATCCGGCCTCTGCTCTCAGGAAGCGTTCTCAGGCCTGCGTCGACGCAACGCTGCAAGCCCGACGAAACCAAGCGAGCAAAGCGAGCGTGGCGGGCTCGGGCACTGAAGTCGCAATCACGCCAACGACATTTGGAATCGACCCGAAGGGTTCGCCTCCGAGTCGATCGCAGGACGACCTTGTCAGCGCAGCACGGTACCGTTGCCGATCCACTTGCCGCCGGCCGTCCGGATCAGAAAGGCGATGTCGGGCTCGGTCGCGCATGCGGCCGGGATCGCCACGGCGCCGCTGAAGCGCGCGTCGCCCTCGTCATCGAGGTCGACGAGCGGCGTGTCGACGAGAACCGAATTGCCGCCCGAGCCGCTGCCGTTGGTGTCGCAGACGAGCGTTCCCTTGACCTGGTCGACCGCACCGGGCGTACCGATGCTGTTGCCGGCCGCAAGCACGAGTCCGCGCACGTTGAACTCCATCTTTCCGCGCGCGAAATCCACCGTGACATGTCCACCTTGAGCCGACCACGGGCCAGGTGCGCCCGTGACGGCGCCGGTCCCGGTGCCGACAACGTTCGAACCCTGGATGATGCCGATGACGGACTGCCAGCGCGCGACGTAGGCCTGCTGGGCCTGCGCGATTGGCACGATGCCAAGGACGAGGGCGGTAACGAGCACTGACTTGCGCAACGATGTATGCACGGTGTCTCCGTTGAAGGGTGAGGGTGCGGTTGAGAAAGCGGGGTTCGCCTTCTGACCGGATATACGGCCCAACCCTGCAAACGGAGACAGCGTGCGATCCACCGGCCGCTCGCGGTACGGATCAGGACTGCGATGTCGGCCCTCCATCGGCATGCGGCGGCATCGACACGCCGCCGCTGGACCGCTCGATTTCTATGTGCCGGCCAAGAGCCGTCGAGGCTGCCGCGCGAGGCTCCGCTGGCGCATCAGCAAATAGGCGGCGGGCAACACGAACATCGACAGCAGCGGTGCGGTGACCATTCCGCCGATCATTGGAGCAGCGATCCGGCTCATCACCTCCGAGCCGGTTCCGCCGCCGAGCATGATCGGCAGCAGCCCGGCGATCAGCACGGCGACCGTCATCGACTTCGGCCGCAAGCGGAGCAGCGCGCCTTCCCGCATGGCGGCCGCGACGTCGTCGCGTGACAACACGCCGGGGCGTGCCTCGAGGGCGTGCTTCAGGTACAGCAGCATCACGACGCCGAATTCCGCGGCGACTCCGGCAAGCGCGATGAAACCGACACCACTTGCAACGGACACCTGGTGTCCCAGCAGATACAGCAGCCAGATGCCGCCGATGAGCGCGAATGGAAGGCTTGCCACGATGAGGAACGCTTCGTCGAGACGGCTGAAGGTCAGGTAGAGCAGCAACACGATGATCGCGAGCGTCGCGGGGGCCACGATCGAAAGGCGTGCACGCGCGCGCTCGAAATATTCGAATTGTCCCGAGTAGGCAACGCCGATGCCCGGCTCGACGCTCACTTGCGTCCCCACGGCCTGCCGCAGGTCCGACACGACCGAGGCGAGGTCGCGCCCCCGCGTATCGACGTAGACCCATCCGGACGGGCGGCCGTTCTCGCTCTTGATCATCGGTGGGCCTTCGCTCACTTTGATCGACGCGATGGCGCCAAGCGTGACGGACTGACCGCGCGGCGTGAGGATCTGCAACACCTGCAGCGCCGCGATCGAATCCCGCTGCTCGCGCGCGTACCGGACGTTGATCGGAAACCGGGCGAGTCCTTCGACCGTTTCCCCGACGTTCTCGCCACCGATCGCGGATGAGACGACGCTTTGCACGTCCGCCACGCTGAGTCCGTAACGTCCGGCAGCGGCCCGGTCGATCGCCACGTCGATGTAGCGACCGCCCGTCAACCGTTCCGCGAGCGCGGACGTGACGCCGGGCACGGTCTTGGCGGCGCGCTCGATCGCGATCGCCGCCCGGTCGATCGAAGCGAGGTCACTGCCCGAGACTTTGACGCCGATGGGACTCTTGATGCCGGTTGCGAGCATGTCGATCCGGTTGCGAATCGGTGGCACCCAGAGGTTGGCCAAACCGGGCACCTGTACGGCCGCATCGAGCTCCTGGACGAGCCGCTCCGGCGTCATGCCCGGGCGCCACTCGTCTCGCGGCTTGAACTGGATGGTGGTCTCGAACATCTCGAGCGGCGCAGGGTCGGTCGCGGTTTCGGCACGGCCTGCCTTGCCGAATACGCGCGCCACTTCAGGGACCGTCCGGATCATGCGATCGGTTTGCTGCAGCAGCTCGGACGCCTTGGCAGCCGACAAGCCGGGCAGGGCGGTCGGCATGTAGAGCAGATCGCCCTCGTCGAGCGCAGGCATGAATTCGCCGCCCAGGTGCGCGAGCGGCCAGAGTGTTGTCGCAAGGAGCATTCCGGCAACGACGAGGGTCGTGCGGGGGAATGCCAGCACGCGTTCGAGCATGGGCCGGTAGAGGGTCGCAAGCAGGCGATTGAGCGGATTGCTCGCCTCGCGCGGTATGCGCCCGCGGATCCACAACCCCATCAGCACCGGCACCAGGGTGATCGCCAGGATGGCGGCTGCCGCCATCGCGTATGTCTTGGTATAGGCGAGCGGTCCGAACAGGCGACCCTCCTGGGCCTCGAGCGAGAGCACCGGCACGAACGAGAGCGTGATGATGAGCAGGCTCGTGAACAGGGCAGGACCGACCTCGGCGGCTGCCTGAGTCACCAGCTGCCAGCGGATCGTGCCGGATATGCGCTCGCGTGCATGATCGACGCTCCAGAGCTCCAGCTTCTTGTGCGCGTTCTCGATCATCACGACCGCGGCATCGAGCATTGCGCCGACCGCGATGGCGATCCCGCCCAGCGACATGATGTTCGCGTTGATGCCCTGCCAGCGCATGACGACGAACGCGGCGAGCACGGCGAGCGGCACCGTCACGATGGCCACCAGCGCAGATCGCAAGTGACCGAGGAACAGCCAGCAGACCAGCGCAACGACGACGAATTCCTCGACGAGCCTTGTACGCAGCGTGGCGATCGCACGGTCGATCAGGCCGCTGCGATCGTACGTCGTCACGATCTCGACGCCCGGTGGCAAGGCGCTCTTCAATTCACCGAGCTTCGCATTCACGGCCGCGATCGTCTCGCGCGCATTCTTGCCGGAGCGCAACAGCACGACGCCTCCGGCAACCTCGCCCTGGCCGTCGAGCTCGGCGATGCCCCGCCGCATCTCGGGCCCGGCCTGGATGTGCGCAACATCGCCAAGCGTCACGGCAACGCCGCCCGCAGCGACACCGAGCGGAATCGTGCGGAAATCGTCGAGCGTGCGCAGGTAGCCGCTCGCCCGTACCGCGTATTCGGCCTCGCCAAGCTCCAGCACGCCTCCGCCGGTTTCCTGGTTCGCCTGTCGCAGGGCGTCGAGCACGCGGGCGTGGGTGATGCCGTAGCTCACGAGGCGCGTCGGGTCCAGGACGACCTGATATTGCTTCACCATTCCACCGATGGCCGCGACCTCTGCGACGTTCGGCAATGCCTTCAGCTCGAAGCGCAGGAACCAATCCTGCAATGCCCTCAGCTGCGACAGGTCATGCGCGCCAGTACGGTCCACCAGCGCGTACTCGTACACCCAGCCGACGCCGGTCGCGTCCGGTCCCAATGCCGGCCGAGCCGCGGCGGGCAGCCGACCCTGGACCTGATTGAGGTATTCGAGGACGCGCGAGCGTGCCCAGTAGAGATCCGTACCGTCCTCGAACAGCACGTACACGAACGAGTCGCCGAAGAACGAATAGCCACGCACGGTCTTGGCGCCCGGCACGGAAAGCATCGTGGTCGTGAGCGGATACGTGACCTGCTGCTCGACGATTTGCGGCGCCTGTCCCGGAAACGGTGTCCGGATGATCACCTGCACGTCGGAAAGGTCCGGCAGCGCATCGACGGGCATCGTGCGCAACGCGACGACGCCGCCGAATGCGAGCAGGGCGGTGGCGAGCAGCACGACCGGCCACTGACGCACCGAAGCGCGGATGATGGCGGCAATCATGGCTTCACCTTCTCGAGGTCCTGCACGACGTACGCCCCGTTGCGCTCGACGAACGAGAAGTCCACGGTGTCGCCCGGCGCGATCTGTGTCGCCAACGCGGGCGACGACAAAGCGAAGGTCATGGTCATGGAGGGCCAATTGAGTGACGGGACCGGACCGTGCGCCAGCGTGATCCGGCCGTTCTCGATGCTGGCCACCCGTCCACGCGCCCGGTGAAGCGAGCCGGCGGGTGTCGCGGCGGCTGCAAGGGCAGGCTCGCTCAAGCGCGCCAGGGCGCCCGTCAGGTTGGCCTCCGAATCGATCAGGAATTGGCCCGATGCCACCACGCGGTCGCCTTCGTTCAAACCGGCCACGACAACGACGCGGCCGCCGTTTTCTGCGCCCAGCGTCACCGGCACCGGACGCAGCCGACCCTCGGCGTCCGCTGCGATCACGCGCGCGCCCGAGCCCGTGCGGATGACGGCTTCGGCAGGCATGGTGAGCGCTTCGGCCTGGCCGGTGCTCAATTGCACCGAGCCGAACATGCCGGGTCGCACCGTGCCGCCGGGATTGGGCAATTCGACCCGCACGCGCAGCGTCCGCGATTCACGGTTGATCTCGGGGAGGATGGCCGTGACGGTTCCTGCGTGCGGCGCCGATGACATGCCTTCGAGCGTGACCACTGCCGGCTGGCCGCGCTTGACAGCGCCCGCCTGCGCGGCCGGCACTGCAGCTTCGATCCAAACCGGCGACAGGCCATTGATCCGCGCAAGCGTGGTACCGGCCTGCACGCTCATCCCGGCTCGTACGCCCAACTCCTGGATCACGCCCGCCAACGGCGATCGAATCGTCACGACGGGCCGCGCCTGACCGGTTCGCTCGATTTCCATGATCAACGCTTCCGGCATGCCGGCGAGCTGCATGCGCTGTCGGACCGCAGCGATCAAGCCGACATCGCCTGCCGCCTTCATCGCCTGGAACTCGATCTGCAAGGCCGACCATTCGGGCACGAGGATGTCGGCCAGCGGCGCGCCCGACGCAATCAGGTCGCCGGGCGCACGCGCATACACGCGCTCGACGTAGCCCGCGGCACGTGCCTGCACGATGGCCACATCGCGTTCGTTGAACACGACGGTGGCCGGCGCCTGTACCGTCGTGCCCAGCCGCGCCTTCTCGACGGTGGCGTAGCGAATGGCCAGGCTGTGCGCCACGCGCGGATCGATGGTCGTGCCCGCCGTTGCGGCTTTGCCCGATTCAGCGTATTTCGGGACGAGCTCCATGTCCATGAACGGCGATTTACCCGGCTTTTCGAAATGCTGCTGCGGATTCATCGGGTCGTACCAGTACAGCGGCTGGCCGGCATGCGATGGGGCCGCCGCCGCTGCCGCCGACGGCGAAGGGTCAACGGAAGAACGCTCGACGCGGGTGGCGATGACGTATCCCAACCCGATGCCCATCAGGGCCGAGACAACGATGCCGGCGACGAATTTTTGAGCGGTGCTCATGGCAGCACCTCGTCGATGACGGTATCGAGCCGGATGATCACCTGCGACAGTCGCTGCTCGAGCTCGAGCGCGCGAAGCTCCGCCTCCACTTTCTCGCGCCGCGCGGCGACCACCTGTTGCAATTCGATCCGTCCTGCGCGGTACTCATTGAGCGCGGTATCGACCCGACGGTGCGCGAGCGCGGTCGTGATTTCGCGTGCCCGGCGCAACCGCGAGCGCAGGTCGGCGTATTGCGCCCATGATTCTTCGAGGCTTGCCTCCAGCTCGCGGCGGCGATCCTCGCGTTCGGCGTCCACGCGCGCGGCATCGCTTCGACGGGCGGCAAGGCGAGGTGCCTGGCGGGTAGAAAGGAAGAGCGGCAGGTCCACGCTGATCTGAACCGAGACCATGTTGCTGTACGCGGCGCCCCGCTGCGCATAGCTCACCTCGAGTCCCCAGTCGGGTCGCTGTGCCGCGTCGGCCGCATGGACCTCCGCTTGCGCCATGGCGCGCAACGGCTCGAACAGGCGCAGCTCCGGGCTCTGGTCGAGTCGGTCGGCGACGTCGGTGGACGCGGGTTGCAACGGCGGCCGCCCCGACAGAGGCTCGCGCGCGCGCTCGCCGAGATAACGGGCGAGGCGCGCCTCCGCCGCGTGTATTTCGTGCTCCATTTCGTCACGCCGGTCGTCGATCGCCGCGCGTTCCTGCTCCACGGCGAGGATATCGAGAGCGTTCGCCTTGCCACTGGCGATTTGCGCACGAACCACGACATCCAGCAGACGGTTTTCTTCGGTGACGGCCTCGATCAAGGTCAAGCGACCTTCGCCGTAGTACCGGTCCGACCAGGCGAGTGCCGCGGCGCGACGGATCATCAATGAATCGAGCTGTCGCTCGGCGGTGGCCCGGGCGATTGCGGCCTCGGCCGCGTCCTCACTGGCCTTGCGCTTGTTCGCGTTGGGGAAATCCTGCATCAGCCCGACCCGACGCATGGTCATGAAGTCGGCGGTGAGACTGCCGCGATCCGGACCCGTGACCGGCACATTGTCGAGGCCGAAAAGCAATCGAGGGTCGGGCAAGCGGCCTGCCGCAATGCGCGAGGCCTGGGCTGCTTCGACCGCGTTTGCGCGGGCGATCAGCCCGGACGAGCGAGCGACGGCTTCACGTTGCGCGTCGGCGTAGCTCAGCGCCGCCTGCGCAGCCGGGCTCGCGGCCGCCAGGATGAGACACAGGGCCGACGCGGTCGCGCATGGCCGACAAATGAGTGACATGACAGGTCCTCGGGCGAATGGAGAAAGACACGAGCCGGGTCAGCCGGCGCGGTCCGCCTATTCGCGGAAGACCTGGAGCTTGACCAGAAGCGGTACGGGATCGCCGCGGGCGGTGCGGCGCTCGCTGTGCTGCCGTGCCGAGTCGAATGTTTCGGCAGCGATGGTGGCGGGAGCAACGCGAATGGGTGCCGGAATGTCCAATGCCGGCATGGCGGCGGGCAGCGCCGGGGACCCTACGGAGTGCTTCGTCGCGCAATGCTCGGCGCACGGCGGAGCATGATCGGAGCCGTCGATGGCATAGGTCGCGATCGCTGAAGCCATCGCGCCATCTGGCCCAGCCTCGACGGGACAAGCGTACGCCGTCATGGCGATCTGCAACAATGCCCAGCCAGCCAGGGTGGTCAGCGCAATGAGGCGTCGCAGGGAGCGCAGCGTCCGCATGCGATGGATCGTAGCATGGCGACATACGCGGAAAGGTTGCGCGTGGTCAAAGGACAACGTTCGCTGGGGCGGTCGGGCGGGCCGAAGCGGACGTGTCTTGACACGCTTCAATGAGATCGTCGAAACCATCCAAACGGGATAGGGACGTCATGAGCGACAGTGGGCACAGCCACGAACATGAGCATCACGGGGCCCGTCCTGGCAGCCATACGGACGACGCGGGCAGCCCGGCGGTGGTCGATCCCGTGTGCGGCATGACGGTGTCGCCCGATGAAGCCCGATCTGCGGTGCATCAAGGTCGCACGTACTACTTCTGCAGCGACGCTTGTCGGTCCAAGTTCGTGGCAGACCCGGCTCGCTATGTCGAAGGCGCGTCGGCCGCGCCAACGCATGCCGCTTCTGCCCGCGATGACGCCAGCGGCACGGTCTACACGTGTCCCATGCATCCGCAGATCCGGCAGAACGGTCCGGGCAACTGCCCGATCTGCGGCATGGCGCTCGAGCCATTGATGCCGTCGCTCGAGGACGACAATCCCGAGCTCCGCGACTTCACGCGCCGCTTCTGGTGGACGCTCCCGCTCACGCTGGTCGTTGCGACGCTCGCGATGGCGGGCGAGCGTCTGCCGTTGCTCTCGCCGATGGTCCGCACCTGGACCGAGCTCGTGCTCGCCACGCCGGTCGTGCTCTGGGCCGCCTGGCCGTTCTTCGTGCGCTTCGCGCAATCGATTCGCAACCGCAGCCCGAACATGTGGACGCTCATCGGCGCCGGTGTGGCGGCTGCTTACGTCTACAGCATCGTCGCCGCGCTCGCGCCGGGCCTGTTTCCGCCGGAGTTCGAGTCGCACGGCCGGATGGCGGTGTATTTCGAGGCGGCGGTCGTGATCGTGTCGCTCACGCTGCTCGGGCAGATGCTCGAATTGAAGGCACGATCGCGTACATCGGCGGCGATCAAGGCGCTGCTTGGCCTGTCGCCGAAGACGGCACGACGTCTGCGTGACGACGGCACCGATGAGGACATCCCGCTCACCCACGTACACGTCGGTGATCGCCTGCGCGTGCGTCCGGGCGAGAAGGTCCCGGTCGACGGTGTCGTGCTCGAAGGCACCAGCACGCTCGACGAATCGATGCTCACCGGCGAGCCGTTGCCGGTCGACAAGAAGCCGGGCGACCGGCTGATCGGCGCGACGATCAACGCGAAGGGCGCTCTCGTGATGCGCGCCGAACGGGTCGGCAGCGACACCGTGCTCGCGCAAATCGTCCAGATGGTGGCGCAGGCGCAGCGGTCGCGGGCTCCCATGCAGCGCATGGCCGATGCGGTGTCCTACTGGTTCGTGCTCGCCGTGCTGAGCGTTGCAGTCGCGACATTCTTCGCGTGGGGTTTGCTGGGGCCGCAGCCGTCGTGGCTCTACGGCTTCATCAATGCGATCGCGGTGGTGATCATCGCATGTCCGTGCGCGTTGGGCTTGGCGACGCCGATGTCCATCATGGTTGCCACGGGACGTGCTGCCTCCTCCGGCGTGCTCTTTCGCGATGCTGAAGCGATCGAGCGGCTTCGCACGGTGGACACGCTGATCGTCGACAAGACGGGCACGCTCACGGAGGGCAAGCCCGCATTTCGCGCGGTCGTTGCATCGCCGGGCTGGATCGAAGACGAAGTGTTGCAGATCGCAGCGAGCCTGGACCAGGGGAGCGAGCATCCGCTGGCCGATGCGATCGTGGCCGAGGCGCGTCGCCGCGGCTTGGCTCTGGCGACGGCGAGCAGCTTCGAGTCGGGTACCGGCGTAGGTGTGAGGGGCAGCGTTGACGGGCGAGCCGTGGCGGTCGGGAATGCTGCATTGATGTTAGAGCTCGGCGTCGATGTTGGCGTGGCGGTTGAAGCGGCCGAGCGGCTGCGACAGGATGGAGCGAGCGTGATGCACGTCGCCGTGGACGGTCGCCTGGCGGGGCTCGTGGCGGTGGCCGACCCGATCAAGGCGACGAGCGCCGAAGCACTGCGCACGCTTCGCGAAGCTGGCATGCGCGTGATCATGGCGACCGGCGACGGATTGACGACGGCGAAGGCAGTCGGTCAACGGCTTGGCATCGAAGAGGTGCACGGCGAGGTGCGGCCACAGGACAAGGTCGCCCTGGTCGACGAACTCCAACGCCATGGGCGCCGCGTCGCAATGGCCGGCGATGGCATCAACGATGCCCCGGCGCTCGCCAAGGCGGACGTCGGCCTCGCGATGGGCACGGGCACCGATGTTGCCATGTCGAGCGGTCAGGTCACGCTGGTGAAGGGCGACCTTCGCGGTATCGCACGCGCCCGGGCGATCTCCGAGTCGACCGTCCGCAACATGAAGCAGAACCTGCTGTTCGCACTGTTCTATAACGCGCTTGGCGTGCCCATCGCTGCTGGCGTGCTGTATCCGTGGACCGGACTGCTCCTCTCGCCCATGATCGCGGCGCTGGCGATGAGCTTGTCGTCCGTTTCGGTGGTCGGCAATGCGTTGCGGCTCGCCCGGCGATGAAAACGATGCGCGTCGACAGGCGGTCGCAGCGCGCGGACACCGGGACCCGGCCTCGCTTCGCGTCCATCACTTCGTAGCGTCGGTTCCGTAGGAAAAATCATCGAACAACGTGACGCTGTCCGCCTTGGTCCAGAGGCCAACGCTGCCGCTGCCACCGATGTGCCCGTCCTCCACACCGATGTAGACCGTGCCGTCGAGGGCGACGCGAATTTCCTTGCCTGTGAAGACGACCCTGAGCGTGTGCCACGCATTCTTCGCGACCGGTGCATCGACGTACTTGATCGTATTCCGGCGCCCGTTCTGCGTGAAGTACAGTGAAACGTTGTTCTCCAGTGCGTTCGCCCTGGCGACGTAATAGTTGTCGCCATCCTTCCAGCGCCACACGACGCCGCCCGCCTGGTCCTCTTTTCCTGCGATCGCCTTGAACTTCACCTCGACATAGCCGTCGGTGAGCCGAGCATCGGTCTTCACGCACCAGGGAAAGTCGGCGCGGCCGCTCTGCTTCAGCACGTTCGGTCTCGTCGGCGCGCTGCTGTCGGATTCCACGGTCCAGTGCGACGCGCCACGGCCGGTGGCGCCTGCTGTCCAGCCCGGGGGAACGGTCCCCACGGCGCTCGCATCGAAGTCCATCGTTTCGCCCATCGCCCGTCCCTCCATGATGGCGCAGGCAACGACCACCGCGCCGATCTTGAGTGAGATCACGTTCAACATGCGGCTTGAAGTCCCGTTAGAGCGCTCGCTGGAGCAGGCGCTACGGCGCACCAAAGTCGATGGCCGACCCCACATCTTCCGCGATGGCCCGTTTCCAGATGGCGACTGCAGTTGCGACGTCCTGAATGCCGGCACCGGTGGAGTCGAACACGATCGTCTCGTCGTTGCTGGTGCGTCCCGCCTTGCGACCCACGATGATGTCCGAGAGCTCCGCATGTACCCGAGCGGCGGTCATGGCACCGGCAACGATGGCGTGATGCAGATCGCCCATCGTCGCGGCCTGGTCGATGAGATCCACGACGACCTTCGCGCCAGCCATCAGTTCAGGCGCGATCTCGCTCTTGTCGGGGTTGTCGGCACCCACTGCTGCGACGAACGCGCCCGGTGGAACCATCGCGGGAGTGAGGAATGGTGTGCGCGCTGTCGTCGCGGTCACGATGACGTGGCTTTGGCGCGTGGCCTCTTGGGCGGATGCAACGGAATGGACGCCGAGCGACAGCATGCTGGTCATGGAGTCAGCCAGCTGCCGGGCCTTGTCCTCATCGACATCCCATACGAGGATGCGTCGTGGATGCATGACCGCTGCCAGCGCCTCCAACTGCGCGCGACCCTGGGCCCCGCAGCCGCACAGGCCGATGGTCTCGGTGCTTGCGAGCGCAAGATGTCGCGCGGCCAGCGCCGTGGCCGCGGCCGTTCGTCGCAGCGTCACCTCGATGGAATCCATGACCGCGAGCACGGTGCCATCGTTGCCATCGCACAACGCCACAACGCCTTGAATGGTCGGCAGTCCGTGACGAACCGGATTGCCCGGAAAGTTGCCGTTGACCTTGACGGCGACATAGAGCCGGTCGAGCGTGAGCGAGGCGCTCTTGACGTGAAATGCGCCTTGCGCCGCTCCGATGTGAACCGGTCGCGGCGTCTCTGCATGACCCAGGCCGTACGCATGAAACGCAGTTTCCACCGCCGCCACGTAATCCGGCAGCGTCATCAGCGATGCAATGTCCCGGCGTCCGAGCAGGCGCGCTGCAGAACCCCGCGCAGGCGAGCGGCCGCGGTGAGCAGAGAAGGGATTGGTTGCAGAGGCGTCCAAGCGTCACTCCCATCGGCCGTGGCCGAATCAGGAGCAGAGCTTGGACGTTCGGAACGTCTGAAGCGGGGAGTCTGCCGGTGGTCCCCGGGACAACGTGCGGCCATCATATACCGTCGAATCGTGCCACGGCAATTGCGCTTCAACTGCGCGTCAACCGCAAGGCCGTGGGCCGTTTGCACGTCGGCCTGACGACGCGAACGACGAACGCGATGCGCTCATTGGGGCCCTGGCTGACGCACGCGCGATAAAAAAGGCCGCGATGACTCGCGGCCTTTGCGTGCGCTTCAGACGTGATCAGCCGCCGCCACCGCCGCCGCCCGTGCCGCCGCCACCGGCCCCACCGCCAGCACCCGCGCCAGCGCCAGCCCCGGCTCCACCGCCAGCGCCACCGGTGCCGCCGCCAGCCGCACCGCCAGTCCCGGCTCCGGCTGCGCCGCCCGTACCGCCCGTACCCGCCGCCCCGCCAGCACCCGCTGCGCCACCGGCGCCTGTGCCGCTCGATCCGGTTCCACCGGCGCCGTTTCCGCCGCTCGTCGCACCGGACGTGCCCGCGCCCGTGCCTGCGGTGCCCGTGCCAGACGCGCCTGCGTTGCCGCTTGCCGCTCCGTCATTGGCTGCGTTGCCGCTATCGCTCGTCGAGCCGCTTTGCGACCCGCGAGGATTGCGCCGCACGGAGTCGCGGTCGCTTTGCATGTCGCGGCTTTGACCCGTGGTGCTGCGGCCTGCATTGCGCGACTGCGCGCGCACGCAATCGCTGAGCGCGATGCCGCTCATCCCGGCGCATTCGCGCGGATTGCTGCCCATCATGCTGCTGCGAGCGCCGGCGCTGGTCTCAGTGGATGCCGCGTTGCTCGACGGCGTCATGGCCGACGAGCGGCTGGTCGACGGCGTGGTCATGCCTGTCGAGCTGCTGGTGGACGGCGACGTGGACTGCGCGCCGACCGTGACCGCGGTGCCGAGTGATAGCGCCGCGACGAGTGCCTTCAATTGCCAGTTACGCATGTGTGCTCCTTGCACGCTTGATCGTTCGATGGAAGGCGCGCCATCCAAACATCGCGGGCGCGCCGCCGCACGCGACAACGCAGCATCGGCCGTGCCAACCCGCGGCCGGCGAGCGCGTGCCCTTCGGAACGCATGCGCTGCGCATGGGCGTGTAGGACGTGTCCGATAAGAGCCCGGAGCGGTCGGAAATTCGTGCGGGAGCGTGTGCACGCCTTGCCGCGGCGTGGCACATCCCGGCGTCACCGGCGTCGAACGGACGGCGGGTTAAAATCCGCGGCGTCGCGTTGCAGCGAAGGACATGCTCCCGCTGCGCGATCGTCTTAACTCACCGAGAAGCGAAATGGCCAGCAAGAACACGATCTGCCTTTGGTACGACGGTACCGCCATGGATGCCGCACAGTTCTATGCGAAGACGTTCCCCGATAGCGCCGTGGGCAGCGTGATGCGCGCGCCTGGCGACTATCCAGACGGCAACCAGGGGGACGTCCTCACCGTCGAATTCACCGTGGCCGGCATCCCCTGCGTCGGGCTCAACGGGGGACCACAGTTCAAGCACAACGAGTCCTTCTCGTTCCAGATCGCGACCGACGACCAGGCCGAAACCGATCGCCTCTGGAACGCGATCGTCGGCAACGGCGGCCAGGAAAGCGCGTGCGGCTGGTGCAAGGACAAGTGGGGCGTGTCGTGGCAGATCACGCCCCGCGCGCTGCTCGCGGCCGTCACGGATCCCGATCGCGCCGCGGCCAAGCGCGCGTTCGACGCAATGATGACGATGCGCAGGATCGACATCGCCAGCATCGAGGCCGCGCGCCGCGGCTGAGCGGCTCGTCAGCTGCGCGCGCTGCCGCGCTGCGCCGCACGCCGCGCCGCGCGCAGGCGCGCGGTTTCCGCTTCGTCGATGGCGTGCGGCTTGCCGCCGACGGCCACGCCATAGGCGGCGCGCGCGTGCTCGACGGTCATCTTCTCCTCGCGCACGTCGTGCAGCACGGCAGCCGGCGCGCGCAGGAGCGGATCACCATGCCCGCCGCCTCCGGCGAGCCGCACGCGCAGCACGTCCCCGTCGTCGACCGTCGTGAGGAACTTGGCCGGACACGCTTCCTCCACACCGGTTGCGCGCACGATGCTGACATTCGACGGAGCGCCGCAGCCGCCGCCGGCGAGGCCGTAGGGCGGATGATCGCGCCGGTCCGACCGGATCTGCAGCGTTGCGCGATCGGCCTTGAAGCGCAGGTGCCGCTCGAGTGCCAGGCCGCCGCGATAGCGTCCGGCGCCGCCCGAGTCGGCGACCAGCGCATAGCGCTCGACGACGATCGGCTGATCCGCTTCGATCATCTCGGCCGGCGCGTTGGAGTAGTTCACCAGCGTGCCGGTGCACGCGTCCATGCCGTCGCGGTCGGGGCCTCCGCCCCAGGACGCGAGCAGGAACTCGAGGTACACATGCGACTCGCCGTGCGCATCCACGCCGCCAAACGAGATCCCCACGTCCGGCGCGTTCGACCCGCATGCCGGCAGCACGTCGGGCACCGCCTGGGCCAGCGCACCGAAGATGGCGTCGCCGATGCGAATGCCCGTGATGCCGCGTGCGGCCACCGCACCCGGCATGCGTGGGTTGACCACCGTGCCTTCAGGCGCGATGACCTCGATGGGACGAAAGTAGCCCGCATTGTTCGGGATCGCGAGGTCGACGATCGAGCGCACGCATGCAAGTGCGGTGGACAGCGTGAACGGGTACACGCAGTTGATCGCGCCGCGCACTTGAGGTGCCGAGCCGGTGAGGTCGATCGTCATGCTGTCGGCACGGATCGTCACCGTCGCGACGATCGGAATGGGCTGCGGATCGAGTCCGTCGTTGTCGAGGTGGTCGGTAAAGGTCCAGGTGCCCTTGGGAAGCTTCGCGATCTCGGCCCGCGTGAAGCGCTCCGTGTAGTCGAGCAGGTCGCGGCAATGCTGCTCGAACGCCACGGCGCCGTAGCGCTCGGCGAGCTTGATCATCTCGCGCTCGCCGACGACGCATGCGGCCACGAGCGATCGAATGTCGCCCAGCACCTTGTCGGGCACGCGCACGTTCTTCTCGATGAGCCGCTCCATCGTCTCGTCGGGCTCGCCTTCGCGCCACAGTCGCGCGGGCGGGATGCGCAGGCCTTCCTGGTAGATCTCCGTCGAATCGCTGGCGTTGCCGCCGGGGATGCGTCCGCCGATGTCGGTCATGTGCGCGAGCGCGACCGAGTAGCCGAGCAGCCCGCCGGCGTGGAAGATCGGCTTCACCAGCACGATGTCGGGCAGGTGCGTGCTGCCGTCGTAGGGGTCGTTGGTGATGAAGAGGTCACCCGGCCGGATGCGATCCGCATAGGCGCGCATGACCGCCTTGACGGCGAACGGCATGGCGCCGAGGTGGAACGGCAGGCACGTGCCCTGGGCGATGAGCTGCCCGTCGGCCAGGAACAGCGCCGTCGAGAAATCGAGCGCCTCCTTCACGACGAACGAGCGGGCGGTGCGGTAGATCGTCAGCGCCATTTCATCGGCAAGGGCCACCAGCGCGTTCTTGATGAGCTCGAGCGCGAACGGATCGTGCGCGATGGACGGCGCGGAGGCTGCCAGCAGCGGTGGAGCGTCCTGAAGATTGGTCATGATGCGAGCTCGATCTCGATGGTGTCCCAGGCGATCAGGCGAGCCCGCCCATCGGGCGGCACGACCGTCGTGCTGTCGAATTCCTCCACCAGCAAAGGACCCGCCGTCCACGCCGCACCGAGGTCGGCACGCGAGCATACGCGCGTGGTCAACGCGCCGAATTGCGGGCCGAAGTAGACTGCGCGCGACTCGTGCCGCGGCGCCGTCCGGTCGTCGAGCGTGAGGCGATCCGGCACGTGCGACGGGTTGCCGGCCACGCGCGCGATCACCCGCACGTTCATCGTCTCCACGGCTTCGGTGTCGGAGCGATACCCGTACTGCTGCTCGTGCAGGATGGCGAAGCGCTCGCGCAGCGACCCGGCATTGTCGTGCTTGCCCAGCGGCAGCGTGAGCTCGGAGTTGGCGCCGGCATAGCGCAAGTCGAGGAGGCGCTCGAACCGGTGCTCGCTCGCGGCAAACCCTTCGCCCGCGAGCGCGTTGCCGCCTTCGGCTTCGAGCGCGCGCATGGCGGCCTCGAGCGCGGCGGCATCGAGGCGCTGGAGCCGCTGCTTGAACGTGCGCACGTAGTGGTGCTCCATTTCCGGGAACAGCATGCCGAGCGCACTGAACAGGCCGGGGACGGGCGGCACGAGGATGCGCGTGATGTCGAGCAGGCGCGCGAGCGTCGCCGCATGCACGGGGCCGTTGCCGCCGAAGGCGAGCATGGCGAGATCACGCGGATCGCGTCCGCGCTCCGTCGACACCGCACGCAACGCGCGCGCCATGGTCGCGTTCGCCACGCGGTGCACGCCCCACGCCGCGTCCTCCAGCGAGAGACGCAGGGGGCCTGCCACTTCATTGTCGAGGGCGCTCCGCGCAAGCTCCGGACGCATCGCAAGGCCGCCGCCGGCGAGCGCACGCGGGTTGATGAGCCCGAGGATGAGGTTCGCGTCGGTGACCGTGGGCAGCGTGCCGCCGCGACCGTAGCATGCCGGTCCCGGTGCGGCGCCGGCGCTGTCGGGCCCGACGCGCAGGGCACCGCCGGCATCCAGGCGCGCGATGCTGCCGCCGCCTGCGCCCACCTCGGCGATGTCGATGGCGGGTGCGCGCACGTGATAGCCGCCGCCGCTCAGCAGCCGCCCTGCGATGTTGATGCCGCCGCCGACCTCGAGCGAGTTGACGCGCAGGAACTGGCCCGCGTCCACCAGCGCCGCTTTCGCGGTGGTGCCTCCCATGTCGAAGCTGAGAAGGCTCAGGTTGCCGAGACGGCGCGCCAGCTCGGCGGCGCCGACGACACCGGCCGCCGGGCCCGATTCGATGATGTGGATCGGCCGCTCGGCGGCAGCACCCGCGCTCATCGCGCCGCCGCTCGACTGCATGATGATGAGCGGCTTGTCGATGGACTGGTCGCGCAGCCGGCCTTCGAGCCCGGCAAGATAATCGCGGACGAGCGGCAGCACGTAGGCGTTCACTACGGTCGTGCTCGTGCGCTCGTATTCGCGGATCTCGGGCAGGAGCTCGCTGGACAGCGTCACGGGAATGTGCGCGTCGCGCTCGCGGATGAGCTCGCGCAGCCGCGCCTCGTGCACGCCGTTGGCATACGCGTTGATGAGGCAGACGGCGATCGCATCGACGCCCGCGTCGAGCATGTTCGCGATCGTGGCGCGGGCCTGGGCTTCGTCGAGCGGACGCTCGATGCGGCCGTCGCCGTCAACGCGCTCCGCGATCTCGAAGCGCAGCCGACGCTGCACGAGCGCCTCGGGCTTGCGCCAGCGGATGTCGTAGAGCACCGGCATGCGAAGACGGCGGATCTCCAGCACGTCGCGAAACCCGTGCGTGGTGAGCAGCGCGACGCGCGCGCCCTTGCCCTCCAGCAGCGCGTTGGTCGCGACCGTCGTTCCATGCAGGATGCGGGAGATGCCGTCGATGTCGAGGCCTTCGCGCACGGCGCTGGCGAGTCCTTCCGCAATGCCCTCGCTGTAGTCGCCCGGAGTCGAGAGCACCTTGGCGCGCAGCACCTGCCCTTCAGTGCCCATGAACACCAGGTCCGTGAACGTGCCGCCGATGTCGATGCCGATACGCGTTTGCATGGATGGTTCTTCAGTGGATGTGCAGCAGCTCGGCTGCGTTGTCGCCGAGGATGCGATCCTTTTCGGACGCGGACAGGAAGTCGCAGTGGCGGCGCACGTAGTCGACGCATTGCCGGTACGTGCAGAACCGCTCGACGTTCGGCATGTCGGATCCCCAGATCAGCTTGCCTGCGCCGAAGCGATCGCGCAGCTGGCGGATCAACGCCTGCGCTTCGGGGTAGGGGTAATCCCACACGCCGCCCCAGGTGATGGGAAACATGATCTCGAGCTGGAGATTGTCCCGCTGGTAGGTGGCGAGCACGTCGGGCGGGAAATCCCACGACCCCGTTGCGGCGAAATGCGCGACCGGCGGACCCATCACCAGCAGGAAGCGATGGGCCGGATGGCGTGCAAGCAGGCGGTCCAGCGCCCCGAGGTTGGCGAGGTAACCGGCGCGGTCGTAGCCCGGCGTTGCGGACAGCTCGATGAACACCGGCAGTTTGCGTTGCACGACGAGATCCCAGAATGGACGGAAGTCATCGTGGTCGAGGTTCCGCGCATAGCCGTGGCGTGAGAAATCGTGCGCGTAATACAGCCCGCGCAGGCCTAGCGTATCGACGGCGCGGCTGACTTCGCCGAGCGTTTCTGGGCGGTCCGCCGTGGCTTCGTCGACGTGGAGCAGGCCGGTGAACCGGCCCGGATACTGGTGCTGCGCAAAGGCGTTGTAGTCGTTCATGGCGCCATAGCCGCCGCCGGCCTGGAGGATGCAGTGGTCCACGCCCGCCACCGTCATCTGCGCAAGCATCAATTCCGGCGGACAGGCGAGCTCCTGCATGCCCACGGGCAGGTACTGCACGTAGTAGTCGTCACCCTCGTGCGTGAAGGCGAGCTGCCCGAAGCGGCCGACGCGGAAATTGACGTCGGTCAGGCCGGCCCACGTGTTGTCGCCGGCGCGGAAGAGCATCGAGGGCCTCACTTCGGCGCCGTCGCGCACGCGGAACGCGCGCGCCGCGGGCCGTGTCACGACCTTCTGCAGGTACTTGAGGTGCACCGCCGCGGAGGGATGCCCGCAGGCGCCGCTCCAGTGCTGGAAAACGTGGGCGTGACAGTCGACGATCATCAGGGTCAGGCCGCGCCCAGCTTCTCCATGTGCAGCTTGAAGAGCCGCTCCATCTCGCCGTTGACGACGAGGAACGCGCCGTACATGTCGAGGAAGTGCTTCCACTCGGTGTCGCCATAGCGCACCGCCCAGGTGTTGGGGCGCTTGTCGATCGGCGTATTGGGGTCGAACACGTGCGCCCAGTTGTTGCGCTTGGCGAAGAGCAGCACGTCGCTGTCCCCGCTCATCCACACGTCCGCGCGCTTGGCCCGCACCGGCTCGGCGCCGAGCACGACCTGGCCCGCGGTGGTGATGAGCTTCGCCTTCGGGAACAGGATGGGGATGCGGGGCTCCTCGCTGCCCCCTGCCACCACGGAGAACGTGACCTTGGGGTCGTCGAAGTCGGAGAACTTCTTGAAGCGGCCGGCATTGTCCTTGTGCACCATCAGCAGGCTGCCCTTCGACCACAACGGTCCGATGTAGTCGACGACCACGGCGCGCGCGGTGGTGTACGTCAGGGACGAGCCGTAGAGATC
>DATILY010000095.1:0-43085 GCA_035475895.1 Casimicrobiaceae bacterium | reverse complement strand
GTGCGTCGCCGCGATCACGCGCACGTCGACGCGGATCAGCTCGCGGCCGCCGACGCGGAAGAACTCGTTCTCGGCGAGCACGCGCAGCAGTCGCGTCTGCAACGCCGCCGGCATGTCGCCGATCTCGTCGAGGAACAGCGTGCCGCCGTCGGCCTGCTCGAAGCGTCCGCGGCGCAGGTTCTGCGCGCCGGTGAACGCGCCGCGCTCGTGGCCGAACAGCTCGGACTCGAGCAGATCCTTCGGGATGGCGGCCGTGTTGATCGCGACGAACGGACCGGCCGCGCGCGGGCTGTGGCGATGCAGTGCGCGCGCCACCAGCTCCTTGCCCGTCCCCGACTCGCCGGTGATGAGCACCGTCGCCGACGATTGCGACAGCCGGCCGATCGCGCGGAACACCTCCTGCATGGCCGGCGCCTGGCCGAGGATTTCCGGCGTGTCGGGGCCGCCGTGCTGAGCCGGTGCGTCGCTGCGCCGCTCGCTCGCGGCGCGGCGAATGAGCGCGAGCGCGTGCTCCACGTCGAACGGCTTGGGCAGGTATTCGAACGCACCGCCCTGGAAGGCGGCAACCGCGCTGTCGAGATCCGAATACGCCGTCATGATGATCACAGGCAGGTCCGGGAAGTTCTGCTTCACGCTGGCGAGCAGCTTGAGCCCCGAATCGCCCGGCATGCGGATGTCGGAGACGAGCACCTGCGGGCGCGCGAGCCCCAGCGCCTGCATGGCTTCGAACGCAGACGAGAACGACTTGTACGGAATGCCTTCGCGCGCCAGCGCCTTTTCGAGCACCCAGCGAATCGAGCGGTCGTCGTCGACGATCCACACGGCCTTGGCGCCCTCGGCGAGGACGGGATCGAACTCGTATGCGGTCATGGGATTCATCCGGCCACCCGAACCATTTCGAGCGGCAGCAAGGTCGTGAACACCGTGCTGCCCGGCTCGCTCGTGCATTCGATCGTGCCGTTGTGCTGGGCGACGAACGTCTGCGCGATCGTGAGCCCCAGGCCGCTGCCGCCGGCGCGTCCGGACACCAGCGGATAGAAGATCCTGTCGCGGATCGCGTCCGGAATGCCCGGTCCGTTGTCGTGCACGCGCACGGCGAGCGCGAGGCGATGGCGCTTGCGCGCAAGCGTGACGCCGCGCGCCACGCGCGTGACGAGACGGATGGCAGGATCGCGGGTCGTCCCCGCGAGCGCCTGCGCCGCGTTGCGCACCACGTTGAGGAAGGCCTGCGTGAGCTGCTCGTGGTCGGCATCGAGGTCGGGCAGGCTGATGTCGAAGTCGCACACCACGGGAATGGCCGGAAATTCCGCCTGCACGACGCCCTTCACGCGCACGAGCACCTCGTGGATGTTGGTCTTGCGGTAGGTCGGCAGGCGATGCGGCGTGAGCAGCCGGTTGACGAGCGACTGCAGGCGGTCCGCCTCGCCGATGATGACCTGCGTGTATTCGCCGAGCTGCGGCCGGTCGAGCTCGCCTTCGAGCAGCTGCGCCGCGCCGCGGATGCCGCCGAGCGGGTTCTTGATCTCGTGCGCGAGGCTGCGGATGAGCTCGCGATTGGCCTGCTGTTGCTCGTTCAGCCGTTCCTCGCGCGCGATCTTGAGCTGCTGGTCGATGTGGCGGAACTCGAGCAGCAGGCTGCCCTCGCCCGTTTCGATCGGCGTGATGGTGCACGTGAGATGCAGCTTCGGCTTGGCGGGCGCACCGAGCTCGAGCTCCTGCTCGGTGTAGGAAGCACCGGCAGCGAGCGCCTTGTCGATGGCTGCGCACAGCGCACCGCAGTCGCCGAAGATCGCGTTGAGAGGCTGACCCGTGAGCTTCGCTTCGGAGAGCTCGAAGAGGTTTTCCGCCGCCGGATTGGCGTACCGGATGATGCGGTTGCCGCGCAGGATGAGCACGGCGGTCGCGAGCAGCTCGAGACCGGCGTACGCAGGGCTCGACGTCGCGCCCGGCGACGGAAACACGCGAAGCTTCACGGATGGACGCACGGACGTTGCACCAGGAGCGCCGCGTGGCGCGGCATCCGGGTGGTTAGCAAGTTCCGCGCCGGATCAGACACCTTGTCGTCCCCGCACACGTGACGACGGGCGCGAACTACTTGGTGTTCCCGAGCTCCTTGCGCAGCGCGTCGATGTTGCGCTCGTGCAGCTCGACCGCCTCGCGCAGGCGCGCGATGCGCTGCCGGTACTTGTCGGCGTTGGCCTGTTCTTCGGGCAGCGGCGTTGGCGCGCCGTTGCCGTACGCCGCGCGCGCATCGGCGAGCAGGCGCTCCTCGGCTGCGAGCTCGTCGCCGAGGATCTTGCGCCGCACGTCGTCGCGGCCGCGCTGCGTGGCGGCGTCGATGCGCGGAAAGCCGCTCGGCGCAGGCGGTGCCGCAACCGACGAAGAGGGCTGTGACGGCACGCGGCGCGACGCCGGTTCGGGCGCACGTGGCGCGCCATCCGGCACGTTGAAATACGAGAAAGCGCCCGACGCGGTGTAGCACTTGTACGTGGTGCCCTCGACCACGACCGGCTTGTTGACGCAGCCCGATTCGCGTGCCTTCTCCGTGAGCGTTGCAGCCGCTGGCGGAGCCACGAGGCACGCGGCGAGGCACCAGGGCAGGGCGCGGGCGCACCGTAATGCGGCAACGGAAGCGGACCGGGGAGCGACCCGGCGAGCTGATGCGAAGGCGCGCGGCGCGAAGGCACTCCGGTGATCCATGGCGAGCGAGTGTAACCGGTCGTGATGCGAAGGGGGCGGACCCAGGGCCGCGCCCCCCTCACAACGGCCGCCCGGGGGCAGCCGCCGACATGCATCGGACCGATGACAGCGGCCGCCTAGAGGCTGTAGTACATCTCGTACTCGACCGGATGCGTCGTCATGCGGAACCGCGTGACCTCCTCCATCTTGAGACCGATGTACGCGTCGATCATGTCGTCGGTGAAGACGCCGCCGCGGGTGAGGAACGCCCGGTCCTGGTCCAGGTTGTCGAGGGCTTCATCGAGCGAGGCGCAGGGATGCGGCACCTTCTCGGCTTCCTCGGGCGGCAGGTCGTACAGGTTCTTGTCCATCGGGTCGCCCGGATGGATCTTGTTCTGCACGCCGTCGAGCCCGGCCATCAGCATGGCGGCGAAGCCCAGATAGGGATTGCATGTCGGATCGGGGAAGCGCACCTCGATGCGCCGCGCCTTGCCGCTCGTCACGTAGGGTACGCGCACGGCAGCCGAACGATTGCGCGCCGAATAGGCGAGGTTGATCGGCGCCTCGAACCCTGGCACGAGCCGCTTGTATGAATTGGTGCCCGGGTTGGTGAACGCGTTGAGCGCCTTCGCGTGCTTGATGATCCCGCCGATGTAGAACAGCGCGAACTCGGACAGGCCGGCGTAGCCGCTGCCGTCGAACAGGTTCTTGCCTTCCTTCCACACGGATTGATGGCAGTGCATGCCGGAGCCGTTGTCGCCCACGATCGGCTTCGGCATGAACGTCGCGGTCTTGCCGTATGCAGCGGCCGTGTTGTGCACGCAATACTTGAGGATCTGCAGCCAGTCGGCACGCTTGACCAGCGGCGCGAACCGGGTGCCGATCTCGCATTGCCCGGCGTTGGCCACCTCGTGGTGATGCACCTCCACTTCGACGCCCATCTGCTCCATCGCAAGGCACATCGCGGAGCGGATGTCCTGCAGCGAATCGACCGGGGGCACGGGGAAGTAGCCACCTTTCACCGTCGGACGATGGCCCATGTTGCCGCCCTCGAACTTGTCGGCGCTCGACCATGCAGCTTCGCTCGAGAAGATCTTGCAGTAGCTGCCCGACATGTCGACGGACCACTCGACCGCGTCGAAGATGAAGAACTCGGGCTCCGGACCGAAGTACACCGTGTCGCCCAGGCCGGTGGAGCGCAGGTACACCTCGGCGCGCTTGGCCAGCGAGCGCGGGTCGCGCTCGTAGCCCTTGCCGTCGGACGGCTCGATCACGTCGCACGTGATCAGCAGCGTCGTCTCGTCCATGAAAGGGTCGATCACCGCGGTGCCCGGATCGGGCATGAGCAGCATGTCGGAGGCCTGGATGCCTTTCCAGCCGGCGATGGACGACCCATCGAAGGCGTGGCCGGCGTCGAACTTGTCCTGGTCGAACACCTTCGCCGGCACCGAGACATGCTGCTCCTTGCCACGGGTATCGGTGAAGCGGAGGTCGACGAACTTCACCTCCTTGTCCTTGATCATTTTCAGCACGTCGGCTGCGGTCGTCATGCAGGTTCTCCTGGGGGACGTTGCGAGGGATGGTGCGGGGCGAGGACGAGCGCCGCCCGATTCGGCGCGTGTCCAAATAGCGATAAGCGTGCCATGGTGTCAGGGGCGCTAAGAGGTTGATTTTCGGGTCGCACGGCCGCCGAAACGCCTGGGCGCGATCACGCGTGAACCGACATGGTGCAAGCTTACCTGACCGACGCCTCGATTCGGTGCGCGCACCTCGGCGCGGTGCATCGCACCGGTATGGTGCTCAAGGATAGAACAGGTACAGGCGATACCCCGCCTGCGTGGTCGCGCTGGCGTCGATGAACAGCCGCACCACGGCTTCGCCATTGGCCGCGATGCCGCGCGAGAAGTCGACCGTGCCGCCGGCGTACTCGGTCGGCGCCATCGCCTTGCGCACCACGACCTGGTCGCCGGCATCGGTCAGGGTGAGCTCCAGATAGGGATAGGCCAGCGCATAACCGGCCCGGTTGCGGATCGTCGCGCTCAGGATGAGCAAGCCCTTGTGCGCAGGATCGGCCTGCAGGTCCGAGGCGTCGATCGACAGCGCCGCCACGTCGCGCAGCGGCCGCACCTCGCAGCCGGCCGCCGCGCACAGCTGCGTCAGCGCCGGACGCGTCTGTGGCCAGTGCGCGGCGAGCGCGTCGCGAAAATGGAACAGCGCCTGCGCCGCCAGCGCCACGAACAGGATGGGGATGGCCGCTACATAGAGTGCGGTGAGCGCCCGCGGACGCTGCCTTGGACGGTCCCAGGCGAAGCGGCTGTCGTAGTCGACGTCCTCGTCGTCGTCGTCCGCGTCGACCGGAGCCGGCGTGATGCGCGCGGCCCCGATGGTCTCGCGCGGACGTGTCTCCGTGTCTTCCTGCGCCGGCCGCAGCGCGTGGGCGCTGCGCAGCGTCACGGTCGGCGGACCGGCGGCCAGCTCGTCCGGCTCGTGCTGCGCATCGGGCGCCGGCGCGAGCGAGATGAGCTGTGCGTTGCCGTCGAACACCGTGCGGCAATGTCCGCAGCGCACCTGGCCTTCGCGCAGCGCAAGCTGCTCCGGCGTGACACGGAAGATCGTCGAGCAGCCCGGGCAACGCGTGTACTGTTCGTGCGCCATCAGGAAGTGTCCCGGCCGCGCGCGCCAGCCAGCAGCACCCAGCCCTCGGCATCGCGCCAGCGCGCGAGTGTAAACCAGGGGGCATAGGCCGCGACTACGTCGTCCGCCTGAGGCGCCAGGATCCCCGACAGGGCGATCCGTCCGCCCGGCCTGGTGGCGCGAGCGAGCGCCGGCGCGAGCAGGATCAGCGGATTGGTGAGGATGTTCGCGACCACGACGTCGTAGCGATCCCTGCTCGCCACGCCCCCGGGCAGCATGAACCGCACGTCGACGCCGTTGGCGCGCCCGTTCGCGCGGCTGGCCTCGACGGCCTGCGGATCGATGTCCGTGCCGACGACTTCGCCGGCGCCAAGGCGTGCCGCGCCGATCGCGAGGATGCCCGAGCCGCAGCCGTAGTCCAGCACGCGCTCGCCGCCTTGCAGCGTGGCGCGCAGCCACTGGAGGCACAGCCGCGTGGTCGGGTGGGATCCCGTGCCGAACGCGACGCCCGGGTCGAGGCGCAGGACGATCGCGTCGGGGACCGGCGGCGCATGCCACGACGGCACGATCCACAGCCCATCGTCAATGCGGATCGGCGCGAATTGCGCCTGCGTGGCACGCACCCAGTCCTGCTCTGCAACGGCGCCCGTTTCCGCCGCCGGCAACGGAAGGCCGATCGCTGCAGCGGCGCTGCGCAGCGCGTCGTGCGGGTCGGCATCCCGCGCGAAGAGCGCAGACACGCGCGAGACCGGCCACAACGCAGCTTCGCTGCCGGGCTCCGCGTACACCGGGGTCTCACCGTCCGCACCGGCCTGCGGGTCGGACAACTCGACCGACAGCGCGCCGGCGGCGAGGAGCGCGTCGGACCATGCCTCGGCCTCGGCTGCCGCCGCATCGAAGCGCAGGGTGCGATACACGCGCGCGAGCCGTGGGCCGCGTTACGAGGTCGGCTTGCGCTGCGCGAGCCGCTCCTCGAGGTAGTGGATCGACGTGCCGCCGCGCAGGAAGGCGTCGTCGAGCAGCAGCTCCTGGTGCAGCGGAATGTTGGTCTTGATGCCGCTGACGACCATTTCCGAGAGCGCGATGCGCATGCGCGCCATCGCCTGCTCGCGTGTATCGCCGTACGCGATCACCTTGCCGATCATCGAGTCGTAGTGCGGCGGCACGAAGTAGTTGGTGTACGCGTGAGAGTCGACCCGGATCCCCGGGCCGCCGGGCGGATGCCATGCCGTGATGCGCCCGGGCGACGGCGTGAACGTCCAGGGATCCTCGGCGTTGATCCGGCATTCGATGGCGTGGCCGCGCTTGACGATGTCGCGCTGGCGAAACCGCAGCTTCTGCCCTGCGGCGATGCGGATCTGCTCCTGCACGATGTCCACGCCGGTGATGAGCTCCGTCACCGGATGCTCCACCTGCACGCGGGTGTTCATCTCGATGAAGAAGAACTCGTCGTCCTGGTAGAGGAACTCGAACGTGCCGGCGCCGCGATAGGCGATCTTGCGGCACGCGTCCGCGGCGCGCTCGCCCATCCGCAGCAGCGCGCGCGCGCTGATCCCCGGCGCAGGCGCCTCCTCGATGATCTTCTGATGGCGCCGCTGCATCGAGCAGTCGCGCTCCCACAGGTACAGCGCGTTCTTGTGCTCGTCGGCCAGGACCTGGATCTCGATGTGGCGCGGGTTGCTGAGGAACCGCTCCATGTAGACCATCGGGTTGGCGAACGCCGATTGCGCCTCGGCGCGCGTGAGCGCCACGGCGGGCAGCAGTGCCGCCTCGGTGTGCACGACCCGCATGCCGCGTCCACCGCCGCCGCCAGCTGCCTTGACGATGACCGGATAGCCGATCGCGCGCGCCATGCGCACGATCTCCTTCGAATCCTCGGGCAGCGCGCCCTCCGTGCCCGGCACGACCGGCACGCCGGCTTTCTGCATGGTCGTCTTCGCGCTGACCTTGTCGCCCATGAGCCGGATGGTCTCCGGCCGCGGCCCGATGAACACGAAGCCGGAGCGCTCGACCTTCTCCGCGAAGTCCGCGTTCTCCGACAGGAAGCCGTAGCCGGGGTGGATCGCCTGCGCGTCCGTGACTTCGGCGGCGGCGATGATGGCCGGGATGTTGAGGTAGCTCAACGCCGACTGCGCGGGTCCGATGCACACCGATTCGTCGGCGAGCGCAACGTACTTGGCGTCGCGGTCGGCTTCCGAATGCACGACGACCGTCTTGATGCCGAGCTCGCGGCAGGCGCGCTGCACGCGCAGCGCGATCTCGCCGCGATTGGCGATCAGGATCTTGTCGAACGGCTTGTCGGTCGGAGCGTCGGGCAAGGTGGCAGCATCCGGCCGCGTCAGCGCAGGCCGGCCATCAGCCGATCACGAAGAGCGGCTGGCCGAATTCCACTGCCTGGCCGTTCTCGACCAGGATGGCCTTCACCGTGCCCGACGCATCGGCCTCGATCTCGTTCATGAGCTTCATGGCTTCGATGATGCACAGCGCGTCGCCTTGCTCGATCGTGTCGCCGATCTCGACGAACGGCTTGGCGCCCGGCGAGGCTGAGCGATAGAACGTGCCTACCATGGGGCTCTTGACCGTGTGGCCCTCGGGAGCAGGCGGCGCAACCGGCTCGGGCGTCGCGATCGGTGGGGCTGGCGCAGGGGCCGGAGCCTGCGGCGCAGCGTGCAGCATGACGGTCTGCGGTCCCGGAGCACCGGCGCGCGTGATTCGCACGCGCTCTTCGCCTTCCTGGATCTCGAGCTCGGCGATGCCCGAGGTTTCCACCAGCTCGATCAGCGTCTTGAGCTTGCGCAGGTCCATGGGTTGGCATAGCGCCCGTCGTCACGCGGCGAGTGTCGTGTCACGGCGACGAATGCACACGCCGATGTCACGCAGGAATCGCCGGACCAACGAGCCGGCGGCAAGGGGCCGGGTTGCAGGGAGGCGCGAGTTTGCGCCAGATGCCGGCCGTTTGTCCAGCCGTTGACCGAAGATGCGGCCTGTTCAGGATGCCAGCGTCATGAGCCGAAGCGCTCGAGCGCAGAAAATCCCGGGGGTTAACCGGGCGCGCCAGGCTCGCCCAGCAACGGCCTCACGATCGCCTGGAGCTTGTCCTCCTTGAGCCGGCCGAGCTGCGTGTGCACGACGCGTCCCTTGCGATCGACGATGATCGTGAACGGCAAGGCCATGAGATCGTTGCCGAGGTTGCGCGATAGCTCGATCGCGCCCATGCCGCCGATCAGGGTCGGGTAATTGACGCCCAGCTCGTCGGCGAACCGCTGCACTTTGTCGGCAGAATCGACGGCGATGCCGACAAATTGCAGTCCTTTCGGGCCTTGTGCGCTTTGCGCGCGGATGAATTCCGGCATCTCTTCGCGGCACGGCACGCACCAGGTTGCCCAGAAGTTCACCACGAGCACGCGGCCGCGCCATTGCTCCAGGCGTTGCAGCTTGCCGGCCGCGTCAGGCAATTCCACCGCCATCAGGGCTTGCGCAGCCTTGCCGTCCGCGCCCCACGTCCACCCGTCGCGCCCAACATGAACGCCGATCGCGAGGGCGACGACGCCGACGGCAATGATGAGCCCGCGCCAAGCCCACCGGCGGGCAGACGACGTTAGTGGTCGCTCACTCACCATCTGATCCATGCGACGTCGAATGGCGCTCTGAACTCACTCGAAGAAGCCCTTCTTGCGCGGTGCCTGCACGAGCGGCCCGGGCGCCGACCCGGTGGGCACTGGCAACTTGACCTGCTGGACGATGGGCGGATAGCACACCCCGGCATCGGCGCAGCCCTGGGAGTCGGCTTTGAGCGTCACTGTGGCGCCCGGCGCGGCATGCGCCAGCGGAACGCGCACGACCACCAGGCCACGGTAGGTCTCAACGTCGCCGAAGAACTCGTCGTGCTTGCGCTTCCCTTCCGGCAACGCGGGCTTGGCGGCCACGAGATCGCCCGGCTCGACGCTGAACGCGAGCTTGTCGCGATACAAGTAATAGCCCTCGGCGACGTCGAACCGCGCTTCGAGCGTCGAAGCATCGAGCGCGCGCGCGGAAAAACGGAACGCCTGTTCGGGCGGCAGGAGCTTGGGCTCGCCGCCGGGCAGGCCGGCCGCATGCGCAGTGAGCGTCCATGCGAAAAGCGCGGCACTCGCCAGCGCCGCCGCGGTCCGTCCGTCAGCGCGCCCGGGTTTCGTCCGCAAGCCAGCCGATGTAGGGGGCGTAACCATGGGTGACCGGGACGGCGATGATCTCGGGCAATTCGTAGGCATGGAGTTCCCGGATGGCCGCCTCCACTTTGGGATAGAGCGCAGCTTGCGTCTTGATGATGAGTGGCACCTCGGTGCCCGTTTCGATCCGTCCGCGCCAGTGATACAGTGACTCCACGGGCGCGCCGACATTCACGCATGCCGCGAGCCGTCGCTCCAGCAACGCCTCCGCAAGCGCGGTGCCGGCAGCGCGATCGCCGACCGTGGTGAGAACGAGGAGCGCGTCCGTCAAGGAGTCTCCATGCGGCTGGTTTTCCTTACGATTGTACTGATATTCCCCTTCCTGGACCTGTACGTCACGGCGCGGTTCGCGCGCTTCACGGGCGTGCCGATGTGGTTCTGGCTGGTGAGCTCGGCGGTGGCCGGCGTCTGGTTGATGCGCACCGAGCGGCTGGAGTTCCGTGCGCGGACGGTCGCGGCGATGCATGGCGAATATCCGCTGCTGCGCGGTCTCGTGGACAGCGGCCGCAAGATCCTGGCGGGCCTCCTGTTCATCCTGCCCGGCGTGCTGTCCGACGTGTTCGGCCTGCTCTTGCTGCTGCTGCCGATCAACCAGCGCGGCGGCTTCGGGCCCGAACCGGTGATCGCCGGGCGCGGGCGCTATCGGCCGAGCGAGACGCTCGACGGCGACTTCCGGCGCGAGTAGCCCGTTTCATCCGCGGCAACGGGGGCCGGATCACACCGGCCCTCGTCATTTCATCCGGTCCATCAGCGTCGGCTCCGATTTGCCCGCCCGCGCGTACGCCCACAGCATCATGCCGGCGCCGAGCGCGATCATGGGCAGCGACAGCCACTGGCCCATCGACAGGCCGCCGGCGAGCAACCCGAGGAAGCTGTCCGGCTCGCGCGTGAATTCGACGACGAAGCGCGCGATGCCGTAGCCCAGCAGGAACAGTCCCGACACCGCGCCCATCGGACGCCGCCGCAGCGCGTACGTCCACAGCACCGCGAAGAGCAGCAGCCCCTCGAGGCCGAGCTCGTAGAGCTGAGAGGGATGACGCGGTACGTTGTCGACGTTGGGGAAGATCATCGCCCACGGCACGTCGGTGGCGCGGCCCCAGAGCTCGCCGTTGATGAAGTTGCCGAGGCGCCCCGCCGCGAGGCCCAGCGGACACATCGGCGCAACGAAATCCATCACGTCGAGCCATCGCTTGCCGCGCTTGCGCGAGAACACGACCATGGCCAGCAGCACGCCGATGAGGCCGCCGTGGAAGCTCATTCCGCCCTGCCACAGCTGGAAGATCTCGGACGGATGCGCGAAGTAGTACTCGGGCTTGTAGAACAGCACGTAACCCAGCCGCCCGCCGAGGATCACGCCGAACACGCCGTAGAACAGCATGTCGTCCACATCCGAGGGTCGCCAGCCGGTGAGCATGTTCTGGCGCGCGCGCCAGCGGCCCAGCACGACGAACAGGATGAATCCCGTCAGGTACATCAGGCCGTACCAGCGGACCGCAAGCGGACCGACCGTCGTGCCGAAGACGTTGAAGGGGCCGAACGAGAAGGCGACCGGATCGAATTGGGGATGAACGAGCATTGCGTCCGGCTGCACGACCCGGGTGCTCTACAATTGGTCGATTATACGAGCGCGCCCTCATCCGGCGCACGACCGTTCGAGCCATGGCCGCCAATCGCCGTTCCAAGCTGATCACGCAGGGCACCGCACGCTCACCCAATCGCGCCATGCTGCGCGCCGTGGGATTCGGCGATGCCGATTTCGACAAGCCGATCGTCGGCGTCGCCAACGGGCACAGCACGATGAACCCGTGCAACGCGGGCATCCAGCCGCTGGTGGACCGCGCGATGGTCGCGCTGCGCGAAGCGGGCGCGATGCCGCAGGTGTTCGGCGTGCCCACCGTCACCGACGGCATCGGCATGGGCACCGAGGGCATGAAGTACTCGCTCGTGTCCCGCGAGGTCATCGCCGACGCCATCGAGACGTCCGTCAACGGACAGCTCATGGACGGCGTGCTGGTCGTGGGCGGCTGCGACAAGAACATGCCGGGCGGCATGATGGCCATGGCGCGCATGAACGTGCCGGCGATCTACGTCTACACCGGCACCATCAAGCCAGGCCACTGGAAAGGCCAGGCGCTGACCATCGTCTCGCCGTTCGAGGCCGTCGGCGCGATCGCGGCGGGCAAGATGTCGCGCGAGGACTACGACGGCATCGAGCGCAACGCGTGTCCTTCGGTGGGCGCGTGCGGCGGCATGTACACCGCGAACACGATGTCCTCGTCGTTCGAGGCGCTCGGCATGAGCCTGCTGGGCAGCTCGCAGCTCGCGGCGCCGGATCCGGAGAAAGCCGATTCCGCCGCGGCGTCGGCACGCGTGCTCGTGGAGGCCGTGAAGCACGACCTGAAGCCGCGCGACATCATCACGCGCAAATCGATCGAGAACGCGATCTCGCTCGTCATGGCCACCGGCGGGTCCACCAACGCGGTGCTGCACTACCTGGCCATCGCGTCGGCCGCGGAAGTGCCTTGGACCATCGACGACTTCGAGCGCATTCGCCAGCGGGTCCCGGTGTTGTGCAATCTCAAGCCGTCGGGCCAGTACGTCGCGGTGGACTTCAACGCCGCCGGCGGCGTGCCGCAGGTGCTGCGCATGCTGCTCGACCGCGATCTGCTGCACGGCGATTGCATGACGATCACCGGCCGTACGCTGGCCGACGAGCTGGCGGGCGTGCCCGAAGCGCCGCGCGCCGACCAGGACGTCATTCGTCCGTTCGACCGGCCGATGTACCCGCACGGGCACCTGGCGATCCTGCGCGGCAATCTCGCGCCCGAAGGCTGCGTCGCCAAGATCACCGGCCTCAAGAATCCCGCGATCACCGGGCCCGCGCGCGTGTTCGATTCGGAGAATGCGTGCATGGACGCGATCATGGCCAAGGCGATCAAGCCGGGCGACGTGCTCGTCATCCGCTACGAAGGACCGAAGGGCGGACCCGGCATGCAGGAGATGCTGGCGCCCACGTCCGCGCTCATCGGCCAGGGTCTCGGTGAATCGGTCGGGCTCGTGACCGACGGCCGCTTCTCCGGCGGCACGTGGGGCATGGTGGTGGGCCACGTCGCGCCCGAAGCGTACGTCGGGGGACCGATCGCGCTCGTGCACGAAGGCGATTCCATCACCATCGATGCGCATCGCCTCCTGCTGCAGCTCAACGTGCCGGACGACGAGCTCGAGCGCCGGCGCGCGCGATGGCAGGCGCCGGCGCCGCGTTACACGCGCGGCCTGCTCGCCAAGTACATGCGGCTGGTCTCCACCGCGAGCCTCGGCGCGATCACCGACCGGCCCGAATGAGCGGCACGCCGCTGCGCGGCGTGCTCGCCTGCATCGCATTCGTCGCAGGCTGCGCGCTTGCGCAGGACGGCGCGGCGCCGTCTGCCGTACCGGCGCGCGTCGCGCTGGTCAACCCGGGCTTCGAGTCGCTCGCGCCCGGCATGTTCGGCAACCCCGAGGGGTGGTTCTCCATCCAGCACGCGGGCGAGCTTTCGTACACGTTCAAGCTCGACACCGCGCAGCCGCATGGCGGCGCGCGCAGCGCGCGCGTGGACAACGTCGGCCCCGAGCCGTTCGGCGCGATCTACCAGCAAATCGACGCGAGCCCGCGACGCGGTCGGCGCGTGCGCTTCTCCGCCTGGCTGCGTACCGAGGAGGCGCGCGGCAGCTTCACCGGCGGCGGCGCCGTGCTGATGCTGCAGGCGATGCAGAACGGCGCGCCGCTGGCATGGAATCACATGAAGGAATCGCCCGTCAGCGGCACGACCGGGTGGACGCGCCATGCGATCGAGCTCGACGTGCCGGAGGCGGCCGACCGGCTCGAGGTGGGTGCGATGCTGCACGGACCCGGCCGGCTCTGGCTCGACGACGCCGAGCTCCTCGTGCTGCCGCGCTGACGCTCGAAAGGATCTCGCATGATTTATTGGCTCTGCCTCGCCGGCGCGATCCTCCTCGAGATCGCCGGCACGACCTCCATGAAGCTGTCGCAGGGCTTCACGCGCACGCTGCCTTCGGTGCTGCTGTTCGTCTTCTATGCGCTGTCCTTCACGCTCATGACCGTCGCCGTCAAGCGCATCGACATGAGCGTGTCCTACGCCATCTGGTCGGGGGTCGGCACGACGCTGATCGCGCTGATCGGCGTGCTGTGGTTCCGCGAACCGCTCACCACGATTCAGATCGTCAGCATCGCGTTGATCATCCTGGGGGTCGTCGGGCTGCGTGCCGGAGCGACGGCGTGAGCACGCGGGCGCCCGTGCCACGCGAAGCGCCGCCCCCGCTGTCGCCGAGCGCACAGCGCGTGCAGGATGCGCTCGATGCCGCCGGCGTCGCCAGCCGCGTCGTCGAATACGCGGAGCCGGGGCGCACGTCGGCGGAGGCGGCCGCCGTCATCGGGTGCGCGGTGGCGCAGATCGCGAAGTCGCTGGTCTTCCGTGCGGCGTCCGGCCGTCCCGTGCTGGTCATCGCAAGCGGGGCGAACCGCGTCGACGAAGCGAAGGTGGCCGCGGTCCTCGGAGAGGCGATCGGCAGGGCCGATCCCGCGTTCGTGCGCTCGGCGACCGGCTATGCCATCGGCGGCATTCCGCCGCTTGGCCATGCACAAGCGCTGGTGACCCTTCTCGACCGGGATTTGTTGGCGCACGAGGTGGTCTATGCCGCAGGAGGCACGCCGCACGCGATGTTTCCGCTCGCACCGGCGGACCTGCTGCGCGTGTCGGGTGGAACAGCCGCGGACGTTGCGCTGTTCGTATCGCCGCAGTCCTCGAAGGACCCACCATGACATCCACCCGCTCGCTGATCCGCTGGTTCACCTGGCTTGCGCCTCTGGTCGCCCTCTGGCTCGCCGGCTGCGCCGGCGACTTCACGACCGCGTCCGGGCCACCCGCCGCTGCGCCCGTGTTCAAAGTGGGCGATCGCTGGACCTATCATGGGCGCGAAGGGTTTCGCGCACCGGTCGAATGGGACGAGACCCATGAAGTGACGAGCGTCGGGCCCGACGGCATCACCGTGCGCGTCACGTACACCGGCCCGACGGTCAGCGGATCGCGCACCGAGGTGTGGTCGTCGCCCGGCAACGTGCGCGTCGGCTCCCTGATGGACATCGAGACGCGCCGCTTCGCGACCCCGGTGACGTTCTACGCGTTTCCGCTTGCGCCGGGCGCGACGTGGAACCAGTGGGTCGACAACTTCAACGAGACGAGCAAGCGCGAGGGCCGCATCAACCGCTACACGCGCGTCGGCGGCTGGGAGAAGATCGCCACGCCTGCTGGTACCTTCGACGCCATTCGCTTGCGCGTGTTCATGCGCCTCGACGACGACGAATTCTGGCGCGACGCCACGCAAACCAACTATCTCGTCTGGTACGCGCCCGCGGTCGGTGCGAGCGTGCGCGAGGAGCGCGAAGGCGAATATTGGGAAAAAGGCAACCGCATGGACACGCAGGTCGTGCGCGCGCAGCACACGCTGCTCGAGCTGGTTTCGTTCAACCGGGCTTCGTAGTCATCGGCGCGGTGCGCAGGCCGACGGCGACGAGCCCGCCGCCGACAGCGGCGCACGCCGCGGCCACCAGCATCGCCCTGCGAAAGCCGCGGTGGAACGCGGCGAGATTTGCCGCTGCCAGCACGTCGTTCACGCCGCCTGCCGTCGTGGCAACGCTCGCGGCCACGACGAGCGTGAGCACGGCCACGGCGAGCAATCCCGCAACGCGCGCGATCGCGTTGTTCACACCGGAGGCAAGCCCCGCATGCCGCGTATCGACCGCATTCATCACCGCGGCCGTCAGGGGCCCGATCGTCAATGCCATCCCGAGTGCCAGGACGAGCAATGGCGGCAGGCGCGTGATCCAGTAGCTGCCGTGCGGCGTCGCGAGCCCTAGCCAGGCCATCCCGGCACCTGCCACGATGGGCCCGAGCGCGAGCAGCAGGCGCTCGCCGATGTGCCGCGCAAGTCGTCCGGCCGCAGTCGACAGCAGCCCCATCACGAGCGCAAACGGCATGAGCGATGCGCCGGCGGCGGTCGCCGAGTAGCCGTCGACGCGAATCAGCTCGAAGGGCAGCAGGAACATTGCACCGCCGAGCGCGAAGTAGAGCAGGAACGTCATGGCATTCAAAGTCGAGAAAGCCCGCGAGCGATAGAGGGACAGCGGCATCATCGGCGCGCGCCCGCGCGCCTCGAGCAGCAAGAACAGCGCGAACAGCGCCACGCCACCCAGCGTCCACGACAGCGTGACTGCGTCCCAGCCGCGTGACGTCGCCTGGGTCAATCCCAGCGTGACGGCGCCAAGCGATGCAGCGACCGCCATCGCGCCGACCCAGTCGAGTGGCTGCGCCGCGTCATCGCGGCTCTCCGGCACGGCCCGCCACGCGATGGCGCAGGCCAATGCAGCGATCGGCAGGTTGATGTAGAAGATGCCGCGCCAGCCCACCGTGTCGACCAGCCAGCCGCCGAGCAACGGGCTCAACGCGGTCACCAGGGCGCCCGCGCCGGCCCAGATGCCGAATGCGCGGGCGCGCGATTGCTCGGGAAACCCTGCGCCGAGCAGCGCGAGGCTGGCCGGCGTCATCAGCGCGGCACCCGCGCCTTGCACGACACGTGCCCCGATGAGCGCGGCGGCCGTCGGCGCGAGCGCGCATGCGAGCGAGGCGAGCGCGAACACGCCGATACCGAGCAGGAAAATTCGCCGGCGCCCATAGCGGTCCCCAGCCGCGCCGCCGACCAGCACCAGCGCGCCCAGCGCGAGCAGGTATCCGTTGACGATCCACTGCACGAGCGCCGCGGACGCTGCCAACGCCGCCTGCAGTGCCGGCAGCGCGACGTTCACGATGGCGCCGTCGATGAAGCCGAGGCTCGATCCCAGCACCGTGGCCACGAGCACCGCGCGCTGCGCGCGCACATCGTGCGTCACCGGCGGACCGGCGGCCGTTGCACGTTCGCTCCCGGCCGAGCGCGCCGGAAAGCTCATCAGACGTAGCGCGGAATCGGCCCGTCCTGCGGCGTCGTGTCGTCGCGGAGATCGAGGAACACCTCGTCGACATAGCACCATCCCCAACCCTCGGGCGGATCGTAGCCTTCGATGATCGGATGGCGCGTCGCGTGGAAATGCTTGGTCGCGTGGCGATTCGGCGACTGGTCGCAACAGCCGACGTGCCCGCAGGTGCGGCAGATGCGCAGATGCACCCAGCGGCTGCCGGTTTTCAGGCACTCCTCGCAGCCGCGCGCGCTCGGCACGACTTTGTGCAGCGTGTTCAGGTGCGTGCAGTTCCCGGCCATGGTGATCTCCAGTCGGCGCAGCGACGCGCCAGCCGCGCAGGTTAACATCGCACGCTCGCTGTCGACTCACCGGACATTTCGTGCCCGAAGCCCTGTACACCGCTGCTGCGTTGCTTGCCGTCGTTGCGGCGGTCGCGTGGATCGCCGAGCGGCTGCGCCTGCCGCCGCCCGTGCTGCTCGTCATCGCGGGCATCGCGCTCGCCTTCGTGCCGGCGATCCCCGCCGTGAAGCTCGACGCCGACGTCGTGCTGCTAGGGCTCTTGCCGCCGCTCATCTACTTCGCCGCGTTCACCATGAGCTGGCAGGCGTTTCGCGCCAACTTGCGTCCGATCCTGTTGCTCGCGATCGGCTGCGTCGTCGCCACGACGGTCGCGGTGGCGCTTGCGGGACACTGGCTGATCGGCTTGCCGCTCGGCGTTGCGTTCATCCTGGGTGCGGTCGTGTCGCCGCCCGACGTGGTGGCACCGCTCGCCGTCGCCGAGCGGCTCGGCATGCCCGCGCGCATCACGGCGATCCTCGAAGGCGAGGGTCTCGTCAACGACGCGACCGCGCTCATACTCTTCAATCTCGCGCTCGTCGCCGTCCTCACCGGCCGCTTCTCACTCGTGCTCGCCGGGCGCGATTTCGCGCTCGTGCTGCTCGGCGAGACCGTGTGGGGGTTCGTCGTCGGGTTCGTGATCCTTCACCTGCGACACTGGTCGCGCGACCCGCGGATCGAAGTGATGCTCTCGATGATGACGCCGTTCGCGGCCTTCTGGCTGCCGCACGAGCTCGGCGGCTCGGGGGTGCTCGCGACGGTGGTGGCCGGCATGTACACCGGCTACGCGGGCGTTGCGCTGATTCGTTCGAACACGCGACTGCAGGCCTTGTTCTTCTGGGACATCGTCAACACCGTCATCACGGGGATGATCTTCCTGCTCACCGGGCTGCAGGCGCGCACGGTGGCCGCGGGCCTCGACAGCGCGACACTGTGGCAGCTGGTGCTGCATGGCCTGGTGATCAGCCTCGTGGTGATCGTGGTGCGCTTCCTGTGGGTGTTCCCTGCGACGTACCTCCCGCGCTGGCTCATCCCTTCCATCGAAGCGCGGGATCCTTCACCGTCCTGGCACGTCCCGTTCATCATCGCGTTCACGGGCGTGCGCGGCGTGGTGAGCGTGGCGGCTGCGCTGAGCGTGCCGGTCGCGCTCGCACCCAACGTCGCCTTTCCCGACCGCGACCGCCTGCTCGTGCTCACGTTCATGGTGGTGGTCGTCACGCTCATCGCGCAAGGACTCACGCTGCCGATCGTCGTGCGCAAGCTCGGCCTCGACAAGCTCGGTGCGGCCGAGCAGCGCGCGCGCAAGCAGCGCGAAGCCAATGCCCGTCTGGAAACCGCGCGCGCCGCGCTGGCGCGGCTCGATGAAGCGGCCGGAAAAGAGAAAGTCAACGACGCGCTGGTCCAGGCGTGGCGCACGCGGCTCGAGCAACGGGTGCAGCAACTCAGCAACGCGCGCGACCCCGGCGGTGACGGCTACGCGTCGGCCAAGAGCGTGCATCGCATCGAGCTCGCGCTGGTCGCCGCCGAGCGTGATCGCCTCAACGCACTGTTGCGCGAAGGACGCGTGAGCGACGAGGTGCGCCGGCGCATCGAGCGGGACCTCGATCTCGACGAAGAGCGCCTGCGCCGCAACGTGCGCGGGATCGCGCCCGACGAAGAGCCCGACGGCGTTCCCGAGCGGACCTAGAGGCCGAGGCGCTGCCAGATGGTGGTGGTGAGGCCCGCCTGGTTCAGCGTGTAGAAGTGCAGCCCGGGCGCGCCGCGCTCGAGCAGCGACGCGCACAGCTGGGTGACGACGTCGAGGCCGAATGCACGGATCGACGCGGTGTCGTCGCCATAGCCTTCGAGCTTGCGCCGCAGCCAACGCGGGATCTCGGCGCCGCACGCATCCGAGAAGCGCGCCAGCTTCGAAAAGCTCGCGATGGGCATGATGCCGGGCACGATGGGAACGGCGATGCCGCGGTCGGCGCAGGCATCGAGAAAGCTCCAGTAGGCGTCCGCATTGAAGAAATATTGCGTGATGGCGCCGTCGGCGCCGGCGTCGACCTTGCGCGCGAAGTTCTCCAGGTCCCGCTGCGGCGAGCGCGCCTGCGGGTGGCACTCGGGATATGCCGCCACGTCGACATGGAACCAGTCGCCGGTCTCTTCGCGAATGAACGCGACGAGCTCGTTCGCGTAGCGAAACTCGCCGACGTCGACCGTGCCGGACGGCATGTCGCCACGCAACGCGACGAGGTGCCGGATGCCGTGCGCGCGATACTCGTGCAGCACTGCGCGCAGGCCGTCCCGCGTCGATCCGATGCACGAGATGTGCGGCGCCCCGTGCATGCCCTCGCCGCGGATTTCGAGCACCGTCGACAGCGTGCCTTCGCGCGTGGAGCCGCCGGCGCCAAAGGTGACCGAACAGAACGCCGGCTTGAGCTGCGCGAGCTGGCGTCGCGCCGCGCGCAGCTTCTCGGCGCCTTCGGCGGTGCGCGGCGGGAAGAACTCGAGGCTGTATTGCGGTGCCGCGGCATGCGGCGCAGGCTCGGTCATCAGCGCTTGCGTCCGAGGATGATCGACGACAGCAGCCAGGAGATGACGCTGTACACGATCGCGCCCAGCACGGCATTCCAGAATCCGGCGACGCTGAAGCCGAGATCCATCTGGCCCACGAGCCAGAACAGGAAGCCGTTGATGATGAGGATGAACAGGCCGAGCGTCAGCAGGGTGACCGGCAGCGTCAGCACCACGAGGATCGGCCGGATCAGCGTGTTGATGAGACCGAGCACGAGCGCCGCGATCAGCGCCGTCTTGAAGTCGCGCACGTGAATGGAGGTGAAGAGATAAGGCAGCGCGATCAGCGCCACCGCGTTGATGATCCAGGTGATCAGGAGGCGCATGGCATCCCCGCTTGGTTGAGGTCAGTTCGGCTTGGGCACGCCGGCGACGAAGGGCTTGAGCGCCGCATAGATCGTCGCATTCACCGGTGCTGCAACGCCCGCTTCGCGCGCCATGCGGGCCACGCCACCGGACAGCCAAGGCGCCTCGAGGCGATTGCCCGCCATCAGGTCGTTGAGCATCGACGAGCGCATCGCCTCGGGCAGGCTGTCGAGGAAATGCAGCTGCTTGGCCACGAAGTCGCCGCCGAGCTCGACACCGCGCGCACGCGCGAGGTCCACGATCTCGCGCATGGCCGCTTCCATGGTCGCGCGAATGTCCGGATCGCTGCGGATCACGCCCACCGGCGAGCGTGTCAGGCTCGTGCAACCCGCCATGGCCGCGAGGAACACGTATTTCTTCCACAGCGCGGCGCCGATGTCGGCCGCTACTTCGCAATCGAAGCCGGCTGCCTTGCATGCGGCCGCGAAGCCTTCGGCGCGCGGCTGCAGCTTCGGCTCGAACGCCCCGACCGTCAGGCGCGCCATGGTGCCCGTGTGCGCAATCACGCCCGGCTCGCGGATCGTCGCGGCGATATAGGCGACACCACCGAGCACGCGATCGTCACCGAGCGCATCGCGCAGTATGTCGTGGCTCTCGACGCCGTTCTGGAAGGGGATCACCACGCCGCCGTTGGCGACCAGCGGCTTCAGCTGCGGGGCCGTCGATTCGACGTCCCACAGCTTGACGCAGAACATCGTCACGTCGACCGGCCCCACGTCGGCGATCGCGTTCGTCGCATGCGCGCGCTCGACCGTCACGTTGCCCAGCCCGCTTTCGATGCGCAGTCCCGCCGAGCGCAGCGCGTCGAGGTGCCGTCCGCGCGCGACGAACGTGACGTCGTGGCCCGCCTGCGCCAGCTTGCCGCCGAAGTACCCGCCGACGCCGCCGGCGCCGATCACCGCGATCTTCATGAGACGACTCCGTGAGCCCCGTCGTGGAATTCCGCTTGCGCGGCAATGACGGATCAATACCGGTACGAGTCCGGCTTGTACGGGCCATCCTTCGCGACGCCGATGTACCGCGCCTGCTTGTCGCTCAGCTCCGTCAACGTTGCGCCGAGCTTCGACAACTGCAGCCGCGCGACTTTCTCGTCGAGATGCTTGGGCAGCACGTACACGCCGGTCGGATAGCGTCCGTTGTTCTCCTTGGCCGCCGTCCACAGCTCGATCTGCGCCATCACCTGGTTGGTGAACGACGAGCTCATCACGTAGGACGGATGCCCGGTGCCGCAGCCGAGGTTCACCAGGCGGCCTTCGGCGAGCAGGATGATCCGCTTGCCATCGGGGAAGATGATGTGATCGACCTGCGGCTTGATGTTCTCCCACGTGTACTTCTTCAGCGACGCGACGTCGATCTCGTTGTCGAAGTGGCCGATGTTGCACACGATCGCATTGTTCTTCATGCGCTTCATGTGATCGTGCGTGATGACGTCGATGTTGCCGGTGGCCGTGACGAAGATGTCCGCCTTGTCGGCCGCGTCGTCGAGCGTGACGACGCGATAGCCTTCCATCGCGGCCTGCAGCGCGCAGATCGGGTCGATCTCGGCGATCCACACCTGCGCCGACAATGCGCGCAGCGCCTGCGCCGATCCCTTCCCCACGTCGCCATAGCCCGCCACCACTGCGACCTTGCCCGCGATCATGACGTCGGTCGCGCGCTTGATGCCGTCGACCAGCGATTCGCGGCAGCCGTAGAGGTTGTCGAACTTGCTCTTGGTGACCGAATCGTTGACGTTGATCGCGGGAAAGCCGAGCCGGCCTTCCTTGTGCATCTGGTAGAGGCGCTTCACGCCGGTGGTCGTTTCTTCGGTGACGCCCTTGATGCCGAACTTGAGGTTCGAATAGAACGTCGGGTTGCGCGCAAGACGCTCCGCGATGGCGGCGTAGAGCGCGAACTCCTCCTCGTTGCCCGGATGCTGGATCACCGAGCGGTCCTGCTCGGCCTGCGTGCCAAGGTGCACCAGCAGCGTGGCGTCGCCGCCGTCGTCGAGGATCATGTTGGGTCCGCGCACGGGAAGTGCGCCACCCCACTCGAAGATGCGGTGCGTGAACTCCCAGTATTCCTTGAGCGATTCGCCCTTGTATGCGAATACCGGCGTGCCGCGCTGCGCGATCGCCGCGGCCGCATGGTCCTGGGTCGAATAGATGTTGCACGACGCCCAGCGGACCTCGGCGCCGAGCGCCTGCAGGGTCTCGATCAGCACGGCCGTCTGGATGGTCATGTGCAGCGAGCCCGCGATGCGCGCGCCGCGCAGCGGCTGCTCGGGCGCGAATTCCTCGCGGATCGCCATGAGGCCCGGCATCTCGGTCTCCGCGATGAGGATTTCCTTGCGGCCCCACTCGGCGAGCGAGAGGTCGGCGACGTGGAAGTCGTCGAACGTGGTCTTGTCTTTGGGTGCGTTCATCGTCGAGCTCCGTCAAAGGTGCCCCGACGGGTGACGGCACGCATTCGCGGCTCGCCGATCCCGTGCGAAGGACACGGTTCAACGAGCGCCGTTGCAAAGGCATGAAGCCCGCCCCGAGCCTGGCCCGCGCGTGAAACGGCGGGTTGCAACGCTCCTCGGGGCGTAGAGGAGCGCGCATTCTACCGCAAGCCGCCACGCCGGAGCCCGCTTGGCGGTCGTCCGGACTGGCCGATCGTCCGCGATTTCTAGCGCCGATTCCGGAATCGGCCAGACCGCCGGCACGCCGCGCGGTGCAATCGACGCGCTGCCTGACCGTGCGACCGGCCGGCGGACGGCGCAGAATCGGGCCGTCACGCCAGGAGACCAGATGAGCACCCTCGACATCGTCCTGCGCAGCATGGCCGGCATGCAGCTGCTGTTCCTCGCGCTGCTGCTCTCGGCCTTCGGCCGCCACGCGGCCGCACTTCGTTACGCAGCGCTGCTCCCCGCCGGCCTGGCAGCGTTCATGCTGACCTCTGCGCCCATGCCGCGCGGGGCGCTCGGCGCATGGGCCCTTCCCTTGACCATGGTGTGCGTCGCCAACCCGGCATGGTTCTGGATCTCCACCAAGGCCTGGTTCGACGAGACCTTTCGCCCCGGCCTGCGCGACGTGCTGGCCGTGATTGGCATGACCGCGCTCGGGCTGGCACACGAGGTGGGTGCGGCGGGCGACCCCGCGATGCCGCTCGACGCGCTGTTCAAGGGCGCGATCGTCGCGTTCATCGGCCTCGCGCTCGTCAAGGTCATGCGCGATCGGCCCGCCGACCTGGTCGAAAGCCGCAGGCGGGCGCGCGTCGCGTTCGTCGCGGCGGTGTGGCTGTATGCGTGCGTGGGGATCGCGCTGCAGCTCGTCTACGACGGGCGCCTGCCGGCACCGCTCGTGCGCGCGAACGTCGTCCTGCTGCTCATCGCCGCGCTGGCGTGCTCGGCCTGGCTTGCACTCGGGTCGCTCGTTCCGCTGCGCGGCACGCGCGGGCGCGAACGCGCCGCTGTCGCAGCCGTGTCGCCCCAATTGCCGCCGGTGCCGCCTGTCCGCACGGCGCGCGCGTCGGCCGTGGACCCCGCACTCCTCGCGCGCATTCGAGCGGCCATGGAAGCGGATCGCCTGTACCGCCAGGAAGCGCTGACGGTCGCGGGCGTGGCCAAGGCGCTCGGCTCGCAGGAATACCTGGTGCGCCGTGCGATCAACCAGGGTCTCGGCTATCGCAATTTCAACGAGTTCCTGCACCGCTATCGCCTGGATGAAGCCAGCGCGCGCCTTCGTACGCAGATGCACCTGCCCATCCTGTCCATCGCGCTCGACGTCGGCTTCGGCTCCATCGGGCCGTTCAACCGCGCGTTTCGTGCGCGCTTCGGCTGCACCCCCACGCACTATCGCAACGGCGGCGCCGAACATTCCGCCCAGGCGGCCTTGGGCGAGCCTTCGCCACACGCGGCCGACTAGGATCCTTCCCGTCGATTCCGGAATCGGCGCCATCGAGGCACGCTTCGGCGAGCCGTGCGACGGCCGGGCGTGCACGCTGGCCGTCGGAAGCGGCGTCGATGGGACGCTGCCATGCGGAGAACGTCCATGCGCCTGGCCCGTCGGTTCGATTCCTTGCTCACGCTGCTGATCGGCGTTCTGCTCGTTGCGGTCGCGCCTGCGTTCGCGTACTGCGGCCACGCGGTCGCGGCCGACATGCCCCGTCCCGCGGCGAGCTCGCGCCCGGCACGGCCGCACGAGACCTACGCCGACCTCGACGTGCGCTACGAATCGGCGACCACGCCGGCCGGCTTTGCGGTGAGCATGATCGTCACGCAACCGAAGGGGGGTGGCCGCTTGCCAACGCTGGTGTTCATTCCGTGGCTGTCGTGCGACGCGGTCGACTACCCGCGCGGTGCAGTCGATGGCTGGAGCCGGGTCCTCCTGGAGCTCGCCCACACGTCCGGCATGACGCTCGTGCGCGTCGAAAAAGCCGGCATGGGGGAGAGCACGGGGCCCGCGTGTCGCGATGCCGACCTCGACGCCGACATGGCCGGCTTTCGCGCGGCGTTGCACGCGCTCGATCGCTTGCCGCAAGTGGATCCATCGCGCGTGTTCCTGTTTGGCGGCAGCCTCGGTGGCGCGCTCGTCGCGACGCTCGCGCGCGAGCGGCCCGTGCGCGGCATCGTGGCCAGCGGCGGCCTTTACAAGACGTGGCTCGAGCACATGCTGGAGATCGAGCGCCGGCGTCTCGGATTCGACGGCCGCACGCCCGCGCAGGTCACCACGGCAATGCGCGGGTACGCCGACTTCTATCCGCGTTACCTGAATGGCGGACGCACGCCGGCGCAGGTCATCGCGGAGCGGCCCGACCTCAAGCCGCTGTGGTACGACGAGCCGGCGCATCAATACGGCCGGCCGGCGCGCTACTACCAGCAGGTGCAGGCGCTCGACATCGCGGGCGCGTGGAGCGAGGTCGACGTGCCGGTGCTCGTGATCTACGGGCAATACGACTGGATCATGTCGCGCGAAGACCAGGACCTGATCGTGACGACGGTGAACCGGCGACGCGAAGGCCTTGCACGCCTCATCGTCGTGCCGCGCATGAGCCACAACCTCGATCTGTTCGACTCACCGCAAAAGGCGTACGCAGAGCGGGGCGCGATGCCCGCGACGAGCCTGGTCGCGCCCGAGATCGTGCGCTTCGTCAAGGGCGTGCTTGCGGCGCCCAATTGAGCGTCAGACGAGCTCCTGCTTCGCGCGCAGCAGCAGCGCGATGCAGGCCAGGCCGACCGCGCACACCGCGAACGGCAGGTACACGAGCGCCGCGATGCCCGTCGCGTCCCACAACGCACCGGCGAGCACTGCGATGGCGACCGCGCTGCCATAGCTCAGGGTGAACACGCCAGCCGACGTGCGCGCAACGTCCTGCGGCTTGCACAACAGCGCGGGCAGCGTCAGGCCACTGATGAGCGCGGCGGCATCCGAGAAGCCGAGCAAGCCGGCCCACAGCCACGTCGTCGGACCGATGAGGAAGACGAGCCCTCCGAATGCCGTGAGCGACAGCACGCCCGAGACGACGTACGGCCACATGCGCCGCTCGAGGTGGCGCGCGGCGGCGAGCAGCAGCAACGACGCGGGAATCTGCCCGAAGTTGAGCGCGGTCAACGCGCTGCTGATGAGCTCCGGATGTCCCTGGCTCGTCAGGAACACGGGAATGAATGCGTTCGTGCCGAAGTAGATCGCGTTGATGCACGCGAACAGCCCGCCGATCCGCCACACGAGCCCGCGATGCCAGTCGGGCAGCCATTTGCCGGGCGCATTGCGCGCCGCGCGATACGGGTCGGCGAAGCGCGGCGCATACAGGTGCACGGCCAGTGCGATGAGGACGATCGGCACCGCCCATATGGCGAGCGTGGCGCGCCAGCCGCCCATGAGCGGCAACACGACCGGCAGCGTCAGCACCACAGGAATGACTTCGCCCACGAGGAGACCGTTGGTATAGATGGCCGTGCCCAGGCCGATGTCGCGCAGCGGCAGCCAATGGCGCACGGTCGTCGGCATGACCGGTTGCATCATCGCGACGCCGACGCACATCACGACGCTGGCGGCAAGGAGCAGGGAAAAATGGGCGGCCGGGCCGCGCAGCGCCGTGCCTGCCGCCACGACCGCGAGGCCGCCCATCAACGCACCGCGCACGCCGATGCGCGCCACGAGCAGCGCGCCGCCGAGCGCTGCCAGTGCGAAAAGCGCCGGCGCGACGCTGCCGAGCACGCCGACCTGTGTTGCGGACAGGTCGAAGTCGGCACGGATCATCGGCAGCACCGGCGGCACCGCGAGGATGGTGAGCCGCAGCGCGATGCCGCACAGCCAGAGCAGGAAGAGCGGCCGCCAGCGACCGGCGCTCGCGGCGTCGGACATGCTCAGTCCGCCGCCTTGCGCGCTTCCTGGCCGAGGAGCGCGTTCGACAGGCTCGACTCGCGCTTGTAGAACCCTTCGGTGTGGAACGTCTCGGCGAGCGCGAACAGCTCGTAGTCGAGGTGATGGCAGAGCTCGTGGATGATGGTGCGGAAAAAGCTCTTGAAGGCGACCACCTGCTTCTTGCGCGCCGTGCGCATCCATACGGTGATCACGGGCCGCGGCTTCTTCTCCTCCGGCTCGTAGAGGCCGTGCAGCTCGCCGTAGTCGTCGGACGGTCGCGCCGCCATCACCTTGAGCCGCACGAGCGGCACGTGAAAGCCGCGCGTGAGCGCGTCCAGGATCACCTGGCCGATACGCTGGACGCTTGCTCGATCTTCCGCGAGCAGTGCAGCGCGCAGCTGCGCGACGTCACGGCCGAGGTCGAGCCCGGGCGGCAGGCCGATCGATTCGATCGCGTCGCTCGCACGGTAGATGCGCTGCTCGTCGGCGCTGAGGCGGTCGTAATAGGCGAAGCGCATGCCTTCGAAGGACCCGCCGTGGCGAAGGCAGGGCGGCGCATTCTACCGTGCGAAATCAACGCCGCCTGGTTCCCGCTTTCGCGGCAACCACGAGCCTTGCGTTGCGCGGGATGGACGAATCAGGCCAGCGATTCCGCGAGCTTCATCAGCGTGTCGCGCGCATTGGCATCGATCACGTCACCGTGCGACACGAGCACGCGCGCAACCGACTGATCCTTCGCCCAGCGCAGCAGCTGCTCGCGCAGCGCGGCCTTGTCCTTGATGAGCAGGCGCTTGACGATGCCGGGAATGCGCGGCTCCGCACCCGCGAAGCCCATCACACCGAGGAACCAGCCACCCAGGCCCTTGGCATCATGGATGTTGCCGATGACGTCGTTGAGCACGAGGGTCGTACGACCACGATTGGTGACGACGAGCGCCGCCTCGCGTTCCCCGGTGCCCGGCATCGCGACGAACTGCACGTCGGGGTCGTCGAAGTCCGGCGCGGTGCTGTCGACGGGCACGACGTCCGCCACCCTGCCGCCCGCCCCGCGCGGCGCGACCACTTGCATGCCGGGATAACGGTCCTTCCAGATGCGCGCGTCGAGCCGATGCTTGTCGCTCGGTACGACGAGGAACGCCGGGCGGCCGAAGCGCTCGAGCTCCGCCATGTCCGGCTCGGCCAATGCGACGGCGCTGAAGACGACGAGCCCGCCATGACGCAGGCGCACCACCGTCATGCGGCGCGGCAAGCGCGTGAGCGGCATGGGCAGATAGCCGACCACCGTCATGATCCGCTCGTCGAGGGCTTGCAGCTTGTCGTGCGGCAGCACGGTCCAGCGCTGGTTTATCTTCGGCATGGGCAGCACGAAAAGGGACGCGGGGCGTCGATGATGGCGCGTCCGCTGCATGGCGGCAACGTCCGCGCGGAACCTTTCTGCGTGCAGCTCTTTCCCACGATGTCGACATCAGCAAGGAGATCGCCATGGCGACATCCAACCCGTCCGACCCGCACAAGCAACCCGATCGCACCGATCGGCCCGCCGAACGCGGCGGCGACGTGCGTCACATGGTGGATACCGGCTTGCCGCCGGGCATCACGCCGCAGGACGTGCTCGATCCAGGCGCTCAACCCACGGAAGATCGCATCGAGCGGAAGAAGAAATGACAACAGGGCCGGCGAACCGGCCCTGTTGGTTCCTGCGACTTGCGTTGCTTACCGCGACGTACCGGACGAGCCCGAGCCGGATGAACCGCTGCTCCCGGATTGACCGGAAGACGTGGAGCGTGAGCCACTCGACCCGGACGAGCCCGACGAGCCGCTCGTGCCGGTCGAGCTCGACGATCCGCTCGTGCCCCTCGACCCACTCGATCCGCTCGAGCCACTCAGGCCGGACCCGGTCGACCCGCTCGTGCTCGACCCGCTCATGCCCGTCGACCCGCTGGAACCGCCGGACCCCGCCGAGCCGCTCATGCCGCTGGAGCCGCTCGACCCATGCGACCCGCTCGTGCCGCCGCTCATGCTCGAGCCCTGGCCCGATTGGCCATAGCCGCCCTGTCCCTGCGAGCCGCCGAACGACGACTGTCCGCGCTGCACGCGGATCTGGTTGTCGACGTCCTGCACGCCGGAGCAATGGTCGGCCATGTCCTCGATCATGTGCTTCATCCAGCGATCGGGCACCGTGCCGGTCAAGGTGACGCGGCCGTCCCGCACTTCGACGGTCACTTCGGAAGCATCGATCGCACCTTGCGACAGGCGCTCGTAGATGTCTTCACGCACGCGCTCGTCCGAACGCTTGTAACTGCGCGGTGCGCGGCCTTGCTGGCCGAAGCGTTGCGATCCCATGCCGCCGTAGCCGGAAGTGCCGCCGCTCGACTGTCCGCTCAGCCAGCCGCCCTGCTCGCCGCCCCAACCGCCTTGCGAGCCGGACGACCCGCCGTACGACGATGAGCCTTGCTGGCCGTAGCCGCCGCTCTCCGTCATGCCGCCGCCCATGCCGCCCATGCCATAGCCGCGCTGCTGGCCATAGCCACCGCCCTGCTGGCCGGCGTAGCCGCCCGAGTGCGCGCTTTGCTGACCGCCGCCGAAGCCGCCCTGCTGCTGGCCGCCGAACCCGCTGCCCTGGAAGCCGCTCGATCCGCCGCCTTGGCCACCATATCCGCCGCCTTGAAAGCCGCTGGATCCGCTGCCTTGGCCGCCGTATCCGCCTTGGCCGAATCCGCCCTGGCCACCGAAGCTGCTGTGGCTGCCGTAACCGCCCTGGCCACCATAGCCGCCTTGGCCACCGTACGTGCTGCCTTGCCCGCCGTAGCCGCTTTCGCCGCCGACGCTTCCGCCCTGGGTGCCCCAGCTTCCGCCTTGGCTGCCATAGCCGCCCTGACCGCCTTGGCCGTAGCCGCCTTGACCACCGAAGCTGCTTTGGCCGTGCTGCCCGCCATAGCCGCCTTGGCTGCCGTAGCCGCCGCCTTGGCCATACCCGCCTTGGCCCCCATAGCTGCCTTGGCCCTGCTGGCCGCCATAGCCGCCTTGACCACCGTAGCCGCCGCCTTGGCCATAGCCGCCTTGGCCGCCATAGCTGCCCTGGCCCTGCTGGCCGCCGTAGCCGCCCTGGCCGCCGTAGCCGCCCTGGCTGCCGTACCCGCCTTGCCCGTAGCCACCCTGACCGCCGAAGCTGCTTTGGCCGTGCTGACCGCCGTAGCCGCCTTGACCGCCATAGCCACCGCCTTGATAGCCGCCCTGCGATCCACCGCCGTAGCTGCCTTGCGATCCACCGCCGTAGCCGCCTTGCGATCCACCGCCGTAGCTGCCCTGCGATCCACCACCGTAGCTGCCTTGCGAGCCACCATAGCTTCCGCCTTGCGAGCCACCGTAGCCGCCTTGATGACCGCCTTGCTGGCCGCCCGAGTAGCCCCGCTGGCCTTCACCCTGGAACGACTGCCCGCCGTGCGATTGGCCGCCTTCGAATTGCCGGCCCCCGTGCGATCCCTGGTTCCAGCCTTGCCCTTGCGAGCCCTGCCAGTCACCCTGGTTGTCGCGGTCCTGCCAATCTCTTCCTTGGGAATATCGTTGATTCATGTACGCCTCTTGCAATGGACTTGCGATCGAGGGCAGGCGCGTGCCGGCCCCGCCGTTTCGTGACGATGCGCCGCGCGAGCGCTGCATGCGTGATGCAAGCGCGTTCGCGTGTCGCGCACCGCGCGAACGATCGTAGGAGCAACGCGCGTGCCGTGTCGGAAGCTGCGCAACGATGCTCGCCGTGCAAGCGCGTGACGCCTTGGCGTACGAGGTGGCGCGGGGCCTCGTGCAGCGCCTCGGCTCACCGCGCTTTGGTCGTGACCGGAAAGCCTTACTTGTAATGCCTGCGCGGAGGGAATTGCAGCCGCGCCGGTGCGCACGGCCCCGCCATTGCCGATCCCGAACGCGTTGCGCGTGACGCCGCTTGCGACGATTCGTTGATGTGCGATCGCAAAACAAAAAGCCGCCCGAAGGCGGCTGCTCGATCGTGCGACGACGCTGTGATCAGGACTTCTTGATCTTCTCCAGCATCTTGAAAATGCCCTTTGGCGCGCCAACGAACATGCGCTTGAAGGTCTTGGGCAGGCAACGACGCTCGAGCGTGTTGCGACGGGTGCGGGTACGTTCGGCCATGGTTCCTCGACGGTGTGCAAGGCCGCCGGAAAGCGGCAAAGTCGGCTATTGTAGCCGAAAGACCCCTCTGCGATCAACGTCTTGGCGGGCTGCGCGCCACGATCATTCCTGCAGGACGTACAGCTGCCACAGATCCTTGTGGCTCATGTGCAGCATGGGCCGGATCGCAAGGAGCGCGGTCTTGCCCACGCTGCCCTCCAGATAGCGCATCTCGTCGAACTTGGCGCGTGTCTCGTCGTCGATGCTCGTCTCGAAGCCGTTCTCGCGCATCATCAGCACGCCTTTGGCGCGCAAGGCGAGCTCCGTATAAAGGCGCAGATAGCACAGCACGTCGGCAACGACAGGACCGGCGAACTTGCGCTTCAGCGTCGTCAGGTATTGGCCGAGCGGCGAATCGGAGACGCGACCGGAGTTGATCAGCTCCAGCATCTCGGCGTCGGCGTCGATGCCTGTGCCGAGCCAATGGCCCACCGCTTGATCGCTCCGCTCGAACACGAGGTAGAGCACCAGCGGCAGCACGAGCAACATGGCGATCGTCGCGATCTCCGGCCACTCCACGAGATGGTTGAAGCCGGAATGCAGTGCGATCGCTAGGATGAGCCCGGGCGCGAAGACGAGCGCGCGCAGGCGCGGCGCGCTCTCGATGAGCGCCAGGGCGACGACGCTGACCAGTGCCGTGGCGCCACCATGCATGAGGGCCGTGCCGAATCCGCGTACGATCCACGTCGCCATCCCCGCGTCGCGGAAGTGGTCGAGGTAGTACAGGTTTTCGACCACCGAAAAGCCCGTCCCGATCGCGAAGCCCAGGATGGCGGCATCCACCAGGAAGCCGATGCGATGCGTGCGGACCAGCACGACGACGATCACCGCCTTGAGCAGCTCCTCGCTGAACGGCCCGACGTAGCGGGTGAACGCGGTCACCTCGAGGCCCGTGAGCTTGAGCAACGCGGCGTTCACGGGATAGGTGACCAGCGCCGCGACCGCGCCGCACAGGAGCACGACGAGCACGGTGCGCATGCGCACGAGCTTGTAGCTGTCGAGATACAGCAGGATCGCGAGGAACGTCAGCACCGGCACGAGTGCCAGCGCCGCCGACGATAGGGTCGCTAGTTGCATGCGCCGATCGCAGCGCTCAGATGATCTTGAGCGAGATCATCCATTCGTCGCCCGTGCGGCGGCCGCCCTGGAGGCCAACGGCGTATCCCACCGACAATGTCATTTCGTAACGATGCACGATCGTGAACCGCAGATCGCCCTGCGCGCCCAGGCTCGCGTAATCCTTGCGCAGTGACTTGTTGCCGGGCTCGGTCCACAGGCCGGCCGCAAATACCGAGGGGCGCAGCCAGGTCAGGTAGAAACCCGGCGTGCCGACGGATTCGAACACCACTGGCGGCACGTTCCATTCGATCAGCTCGCGCACGAAGCTGCGGGCGCTGATCTCCTCGATCTTGAAGCCGGGCAGCGAGTCGTAGTCGCGATAGCGCTTGATCGAGCCTTCGTCGACGTAGTTGTTGCCGAAGCCGCCGAAATAGAAGTTCACCACCGGGTTGCTGCGATCGCCGTGCGCCACGCCCGCGGCCGAGCGCAGCCACAGCGAGGAGTGCGCCAGCGGCAGGGGAAATCCGACATCGAGCGCTCCGCGCAGCTGCGGCGACACGATGCCTTGCGCAGCGCTCGCATGCAGCAGCACGCCCCAGGCGACGCCCTTCTCGTCCTCGACGGCGCCCAGCGAGCGGCGCACGTCCGTGTACTTGAGCGCGATGTCCGCCGTGCCGAGCCGCGTGAACGGCGTGGCAACGGACTGCGCGTTGGGCAGCGTGTCGATCTTGTCGTAATAGGCCGCGTCGAAGAGCAGATCGAGCCGGCGCGGCTCGTCGTAGATCAGGATGTCGTCGTAGCCTCCATTGACTGCGAGCCCCTTGCGGCTGCGCTTCGTCGGTCCGAACAGATCGTAGAAATTGGACCGGTTCCATGACACGCCGCCGTGCCAGCCGAGATAATCCGCGTTGACCGCCACGTGCGTGCGCTCCCCGCCCGGCAGGTGCCCGAACGGTGTCGTCGCAAGGGTCACGTCCACGTTCGCGAACTCGATCGGATCGGTGAAGTTGAAGCGGTACCCGGGCCCCGCCGCATTCTTGTAGCCCTGGAGCACGGGGTAGGCGCTCGAGATGGTCAAGTGGCGCGGCGGATCGTACGGTCCCTGGCGCAGGATCTGGCTCTCGTAGTTCACCGTGCTCGGCGCGGGCACCTGCCATTGCGTCACCACGGGGTGCCGCGCGGCCACTTCGGCGCCCAGGAAGGTGATGGCGCTGACGTCTTCGAGCGGTTTCGGCTCGATGATCGCCGGCACGAATCCCGCGCCGGTGTATGCGAGCACGACCATGCGGCCATCGGCAAGCGGCAGCGGCCGGAAGAACCCGGTCTCCGCATTCGACAACGCGACTACGTCGCCGGTCGCCACCTCATAGCGAAAAATGTTCGACACACCGGTGTAATAGCTGCTGCCATAGAGGTAGCGGCCGTCCCTGGAGAACACGAAGCTCTCCGGAATGGACTGCCCGAACTTGAATTCGCTGACCGGCTTGGCATCGCCGTGGAGCAGCTTGTCGATGTCCCATACGCGCACGTACTGGTCGGCGTTCACTTCGCTCATCGAGGCCGACACAAAACGGCCGTCGGGGGAAATGTCCAGGTCGTAGGGCACGTATTCGTACGGAAACGCATGCACCTCCGACCACGACGTGTACGGGTACGCAACGCGCACGATCGAGGCCAGCCCGTTGTTGTGCCGCACGCCGAGGAGCGAGCGGTCGACCGGATTGAACGCGAAGTCGCCGATGCGCGCGTCCTGCAGGAGCATGCGCTCCTGGCCGGTATGGACGTCCACGGCCATGAGATCGCGCAGCGCGAGGTTGTCATTGGTGTAGAACGCCGTGCCGCTTTGCGGGTCGTACGCGAACGACGCCACGCGATACATCATCGCCCGCTTGATGTCGGCGAGCCGCCGCTCGACGCCGGTCTTCGTGTCCAGCGCGCCCACGTGCTCCACGACGCCGGGATACCGGAACGCCGCATACAGCATGCCGCTCGGCTCGTCGTAGTACATGCGCGAGACGGATCCGAGCGCCGACGCGGTCAACGGCCGATAGGGCGTGATCGGGTGCTGTCGCAGCTCGGCCAGGTTGCGTTGCTGAAACTGATGCTCGAAGCCGATCCATTGCCGCCACGCGTCGTCGAGCTCGATGCCGAAGACGCGGCGAAAATTGTCGGCGTAATACGGCTCGCTGCCCTCCCCGAGCTTCATCCAGTCGACGACCTTCTCCGGCGAATACGCGTACGCCAGCCAGGTGAAGAACCGCGTGCCGTAAAGGTACGCATTGGACAGCACCTGGAAGTCCACGAGCGTGCCGCGGGAGACGAGGCCCAGCGGATCGTAGAAGTGCGCGTCGTCACGGACCATGGCACGGAACACCATCTCGTCGTAGCCGCCCTGCGCGCGGCCGATGCCACCGGCCATCCAGGTTTCCATGAACACCGCGCCGCCTTCGGCGGTCCAGCGCGGCAGGGAAAATCGCGGCATCGTCAGGTAGCTGTAGAGCAGCGTCTCCGGGTTTTGCGCGCTCGGCGAGATCTCGCCCAGGAAGAGGCTGCGCCACCATTGCTGCCGCGAGGCGCCGATGTCGCCCTGGGAGATGTGGACCAGCTCATGGTTCATCAGGGTGTACATGCGCTCCGTGGCCGGATAGGTCTCGAACGCATGGGACATCGGCGCGATGTCCAGGATCAGCCGGTTGCGGGGCGCCGAGACCGCCGCCGCGTAGTCCGAGAAGTCCTTCATCAGGATCGTCGGCTTGCGGGAGGGACTCCAGTCGAACGTCCGCCGCTGCCACGCGAGCGAATTGAGCGCCGCACGGGCCGCGTGCGGGACCAGGTAGGCGAGCGGATCGAAGTACACGAGCCGCAGATCGGGAGTCTCGACGTACGACATCCCGAGGGGATTGTCATCGGCGTTCGCGGTGATCGGCAGCAACAGCAACGGCAAGAGCAGACGGCACATCCAACCGCGCATGCACTCCCCTTACCGTAACGGCGGTGGCCCGTAGGATAGGGCCAGGACGCACAAAAGAAAACCGCCGACTGGAAGCCGGCGGTCTTGCGAGACGGAAGCTGCGGCGGTTAGCGGGGCGTCGCTGCGTTGACGGCCGCATTGTTCGCGGCGTTGTTGGCGGCGTTGTTGGCCGCGTTATTGGCCGAATTGTTGGCGGCGTTGTTGGCCGAATTGTTGGCGGCGTTGTTGGCGCGGTTCACGGCTGCGTTGTTCGCCGCGTTATTGGCTGCGTTGTTGGCCGAATTGTTCGCAGAGTTGTAGGCTGCGTTATTCGCCGCATTGTTGGCGGAGTTGTTGGCGGCGTTGTTGGCGCGGTTCACTGCTGCGTTGTTCGCCGCGTTGTTCGCCGCATTGTTGGCTGCGTTGTTGGCCGAATTGTTCGCGGAGTTGTTGGCTGCGTTATTCGCCGAGTTATTCGCCGAGTTCGTCGCCGAGTTCGTCGCCGCGTTGTTCGCCGAGTTCGTTGCCGAGTTCGTCGCCGCGTTGGTCGCCGCGTTGGTCGCCGCATTGACCGACGAGTTGGTTGCCGCGTTGACCGACGCGTTGGTCGCCGCATTGACGGCGGAGTTGGTCGCGGCGTTGATGGCCGAATTGTTCGCGGCGTTGTTCGCGGCGTTGTTGGCTGCGTTGTCCGTACCGGCGATGGCCGTCACGCCGGACGTCTGCGCGCTCGGCGTACCGACCTGCGCATCGGTCGTCTGCGCGGCCCGATAGCGCTGGGCGGGCACGATCGTTCCGACGGTGTCCTTGATGCCGGGCGGGAAATCGGTGAGCATCGAGATGCCGAGGACCAGGCCGACGCCAAGGACTGCGACGCTGATGAGAATCTTGCGCTTGCTGTTCTGCTCTTCGCTCATGGATCCACTCCTTATTGGTCTGTTCTCAGATCCGACGGCTCCCTGAGCCTTGTCCCGGCGCGAAACGCCGGGGGGCCTGGAGGTCCTGCTTGTTCGTGGCCGGAAGGTTGTTCCAAACCGCCCCGTCCCGCAATAGGTTGCGGAATATTCGCCAACCGGTCCGGGCGGAATACCCCCCAAGGTCTCCCGAAACGGCGCCGAACCGACCAAACAGGGGCTTTCCACCCTGGGATCAGCCGCATGTTTTACCGCCCGGCGGGCGCGCGGGACGGCCCATCGCCCCCAAACGGTCATGGCCGCCGGCGAGGACGCTCGAGCCCGAAAATGCTACCTGGCCGGCTCGATCTCGAAGATCTGGTCGAACCCCGCGTACCCCAGCAGCTCCATGACGTGGCGGTTCACCCCGGTCAGGCGCAGCTTGCCGCCCGCCGCGAGCAGCCGCTTCTGGGTCTTGAGCAGGACGCCGAGCCCGGCGCTCGAGACGTATTCGAGGCCGCCGCAATCCAGCGTGACGACGCCCTGGACCTTGCCCAGGAACGCGTCCGCGACCGGCGATTGCGCTGCATCGAGGCGTCCCCGGATGACGACGACGCCTTCGGAACCATGATCAATGACCAGCACTGACGTCCCCAGGCGGCGCCCCGGCGCCGCGCTTCTCGTCCGACTTCGGTGTCTTGCGAAACGTGACGCGGCTCTCGCGCGTGTCCGGCGCGTACGCGTACTCGATGGAATCGACCACGCGCCGGATCAGGTGCAACCCCAGGCCCCCCGGCTTGCGCTGTTCGATGGGCAGCGCGACGTTTGCGTCGGGTGCCTGCGTCATGTCGAACGCGTCGACATCATAATCGGTGAGCGCCACCTCGACGCCCTCGCCCACGCAACGCAGATCGACGCGGACCTGCGCGGTGGACGCGCTGTACTTCACCATGTTGGTGAAGATTTCCTCGAGCGTAAGGTCGACGGCCTGCCGCATCCGCGGGTCGAGCGCCTCATGGGTGAAGAAGGCTGCCGTGAAATCGACGATCGAACCGACCGCACGGACGTCGCGGTCGAAGTAGCTCACGGCATGGTGCGGCGCGTCGCGCCTGACCAGCACCACTGTGATGTCGTCCTGCTGCGCAGCACCGCGCGCAAACGTCTCGACGGCCTCGAGCAGCGCGGCAGCGAGATCGGCCACCGGCTTCCACTGATGCGCCCGCAGGATCGCGCGCACGCGGTCCACGCCGAAATCCTCGCCGTCGGCATTCTGATATTCATAGATGCCGTCGGAGAGCAGGACGAGGATGTCGCCCGGCGCCATGTCGAGGCTCACCGACGGCCGCAACGTTGCAAGCCGCATGGCGCCCAGCGGAAAGCTGGTCGGCTTGTACAGCGCACAGTCGCCCCGCGCCGCCTGAAAGTGAAGGATCGGCGCCTGCCCCGCGCTGTGATAGCGCACCCGGTGCGTCCGTGGATCGAGCAGCCCGATGAACGCCGTGATGAAACGGTCGTCGGCCAGCCAGTCGGCGAGCTGGTTGTTCACCTGCACCACGGCGTCCTGCAGTTTCGAGCCCATGTGGAACACGACGCGCAGCATCGCGTGCATCTGCGTGACCGACAGCGCGGGCGCGATGCCATGGCCCGTCGCATCGGCGAGCACCACGAGCAGCTCGTCACCCACGCGTGCAACATCGTAGGTGTCGCCCCCCGTGAGCTCGGCCGGCTGGAATGCACCAAAGACGCTGTAGCCCTCGATGTGCGGCATCACGGATGGCAGCGTGCTCATCTGCACCGTGCGCGCCATCTCCAGTTCCTGGCGCAGCCGCTCGCCTTCGACCAGCGCCTCGGTCATCTGCACGCGCTGCAGGGCCACGGCGCATTGCGCGGCGAGCGCGGTGGCCATGGCCTCGTCCTTGCCGTCGAACACGCCGTCGCGCTTGTTGAGCACCTGCATGACGCCCACCAGCACGTCCTTGTGATCGACGAGCGGTAACGTCAGCATGCAGCGCGTGCGGTAGCCCGAGTTGCGGTCGACGGTGGAATCGAACCGTGGATCCGCATAGCAGTCGGGCACGTTGATGATGGTGCGGTTGCGCGCGCACGTGCCCACGAGCCCGGCGCCGGCCGGCACGCGAATGGCCTTCATCTGCGTGGCGATCTCGAGCACCAGCTCGTCGCATTTCGCGTCGTACAGCCAGACGGAGCCGCGATCCGCCTGGAGCACCTGCTTCGCCGCGCTGATCACTTCGGCCAGCATGGTCGTGAGGTCGAATGGCGCCGCGAGCGCGGTGGCGACGTCGAGGATCGCCTTCATGTCCCGCGCGACCAGCTCCTGCGGGTCGGCGGTTGCGATCGCGGCGGCCACTTGACTCGGCATTGGGCCCGCGGGCGTGTCAGTGCGGCGGCCGGGCGGTGCGGGCGGCCATCTTCCCGGCGAGCAGCAGCGCAGCGCGCGTCGCGCCGATGTTGGCGATGCCCTTGCCCGCGATGTCGTAGGCTGTGCCATGCGCGGGCGTGCAGATCGCGAACGGAAAGCCGCCGAGCAGCGTGACGCCGCGATCGAAGCCCATCAGCTTCATCGCGATCTGCCCCTGGTCGTGGTACATCGTCAGCACCGCGTCGAATTGGCCGGCCTTGGCACGCACGAACACGGTATCTGCAGGATACGGCCCGTCCACGCCGAGGCCGCGGGCCTTCGCCCGTTCGACCGCCGGCCCGATGATGTCGATTTCCTCGCGGCCGAAGTTGCCCCCGTCGCCCGCGTGCGGATTGAGCGCAGCGACGCCGATGCGCGGCTGGTCGAGTCCTGCGGCACGCAAGGCATCGTCGGTCAATTGCGCAGCTTCGACGATCCGCTCGACGTCGAGCGACCCGGCGACCGCCGAGAGCGGGATGTGCGAGGTGACGCGCGCATTCCACAGGCCTTCGAGTATGTTGAACTCCGTCGCCGGACCCGTCGTGCCGAGAATCCCCGCGGTGAAGCCGATCTCGTCGTCGTACGACGGATCGGCAAGACGCATCGCCTGCTTGTTGAAGGGCGTGAAGCAGACGGCATCGGCGAGCCCACGCGCGACCAGCCGCAGCGCTAGACGATAATTGGCGAGCGCCGATCGGCCCCCCGCGGCGCTCGCGACGCCGCGCTCGATCGTCGCTGGATCGGTATGCGCAAGATCGATGAAGGCCGGGCGATCGCGGGCGCCTGGCGCGTCGTCCTCGGCCACCATCTCGACGTCGGTCGCGCACCGCGCGGCACGCGCTCCTTCATCGAAGATGCGCCGATCGCCGACGACGACCAGGCGCGCCGCGTGGCGCACTTCGTCCAGGGCGATCGCTTTCGCGGTGAGCTCGGGACTGATGCCGGCCGGGTCGCCCATGGCCAGCGCGATGATCGGTTTGTTGGACATGTTCATCGTTCGCCCGTCGTCCCCGCGAAAGCGGGGACCCAGTGTCGTTGCCTTGCGGCGCCCAGTCGTCGACCTCAAGGCCCCAGCGCGATGCGCGGAATCCAGGTCGTGATCTGCGGCACGTAGGTTATCAGCAGCAGCGTGATGCCCAGCGGAACGTAGTACGGCATCATCTCCCTCAGCACGTCCTTCATCGTGACCTTGGCGATGTCCGCCACCAGGAACAATGCCAGCCCCATCGGCGGCGTCAGCAGCCCGATCATCAGGTTGAACACGACGACCATGCCGAGATGCACGGGATCCACGCCGGCGGCCACCAATGGCTTGGCGATGATCGGCGCGATCACCAGGATCGCGGTCGTGCTGTCGAGGAACATGCCGACGATGACGAGCAGGACGTTGACGAGCAGCAGCAGGACGATCGGGTTCGTGGAGATGGACAACATGCCGGCGGTCAGCTTTTGCGGCACGGATTCCACGGACAGGATCCACCCGAACAGCGCGGCGACCGCCACGATGAGCAGGATGCCCGCCGACGCGCGGATGGTCTCGTAGGCGGCATCGAGAACCCCCTGCCACGTGAGCTCGCGATAGAACAGGCTGCTGATCAGGATGGCGTAGAGCACCGTGACCGAGGCGATCTCGGTCGGCGTGAACCAGCCGAGCAGCATGCCGGCGATCAGGATCACCGGCGCGACCATCGCCGGAAACGCCGGCTTGAAGTCGCGCCACAGCTCGCTGCGCGTCGGCCAGCGTGCAGCGCGCGGATATTTGCGGCGATCCGCGAGCCACCACGTCATCAGCATGAGCATGGCCACGCACAGCAGGCCGGGAAGAATCCCGCCCAGCAGCAACTGGATCACCGAAACGCCGGTCACCGTGCCGTAGATGATCAACGGGATCGACGGTGGAAAGATCGGCCCGACGATGGCGGACGAGCTCGTCACCGCCGCCGAGAAAGGTCCCGAGAAGCCCTTCTTGCGCATCGCGTCGATCTCGATGCGGCCAAGGCCGCCGATGTCCGCCAGCGCCGACCCGGACATGCCCGCGAAGATGAGGCTGCCGAAGATATTGACCTGCGCAAGCCCGCCCGGCATGCGGCCCACGGCGGTGTCGGCGAACGTATAGATGTAACGCGAGATGCCCGCGCTGTTCATCAGGCTGCCGACGAACAGGAACACGGGCACGGCCACCAGCGGAAACGAGTCGAGCGCATAGAGCGTGCGCTGCGCCACGAGATCGAGCGGCAGGCCGTTGGCGAGGATGTACGCGACGCACGGAAGCCCGATGGCCAGGACGACCGGAAAGCCCAGGACGAACAGCGCGAGGAACGCAAGGACGACCAGGAAGCCTTCCATGCGGTTCCTAGGTCAGCACCGTCTGTTTTTCTTCGGGACGCCGGCGTCGCCAGGTATGCGCGAGCATCATCACGGTTTCGACAACGAGCAGCAGCGAGCCGAGTGCCAGCGGGCCCATGAAGAGCCAGAACGGCAACTCCATCACCGCCGTCTGGTTCTGCAGGTTGCTGCGGATCGTCACGATGGATGCCACGAACAGCACGCCGAACAGCACCACGCCGGAGAGCTCGATCAGCAGTTGGAGCATCCAGCGCGGCTGTGGCGCAATGAGCCCCTGGAACTCCTCCATCCGGATCTGCCCGCCTTGCTCGGTCACGTACGACGCCGCGATGAACGACAGGCAGATGAGGAAGTACCGTGCCATCTCTTCGGCACCTGCCATGGGGACGTTGAAGATGCCGCGCATGGTGATCTGCGCGAGCGGCGTGATGACGAGCGCCGCCAGCAGCGCGAGGCTGATCCACCGAACCGCCGTCCGGACGAGCGTCAGGCCACGCATTCGTCGCCCCCGCGACGAGGCCTCTTGCGTGCGCGCCCGTCGTCCCCGCGCAGGCAGGGATGCAGGGTCGTTGCTCCCGGCACTACTTCACCGCCCGGATCTGCTCGATGTACCCGGTCCAGTCCGGAAAGTCCTTGTTCACCTGCGCAAGCACGGCCGTGCGGAACGCGTTGACGTCGAGCCCGTCCTTCTCCTCGACGAAGATCATGCCCTTGCCTTCGAGGTCCTTGCGGTACTTCGCTTCGGTTTCGCGATCCCAGTCGAGCGTGCGCAGCCCCACCTCGATCATCGTGTCTTCCATGATCTTGCGGTCGGCCGCGGGGATCGCCTGGTACGCCTTCTCGTTGATGAACACGGCCAGCACCGACTGCATGTGGTTGGTCATCATCACGTACTTCTGCACCTCGTACAGCTTGAGCGTGTAGATGTTCGGCAGAGGATTCTCCTGACCCACCACGAGGCCCGTGGCCAACGCGGTCGCAAGCTCCGAGACTTCCACCGGCGTGGCCACGGCCCCCATGCCCGTGATCATCGACGACCACAGCTTGATCGGCACGCCGCGATACTTCTTGCCCTGCATGTCCTTGGGCGAGAGCACCTTTTCCTTCGACGTCAGCTCGCGCGTGCCCTGGAACAAGCTCGCGATGATGCGCATGTTGCCCTTGTCGATCAGCTCCTGGTTGATCTTCTGCAGGGCAGGCGACTGGCGCGGATCGGTCGCGTGCATCGCGTGGACCGGGTCGCGATACATGAACGGCGTGTTGAACACCGCCGTCGTCGAGACGATCTTGCCGAGCGAGCCGAAGTCGTGATGGCCCATCGAGATGGCACCGGACTTGACGCCGTCCACCATCTCCGCGACGCCTCCGAGCTGCGAGTTCGGAAAGACCTGGATCTCGATGCGGCCGTTGGTGCGCTCCTTGACGAGCTTGGCGACCTCGTCGGCGTAGCGCGTCTGCGGCGCATCGGCGACGCCAACGTGCGCATAGCGCAGCTTGACCTGCGCGATGGCCGGCGACGCGCAGAGCGCGCCTGCTGCAAGCGCCAGCGTGACGATCGTCGTGAATCCTGCTCTCATCGATTCCTCCGTGGGCGATCTGGTCATGAACATCGTCCCCGCGAAAGCGGGGACCAGGGTCGTTGTCTTACGGGTCCAGCGGCACATCACGCTCGTACAGCTTCAGCACGGCGGCCGTGTCGAGCTCGGCGTACCCGCGATGCACCAGCATTCTATAGAGCGACAGCGCTTCGCCGGCCATCGGCACCGGCGCTTTCAGCCCACCGGCGAATGCATTGACCATCTCGAGGTCCTTGAGCAACTGACGCGCATAGCCCTGGGGCGCGAAGTCGCGTTGAACCATGCGCGGATAGAGCTTCTGCAGCAGCGTGCCGTCCGCGTGACCGCCTGCGAGACATTCGGGAATGCGTGCCGCGTCGATGCCTGCCGATTCGGCGAGCAGCAGCGCTTCGGCCATCACGGCATGACCGCAGCCGACGATGAGCTGGTTGATCATTTTGGCCACCAGCCCGCTGCCCACCGGCCCCATGTGCGTGAAGCGCGCGGCGACGACCTTCATCAAGTCGGCCACCCGCGCGACGTCGGCGTCCGCGCCGCCTGCCATGACGGTCAACGTGCCCGAACCCGACGCCGGCGGCCCGCCGGACACCGGCGCATCCACCCACCCGCAGCCCGTTCGCTCGTGCAGGCGGTGCGCGAACGCCTTGCCGCGCGCGACTTCGTTGGTCGAGAAGTCGACGACGAGCTGCGGCGGCTCGATCGCGCTCGCCACACCCGCTTCACCAAACACTGCCGCTTCGACGGCATCGGTGGTCGGCAGGTTCAGCAGCACCAGATCGGCGTGCTGCACCACGCCGGCGGCCGAAGACGCGGCGTCCGCGCCGGCCGACACGGCGAGCCGCACTTGCCGTTCGACGATGTCGTAGACCGTGACCTTGTAACCTTGCGACAGCAGTCGCTTGACCATCGGCAGGCCCATCAAGCCTACGCCAACGTATCCCACGCGCTTCGCCGACGCCGTCATCGTTCCATCCCGTAGATGCGAATCGCGTTGTCGTGGAACAGGGCGCGCTGCTCGCCGGCCGTGAAGCCATGCACGATCTCGCGGAACCCAGCGAAGATCGCATGAAAGCTCGCGCAGAGGCTGTCGACGGGGAAATTGCTGCCGAACATGCAACGGCCTGGTCCGAACAGGTCGATCGTGGTCAGCACGATGTCACGATTGGCTGCGACCGTCCACGGCTGGCCCGGCTGGCCGAGGCCCGAGATCTTCACGGCCACGTTCGGGCACGATGCGAACGCTCGCATCGCGGCCTTCCAGCCCGCGAGGCCCTCCGCGCTGCGATCCGCGGGCAGGCCCGTGTGGTTCAGGATGATCGGGATGCCGGGAAAATCGCTCGCGAGCCGCGCCGCCTCGGCCAGATGCCACCAGGGCGTCTGCAGATCGAATCGAAGCTGGTTGCGACCGAGCTCCGCGTAACCCTTGCGCCATTGCGCGTCGGTCATCCCGCCGGGCGTCGCATCGGCAGGCGAGCGATTGGCACGCGGCTTGTGGCGCACGCTGCGCACGAACGCAAATGACGCCTGCTGCGCGAGAACGTC
>DATILY010000094.1:0-28156 GCA_035475895.1 Casimicrobiaceae bacterium | reverse complement strand
CCTCTCCGACGCCGTCTTCCAACGGCAGCTGAACGGCGGCTCCTTTCATAAAACGTGCTGTTGCGCGCCAGCAACAGTACGCCCGCGAAGTGCCCGCACGGCCGCGAGCGATTGACGCTCGCGGCGCGTTTCCTATACGCTTTCCTCGGGATTGAAGCGTTTGCGGGCCGGATCGGTGTGGTATTTTCAGCCCCCCCAGCCAGACGACGCAGAAGGTGAATAGCGCATGTTTTCCACCGTAATCCCAAAAGAACACGATTTCGGCGCTTTGTCCGTCGCCGTTTGGCGACAAACAGGGCGGTTCGTAGCGGTCTGGATTGCTGTTTTGAGCCTGGCGTCGTGCGCAGTGTCGCCGATTGGCGACGAAAAGGCGGGGGCAACCTCACCGGAAGCGCGCCGCGAGGCGGTCGCGAGCCGGGTGAAGGCGCGCTGGGACGCGCTCATCAAGGGCGACCTCCAGGGCTCGTACGGCTATCTCAGCCCGGCGTCGCGCGAGAGCACGACGTTCGAGCAGTATCAGAAGGTTACGAGGAAAAAGGGCTTCCGCGACGCGAGGATCGAGTCGATCGATTGCGATGCGGAAGCCTGCAAGGTCAAGGTCTGGGTGACGTACGACCACAAGCTCATGAACGGCATCAGCACGCCGTTCGACGAGACGTGGGTTTTCGACAAAGGCCAGGCTTGGTACGTCTACCGGGGGTAGGCGCGTTGCAAAAAGTCAACAGGGGGATGCAAGGGCTTGTCCCGAATCGTTTGTCTTGATGAGCAAGCTGTAATAAGATTTGCGCGCTGTTGGTTCTTAAGTGATCACTTAAACGGCAACTCAAAGGAGTCACCACCCACATGAACACGTTCAACAAGAAGTCGCTGTACGCCGCCGTCGCGGGCCTTAGTGCCCTGGGCGTGACGGGCGCCGCGCAAGCGGTGTCGGTCAACCCGGACGGACTCGGCCAGGCGCTCGTGTACCCGTATTACACGGTGCGCGATCAAGTCGCCGGCTCGCCGTACAACTCGCTGCTGTCCGTCGTCAACTCGACGGCCTCGGCGAAGGCGGTCAAGGTTCGCTTCCTGGAAGGCAAGAACTCCCGCGAAGTGCTTGACTTCAACCTCTACCTGTCCCCGAAGGACGTGTGGACGGCCGCGATCATCCCGACTGCGGATGGCGGCGGCATCTTCACGGCCGACAAGTCCTGCACGACGCCGACGGTGTCGTCCAGCGCCACTGCGCCCACGACGTTCGTGAACTTCGCGTTCTCGGGCAGCAATGACGATGGCGCCGGCACGTCGCTCGACCGCACCCGTGAGGGCTACGTCGAAATCATCGAGATGGGCAACGTGACGGGCGCGACGGCTGCTGCCGTCACCCACTCGTCGGGCGTGCCTTCCTGCTCGCCGCTGTCGAACGCCTCGGCCGACACGGTCACGGGCAACGGCGGCCTGTTCGGCGGCATGACGCTCATCAACGTGCTGCAAGGCACGGACTACACGGAAGACGCGGTTGCCCTGGATGCCTTCTCGGCCACGGCGCTGTGGAATCCTCCGGGCTCCATCCTGCCGAACCTCGCCAACGTCAACCCGAAGATCTCGGTCGTGACGACGGGCACGTCGACGTACATCACCGACTGGTCGCTCTCGGGCAACCCGGCGGATCCGGTCTCGGCCGTGCTGATGCACAACAACGTGTACAACGAGTTCGTTCTGGACGCGGCGACCAAGTCGGGCACCGACTGGGTCATCACGATGCCGACGAAGAACTTCTACTACACGGGCACGACCGTCACCAAGCTGTTCCAGCGCAACTTCACGTCCACTGGCGCTTGCGACGACGTCGGCATCACGCAGTACGACCGCGAAGAGCGCACGGTGGTGTCGCAGACGCAGTTCTCGCCGCCGCCGCCCACCCAGACCGACTCGATCTGCTGGGAAGCGAACGTGATCACGTTCAACAGCTCGAACGTGCTCGGCTCGAAGAACCTCGCCAACGTCCCGTCGACGTTCCAGAACGGCTGGATGGCGCTGAACTTCAACGGCTCGTCGGTTCCGGCAACGCGTCACACGCTGGTCGGCGGTGCGTCGACGGTGTTCAACATCGGCACCGGCACGACGACCAGCCTGGGCGTCACGACGTTCAACGGCCTGCCTGTCGTCGGCTTCGCGGTCCAGTCGTTCAACAACGGCACGCTCACCGCCAATGGCGCGCAAGAGCTGTCGAGCTACGGCGGCAACTTCGTCCACAAGACGACGCGTTCGATCCAGTAACGGTCGGTTGCCTAAAGTGGTCAGTGCGGGGTGGGAAGCGATTCCCACCCCGTTTTTTTTGGCGCGGAATTAAGGCCGGAAAACCGTCGAATATCGCTTACGCGACACGGTATTGCGTGCTAGACTTCGCGCGGTTTGATGCTGCGGTTTTGACGGGGATCGGATCGTCGTCCCCCGGAGGCTGGTCAGGTTGATGAACACTGCCGCGTGGTGCTGCATGCAAGGTCCGCTCGCCGGACCCGATGCGCCGCCGGCGTCCTCGACTCGCGCTTCGTTCACCGGAGCGCGCAGCAAGCGCAATCAACAACACGTTTTGGCGTTCGCTCGCGAGGCCGGCAGTCACGGCCAGGCCGGGTTGCGCCCACTGCAATAGGCGACTCATTGTCGGCCGGGCTTGCGGCCGGGGTTGCCCAGAAACACGAGAACGTTCGTAACAGTTTTTAGGGAGTCACCATGCGACCGCGATTCATCATCGCAGCGTTCGGCCTTGCGCTGGCGCTCGTAATGCCTGCCGTCTCGTCCGCCGCGACGCTGCAGTTCACGAACCCCAATTGCTCGGACTTCCAGGTCTCGAGCTCGAGCAACGGCGTGGTCACGCTCAACTGCGTCCTGATCACGGCGCCGGTGTGCACGCTGACCGCGGCCACGCCGAACCCGGTCATCAATTCCGCCTTGAACCTGACGGCTGCCTGCACGGGCAACACGAGCGGGTACACCTACACGTGGAGCGGCGGCAGCACCGCCAAGTGCACCACGTCGACGTGCACGGACACGCAATCCGCTGCGGGCCCTGTCACGTACACGGTGTTCGCCACGGGTGCCGGCAGCCAGGGTCCGCCGGCCACCGCGACGGTCACCTGGGTCAGCCAGGCGAGCGCGCCGCCTTCGGGTTGTACGTTGGCGGCCAACCCGAACGCCCTGCCCGCGGGCGGCGGTTCGGTATTCCTCACGGCGACCTGCTCGGGTGGCGGCGCACCGACACAGTACTCGTGGACCGGTGGCGGCATCCCGGCGCTGACGGTTGGCAATGTCCAGAACCCCAGCATCACGTCGACGACGACCTTCACGGTCACGCCGAGCAACAGCGCGGGTTCCGGCAACACGGCGTCGGCGACGGTCACGATCGCTGGTAGTGGTGGCGGTGGCCCGCCGCCCGGTGGACAGAGCTTCTGCGCCAACTACCAGAACGTCATCTTCCTCGATGTGCCATGGGGCGGCGTCGCCGACACGCGCTCGGCAGGGTCGAACTTCCTGCCCAACGGCGTGCTCGTCGCCAAGTTCACGGTGCCGAGTACCTGGTCCAACGCGCAAGGCTCGGTGGGCAAGCTGCAGGTCGCCGAGTTCGGCGATCCGCCGACCTATCGCCAGGCATCGTTGTCATCGGCCGCCTGCGACTTCCGTGGCGTGGCGAACGGACAGTACGACCAGTATTTCCGCGACATCACCGGCCAGCAGCCGTATCCGCTGCAGTGGGCGTTCGGCAACACGGCCGTGGCTGAATTCACGGTGACGGGGAACACGCTGTTCCGTCCGCAACTCCAAGCTGGCAGGACGTACTACTACAACGTCCGCAACTGGAACCCGTACGGCAACGGCGGTTCGGGATCGACGAGCTGCGGGGGATCGAGCTGCAACGCGATCATCTCGATCAATACACCGTAACGCGCCCTGGCGGCACGCTCCTTCCGGGGCGTGCCGCGGGATCGCCTTCAGCCCCGTCGCGTGCGGGGCTTTTTGTTTTTTGCAAAGGAGCAGGATGTCGATATTGCGTCCGATTCGAATGCTTGCAGGCCTTGCGCTGCTGATTGCCGCCCCGGCATTCGCGCAGCTCTCGCCCGACGATCCGGTGCTGGTCGAAAACGGTCCGGTGAAGGTCTATCGCAGCGACTATGAAGCCGAGCTGCAGAAGCTGCCGCCCGACGTGCGCCCCGGGTTCGCCAACAATCAGCGCCGCATCAGCGAGCTGTTGACGAGGCTGCTCGTGCAGAAGGCGCTGGCCGCGCAGCCCGAGACCGCGGCGCTTGCGCGCACGCCGCAGATGGTGGTGCGCATTCGCCTCGAGAACGACCGCGTGCTCGCGCAGCTGCGGCTCGAAGACGTCGAGAAGCGCGCGGGTGCCGAATTCGACGCACGACGCGCAGCGCTCGAGCCGCGGGCGCGCGAGCTCTACGTCGTCGAGCGGCACAAGTTCGACGTGCCCGAGCAGATTTCCGCCTCGCACATCCTGATCGATGCGAAGAAGCATTCGCGTGACGAAGGCCTGAAGCTGGCCGAGGCGGCGCGCGCGCGCGTGCTCGCCGGCGCTGATTTCAACAGCGTTGCGAAGGAAGTGTCCGAAGATCCGTCGGCGCCGCAGAACGCCGGCGAGCTCGGCTGGTTCGGCCGCGCCGAGATGGACCCGGCATTCGCCGACGCGGCCTTCGCGTTGAAGAAGCCGGGCGACATCAGTGAGCCCGTCCTCTCGAGCTTCGGATGGCACGTGATCAAGCTCGAGGACCGCAAGCCGGCCGCGCAGCGCACGTACGAACAGGTGCGCGAGCTCATCTTCGCCGAAATGCGCAAGCACTACATCGATGAGCAGCGTGAAGCGGCGATAGCCGCCGTGCGCGACGATCCGCACGTGCAGATCAACCGCGCGGCGGTGGATGCACTGTACGTCCGGCCATCCACCGACGCCGACGCATTGCCCGCCGCGGCAAGCGCGCCCTCGGCGGGCGCAGCGGTCGCGCCATCCGCGGCCGCGCCCGGAGCCGGTGCTGCGGCGAAGCCTTTGACGCCGCGTCCACTCGGCACGCCGCCCGCCGGCTTGCCCGGCGCACCCCGCTAGCCCATGTCGAGCATCGCGCCCTTGCCGCAGGGTGTCGTCGCGGCGCGTCCCGTCGGCGCAGCGCGCGCGCGCGATCGCGCGCTCTTCGCCAATTTCTTCCGGCGCGAGCTGACGACGCGCTATCTCGGCAGCGTCAGCGGCTTTGCATGGGCGTTCGTTCATCCGCTCGCGTTGCTTGCCGTTTACCATTTCGTCTTCACGACCGTGTTCCGCACCACCGGCTTCGCGGGACAGAGCTTCCTCGCCTTCGTCGCGGTCGCGCTGTGGCCGTGGCTTGCCGCGCAGGAAGCGCTGCAGCGCGGCACGGTGAGCCTGTCAGGCTATGCGGGCCTCATCCGCAAGGTCGCTTTTCCGCACGAGATCGTCGTGTATGCATCGGTTGGCGCCACGCTGGTGCTGCACCTGGCCGGCTATCTCGCGGTGCTGCTCGTGCTGCGGATCTCCGGCGAGCCGATCCACCTCGAAGGGCTCGTCATCGCGCTGCCGCTGTGGCTCGTCATGGCGCTCGCGGTGGCCGGTCTCACGCTCGCGCTCGCGTCGCTGCAGGTGTTCGTGCGCGACGTCGAGCACGTGCTGATGCCCGTGCTGATGATCCTCATGTACCTCACGCCGATCCTGTATCCGCTCTCGCTCGTGCCGGTGAGCCTGCGTGCGTGGGTCGCGGCCAATCCGTTCGGCTGGCTGGTCGGAAGGCTGCGCGACGCGATGCTCGACGGGCGCCTTGCGTTCGAGGCGACCGACCTCGTCGCGGTGGGCGTCGCGTTGCTCGTGTTCGCGGGCGGACGATGGATGTTCCGGCGCCTGTCGCCGCATTTCGAGGATTTCCTGTGAGCACGGCGCTCGACGCGCCTGCGCTGCGCGCGGCAGCGAATGCTTCCGTGGCGCCGGCACTGCTCACGCTCGACGGGATCGGCAAGGACTACGCGAAGGTCGAGACGCGCGGCGGGCGCGTGCGCCTGGTCGTCGACCTGTTGCGCGGCCGTGGCGCGGCGAATGTGTTCCGCGCGCTCGACGGCGTGTCGCTCACGCTGCGCAAGGGCGAGTCGCTCGGCATCATCGGCGAGAACGGCGCCGGCAAGTCGACGCTGCTGAAGATCATCGCCGGCGTCGTGCCGCCCACGCGCGGCACGCTCGCCGTCAACGGGCGTGTCGGTGCGCTGCTGGAGCTCGGATCAGGCTTCCATCCGGACTACACGGGCGAGGCGAACATCGACCTCGCCGCGGCGCTGCTCGGCCTGACACCTGCCGAGATCGCCGCCAAGCGCGACGAGATCATCGCCTTTGCCGACCTCGGCGATCACCTGCGCGATCCGATCAAGCATTATTCGTCGGGCATGGTGGTGCGCCTGGGCTTCGCGGTGGCCACCGCGCTCGCGCCCGAGATCCTCATCACCGATGAAGTGCTCGCGGTCGGCGACGAATCGTTCCAGAAGAAATGCATCGCGTGGATGGAGCGCTATCTCGCATCCGGCGGCACGCTGCTGCTCTGCTCGCACAGCATGTATCACGTGCAGAAGCTGTGCGCGCGCGCGCTGTGGCTCAAGGACGGCCGCGTGGCCGGGCACGGCGACGCGGCCGAGATCACGCAGGCCTATCTTGCGTATCACGAGGAGAAGAGCCGCGGGCGCAAGGCTCCCATTCCGCAGGCGCAGGCCGCCGCAGCAGGTGTCTACGCGGTGCAGTCGCTGGCGTTCGATCCGGACGAGCGCGTGGAGCAGGGCCAGCGTCTCACGCTCCGGGGCGAGGTGTACTCGCCCGACGGCCGCGCGCCTGTCGTGCTCATCGGCGTGGTGCGGGTGGACGGCACGCCGGTCTATGGCGTCGCCACGGACATGGACGGCGTCGCGCTCGAGCGCCTGGACGAGCGCAGGTTCGCGTTCACGCTCGAATTCCCGGATCTTCCGCTGCTGCCCGGCAAGTATTTCATCCGCGCGCACGCGCTGGACCCCGAAGGCGTGCGGCTGTTCGACAACGTCGAGCGCGTGCTCACGGTCAGCGGCACCACGCGCGAGCTCGGGCTCGTGCGCCTGCCACATCGCTGGAACGGTCGCTGACGCTTCAGCTGCGCTCGGTCACCCGGATGGGCGCGGGTGGCTCGCCGCGCCGCGCGCGCGCCACCATCTGCGTGTAGGCGTCCTCGATGTGCCGGCAGGAACGGTCGGTGTCGAACAGCGAGGTTTCGGCGCGCACGCGGGCCACCCGCGCGCGCACGCCGCGCAGCGCCGCAGGGTCGCGTGCAAGCTCGACGGCCCGCGCTTCGTAGGCTGCGACATCGTGCGTCACCAGGTCACCGAGGCCGCACGCGTGCAGCAGGCTCCCTGCCATGCGTGCGGCAAAGGCTCGCCCGGCGCAGGTGAGCACCGGAACGCCCATCCACAGCGCGTCGCTCGCGGTCGTGCCCGCGTTGAATGGCAGGCTGTCGACGAACAGGTCGGCCAGGCGCAGCTGCGCCAGATAGCGTGCATAAGGCGCGCGCGCGGCGAATGCGAGACGCGCAGGATCGACGCCGCGCCGGGCGGCCTCGTCGCGCAGCCGGTCGCGCGCCCTCGGGTGCTCGACGACCATCCACAGCAGCGCGCCGGGCACCTGCGTGAGGATGCGCATCCACACGTCGAACATCGCCGGGCCGATCTTGTACACCGCGTTGAAGCAGGCGAGGATGGTGGCGCCGTGCGGCAGACCGGCGTCTTCACGCGTGAGGGCATCGCGTGCCTCCGCGCGGTGAGCGTCGTTCACCTGGAACGAGCCGGGCAGGCGCACGATGCGTTCGGAGTAGGCGTCGTCCGCTTCGGCGGGGGCGACGAAGGCGTCCGCGATCACGTAATCGATGCACGGCGTTCCCATGGTGCCCGGATAGCCGAGATAGTTGACTTGTATGGGTGCGGCGCGGCGCGTGAAGATGCCCGTGCGGCTGTGCGCGGTGTAACCCATCAGGTCCACGGCGACGTCCACATCAAGCGCGCGCAAGTCCGCCGCGACCGCGTCGTCGCTCGCATCGGCGACGTCGACGAAGCGATCGAACGCCGCGACGAGCCGGCGGCGCGCCGGACTTTCGTCGGCAGGTCCCCACGAGACGCCGATGACCTCGAAGCGCCCGCGATCGTGACGCTCGATGAGGCCGCTGATCAGAAGTCCGACCGCGTGATCGCGCAGGTCGGCCGACAGGTACGCGACCCGGATGCGCCCGCTTGCAGGCACGGGGAGCGACGCCGACGGGCGATCCGGGTACTGGCGCGCAGCGAACGCCCGTGCGCAGGCGAGCTGGTCGTGCGGCGCATCGGTGATCGCCAGCAGCGCGAGCGGTGCGACGGCCGGCGCGCCGCGACGCACGGCTTCGACGATCGCTTGCTCGCGCGCCGCAAGGTGCGTCCAATCCGCGAGCTGACGTTGGCAATGCACGAGCCCACCGAGCGCGTACGGGTAGCCGGGCGCACGCTCGACCAGCGCTTCGAATGCGACCACCGCCTCGTCGAACCGGCGCAGCTCCAGCAGCGCGTTCGCGCGATTGCTCAGCACGTCCACGTCGTCCGGACGCTGCGCGAGCACGCGCTCGAAGCAGGCGATCGCTTCGTCGTGGCGCTGTTGCGCAAAGAGCACGTTGCCGCGGCTGTTGATGGCCGGCAGGAACGTCGCATCGAGCGCCAGGGCGTGATCGAGGCTCGTCAATGCTGCATGAAGCTCGCCGCGCGCGATGTAGGCGAGCGCGAGGTTGAGATGGGCCGCCGGCTGGCCGGGGTCGACCCGCACCGCACGCTCCATCAATGCCGTGGCTTCGGCGAGGTCGCCTTGCTGATAGCGCACGACCCCGAGCATGTGCAGCGCGTCGAATTGGGCGGGCGTTTGGGCGAGCACCCGCCGATAAGCCGCTTCGGCGTCGCCGAGGCGGCTCGCCTGCTGATGCGCCAGAGCGGCCTCGAGGGCATCGAGCGTGCCGTCACCCGCGTCGATCCTTGGCGCCGGCGCCGGGAAGCCCGAACGCGCGTCTGCGAGCCTGCCGTGGCAGTCCTTGTACCGTCGACCACTGCCGCAGGGACACGGGGCGTTGCGTGTAGGAGTCGCGGACATGCGATGCGCGGGCGCGGGCGGCGTATTGTGGCACCGTCGCGGCGCGCTCGCGAACGCTGTCGTAAAATATGCGGTTGCCAGCGGGGGAGCGAAGTGCCGGTCGCAGTCATGTCACGCAGCGCGCATCGCGATGCACGCCAAGCCGCCTGATCCGGCGGCGCCCGGCGTCGCGGGCCTCGAGTTCACAGGCGAGCGGTTCGTGCCCGGCACGCGCGGCGAGATCGCGCACGAGCATTGGCACCGCTATGCGTTCGCGCGCCGCTTCGTGGCGGGACGCCGCGTGCTCGACGTGGCGTGCGGCGAAGGCTACGGCAGCGCGCTCCTCGCGCAAACCGCAGCCGACGTGGTCGGCGTCGACATCGACCCCGCTGCGGTCGCGCACGCCGCGGCCTGCTATGGCGCGCCGAACGTTCGCTTCATGGCGGGTTCCGCCGCCGCGCTGCCGATCCGCGACGGCGCCGCCGACGCCGTGGTGTCCTTCGAGACCATCGAGCACCTCCCCGCGGATGCGCAAGCTGCGATGATCGCCGAGTTCGCGCGCGTGCTGGGCGAGCGGGGCGTGCTCGTGATCTCCTCGCCCAACCGGCCGCAGTATTCCGATGCGCGCGGCTACCGCAATCCGTTCCACCTGCACGAGCTCGACCGCTCCGAGCTCGCGGGCCTCTTGAACGACGCCTTCCCGGCGCAACGCTGGTTGCGCCAGCGCCGCTATCTCGGCTCCGCGCTGTGGAGCGAAACGGCCGGCGCTTTCCATGAAGCCTTCAGCGGCGATGCCGATCACGTGGCGACGGCGCAGCCGCCCGAGGCGCTGTACTTCGTGGTGATTGCCGCGCGCACGGCCGATGCCTTGCCGGCGCAATGCCCTGCGCTGTCACTGTTCAGCGACCCCGACGACCGTGAATGGCGCCGGCTCGACGAGCAGGCGCGCGAAGTGCTGCGGCTCGACGACCTGTTGAAGGCACGCGATCGCGCGCTCGATGCGCAAAGCGCGCACATCACGCACCTGGAATCCCTCATCGCCTATCGCGACGGGATCATCGTCGAGCGCGATGCCCAGGTGCGCACGCTGCACGAGACCTTGCGCGCTGCGGAAGCGCAACAGGCGGAGCTCGGCGCCAGGCTCGGCGAGGCGACCACGGCCCTGGGTTCCGCGCGCCAGGCGGCAGAGGCTCTCGACGACGAGCGGCTGCGTTTGGAGCGCGCCATCGCGGCGCAGGAGCGCATCATCGCCTACCGGCAGAGTGCGCGCTGGTGGATGCAGCTGCCGTGGCTGCGGGTGCGCCATCTGTGGCAGAAGGTCCTTTGACGTCCCCCAGCGCCATCGTCGACGTCGTCGTGCCCGCGTATAACGCTCCGGACGATTTGCGCCGCTGCGTCGAAGCCGTGCTTGCGCATACCGAAGGCGGTTTTCGGCTCGTCGTCATCGACGACGCCTCGCCCGATCCGCGCGTGCGCGAGTATCTCGACGCCCTCGCGCAGCGTGCGCTGCCCGAAGTCACCATCCTGCGCAACGAGCGCAACCTCGGCTTCACCGCCACCGCCAATCGCGGCTTCTCGCTGTCGCGCGCCGACGTCGTGCTGCTCAATTCCGACGCGATCGTCGGGCCGCATTGGCTCGAACGCCTGGCGCGTTGCGCGGCAAGCCATCCTTCGATCGGCACCGTGACGCCGTTCTCCAACAACGCCGAGATCGCGTCGTTCCCGCGCTTTTGCGAGAACAATGCGCCGCCCGACGACGCGGTCGCGACGACCATCAACGCGGCACTCGCAGCGGCTGCCGTGCCCACCTATCCCGACATCCCGACCGGCGTGGGCTTCTGCCTCTACGTGCGCCGTGCGCTCCTCGACGCGATCGGCACGTTCGACCTCGCGTTTGGCGCCGGATACGGCGAGGAGAACGACTTCTGCCTGCGTGCCGTCGGCGCCGGCTATCGCAACGTGCTGGCGGACGACGTGTACGTGCGGCACACCGGCGGCCGCTCGTTCGCGGGACGCAAGACCGAGCTCGGAGCGCGCAACATGCCGCTCCTGCTCGAGCGTCATCCCGATTATCTCGACATGGTGCAGCGCTACATCGCGGCCGATCCGCTGCGGCCGCTGCGCGATGCGTGCGAGTCGGCGCTGGCGGCCCGCACGCCGGGCATGCGCGGCGTGCTGCACGTGATCCACCATCATGGTGGCGGCACCGAGACGCACGTGCGCGCGCTGATCGACGCGTCGCGCCGGCGCTGGCGCCATTACCTTGCCATTGCCGTGGGCGATGCATGGCAGGTCGAGGAGCACCGATCCGACGGCCGCATCCTGGACTTCGAGTTCAGGCGCGGCGCCGACGAGGCGTGGCCGGACTTCATCGGCGGCCTGTGCGCCACGTTCGGCGTGTCGCTCATCCACCTGCACAACATCTCGGGTTGCCGCGACGGCCTGCTCACCGGCGTGCCGCATGCCGGCGTGCCGTACGGCTATACCGTGCACGACCTGAACTTCGCCTGCCCGACCATCACGTTCCTCGAAGCGGGACGCCTGTATTGCGGCGCGCAGACCGACGTGGGCCGCTGTGCGCCGTGCCTCGCGGCGCAGCCGGAGTTCGCCGGCATCAACATCCAGGCGTGGCGCTCGCGTCATGGGGCGCTCATCGAGCGGGCCGCCTTCCTGGTCGCGCCGTCGCAATGGGCCGCCCAGACGTTCGCGCGTTATTTTCCAGCGCGTCATCCGACGGTGATCGCGCACGGCCAGCCCCCGGCGCTGCCGGCTACGAGTGGTGCACGCAGCGCGGTCCTGCTTCCCGACGACGAGGTGCCGACGGTTGCAGTGCTCGGCGCCATCGGGCCCGACAAGGGCGCACGCAGGCTCGAGCGCCTGGTCGAGCTCGCGCGGCGCGACGATCTTCCCGTGCGGTTCGTGCTGATCGGCTACCTCGACGTGCAGCATGGGCCGTGGCAGAGCGACGACGCACGCTTCACCGTGCATGGCCGCTATGCGCCGGGGGACCTGGCCGACCTGCTCGCGCATTACCGCGTCGATCTGGTGCTCTACCCTTCGGCGGGTCCCGAGACGTTCAGCTACACGCTGTCGGAAGCGTGGAGCGCGGGCCGACCGGTGCTCGTGCCGCCCATCGGTGCATTGGCCGAGCGCGTGCACGGCACCGGCGCGGGTTTCGTCATGACCGAAGAGGAATGGCGCGACGAGGCCGCGATGCTGGCGCGCATCGTCACGCTCGTGGGCCAGCGGCGCGAGAGCGTGCTGCGCCCGGCCGGACGCGCGGCGCGCGCGGTGGGCCACGCGACGCTCGCGCACATGGCCGATGCCACGATCGCGCTGTACGCCACTGCGCTGGTCACCGCGGGCGCGCCCGCGCGCCATCGCGCCTTCGCGCCGCGTCGTGTGCGCGACGCGCTGGGCTACCAACCGTGGCCCGTGCCGCCGCGTGCCTTTCGTCCGCCGGTCCTCGCTCCGCGCGATCAGCCACATGGATTTGCCGCGCGGCTTGCGCATGGCGCCTTGGGCATTCGCCACACCAGCCTCGGGCGGCTGCTCTATCGCCTGACGCCGCGCCCGGTGGTCGATGCGCTCAAGTCGCGGCTGCACGCTTGACCGCCGTCCCGCGGTTGCTTCCCTCGGTCGTGCCGTGACTGCCGCCGCATACGCCGACTGGCTCGCCCGAGGCCGCCATCACCAGTGGTCCGCACGGCCGCTCGACGCACTGCAGTGCTTTCGTCGCGCGCTGCGCGAAGTGCCGCGCCCGTCGGAGGCGCGCTTCCACATCGGCGAAGCGCTGTGGCAATTGGGGCGCCTCGACGAAGCGCTGCGCGCGTGGCGCGAGACCGTCGCTGCCGATGCAGGTTTCGTCGCGGCGTGGCAGGCGCTTGCCGAAGCGCTGCTCGGCATGGGCCATGGCCAATCCGCCACCGAGGCCGCGGAGCGGACGCTCGCTCTGGCGCCCGCGGAAGCCCGCGCGCGTGCGGTGCTCGCCATTGCGCAGCTGGCCGACGGAGCAGTTGCCACCCAAGGGCGGGGTGACGCGCTCCTCGCGCTCCTGGCCGACAATGCCGAGTGGCTCGGCGTCGATGCGCTCGCGGGCTCGCTCGCCGTGGCACTCGACCGTGCGCCGCACCCGGCGGTGATCGATGCGGTGACATCGGCTGCCGAACGCGCGGGCCTGGCCGATCGCCTGCATCCGCGCCTGCATGCGCTGATCTGCGAACGGCTGGTGGAGCGTCCGGCCGCGACGCACGGCGCATGGTTCACCGCGATGCGAACGCGTGTGCTCGGAGCCGACGATCACGATGCGCTGCGCCGCGTCGCGCGCGCGGCAGCGCTTGCCGGAGTGCCCGACGCACCGGCCCTGGCCACCGCGTACGGGACATTGTGCAGGACGCTGTTCCGCCCGGCGCGTCCACTCGCGTGGCCAAGGCGCACCGCAGGCGCCCGGCTGCGCGTGCTGGTGCTCGCGCAAGCCGACCAGCACGTCGCGTTGGCGCGGCGCGAAGGCGCGGTGGATGCGGACGTGACATGGGCGCTCATCGGGCTCGCGGACGCTGCATCCGATGCGGCGGGCGTGCTCGCAGTGGCTGCCGCACCGGGCGCGGAAGATGCACGCCGCATCGCCGCACTCGATCCGGATCTGCTCGTCGATGCGGCGGGCCTCGATGCGCCGACCGGCCCGCTGCTGGCCCAGCGGCCCGCGCGCCGCATCGCCGCGTTGTCCGCCACGCGCGCCCCGAATGCACCGCCGCTCGTGGACGGCCGCGTCGCGTCGTTGGCCAGTTGGCTGGGGCAGGCGCACGACATCGCGACCAGTGGGGAAGGGCCCGACGCCGCGACCACCGAAGCGCAATGGCAGGAGGCGCTGGCCGCGCACCACCGCGGCGATTCGGCGGCTGCCGCACGAAGCTATGCCCGGCTGCTCGAATGGCAGCCCGAGCATGCGCCGTCGGTGTACCTGTCCGGCGTGCTGGCGCGCGAGCGGGGCGATGGGCAGACCGCGCGTGCACGCTTCACCACGGCGGTGCAGCTCGCGCCCGACTACGACGAAGCGCGCGCAGCCGCGTTGTCCGCCGCGGGCGCTGCGCGCGATCCCGATGCGCTGATCGCCTTGTGCGCGCCGGTCACCGCCATCAGCGCGCCCGCCTTGTTGCGCGCTGCCGGCCTGGCGTGGCTCGCCGTGCGGGACGGCCGCGCGGCCGCTCCGTTCTTCGAGGCCGCGCTGGCGCGCGAGCCGTCCGATGGCGAGACGCACTACAACCTCGGCGTCGCGTTGCAGATGCAGCTGCGCTTCAACGATGCGGCCCGCGCGTACCAGCGCGCGCTCGTCTGCCGGCCCGACCTGATCGCCGCGGACTTCAACCTCGGCGTCATCTTCACGGCGCTCGGCAACTGGAACGGCGCCATTGCGGCGTACGGCACGGTGCTCGAGCGCAATCCGCGCCACGTGGCCGCGCACAAGAACCTGGGCGAGGTGCTGCTGGGTGCGGGCCGCATCGACGAGTGGCTCGCCCACTTCCGCCGCTTCGAGGAGCAGTGCCCCGGCGTGCTGCCCCTTGCACTGCATGCGCTCGAGGCGTCGCACTACACCGCGGATTTCGCGCGCCTCGACCGCTATCTGGAGGGCTTGCGCCACGAGCGGTTCGCCGCTGCCGACGACGCGGAGCTCGTCGACGTGCTGGAGCAGCTGCTCTACCTGCTGCTCTACTTCGACGTCGAGCCGGAGATGGTCCACCGTTTCGAACAGACGTACGATCGCGTCGCCACGCACGTGTACGGGGCGCCGCTGCCCCGTCGGGACGAGCGCAAGCCCGGCAAGGTGCGCATCGGCTACCTGTCGGCGGACCTGCGCAACCACGTGATGGGCAAGATGATCTGGCAGGCGATCCGGCATCACGATCGCGAGCGCTTCGAGCTGCACTTCTATTCGCTCTCGCCCGTGCGCGACGAATGGACCGAGCGCTTCATGAGCATGGCGGACAGCTTCACGCGGCTGGACGAGCAGGACGACCGCATGGCGGTCGATACGATCGCGGCCGCCGACCTGGACCTCCTGGTCGACCTCAACACCCACACCAAAGGCGCACGGCCCGCGATCCTGGCGCGCAAGCCTGCGCGGGTGCAGATCACCCACATCGCCAGCGCCGGAACGCTTGGTTTGCACGCCGTGGATTTCAAGCTCACCGATCATTTCGCCGACGTGCCGGAAAATCAGGCGTACGTGCTGGAGACGCTGCTGCCCATGCAAGGCTGCGTCTATCCTTACCGGCACATCGACCCGGCGCCCGATCAGGGGTATCGACGCGCCAGCCTGGGCATCCCGGACGACGCGATCGTCATCGGCGCGTTCGTCAATCCGCTCAAGCTCTCGCGCCGCTGCCTCACCCTGTGGCGCGAAGTGCTCGAGCGCGTTCCGCAGGCGCGGCTCGCGTTCTCCCCCGTCGATCCCGCACTGCGCGACGTCTATCGACGCCTCGCCGCCAACGCAGGCATCCCGGCCGGACAGGTCCTTTTCGTGCCCGCCGGCAAGAGTGAAGCGGAAAACCAGGCGCGCTACGCGCTCGTCGATTTCGTGCTCGACCCGCTGCCCTACGGCGGCGTCAACGGCACGCTGGAAGCGCTCGACATGGGCGTGCCGGTCGTGACGTTGCTCGGCAAGCGCCATGGCGAGCGCACGTCGTATTCGATCCTGGCCAATCTCGGTGTCACCGACACGGTGGCCGAGACCGGCCGCGAGTACGTGGACCTCGCGGTGCGGCTGGCGAACGATGCCCCGATGCGGGCCGCGTTGCGCACCCGCATCGCGGCCGGCATCGCGCGCTCGCCCCTCACGGACATGGTGGCCCACACGCGTCGTCTCGAAGCTGCCTACCTCGAGGCGCTTGCCCGCGCCGCGCCCGAGGTGCTCGCGCACGTCGCGAAGGGTCCCGCGCCCTCATGACAGCGACGTTGCAGGACGCCGAGGCGCGCCTGCGCGCAGGCGATGCTGCCGGCGCGCAGCAGCTGCTGGGCGAACTGCTCGCGCGTCCCGGGCTCTCGTCCGCGGAGCGCGTGAGCGCGTTGAAGCTGCGGGCGCGCGTCCACGAGGCGTTGCGCGATCTGCGTGCCGCGATCGCCGATATCGAAGGCGTCGTCGCGCTCGCTCCGCGCGATGCCCAGGCCTGCAACGAGCTTGGACTGCTGCGCGCGGACGCCGGCGACGTTGCCCGAGCGGTCGACTGCTTCCGGCGCGCGGTGCAGCTCGACCCGGCCTACGCGCGCGCATGGAACAACCTCGGCAATGCCGAGCGCAGTGCCGGCCGCCTCGAAGCGGCAGAAGCCGCATTCGAGCGGGCGACGCTCGTCGATGCGCGGTATGCGCTCGCGTTCGCGAACCTGGGCACAATGCGACGCGATCGCGGAGAAGATGCCGGCGCAGAAGCGGCACTGACCCGCGCGCTCGCCCTCGATCCCGGCCAGCGGGTGGCGCTGCTCGCGCTGGCGGGCCTGCGCCGCCAGCAAGGCGCGCTCGATGCCGCGGTCGCGCTCTACACGCAGGCCGCGCAGCGTGAGCCGCGTGATGCGAATACGTTCCTTCAGCTCGCGGCTACGCTCGCGGAGCGGGACGACCTCGGCGCTGCCCGCCAGGCATACGGCACGGCGCTCGCGCGCGATCCGTCCATGCTGCGCGCTGCCATCGGTCGGGCCTTGACGCTGCCGATGGTTGCCGCTGATACGTCCGTGGTGACCGATGCACGGCGCACGTATGCCGCGAACCTTGCGCAGCTCGAGCACGACCTCGTGCCGCGGGCGGACGCCATGGGAGCGGAGCGGCTGTGCGACGAGCTGCGCTGGACCAACTTCCTCCTCGCGTATCAAGGCGGGGACGACCGCGCGTTGCAGTCGCAATATGGTGACCTCGTGACCGGCCTGGTGGCGCGCCGCGCGCCGGCGTATGCGCGACCGGTGCCCCAACGGGCGGCCGCGGGGCGGGCGCGCGTGGGGTTCGTCTCGGCGTTCTTTCGCGACGGAACGGTGGGCCGCTATTTCGAGCGCTGGATCACCGATCTGCCGCGCGACGCCTTCGAGGTGCACGTGTTCCACCTCGCCCCGGATCGCGACGCCCTCACCGAACGGCTGCAGGCGCGTGCCGATACGTTCCACGCCTGCCCGCGCTGGCGGCCTGCCCAGCTCGCCCCGCTCGTGCGCGCCGCGGCGCTCGACGTGCTCGTGTATCCGGAGCTCGGCATGGACCCGACGAGCTTCGCGCTGGCGGCGCTGCGTCTGGCCCCTCGCCAATGCGTCGCATGGGGCCATCCTGTGACCACGGGATTGCCGACGCTCGACGCGTTCTTCTCGCCTGCCGCCATGGAACCGGACGACGCCGAAGCCCACTATCGCGAGCGCCTCGTGCGGCTGCCCGGACTGGGCACGCGCTACGCGCTGCCGGCGTGTCCTGCCGATGCATCCCGCGAAGCGTTCGGGCTGCCGGACGACGCCGCGCTGCTGCTGTGCCCGCAATCGCTGTTCAAGATCCATCCCGACAACGATGCGCTGTTCGCGCGCGTGCTGGCCATCGCGCCGCGCGCGCACCTGGTGTTGTTCGAGGGCCGCCACTCCAGCCTCACGGCAACGTACCTCGCGCGGCTGGATCGCGCGCTCGCCGCGGTTGGATTGTCGCGCGCCGGACGCGTGCACGTGCTCCCGCAATGCGCGCATGACGACTACCTGCGGATCAACGCGGTGTGCGATGCCATGCTCGACACGCTGCGCTGGTCCGGCGGCAACACGAGCCTCGATGCGCTCGCGTGCGGACTGCCGATCGTGACGCTGCCCGGCCGCTTCATGCGCAGCCGCCAGAGCTGCGCGATGCTGGAGCTGCTCGAGGTCCGCGACACCATCGCCGCCGATGCCGACGACTACCAGCGCATCGCGGTGCGGCTCGTGCGCGAGCGCGCATGGCGCGACGATGTCGCGGCGCGCATCACCGCGCGCCGCGCGGCGCTGTACGACGATCAACGGCCCATCGCAGCGTGGGTCGAGGCGCTCGAGCAGCTGGCGCGCGCCTAGGCGCGCCGATGGTTCCACGCGGCGACGATCGCCTCGCCGAACGCGGCCGCATAGCGGTCGGCATCGAACAGCCGGCCTTGGCGCACGTCGCGCAGGCGTGCCTTGGCGTCGCGCAATTGCGCAGGGTTCCGCGCCAGCTCGCCGGCGATGCCGACATACGCAGGAACGTCATGCGCAACGAGATCGCCGATGCCCGCGGCATGCACCTGGCTGGCCGATGCGCGGCCCGCGAAGCTCTGCCCGGCGATCGTGACGACCGGCACGCCCATGAAGAGCGCGTCATTGACACTCGTGTGCGAGCCAAACGGAAACGTGTCGAGGAACACGTCGGCGAGCCGGAGGCGCGCCAGGTAGCGTGGCACGTTCTCGGGCGGCGCAAAGACGATCCGCGCCGGGTCGAGGCCGATGGACTGCGCGGCTGCGTGCACGCGCCCGATCGCGCCGGCGGGCGCATCGCGCAGCCACAGCACCGCTCGCGGCTGGGCGCGAAGGAGCTCGAGCCATGCGGCGAACAGCTCGGGCGAGACCTTGTAGAGCGCGCTGCCGGCGTAGAAGACGACGCCATCGGCAGGCAGCCCGTACGCCGCGCGCGATGGCGCTCCATCCACCGTGCGCGCCGGGTCGGACGGCAGGTAGCACGGCTCGACGTCCATCACCTGCTCGGCGTAGTGCCCACGCAGCGGCAGCGGAATGCTGCAACGGTCGGCCACGATGAGGTCGTAGACGCCGGTGCCGAGCGTGCCGGTGTAGCCGAGGAAGTTCACCTGCAGCGGCGCCGCGCGAGCGGCGAAGAGACGCAGCGCTTCACCGCCGGAGAAGCCGTTCAGGTCGAACAGCACGTCGACGCCGTCGGCCCGCACCTTCTGCGCAGCCGCGTGCGGCTCACGACGCGGCAGCGCATGCAGGCCGCCCGTGCTCGCCGCGGCGATGCGTCCGCCCATCACGTCGTCGGTGCAGCCGGTCGTATACGCGAGGACGTCGAAGCGGGCGCGATCGAGGCGCTCGAGCAGCCCGACGATGAGCCGCCCGACCGGATGGTCGCGATAGTCGGACGAGACGAAGCCCAGGCGAAGGCGCGCGGAGCGGTCGGCGGGCAGGGCCACGGCTGGAAGCGGGGTGACGGCCGCGACCTCCGGTGCGGCATAGCGCTCTGCAACGCGTCGTTGCAAGCGGGGGTCGTCGCACACGGTGACGAAATCGTAGCCCGACGCGCTGCCGGACCAATGCGGATCCGCGACGGCGGCGATCAGCTCTTCGCGCAGGCGCGCGACGCCTTCCCAACGCGCACTGCGTTGACGCGCGACGATGAACAGGCTTGTGACGAGCGCATCGGACGGCAGCGCCGCGTGCGCGCGCGCGAGGAGGGCTTCGGCGTCATCGAAGCGGCCGTGCGCGAGCAGCCAGCGGGCAAAGTCGTGCCATACCGCCGCGGCACGTGGATCGCGCGCCAGCGCAGCTTCGTACGCTGACGGCACGTCGGCGTCGCGCCCGAGCGCGGCAAGGCAGGCCGCGCGCGCTGCGAGCCAAGGCGCTTGCGTGTTGTCCTGCGCGATCAGCGCATCGAGCTGTTGCAGCGCATCGGCGTGACGGCCCGCGCGCGACAGCACGCGGGCGAGCCCCTGGCGCACGCCGGACGCCGCGTGCGGCGCTGCCGCCAACGCTTGCCGCCAGTGCGCGGCCGCCTCGTCGACGCGTCCCACCGCCTCGAGCGCGAGCGCGAGATTGTTGAGCAGGACCGGATGACCGGGCAACGTCACGCGGGCGATCTCCAGGTGCTCCACGGCGCCCACGAAGTCGCCGGCATCGCCGGCCGCGTTACCGAGCTGGAAATGCGCTTCCGGATCGCGGGGCGCGAGCGCCGCCACCCGTTGCCATGCCGCGGTGGCCTGCGGGTTGCCGATGTGCGTGAGCAGCATCGCGCGCAGGCGGGCAGCGTCGAGGTCGTGCGGTGCCGCATCGCACAGCGCGTCCGCCTCGCGCAGCGCGTCGGCGACGCGGCCTTCGCGCGCGGCCTGCTTGATCGCTGCCAGGCGCGCCGACTTCATGCCGGTCGAAGCTCGCCGAGGGCCGCTTCGACGCGCGCCACGACGGGCGCCCAGTCGCCAGGCCGATGCTGGCGGAAGAGGCGCGCGCTTGGGTACCAGGGCGTCGAGGTGCGCGCAAGGCCCCAGCGCCAGTCGGCTGCGTGGGGCAGCAGGATCCAGACCGGTTTGCCGAGCGCACCTGCGACGTGAGCAACGCTCGTGTCGACCGTCACCACGACGTCGAGCGCGTCGATCATGGCGGCCATGCCATCGAATGCAACGCGTTCGGGCAACCGCTCGAGGGTGCGCGCGTCCGGCACGGCGGCGACGGCAGCCTCGTCGTCATGCTGCAGCGAGAACCAGCACAGCTCGTGATGGGCGAGCAGCGGCGCGAGCGTGGCCAGCGCGATCGAGCGCCGGCGATCGTTGGTGTTGCGCTGCGCGCCTGACCACGCGAGCCCGATTGCCACGCGGCCGGCAGCGGTCGCGCGAATCGCGCGCACGGTTCGTGCACGCGCGGCGGGGTCGACGGCAACGTAGGGAACGTGACGCCCGACGTCGTGCGCGTCCACCCCGAGCACGCCGGGCACCGAGAGCAGCGGCACCTGGAAGTCGCACGGCGCTGGCGCGTCGTCGCGCACGTTGACTTCGGCAACCCCCGGCACGGTCCCGACGAGCGCGGCCAGCTTGCGGGGCACGCGGGCAACCACGTACGCACCCCGCTCCGCCAATTCACGCGCATAGCGGATGAAGTGGAGCGTGTCGCCGAGGCCCTGCTCGGAGGTGACGAGCAGGCGCTTGCCATGCAGCAGCTCGCCGCGCCAGCGTTGCGCCGGCGAAGGCGTGTCCTCGACGCGGAACTCCGGAACGGCAAGGCGCCACTCGTATTCGGACCAGCCGGCGGCATACTGGCCGCGCGCGAGGAGCGCGAGGGCGAGGTTCCAGTGCGCGGGGGCGAGATCCGCCTGCGCGGCAAGCGCCCGGCGCAAGGCGTGCTCGGCGCCCTCGAGATCGCCGTGCGCCGTGCGCGCAAGCCCGAGGTTGTTCCAGGCCAATGCGTGCTGCGGCCGCAATGCGACGGCTCGCTCGTGCGCCCGGATGGCTTCGTCATAGCGATCCGCGGCAGCGAACGCCAGGCCGAGATTGTTGTGGAATTCCGCTTCGTCGGGCACGGCCTGCGCCGACGCTTCGAGCAGGGGCAGTGCGGCCGCCAGGTCGTTGCGCTGATACGCGAGCACGCCCAGGTAATGCATCGCCAGCGGATGCGCGGGCGCTTCACGCAGCGCCGTCTCGTAGGCGCGCTGCGCCGCGTGCAGGTCGCCGCGCTGGTGCGACGCCATGCCGGCCGCCAGCAGCGCGGGCACATCGACGGCTGCTTGGGATGGGCGCGATGGCTGCGTCCGCGAGTGGTCAGGCGACGAAGCGCGGTCGGCAGCAGCGGCCGTCGCACCCGCCGCACCGTGACAATGCTTGTAGCGCTTGCCGCTGCCGCAAGGACAGGGCTCGTTGCGTCCTACGACCGGACCGCGTGCCGCAGCCGCGAGCGCGGAATCGCGCAGCGCCCGCGTGTCCGCATCGTCCGGCTGCGCGGCGAGGCGTCGTTGCGCCAGCGCGGTGACCGCGTCCCATTGCCCGAGCGCCGCGCAGTTGCGCAACAAGGCGCTCATCTGGGGCGAGCGTGCGATGTCGTCCGACAAGGACGCGGCAAGCGCCGTCAGCTCCTCGGGCGGAACGACGCGGGCGAAGTTGAACAGCCCGTGGAAGCCGAACGGCTTGCCGATCGGGTACGCCGCCTCGAAGGCGAAGCGATCCGCCGTTGCTTCGGTGGCGAAGCGGATGCCGTAGCGGTCCTCGAGCAGCGGACGGGACGCGCGGCCGATCGTGATGTCTTCCGCCTCCGACAGGACCACTCGCGGATCCTGCAGGGCCTCGAGCAGCCGGCGCGAGCGCAACGAGAAGCCGCCATTGCCCACCGTATGACCGTCGCGATACCAGAACCACTTCGCACCGATGTAGTCCACGTCGAGGAACGCGGGATCCCAGGCCTGCGCATTGACGACATACCCGTCCCATTGCACGACGAGCACGTGCGACGTGTCGACGTGGGGCAGCAGCCCCTTGAGCATCAGTTGCGAGTAATCGTCGCGCGAGCGCAGTGGTGGGATGGAACGGATCTCGATGCCGGGCGGACGCGTGATGTCCGGCGGCAGAGCGTCGGTGAGGAACACGACGCGCGCAAACGCGATGTCCGCGCACGAGCGCTCGAGCGCGCGCATCGCCAGCGCGTGGTTGACCGTGTCAGCGCACAGCAGCGTGACGTGCGGAAGCTCAAGCATCGCGGCCGTCGGCGGCGACCGCCACGGCCGGTGCGGTCACGGGCAACGCAGTTTCGGCGTCCTCGCGGTGAGCATGCTCCTGCAGCGCCGGAGCGCCGCTTTCCAATGCCCGTCGCACGAGCAGCACGAGCCATACGCCGATCAACGGAGCGAGGTGCAGTGTTGCCCGGTTCACCGTGGACTGGTCCTCGACCCACACCGCGGCGCTGGTGATCGAGAAGCCCAGCAGGAGGAACAATGCGCCCGACCCGACGACCGCGGTCAGCGGCGCGAGCTCGCGATCCACCAGCCAGTGTCGTGTCGCCACCACGATGACCGGCAGCACCCAGAACAGCAGGTGCCAGTTGTCGAAGCTCAGATACGCTTCCACGAGGCCATGCCAGGGAACGTCGAGCTGGAAGTGCAGGTGATAGCCCAAGATCACGGGTTCGTAGCGGCCGAGGAGGAACAGCAGCGCGACGCCGATGGCCAAGCCGGCGACCACGATGCGCATGCCGTGCCGCGGCAGCCAGGCGACCAGCAGCCCGGGCAACAGCGTCATCATCCAGATCCAGCCCGGGTTCTTGATGGTGGGCAGCGCGGCGATCAGCATGAGCGCGACGATCGCGTCATCCTTGCGCACGACGGTGGGACTGCCGCTGGTGAGGGATAGCGCCTGCAGCGCCCGCAATCCCGCCAGTGCCGCGGCCGTGAGGTAGCACGCCATGGGCAGGTCCGCATACCCGGCGAGCGCAACGTGCGTCTCGAGGATCGGCATCGAGACGATCATCCACGTGGCGGCCAGCGCGAACAGCGGCGATGCTTTGCGATCGCGCAGGAACCCGTAGAGCAGCAGCGTCAAGGCGACTCCGAGCAGCCACCAGGGCAGGTTCATGAGCGCATCGTCGAATCGCCCCAGCGCAACGCTCGACCATACCTGCCACAGCGGCACGGTGGCGGGATAGTGGGGTGCCGCGTCGAAGTAGGCCGCGGTGCCGGTCAGCCATTGCTGCGCCGGCTCGAACGGCACCATGTGCCGCAGCGCGAACCACACGCGCGCCTTGGTCGCCCATTGCGTCCACGCATCCCACGGAAAGAGCGGTTGGCGAAGCACTTCACCAAGCAGCAGCGCACTGCGCACGACGAGCCACGCGAGCAGCGCGAGCCAGCCCAGAGACGGCATTGCCGGGCGGGCGACGAGCGCGCGCCAGCCGGCGCTCGTGGTCGTTGCGACGTTGCGAGTGCCGCCCTGCCGTCGTACGTCGGCGATCCATAATCCGATCGTCACCAGCAGCATCGGCAGGCCGATCGTCAGGCGATCGAACGAGCCGCCCGCGTGCGATACGGCGCTCATGAGCAGCGTCAGCACGAACGCACCGAGCAGGAAGCCGACGCCGCCGACCCATGCAGGATGCGGCATCGGCCAGTCGCCGCGCCGGGCGTAGAGCAGGCGCACGAGCGCAATGCCGAGCGCCCATACGAGCAGCCACGCGAGTGCGATGCGAAGGATGTCCATGGCCTAGAGCAACTGGAACAATGCGCCGCCCTGCCCGAGCATCTTCAGCTCGGCCGGATGCGTTTGCCCACCTTCCCAGCGGAGCATCCGTCGCGCAGCATCGTACTGGATGCCCGGCCGCTGGTAGACGAACAGCCAGTCGCCGGCGTGCATGGTCGACGCCGGCGGCAGGCGGTCGGAGCGTGGATCGAAATAGACGTTGTGCGGATAGAGGTGATACGCCGCGCGGCCGCGGAAGTAATGCGCGGCGGCGGCAATGAAGATGCGCTGCGGCGTCGCGGGCAGCACGTCCTTCGCCCGCAGGACGAGCCGATAGAGATCGGCATCCTCCGCGACGAGATGACGACCCTGGTCGTCCTTGCCTCCGTAGACGTTGCCGGTCTCGACCGATTGGCGTCCCAGGACGGCGGCCCACCGCAGGTCGAGCACGAGCCAGCCGAGCACCGTCAGCGTCGCGATTGCCACGATGAACCCGCGCAGGCGAAGCCGCGCGCGCCAGCGGCTCAATGCCACGAGCGCGAGCCCCACGGCCACGGCACACGCGACGACGAACGTGAGGGGGAAGTCCTGCACGTCGGCGCCACCGACGATCGTGTTGATCGACGTGCCCGACCAGCCTTCGAAGGCGGTCCATTCGCGTACGCGGTCCTCGAGCACCGCGACGGCGCCCATGGGCCGCGCTATGGCGCCGCGCACCCTGACCGGGTCGACGAGCGGACCGCGGATGGCGAGCGCGATCCCCGTGATGCGCCCGATCCAGCTCGCGTTGCCCGTGGTCATGACCGGGCGCAGGCGGCCCGATTCGACGACGATCGGCATGCTGTTGACCTTGCCGGGCTCGTAATCGTTGCGCCACAGCAGTCGCACGTCCGCGGTGGGCGGGACGCCGACGGCGATCCAGGTGAACACGCGATAATCGGTGGAGCGCAGGTCGGCGTCGCCGGAGAGCAGGACCACGGAGCCCGCTTCGGGTGACTGCAGCACCCATTCCTGGTCGGACTTCGTGCCGTTTCCGCGCGTGAGCTGCAGCTCGTGCGCGGTCCAGAAGTGCTCCGGCGCCGAAGGGAACCACGGCCCTGGTACGTTGAGCGCGAGATAGGCGAGCAGCGTGAGCGCGAGACCGGCGAGGAACCACAGCGCGAGCCTGCCCGGCGCAGGCAACGCCACCTCGGGCGCGAGAACGATGGCGCGCTCGGCTAGTGGGCGTTGCGACTCGTCAGTGTGTGCCACAGCGTCAAAGCCAGGATTCGCAGGTCGAACCAGATCGACCAGTGCTCGATGTAGTACAGGTCGTAGTTTATCCGCTCGACGAGGTCGCTATCGCCGCGCAGGTCGTTCACTTGCGCCCACCCGGTGATCCCGGCTTTCACCAGGTGCTTCTGCATGTAGCCGGGGATCTCGCGGCGGAACTGCTCGACGAACTCCGGCCGCTCGGGGCGAGGACCGACGAGCGACATCTCGCCGCGCAGCACGTTGAACAGCTGCGGCAGCTCGTCGAGGCTGTAGCGGCGCAGGAAGGCGCCGATCGGCGTGGCGCGCCGCTGATCACGCGTCGACCAGACGGGACCGCTCGCCTGTTCGACACCTACCGGCATGCTGCGAAACTTCAGCATCGCGAAGTGCTCGCCGTTCCACGTCACGCGCTCCTGCCGGTACAGGATCGGTCCGGGCGACGTGAGCTTGACTGCGGCTGCGATCAACGCCATGAGGGGCATGAGCAGCACGACCAGGACGGCCGCCATCGCGTAGTCCTCGGCGTTCTTCAGGATCGCGTTCACGCCCGACATGGGCGTTTCCGTGAGCGAGATCACCGGCAGGCCCACGATCTCCGTGAACGAATGGTTCAGCAGGTGGAATCCGTAGATGTCCGGCAGGAACCGGATTTCCACGGGATGGTTGCGCAGCGCGGTCAGGACGTCGCGAATGCGCTGCTCGGCGCGCAGCGGCAGCGCGATCCATACCTGGTCGATGCCGCCGTTGCCGACGTCGACGACCATCCGGTCGAAATCGCCGGCGACCGTGCGCGCCGCGACCTGTTGTCCATGCAAGCGCGGATCGTCGTCGTAGAAGGCGAGCACGTTGAGCCCGGCCCATGGCGATGCCTGGAGGCGCTCGGCGAGCAGGCGGCCAAGCCGACCGGCGCCCGCCACCACGATGTGGCGCTGGTTGCGCCCCGATTTGCGGAGCCGACGCAGCACGATGCGCACGGCCACTCGCAGCAAGGCCGTGGCCATGAAGCTTGCCACCATCCACGTGCCGACCCACACGCGCGAGAACGCTGCGCCCGATTTGGTGGCGAACAACACCAGCGCGGTCAGTGCCGCGACGGTGCTCCAGGCGAGCACGAGGCCGCGAAGCTCCGCTGCGAACGTGACGCCTCGCTGCGGTGCGTACAGCCGGAAGGCCGGAAAGACGCCCAGGATGGCCAGCGCCGCGGCGGCGAGAAACAGCAGGTACGCCTCGACATTGCCGACCGGGCGGTAGACGGCGAACGCGATCAGGCCCGTTGCGATCGCCGCGCATGGGTCGAGCATGCGCAGCAGCACGGCGAATATCGGCGCGTTAGGCTTCAGGATGGAAGGCGCGGCCCGCACCTATGCGACCTCGAGGCGCGGCGATGGATGCCCGGCGACGGCCAGCCAGTCGCGGAACTCCGCGCGAAATCGTTGCGTGGAGAAGCGCAACGCGTTGCGGCGGCACGCGGCGCTGTCGATCGTGTGCTCGCGCGCCTCGAATCGCCTGACGGCATCCGCGATGGTGGCCGGCCGCTGGTCGACGAACGACACGCCGCCTGCGCCATCGCCGGCCGTCACGATCGTCTCCGCCGTACCGCCCCGGGACAGCGCGATCACGGGCGTCCCGCAGGCCTGCGCCTCGACCGGCAATATCCCGAAGTCCTCTTCCGCGGCGAACACGAACGCACGCGCGTGCTGCAACAGCTCACGCAGGCGCTCGCGCGGCACTTCGCCTGCGAATGCGACGTTCGGTCCGGCGGCCGCGCGCACCTTGCGCGCCTCCGGGCCATCGCCGGCGACGACGAGGCGTCTATCGCCCAGCGAACGGAACGCCTCGACGATGGCGTCGACGCGCTTGTACGCGACCCACTGGCCGCCCGTGAGGTAGTAGTCGCGCGTTGGCCGCTCGGCCGGCGCGAAGAAGTCGACGTCCACCGGCGGGTAGATGACCTGCGCGCTCCGGCCGTACGCGCGCTCGATGCGGCGTGCGACGTGCTGCGAGATCGCTGCAAACGCCGTCACGCGCGCGCTCGCGCGCCGGTCCCATGCCTGCAGCCGATCGAGCAGGCGCTCGGCGACCCAGCGGCGTGGCCCGCGCCGGGCGCCGACGGACGCAAGGTAGTCCTCCCGCAAGTCCCAGGCGTAGCGCATGGGTGTCAGGCAATACGACAAATGGGCCTGCCCGGGCAGCACCCGGACGTTCTTGGCGACCGCATGCGAGATCGACACGATGCGGTCGTACGCGCGCAAGTCCAGCCGCTCGATCGCGGCTGGGAAAGCGGGCAAGAGCCAGCGGAATCGGGTGCTCGCGAAGGGCACGTTCTGGATGAAGGAGGTGCGCGCGCGCCGCTCGCCGATGCGGTGACGCAGGCCGGGCGGCAGGAAGTCCACCAGGGAGTACAGGTCGGCGTCCGGGATGAGGCCGAGCACCTCGGACAGCACGTTTTCCCCGCCGCGCCACGTCACGAGCCAGTCGTGCACCACCGCGGTTCGGGACGATACAGGGGAGGGCATCGCGGTGCGGTCGCGGCGACCGCGGGCCGGGGGCATATGACATCGGAATTATGCGCCCATCGCGCAGACCGCGCCGGCGAGTGGTCCTTGTTCTCGTTCGGATTTTCGCCGGCGTCTCGGTCGAAGCCGCGGGAGGTCTTGACCGGGCTCTTCGGGCTTACTATAATCGCGCCTCTTTGCTGCTGCATTTTCGAACCGCGGTTTGGTTGGTCCAAAACCGGGTCGGAAAGCGGCCTGCTCTTTAACAATTCGCAACCGATAGGTGTGGGTGCTGGGGTGAGGGTAGCCCTGCGCCGGGTGGGTGTTCGCGGGTCTGGCTTAGGCTGGGTCTGTGGGGTGCTGGCCTGGGGTAGGGTGTGTCCAACAAACTT
>DATILY010000093.1:0-30828 GCA_035475895.1 Casimicrobiaceae bacterium | reverse complement strand
GACAAGGAAGCCGGCGCCTGGTACTTCCACCGCTTCTACGATTTTCAGCCCGACCTCAACACGTCGAACCCGCGCGTTCAGGCCGAGATCCTCAAGATCATGGGATTCTGGATCCAGCTCGGCGTCTCCGGCTTTCGGATGGACGCCGTGCCGTTCGTGATCAGCACCAAGGGCGCGGATGTGACGAAGCCGCGGGAGCAGTTCGAGATGCTGCGGCAGCTGCGGGAATTCCTGCAATGGCGGCAGGGCGACTCGATGATCCTCGCCGAAGCCAACGTGCTGCCCAAGACGGATATGGAATATTTCGGCCGCGATGCCGACCGCATGCATATGAGGTTCAATGTCCAGGTCAACCAGCATCTGTTCTATGCGCTGGCCTCGTCCGATTCCCGTCCGCTGGCGCAGGCGCTGAAGGCGACCAAGCCGCGGCCGGCCTCGGCGCAATGGGGACTGTTCCTGCGCAATCACGACGAGCTCGACCTCGGCCGCCTGAGCGAGGAGCAGCGCCAGGTCGTGTTCGATGCATTCGGACCCACGAAGGACATGCAGCTCTACGAGCGCGGCATCAGGCGGCGCCTTGCGCCCATGCTGGAAGGCGACCGGCGCCGGCTGGAGCTTGCCTACAGCCTCATGTTCACGCTGCCCGGGACGCCGGTCGTGCGGTATGGCGACGAGCTCGGCATGGGCGACTGCCTCGCGCTGCGCGAGCGCAATTGCGCGCGCACGCCGATGCAATGGTCGACCGAGCCGAACGGCGGCTTCACGAAAAGCGACAAGCCGATATTGCCCGTGATCGATGCCGGCCCATACGGCTACGAGCATCTCAACGCCGCGCAGCAGCGGCGCGATCCGAACTCCATGCTGAACTGGACGGAGCGCATCATCCGCATGCGCAAGGAAGTGCCGGAAATCGGCTGGGGCGACTTCGCGATCGTCGACACCGGCAATCCCGCCGTGCTGGGCTTGCGCTACGATTGGCTCAACAATTCCGTGCTCACGCTGCACAACTTGAGCGCCAAGCCGCTGGAGATCCGCTTCGACCCCGGCGCCGGCGAACGCGGCAATCTCCTCGTCAACCTGCTCACCGAGGACCATAGCCGCGCCGACGAGCGCGGGCGCCATTGCGTGCTGCTCGAGGCGTATGGCTACCGGTGGTTCCGGGTCGGGGGCCTCGACTACCTGCTCGTGCGCACCGAGGTCGAGACGAAGCCACCGAAACGCAGGACGGGCCGTTGACCATCGGCTCACGGTCTCCGCGGACGCGCAGCGCCGCGGCGAGCGACGCGCGCGGTGCGGCGGCGCGCGGAGACGTCATCGAGCGCTGACGGGCGTCCCCCTCGCGCATCAACGCCTGCGTGGCTCGCCGCAGATGGTTTCCGTGTCGACTGCCACGCCGTGCAGGTAGACCATCTTGCCGCCCAGCCACCCGGACACGACGAGCAGCGCCACCGCGATCACCGACAGCCATACGGGCAACGTGCCGCCCCCGCTGCCGGCCTGGTCGCCGATGCGCAGCCACGCGTTCACGACGAACAGCGCGACCACCAGCAGGTTGATCACCATGTGGGTGAGCGCCGTCGGCCGAATGTCCGCCGGGAGCGACAGCAGGTCGATCAGCCCGAAGATCGCCGCGGCAAGCGCCCCGATGATGCCGCCGACCATGGCGTAGAGCGCGACGGTCTTCCATGCTGCCGGGTTCGCGACGAAGGCCGCGATGATGTCGCACGCGAGGGAAAGCACCCACATGCCGATCGGCAGGGTGACGAGCATCGGGTGGATGGGATGACGCGCGATGTTGGCGGGCGTACGCATACCAGGCCTCCATGGGCAGGTTGGCTTGCACCGGGGTCGACCTGCATTAGATGGCGAAACCGGTCGCCGCGTTTCCGGCTGCGGCGAGCCGCCGCATGTTTTCGAGCCAGGACGACGTGCCTCCGCCGAGCACCGCCCCCACGCGCCTGGAGGAGCGGGCACGCGAATGCCGGCTTCGTCGTGCCGCAATGATCTGCGGTGCCCTGGACGGCTGCAATGCTGGAGCTTCGCAAACGCTTGACCGGCATCAATCTCCCACGACCGGCCCACGCGCATGCTCGCCACGTCGGTCAACGGTGCCCGGGCACCGAGCGGGGATCTGCATGGAAGCCAACTTGCGCAAGTTCGTCGTCACGTTGCTCGGTGCCGAGCGCGACCTGACTTTCGCGACGGTACGCCCGGACGGCTACCCGCAAGCCAACATCGTGAGCTACGCGAACGATGGCCTTACCGTGTACTTCGGCACGGCGCGCAACAGCCAGAAAATGCGCAACCTTGCGTTCACGGAAAAGGCGTCGGTGACGGTCGCCGCGCCCTATGCCGATTGGGGCGACATCCGCGCCGTGTCGATGGGCGGCAGCGCGACCGTGCTGCGCGATGGCACGCCCGAGCAGCGGCATGCCGCGGACCTGCTCATCGCGAAGTTTCCCGAGGTAGCGACGCTGTCACCGTCCCCGGATGCGGCGAGCGTCGCGTTCGTGCGCTTCGTTCCGACCGCCATTGCGGTGCTCGACTATCGCAAGGGATTCGGACACAGCGAGCTCGTCGAGGTGGTAAGCGGCCAGCTGTAGCGCCGGCTAGGCGCCTGCCTGGGCTCGCGGCCTGGGAGCCGCCTTGGCGACGCCTCTCCTGCGCCCGGGCGAGGACGGTGCGGCCGCCGGCCCGCGCACCATCAGCACGGGGACGCGGGCTTCGCGCAACACCATCTCGGCGTCACTGCCCATCAACGCGCGCGACAGTCCGCGGCGTCCGTGGGTGCCCAGCACGATGAGGTCGGCGCGTTGCTTGCGCGCATAGCCGAGAATGGCTTGCGCGACGGTATGGCCGACGGATTCCACGAGCGCGACCTTCGCTTGCACGCCGCGGGCCGCTGCCATGCTCTCCGCCTTTTTCAGGACCTCGCGTCCCGTGTCCCGCAGCGCCTCCGACATCTGGTCGAGATAGGCGGTCGGAAAATAGGCGCCTTCGAGGGACGGCACGCCAGCCAGCGCGTCGACGATGTGCAGGACATGCAGCGCGGCTTGCTGGTCGGCGGCCAGGTCGATTGCGGTTTTCAATCCGCGGTTCGACGTGGGGCTGCCATCGACGGCGACGAGGATCCTTTCGAACATGGACGGTCTCCTTGATTTTTCAGGCGTCGAACGTCTCGGCCTTGAGCTTGCCGAGGTCGAGCAGCCGGATCGCGCGGTTCTGCGCGTAGATGAGCCCGCGTTCCTGGAAGCGCGACAGCACGCGGCTGACCGTTTCCAGCTTGAGGCCGAGGTAGCTGCCGATCTCTTCGCGGGTCATGCGCAGGTTGAACTCGCTCGCCGAATAGCCGCGCGCGGCGAAGCGCTGGGACAGGTTCAGCAGGAAGGCGGCGACCCGCCCATCCGCGCGCATGGTGCCCAGCAGCAGCATGAGGCCATGGTCGCGCACGATCTCGCGGCTCATCATGCGATGCAGGTGACGCTGCAGGTCGGGCACCTTGGCCGACAGCTGGGCGAGCTGCGCGTATTCGATCACGCAAACCTCGGCGTCCTCGAGCGCGACGACGTCCTGGCTGTGGCGCTCGTCCTCGATGCCGTCCAGGCCGAGGATCTCGCCCGGCATCTGGAAGCCGGTGACGTGCGTGCGTCCGTCCTCGCTCGTCATGTAGCTCTTGAAGAAGCCCGTGCGGAACGTGTAGAGCGCGTGAAACCGGTCGCCGCTGCGATACAGGAATTCGCCACGCTTGACGCGCTTGCGCTGATAGACGAGCTGTTCGATCGCCTCGATGTGCTCGTTGCCCACGCCACACGGCAGGCAGACGGCGCCAAGGCCGCATGACGAGCATGCGTTCGAGACGCGCACCACGTTGTTGCCGGCGCCGCGGCGGTCGGGCACGGGGCCGCTGGGGATCGATCGGATGGCGATGGCCGGTTGCATGACGGGACTCCCTGCACTCATTGTTGTGTAAGCGGATGCTCTGCGGCGTCTGCGATGATCTGCGGGATGCGCATGAACTCGTGGCTCTTGTCGAGGAATTCGGTGGCGCCGGCAGCCATGCAGGCCTTGCGGTAGCCGTCGGTCGGATCGTTGGTCACCACGATGAAGACCGGGCGCGGGCGTTTGCGGCCGAGCGCCCGCAGCACGTCGAGCCCGCCGCCCTGGCGCAAGTGGAGGTCGAGCAGGACGATGTCGGGTGCCGCGGAACGGATGCCGGCGATCGCGTCGTCGGCGGTTTCCGCCTCGCCGACGACGCGGGCGTGGCACTGCTCGACCATCTCCGCCATGCGCGAGCGGATGGCGGTGGAGTCCTCGACGAGGTAGACCGCGACGCCCTGGTGATGAACGGATTGCATGGACCGAACTATCCGTCCCGCGGGCAGGCGCGCCCATCGGCGCACGGCTCGACTGCCGGGTCGGCCGACTCCGATTGCGGGTGAAGTGCCGACCCCGCGCGCGGGGTAGGAATCGTCCTAACGGGCGCGGTGACCCCGGCAACGGGGCATGGCCGGGACCCTCAGGGCTCGCCCGGAGCGTCGTCGGTCAGGCGATGCTGCAGGGCATAGCGCAAGAGCTCGGTCGTCGTCGCGACGCCGAGCTTTTGCATGAGCCGCGCCTTGTGCGTGCTCACGGTCTTGACGGACAGGTTGATGCGGGCGGCGATGTCGGAAACCGATCCCCCGGCAGCAAGCATGCGCAGCACCTGGAATTCGCGGTCGGACAACGTGGTGTGCGGCGCCTGGTCGGTATTGGGCATCGCGCCGAGCGCCAGCTGCTCCGCCACTTCGGAGGTGATGTAGGCGCCGCCCGCCGCGACCTTGTGCAAGGCGCTGATGAGTTGGGTCGAAGCGCTTTCCTTCGTCAGATAGCCCGATGCACCCGACCGGATGGCGCGCACGGCGTACTGATGCTCCTCGTGCATGCTCAGCACGAGGATCCGCAGCCTGGGCTTCTCCGCCTTCGCCTGCTTGATGAGCTCGATCCCGCTCTTGCCCGGCATGGAAAGGTCGAGCAGCAGCACGTCGAAGTCGAGCTCGCGCACGCGCTGCATGACCTCGTGACCGTCGCGCGCCTCGCCGACCACGCAGAGCGCGGCATCGCTGGCGAGCAGCTGCTTCAGCCCTTCCCGCACGATCGTATGGTCATCCGCGATGACGATGCGGATCACGCGCTTGCCTCGCTCGCGGCGAGGGGCAGGCGCACCTCGATCTCGGTGCCGCTGCCGGGTGCGCTCATCGTCCTGACTTCCCCGCCGAGCAGGTACGCGCGCTCGCGCAGCCCCAGCAGCCCGTACGAGTTGGGCTTGACCGGGGCGTCGGCCGGGAAACCGGCGCCGTTGTCACGGACGGTGACCACGAGCTCGCCCGCGCTGTTCTCGACGGTGACCTCGACCTGCGTGGCATTGGCGTGCTTCGCCACGTTGGTCAGCGATTCCTGCACGATGCGAAACACCGCCGTTGCCTGCGCATCGGTCAGCTCGAAGTCCGGATGCGACAGGGCCAGCTCGCAGGCGACGCCGGAACGCTGGTTGAAGGTGTCGACCAGCGATTCGAGCGCAGGCACGAGACCCAGGTCGTCGAGCGCGAGGGGCCGCAGGTCGGCTGCGATGCGGCGCATCGAGGCGATGGTGACGTCGATCTGGCGATCCATCTTGTCGAGGCGGGAGGCGACTTCGGCGCCTGCACCGGGAAGCGTCATGCGCACCATGCTGAGATCCATCTTGAGGCCCGTCATGGCCTGGGCGAGCTCGTCGTGCAGCTCGCGTGCTATGCGCATCTTCTCCTGCTCGCGCGCCGAACCCGCGGCCGTTGCCAGCTCCTTCAGCTCGTCCTTGGAGCGGCGCAGCTCGTCGTCCGCCTTCACGCGCTCGGACACGTCGCGCAGGATCACGGTATAGAACTTGACGCCGTGCTCCTCGATCTGCGAGATCGAGGCGTCGATCGGAAACTCGTCGCCACTGCGCCGCAAGCCCATCACGATGCGCGTCGCGCCCATCCGGCGCGAGCTCACGCCGGCGGCACCGAAGCGTTGCACGTGGCCGGCGTGAGTGTCGCGAAAGCGCGCCGGGATGAACCATGCGAGCGGCGCGCCGATCGCCTGCTCCGCGGGACACCCGAACATCTTCTCGGCGGCCGCGTTGAACAGCACGACGCGCTGGGCTTCGTCGACGGTGATGATGGCGTCCATCGCCGAATCGAGGATGCCGCGCAGGCGCGCCTCGCTTTGCGCGAGCTGTCGTTCCGCCGTCGCGCGCTCGGTGATGTCGCGCAGGATCACGGTGAAGATGCGCTCGCCCGCCTCGCGATGCTGCGAGATCGAGGCTTCGATCGGAAATTCGTCGCCATTGGCGCGCAGCGCGGTCAGTACCGTGCTGCCGCCCATCCGCCGCGACGTGACCCCCGTACGACCGAAACGCTCGACATGACGGCGATGCTCACCGCGGAAACGAGTCGGAATGAGCATGTCGATGGACTGGCCGACCACGGCGCGCCGCGGCCACTGGAATGCCGCTTCGGCGGCGGCGTTGAACAGCACGACGCGCTGCCGCTCGTCGATCGCGATCATCGGATCCATCGCGGCTTCGACGATCCCCGTCACGCGCGCCTCGGCGCTGCGCAGCGACGTTTGCGTGACGCTTCGCGCCCGCGCAAGGCGATACAGCAGGAACGCCGTCACGCCGGCCGCGGGAAGCCCGACCGCGGCGGCGGCGTAGAACATCTCGGGCGGGTAGCCGCCGAACCACCACGCCGACAGCGCGAGGAGCCCGATGACCGCGACGATCACCACGACCGGGGTCAGGACCAGCGCGGTCAGCGCCCAGTCGCGGGTCGTCGAGCTGTCGTCAGGACGGGCGCTTCCGGGCATGAGCTCTGTTCGGGCGCGAACGGTGCGGCAGGGCCGCGCAGGGATACGAACGCAGACGCCATGTCAGTCCAGCGTCCGCCCGCGCCTGCGTACCGTGGTGCAGGCGGAAAAATGTAGCATACGCGGGCGCTGTCCAAGCGTCGTGCGTGATGGACCGCCTAAAGCGCTCGGGCGCGCGCCACCAGGTACGCGTGGAGCCCCGCGATCTCGTCGTCGCGCAGTCGATGCAGGCGGTCGCGCGCGATGATCGTCATCAGCCCGTGCTCCTTGCCATCCAGGCCGATACCCGTGCGCAGCAGCCGCGTGAACTGCTCCGGCGTGTAGCTCGCAGCCACCACGAGGTCGGGTGCGCCGCTGTCCCAGCCGTTGCCTTTCAAATCGCCGCCGTGGCATTCGGCACAGACGATACCGGCAAGATGCCAGGCCTCGGTGTGCTCGCTCCCGACCACCGCAGGCATCTTGGCCCGTTCCTCCGCGACATACGCGGCCGCCGGCCTGAAGTCGCCCCGCCACAGGTGCCACTGATCCAGCGGACCGATGAAATGTGCAGGCTGCTCGTCACCGCCGACCGGCAGCGAGCGCACGAACGCGAGGATGTCGGCCAGCTCGGAATCGGTGAGGCGCACGAAGCCGAAGGATGGCATCGCGTGCACGCCGACGCCGTCGGGACGCACGCCCGTGCGGACGATGCGTGCGATATCCGCGTCGGAATAGCGCTCTGCCTTGCGCGTGAGATTGGATGCGTAATACCGGCCACTGAGCCAGCTCGCTTCGCCGAATGGTCCGCCGCGCAGGTCCTGGCGATGGCAATCGGTGCACCCGGTGACGTCCGCAAGATGGCGTCCGCGCGCGATGGCGTCCGCGCCGCTCGCGCTGCGCACGTCCACCCGTGCGACCGGGTACGTGCGTCCCAGCGCCCGCGTGTTGGTCTGCTGCACGTACAGGCAGAATGCCGCGAGCGCGGCCGTGACCGCGAGCACCGCGGAAAACCAGGTTCGGGCGTGCGGACGCATGACGAGCATCTCCGGCAAGGCCACGATTGTGAGCCATAATTGGCCATGATCGATGCGGCAGCTGCGGAGGTGTACCTGCGCCCCCGACTGCCCGAAGCGGACGGCCGGTTTGCCATCGCGCCGCTCGGGGGCGGCCAGTCGAACCCGACCTTCCGGGTGACCTTCGGCGACCGTGCCTACGTGCTGCGCAAGCAACCGGCGGGCGCGTTGCTGCCGTCTGCGCATGCCGTCGACCGCGAGTACCGGGTCCTGAGGGCGCTCGCGGCCACCGACGTGCCGGTCCCGCGCACGTACCTCTTCTGCAACGATCGCGCGATCGTCGGCACCCCGTTCTTCGTCATGGATCATGTGCCTGGTCGCACGCTGTGGGATCCGGCCATGCCGGACCTCGATCCGCGCGCGCGCGCCTTGCTGTGGGACGACGCGAATCGCGTCATTGCCGCGCTCCACCGCGTCGATTACGCCGCGATCGGCCTGGCCGACTATGGCCGCCCCGGCAACTATTTCGCGCGCCAGATCGCGCGCTGGACGCGCCAGTATCGCGCGTCGGAAACCGAGCGCATCGATGCGATGGACCGGCTGATCGACTGGCTGCCCGGCGCCATTCCGGACGACGACGAGACGACGCTGGTCCACGGCGACTACCGGCTCGACAACCTGCTCGTGCATCCGGTGCAGCCCCGCATCGTCGCCGTGCTCGACTGGGAGCTCTCCACGCTCGGCCATCCGCTCGCCGATCTCGCGTATCACGTCATGGCGTGGCGGCTCACGAAGGCGGAGTTTCGCGGCATGGCGGGCAGGGACCTTGCAGCCCTCGGCATTCCGTCCGAGCACGAGTATGTGGAAACGTACTGCCGCCACGCCGGTCGCGGCCCGATCGAGCGCAACGACTGGGAGTTCTGCATGGCCTTCAGCATGTTCCGGCTTGCCGCGATCCTGCAGGGCATCGCGCGCCGCGCGCTCGACGGCACGTCGGCAAGCGCGGACGCGGTGGCGGACGGCGCGCGCGCCCGTGGGATCGCGCAGGCCGCGTGGCGCCAGGTGATGCACGCGGCCGCCGGGCCGCGCGCCTGACGGAGACGCTCATGGAACTGCCCGCATTGCCAGAGCGGCCGACCGCCGACACCGACGCCGCCGACGACTTGCAGAGCTTCTTCTTTCCGCTGTTCTGGGGCGTGGCGCAGCCGGACCGGTTTGCCGCCAAGATGAAGGACGCGCTGGGGCACGTGTCGATCAGCCTGCATTGCGCCGACAACTTCGTGACGTGGGGCCGCAACAACTCCATGCTGTCGGACCCGGCGTTCGTGCGCGCCTGGCAGGCCAACGCGGAGAGCGACGCGGACAAGGCCATCGTGTGGCGCCGCTACATCCTGGCATGCGCGGCATTCCACTGCGTCCAGCTCGACGGCGACTTCGTCGAATGCGGCGCCTATACGGGCGTGGCGGCGAAAACGGTGATGGATTACCTGGGCGGCACGCAGTTTGCGCGGCCGTTCTGGCTCTACGACCTGTTCGAGCATGCCGCGGGGATGGCTCATCCCGCGATGCCGCAGCACGGACCGCAGCTCTACGAACGCGTGCAGCGCAAGTTCGCCGGCTACCCGCAGGCCCGCGTGTGTCGGGGACGCATCCCGGACGTATTCGAGAACAACGCGCCGGAGCGCGTCGCCTGGCTGCACATCGACCTCAACCACGCCGCCGCGGAGATCGCCGCGCTCGATGCGCTGTTCGACCGCGTGGTGCCGGCGGGCATCGTGATCCTGGACGACTACGAATGGGCCGGCGTCTACCGCAGCCAGAAGCTGGCCGAGGACCCGTGGTTCCAGGCGCGCGGCTACCGCGTCATGCCGCTGCCGACCGGTCAGGGGATGATCATCAAGCGTTAGGTGGGAATCTGCTGGCGGCAAAGGTGCGCCGCGCCGGCCGACGAGCGTCGCATGCGGGCTCGCAGGCGAGCACCCTCGCGGCGCGCAGGCATGCGATACTCGCGCGCGTTCTTTCGAGCCGTCCCGTCATCGATGTCCTGGTACCGCCGCTTCACCCTGCTGGCCGCGCTCCTCGCCGCCCTGTCCTCGCAGGCACTGCACGCCGATCCGCGCACCGTGTGCACGATCACGGTCAATTCGCCGGACGAGCGCGACATCTTCAAGCGCAGCCTGCCGGCTGGCGATTACCGCTTCGTCGAGCTCGTGGAACGGGGGCGGCCCGATTGGCTGGCGTCGGCGTGCCGCGCGGGGGTGCGCTGCGACGTGCTGCTCATCTCGGGCCATTTCGATGGTGGCACCGAGTTCTATTCCGACAAGGTCGACGCGCGCGAGTCGCTGCCCGTGGCGGAGATGGAGCGGGTTTCATGCAGTGATTCCTGTCCGGGCCTGTTCTCGCAGCTGAAGGAGGTTTACCTCTTCGGCTGCAACACCCTGAACCCCGAGGCCGTCCGCAGCGCGTCCGCCGAGATCGGCCGCAGCCTGGTGCGCGCCGGCTATTCGGCGGCCGACGCGGAGAGCCTCACGCGCGTGCTCAACGAGCGGCACGCGGACAGCAACCGCGATCGGATGCGCGCGATCTTCAAGGACGTGCCGGTGATCTACGGCTTCTCGTCCAAGGCGCCGCTCGGCGCATCCGCGGCGCCCGTGCTCGAGCGCTACTTCCAGGCCGGCGGGGCGGCGGAGGTGGCGAGCGGCCGTCCGAGCACAAAGCTGCTCGGCTTGTTCGCGCCCGTCTCGATGACCTCGGCGGCCGGCTTGCACGACACCGATCCGCAGGCCGGTTATCGCCGTGACGTCTGCCAGTTCTCCGACGAGCGCCTCTCGGCGGGACAGAAGATCGCCTTCGTCCATGCGCTCCTCGGCCGCGGGATGGCCGAGACGCGCATGTTCTTCGATGCGATCGAGCGCTACGTTGCGTCGCTCACCGACACGGAGCGGGCGGCGCCGGCAGCGGTTGCTGCGCTCGACGCCATCGCGCACGACACCGCTGCGCGCACGCGCTATCTGGACTTCATGCACGACGCGGACGACCCGCGCGTGCGGGCGCGCATGATCGATGTCGCACTGCGCCTGCACTGGCTCACGCCGCCGCAACGGCGCGACGAGCTGGTCGCGCTCCTGGGCGAGCGGCTTGCCGCGCGCGCCATCGGCGTCGGCGACGTCGACCTCGCATGTGCGCTCAACCGCGACGGCGAGCTCACCGGAGAGCGTTCGCGGCTGCCCGCCGCGACGTCCCGCGTCGGGGCTGCGGCAATCCTGGCCTGCCTGGGCAGCGAGCCGGCGCATGCACGCGTGCTGCAGGCCTTGTCGAGCGCCAACGACGACGACGTCGCGCTTGCGCAGATGTACCTGCAGCATCGGCCCATCGCGGACGTGGCCGAGCTGCGGCAGCTGGCCAGCGGCGTCGTCTCGATGAGCAGCGGCAGCGCCCAGGTGCGCGCGCTCGAGACGCTCGCGCGGCAGCGCCTCGCGGATCGCGCGAGCCTGGAGGCGGTCGCGCGCGCGTTCGCGCAGGCGAAATCCCTCGACGTGCAGCGCGCGATTGCCGGCGTGCTCATCCGCTCCGACTATCGCGAGATCCCGCGTCCGGAGCTCGTCAAGGTGCTGCAGCAGCATCGCCTCAAATCGCCCGACGGCCGCGACCTCATCGACGTGCTGATCCGCCGCCTGCAGATGGAATCGTGACCATGCAGCCGAGCGCGCCGCCGGCGCAACGCTGAGCGCGCCAGCGGCCCGCGCGACGGCGCGCGGATCCGCGGGGCGCGCTGGACCACCCTATTTGCCAGGGTCCTTGACGTCGGGAAACTTGTCGAACTCGACGTTCACGAGCTGCCCGTTCACCTTCTCGACGCGGCGGATGTAGACCGTCTGCACGATGTCGCGCGTTTCGGGATCGATCATGATCGGTCCGCGCGGGCTGACGAGCTTCATGCCTTTGAATGCCGCCATGAGCGCGTCGGGATCCACCGATCCGTTCGTCTTCTTGAGCGCCTCGGCAATTGCCGCCATCCCGTCGTAGCCTGCGCACGCCATGAAGTTCGGCCGCAGCTTCGTCCCGTTGACTTCAGCGTATGCCTTCACGAACGCCTTGTTCTCCGGCGAGTCATGCACGTACGAGTAATGGAACGCCGTCACGATGCCGAGCGTGGGATCGCCCATGGCCTCGAGCACGCCGTCGTCGGTCAGGTCGCCGGTGGCGATGATCTTGATGCCGGCCTGCTTGAGGCCCCGCTCCTCGTAGCCCTTGATGAAGGCGATCGTCTGGCTGCCGGGCGGCAGGAACACGAAGATCGCCTGGGGATTCGCATCCTTGGCCCGCTGGATGAACGGCGCGAATTCCGGATTGGCGAGCGGCGTGCGCACCGATCCGACGATCTCGCCACCGCCGGCGGTGAACGACTTGACGAATTGCGCTTCAGCGTCCTTGCCCGGGCCGTAGTCGGACACGAGCACGAACGCCCGCTTGATGTTGTTCTTGAGCGCCCATTGCGCCATGGGCATCGTGTCCTGCGGCAGGGTGTGCGACACCCGCACGACGTAGGGCGCATTCTTGTTGACGATGCTCGACGTGGCCGCGTTCATGATGACCATCGGCTTCTTCGCCTCGGTGGACACCGGCGCCGACGCGAGCGCATTGGGGGTGAGGCCGAAGCCCGCGAGGATGTCCACCTTGTCCTGCGTCACCGCGTCCTGCGACAGCCGCTTCGCGAGCTCGGGTGACGCGCCGGTCGTGTCCTTCACCACGAATTCCACCTTCTTGCCGCCGAACGTGTCCCCGTGCATCTTGAGGTACGTCTTCACGCCGTTGTAGATCTGCGTGCCGTAGTCGGCGAACGGGCCGGTGAATTCGGCGATCATGCCGATCTTCACCGTGCCTTGCGCGCTCGCCGCGGGCGGCAGGACGGCGAGCGCCAGCGCGGCGATGGCCGTGACGGTCGCGATACGTCGGTTCATGGCAATTCCTCCGGTTTTAGGCGGGCGCTTGCCGTCAGGCGCCCTCAGCGCGGCATTCTGCCCGAACTGCAGGCCTGCCGGCGCGCGGCGGCGTAGGATGGGCGCCGCTGCACCCGTCCATGACGCCAAGGGGAGGAACGCATGGAATCCACCGGTCGCGGCGTGCTCGCCGCATGCACTGTACTGATGCTCGCCGCGCTCGCCGCGGGATGCTCCAGGGTCGATGGCGATGTGCAGAATGGCAGCCTGGCCGTCAAGGCGGGCCGGCTGCACGTCACGCTCGACGGCACGGTGCCGGTGCCAGGGTGCACCTTCGCGGGCACCTCGACGATCACGTACACCTGTACGTTCCGCGACGCCTTCTCCGCCGCGACGCGCACGAGCGTCGTCTCGTTGAGCGGCCTCGACATCAGCGACGGCGTGTCGGGTCCGCCGCTGATCATCGTCCAGCTGCCGGCCGACGCCTCGAACATCAGCGGCACGTTCAGCAACGGGCGTGGCGGTGCGGGAGCGCTGGTGGTCGATGCCGGACACGCCGAGCTGCCGATGGACGCGACGACCAACCTGATCGCCGAGTCCGGCATGCTGCTCGCCGTCGTGTCGCTGCCCGCAGGCACTCCGGCCGATTCGTATTTCGTGGTCTTCGCGTACGACTCGGTCAACAGCACGCGGCTGAAGGCGCTCGCGGCCGCGCCCGTGTTCTCCGCCAATCGCACGTATTACCCGAGTCTCGTGCCGTGCATCAGCCGGTTCACGTCGCTGCCCGACGTGCCGGTGCCGCAGACGTCGCTCGAGACGGCCATCACGCTGACGACGCTGATCCCGGCCTATGTCTCTTGCACCGGCAAGGCGTACGACTACGCCACCACGCCTGCCACACCCGTGACCGTGGTGGAGTACTACAACGCGAGCCTCGATCACTACTTCATCACCTGGATACCGGGCGAGATCGCGACCCTCGATGCGGGCATCACGATCCGCGGCTGGGTGCGCACGGGTCAGACGTTCCAGACGTACGCGGTCATGCAGCCCGGCACTTCCGATATCTGCCGCTTCTATATTCCGCCGGGATTGGGCGATTCGCATTTCTTCGGGCGCGGGACGACCGAATGCGATGCGACCGGGCTCGCGCATCCCACGTTCGTCAACGAGGATCCGCGGTTCATGCACATGTTCCTGCCGGTCGCGGGACGCTGTCCCTCGGCGACTGTCCCGGTGTACCGCGTGTTCAGCAACCGCGTGGACGCCAATCATCGCTACATGACGGACCGTGCGCTGCGCGACCAGATGGTGCTGCGCGGATGGCTCGCGGAGGGCGACGGGCCCGATCTCGTCGTGATGTGCGCGCCGGCGTAACGACCGCCCAAAGGGAGCGGCGTTTGCGTTGGCAGCGGCGGGCACGATCGACACGGGATCTCCGTCGCGCCGCGACGACGGCGCGTGACGCCGACGAAATGCTTTGTTACAACTGCGCGGCGTTGTGCATCGCGCCAACGGATCTTGCCCGACTGCAATGCGCGCAGGCGCATGCAAGGCCTTCTCGCCGCGTGAGTTGAGTACTACACTCGCCGGACGCGTGACGGCGTAGCGGTCGGCTTCATCGACGCACGTCCGCGGGCGACTCGGGGCAGTCGGCAGGGAGGCAAGGCGGTCACCGCCAAGGGTGGCTGCTTCGAAGGAAAAGGTCCTTGGCGCACAGCATCACGCCGCTCGCGAATGGCCTTGCGCGAGCGCGCTTCGTCGCATGGCCGTTGCTCGTCGAAGCCACGCTGGTGGCTGCGGTGATCGGCTTGCTACTGCCGGCGTTCGCGCCATTGGACGCGCAGGACAGCGGCCGCGGCGCGCGCTACGCCGACGCCATCGGCGTGGTCCGCGGACTTCCCGATCCCGTGCTGCCCGAGCTCTGCGCACGCCATGCCGTGCTCGCGGAGGACGGCGTCGGCGCGCGCCTGTGCGACGCCGCGTGGCTCGGTGAGCGCGCGCAGCCCGTCGACCGCATCCCGCCCGTGCTGCTGCGCGCGCTCACCCGCACGGTGGCGGCATTCCGCGCGCCGCTCGATGAGGCGGCCGCGCGCATGGCGGAGCTGCGCGAGCAGCAGCGCGACGGAACGGCGGACCTGCTTGCGCTCGACCAGGCGCTCGACGCGGCGCGCAGCGAGGTCGAGCCCTTCGTGCGCCGCTACGGCCTGGACGGCGACGCTGCCCAAGGACCACGCGCGCTCGCATGCCTGTTCGACTGGCTGCGTGGGTCTTTCACGGCGACGCCGCAACGCAGCGGCCCCGCGGCCGATGTCCTGCGTGCCAATGCCGTGCTGCTCGCCGGCGCGGCCCTCGATGCGCATGCGGCCACTGCGGCGCTTGCCACCACGGTCATGCTGCCGGGCGGCCCGATCGAGTCGCCGCGGTGCGCCGGACTTGCGGGCGCCGAGGCGCTCGCCGCTGCCGCGATGGTCATGAGCGACGCCCGCAGCGCGCACGCAAGTGCCGGCAAGAACGAAGCGATGCGCGCGCTGCTCCATGACGCACGCTGGCAATGGGCCGGCGGGGCGCTGCTCGGGTTGGTGCTGGTCAACCTCAGCCGCCGCGGTGGCTCGTGGATTGGGGGAATGGGGATCGCTCTCGCGGTATGGGCGCTTGCCGCGTGGGCGGGCCGAGTGCCTTGGCCGCTCGGCGGCGAGCATGCGTTCGTGCTGGGCCGCACGGGCGCGTCGTGGCGTGCTGCGCCTGCGCCGTTCGTCTTCGCGCTCGCGGGGCTGGGCGCCGCGCTGCTGCTGCTGGCCCCGCTGCTGCGCAAGGCGACGCGTGTGGCGCCGGCCGAGGCGGCGTCGGTGATCGCCTATCCCGGGCTGGTCCTCGCGACGGGCGTCGGCTGGCTGCTGCTGCTCGACCTGTCCGCCAACGGCCACTACGGCAATCGCTATCTCGCGCTGTACCACCACGGCCATCTGTGGCTCGGTGCGATGACCCTCACGCTCGTCGCCTTCGTCCGCGAGCCGCTCGGTCGCGCGCTGGCTTGGGTGCTCTCGCTCATCGATGGGGCCGCGACCCGCTTGACGGCGCGCCTGGGCCCGTTGCCCGCCGGCGTGTTGCTGCTGTCCCTCGGCTTGCTCGGCATGACGGCGGCCGCACTGCTGCTGCTGAACCTTCGCCAGGTCACTTCCGAGCTCGGACGCCTGTGGCTGATCGTTGGCGCGGCCTGGTTCTTCTTCCTGCGCGGCACGCCGCTGACCGAGCGACTCGCGCGTAGCGCCGGCTCCCTCATGTCGCTGGTACGCTATATCTGGCCGCTGGCCTTCGTCGTCGTGGTGCTGATCGGCGCGATGGTCGTCACGCGCGACATGGGACCGCTGCTCATCGCAGGCTACGGAGCAGGTGCATTCGTGGCGGCCTCCGTTGCGCTTTGGCGGCATCAGCGCACGGGCGCCATCGCGTCCGCCTATGCAATTGCGATCCTCGTATTCACGGGCTGGATCGCGGTGACCACGCTGGCGCTTTTCCGCCTCGGGTCCATCGACGACGTGACGGCCGCGCGCCTGGAGAATGCGGCGGCGCCGCTGGCGTCGGCCAACGATCATCTGGCGCTGGTGACGTGGTTCCAGGAAGCCGCTCCGCCGAACGGCTTCGGTCCCGGCGCGGTGCCGTGGTGCGGCTTCGGCGCCTCGCGCGGCTGCGCCGGCGTTCCCGCGCAGATCCAGAGCGACTACACGTTCACTGCACTGATCGGCATGTTCGGCTGGGTTGCCGCCTGGGCGCTCACGCTTGGTTGCGCGCTGTGGCTCTACCGGATCGTGCGCCGGCATGCTGTCGCAACGCGCGGGGAGCCGCGCTTGTTGCGCAGCAGCGGGCGCGTCGTGCACGACGAGCAGGCGTTCGTCAGCTGGCTGTGCGTCACCTGGGTCGTGCTGGCGCTCTGCCAGCTGGCCGTCACCGTGGCCGGCAACCTCGCCGTGATCCCGCTGACCGGCGTCACGTTCCCGTTCGTGAGCTTCGGCATGACGTCGCTCATCGTCAACCTGGCCATGCTGGGGCTGGCGCTCAATGTTCGCCCAGCGCGGGCGCCCGTTGATGCGTGACGCGCGCGCACCGACGCTGCTCGAGCTGGCGGTGGCTGCCAGCGTCGCGGTCGTGCCGGTGCTGCTGTGCGTGCTGCTGCTCGTGGCCGGGCGCGAGACGGCCGATCGGATGCCCGCACGCGGCAGCGAGCGGCACGTCAGCGTGCGCTACGTCGCGGCGCTGAAGACCTTCGAGTACGCGATCGTCCGGCGCGACCACGTCCAAGCCACCATGCCCTCCGCCGAAGCGCTCCTCGCGCGCTTGCCGCAATGCCGCGCGCAGTGGGACGGGCAGGAACGGCTGACGGCCCGTGTGCGCGCCCTCTTCGCATCCGCGCCGGGTGCGCGCATTGCGCCGGCAGCGCGCCTGGCGTTGCAGCTCCAGGAGATCGACCAGGCGTTGCTGCGCTTCAGCAGCGCGGACAACCGCCGCGTCACCGACCGCGTCGGCATCGACGGCGGCCGCTGGCTCGATGCCGTCGCGCGGACGCTCGCCGTCCCGGTTGAAACGCCCGCATATCCTGGCCGTCGCTTCCGCGTGCAATGCGCGGACATCGAAAGCGCGGTGGGTGCGCTCGCCCGCGCGAACGGGCGCATGCTCGGCAGCCTCGCGTGGCGTGGCACCGAGGTCGACCGTGTGGTCGAGCGCTGGCGCCCCGATCAGGTGGTCGAGGTTACCGCACGCCAGGTCGCGCGCGCGAACCCGTGGTCGGGCATCCCGGGCTGCATTTATTTCGCCTCGGCGGCGCAGAGCACGGCAGCGGAGTACTTCGTGGGCGGCATCCATGGCCAGAGCGACGAGCTGTGCGCGCGCACCGAGATGCGCCGAGGCGGCTCGAACGGCACCGTCGGGCGCCTCGCCGGTGAGCCGACGCCCGACATGCCGCCCGACGATCCGCGCTGGAAGGTGCCGCCTTCGCTGGGCGTCATGCTGCAGGCGCTGGAAGCGGTTCATCGTCCCTCCGGTGCGTTGTACCGGGCGTTCACGGGCGTGGGCGAGGACCCCGTCCCGGCGCGCGACGCGGGACGCGCCAATCGCATCGACATCGGGGGCAACGCAGTCGACGTCGGATTTTCGATCGACCTCACCGTCGACCCCGACGTGCAGGCGCTGGCGCAGCAGACGGCCGCCTGCTACACCGGTCGCGAGGACGTGTGCCGTGCGCTCGGGATGCGGCGAAGGGAAGACGGCGAGCGCCCGCTCGGCGGTGCGCTCCTCGAGCACGCCATGGTCCGCATGGCGGCCGTGGCCATCGTCGACGTCGCGACGGGGCGCATCGAGGCGCTCGCCGGTGCGCTCTCGCCGTGCACGCGGCAGGAATACGACGGACCGGGACGTGCCTCGGCGTGCGACCCGCGCATGCCGTATCCGATCCGCTATCGGCCCGATGCGCTGCTCAATCCGGCGGTGTTCCACGACGCCATGCCGGCGTCGACGATCAAGCCCATCATGGCGGCCGCATTCCTGTCCGACCCGGACGTCGGCGCGCGCTGGCTCGGCGCCGAGCAGGCCGACATGGCGCGTGCGGGCAGGAGCGTGCCGAGCGCGCAAAGCCTGCGCGGGCAACTGATGCGCTCGGATTCCGCGCGCTTCCTGGATCGCATGTTCTGCGGCGACAAGGGCTTCGTGCCGTGCGCGCGTCCATGGGCGATCCAGGCGAAGGCGCTCGCGTTCGGCTGGAACGGCGGATGCGCTCCCGCGCGCGAGGATTGCGGCCGGCGCGACCTGCTGTTCGGACAGGGGCTCGACGGGCTCCGGGAAGCGCCGGAACAGTTGCTGATGCTCGAAGTGCCTTATGGACGCTTGCTCGCCGAACCGCTCGGGGGCAAGGTCGGCGCGCCGTTTCGGTTGCGCTCGCCGGTTGCGATCGATCCTGCGCGGGTGCGCCAATGTGCAGCCGGCGCCGACGGCAAATGGCCGAGCCGCGACGATTGGGAGAAGTGCGGCGGCGGGGTCATCGTCGACGTAGTGGCCGAAGGATGGGGTCAGGGACAGGCGCGCGCGAGCGCGCTCGGCAGCGCCGGCATGATGGCCGCGCTCGCTGCTGCAGCGAACGGGCAGCAGCAGCAGCGGGCGCCTCATCTGGTCGAGGCGCTGCGCGGCACCGCTTCGGCGCGGGCAGGCAACGCGGAGCCGAACGCACACGCCGTCGATCCGGTGCTGCGCCTTCATCTCGGGGACCCTGTGCCGGTGGCGATCTCGCGCGCGGCCGCCGAGGTGATCCTGAGCGGGCTGTCGTTCGGTCACCGCGCCGGCACGTCGCGCCTGGCATGCGAGCAGGTCTTCGAGCCGCGCGCGTGCCAGGAGATCGACTGGATCGCGGGCAAGACGGGCACGCCCACGTTTCCGAACGACGAGCGCTCGCTCGACGAGCTGGCGCGGCTGTGCGCGCCCGGCGTCGCACGCACGCGCGCCGAGCGCGCGGCATGCGGGCCGCTGCGGCCGTACAAGTGGTATGTCGCGGCGTACCGGACGCAACCGGGCGATCCGCGCTGGACCAAGGTCATCGCCGTGTTGACCGAGCGCAACTGGCTCGCAGGCTCGGGGCGCATCCATGGTGCGGGCGATCACGGCCCCAATCCGGCCGCGGAGATCGCCATGCAGATCGCCGGACGGCAAGTCGGCGCACTGCCGTGGGGCACGCATTGAAGGATGCGTTTCGTTCGGTCGCGACGAGCGCGCCGCGCGTGCGCGGTGTGGAGGATGCCGCGCTCGGCGCACCCATGGTGTGGACGTTCGATGGGCCGTTTGCCACGTGTCTTGCCGACCTCGAGGACGCGCTGCGCCGCGCGCTCGTCCAGGTGGGAACCGTGACGTCGCTCGCCGTACTGATCCAGCTTTCGTTACCTGCGCTGAAGCAGCGGGTGCAGGCGGGCGACGTCGTTCAGCCGACGTGGGGCCAGTTCCTGCAGCGGCTGTCGCATCGTTACGGGCTTCCGGCCGCGCCACGCGTGCGACACGTGCGGACCGCGGGGCCTCTTGCCACGCTGATCGTCGTCTACCGGAGCTAGATCATGTCGCTGAAAAGATGGGTGCTGGGGAAGGTCAACGGAGAAGCGCCGAACCTCGGGGCGCCGCGCGAGCGGCGGGTCGCGCGAGCGTTGCATCCGCCGGCGGGTGTGATGCGCGAGCCCACCGTGGGGCGCGACCGGCATGCCAATCGCAATGCCACGTCGCATCTCGGCCCGTACGCCCCCGTCGTGGACGCGATCCGCGATGCGCTCGAGCATTTCGCGCTGAGCCAGCTGCGCCTTCACCTCGCGATCGCCGAGCAGGACCGCTACATCCTGACCTCGATCGAGGTGGAATGCGAGGGCTCCGAGGACGATCGTGCGCTGCTGCGCCGCTTCATCGCCGAGTTCAAGCCCGAGCAGATCAAGCAGTATCTCGCGCGTGACGTCATCGCAGCATTGCGCAATGCGAGCGCCATCGACCTGTCGCAGTTCGCCGGGCTCAATGCGGTCAAGGACGAGACGGCGAGTGAGGACGACGAGAGCGATCCGTACGAGGATCTCATCGCGGACTTGCGCAGCGCCGCGCCAGGCGGCCCGGTGTCGCCGTACGAGGTGTCGCTGATGGGCCGATGGTCGCCTGCCAATGTGCCGGCGCAGCCCGACGGGCGCATGGGCGCAGCGCTCGCGCGGAGCCGCGCGGCGCCGCCGACGCCGCTCGCGGCGCCCGCGTTGACGCTGGATGTCGAGGATGCAGCGGGCCTGCGGCGCATCGAGATCGACGCCGTCGTGCCGGGTCGACGCTACGTCGTCGGCAAGGACGAAGGCTGCGACGTCGTCATCGACGGCATCTATGCGAGCCGGCGCCACTGTGAAATGTGGCTCGACGGCCACACCTGGTGGATCGCCGACGCCGGATCCACCAATGGCATCCGGGTCGAATGCAACGGTCGCGTGGCGCGCCCGCAGCCGGATGCGACGAGCCCGCTCGAGCTGCCCGCGGGCGGCTGCATCGTCCTGTCCGGGCAGGCGCAGGGCGAGGCCGCTCAGTATCCGCGCCTGACGCTGCTGCCTGTAGCGAGCGAGCGCGACACGACCAGGCCGAGCGGCGAGGCGGGCGCCATGGCGACGCCGATCGCGCCGCGCCTCCGCGCATCCGGCTTGACCATCGCGGCGCACATGCGCTCGGGCGCCTGCGAAGCGCAGTTGTCCAAGGCCGTGCTGCCCTTTCTCGTCGGGCGCTCGCGCAGCCAGGCGCTCGTGATCGACGGCACGTACGCCGAAGTGTCCGGCCGGCACCTGGAGATCGTCGCGGTGGACGACAGCGGAGCCTCGGTCGTCGTGCATGGCGACAACGGCGTCACCGTCGACGGCAAGCAGTACGGCTGCGGGGAGAGCTTCCGCTGGAATGCCGGCGAGAAGCTGCTGCTCGGACGCCCCGATGCCGCCGCGCCCGGGTGCACGCTCACGTTGACGCCATGACGGCCACGCCGGACATGCGGGCGGCACGGCAGGCGGTGCGGTGAGCCTCGTCACGCCGCGCGATCCAGGCGGGACATCGGGGCCGGTGGCGGGCGCCCGCGCGGCCGGGGTCGTCGCATGGGAAGCGGTCAGCGCAAGAGCCCGCACGCGGCTGTGGGCGGCGGTTGCCACGTCCACCGGCCACCTGCATGCGATCAACGAGGACTGTCACAGCCCGCTCGACTGCAGGGACGCGTTGTTCGTCGTGGCCGACGGCGTCGGGGGCGGCGCGCATGCAGCGCGTGCAAGCGCCGAAGTGGTCGCGCGGCTGCATGCGACGCTCGGGGCCGCGCCGCCGGATCGGCTTGCGCTGTGCGACGCGCTGCTGCACACGGATCGTGCGGTCGGTAGCAGCATCACGCGACATGGCGGCAGCGCAGGCGCTGCAACGGTTGCGCTGTGTGCAGCGGTCGACGATGCGCTGGTGACCTGGCGCATCGCGTGGGTCGGCGATTGCCGCATCTATCGCGTCGCGCTCGCACGCCTCGACGCGGCGCAGCTGCTGACGGTCGACGATACGTACCGCCATCTCGGCGAGGCCCCGCCGGCCGGAGGCTCGCCGGACGATCCTGCCCGCATGGTGGGCAACGGTGCCGTCGACGCCCCCAACATACGGGACATCGAGCTGCGCTCCGACGACGTGCTGGTGCTGTGCAGCGACGGCGTGCACAAGCATGCCGGCGATGCCGACATCGCGCGGGTGTTGCGCGAGCGAGCTCCGCTTGCACGCCGCTGCGCGCACCTGATCGAGCTCGCGCGCTCCAACGGCAGCCGCGACGACGCCACGGTGATGGTGGTGCAGCGCGCGCATGCCCGTGCACGCACCGGCGCACGCCGCGTTGCGGTGAGCATCGGGTTCGTGGTTGTGACGGCCACGCTGCTGTGGCTGGCGGCCGATACGACGTTCGCCGGGCGTGTGGCGCCCGACGGGACGTCCCTGCAATCCGGGGTGGAACGATGAAATCCGATCAAATCGAGCGGGTGTTCGGCCGCGGCCGCCTGAAAATGGCGACGGGCGAGCACGTCGAAGTGTTTCGCGAGGCCGTCGGCCCAGGGCAGCGCCGCCGCTACACCAAGCGTTTCCTGGACAGCGGCGACGCTGACTTCGGCCAGTGGACCGAGCGCGAATGGCGGATCCTGGCGCGGCTCATCGGTCATGGCATCCGCAGCGTGCCCGACGTGGTCCAGTTCGACGGCGGTGCGCAAGGCGGCATGCGGCGGGTGCAGACGTATGACGCGGGCGTCACGGTCGATCAATGGGCCACGCTGCTGCCGGTCGTGCGCGACGATGTCGCGCACCGTCACGTCTTCGAGGATTGCGCGCACTGGTGGGCGCTTGCGCATCACTGCCTTGCGGCGCTCGATGAAATCCACGCATTGCAGCTGGTGCACCTCGACGTCAAGGCGGACAACATCTGCATCCCGTACGGTCCGCCCGACTTCGAGCCGCCATCGGACGCGGCGCTGCACGTGGCGTTCGAGCGCCTTGCGCTGATCGACTTCGCTTTCTCGCTCGTCTCCGGCGAGCGGCTCGCCACTCCACTGCCCATCGGGTGGCAGAAGGACTACGACTACCAGTCGCCGCGGCTGCTGCGCGCGCTCGACGCAGGGCGCGCGGGCGACATGCGGCCGACGCAGCAGCTCGACTGGCGCTGCGACTTCTACAGCCTCGCGGCCATGCTGCGCCGCTATCTTCCCGACGACACGTGGGCGCGTACCGGCGGCGCCGTGGCGGGCTGGACGACACGCCGCTACGACGAGGCGCGCGCGCTCGTCTATCGCCTGCGCGATCATCACGACCGCGACCTTCCAGCGGCGCGCCCGCACCGCGTCCTGATGGAAGCCAGCGCCGCGATGCTGGCCGAGCCCGACCTCGCGCGCTCGCTGGCGGGCGGGTGGTGGGTGAAGGGTGACGCCCATGCCGGTGCGGTGACCCTGCTCTCGACGCCGTTGACCCGGATCGCGGTCACCCCGGTCGCGGCGACGCGGGCCACGTCCACTGCGACGGCCGCGGCCGTCACGCCGGTGCTGCCGGCAGTCCTGCGCAACCCTCGACGCCACACCCTTTCGGGTCTCGATGGCGTGCACGGGCCTTCGATGCCACCCGTGCTGCCGCGGCCGATACCCCGAGTGCCGCCGCGCGCGCGACGTGCGGAGTTGGTTGCGGCGCTCGCGGCGTTCTGCGCACTGGCCGCGCCGGCGATGCTGGACCATCCGGGCAGTCCGGCCGATGCGCAACGCCTGTCGTTGGCCGACGCGCCCGCGCCGCGCGCCGAAGCATCCGTGCCACCACGCGCCGAAGCGCCCGTCCCACCACGCGCCGACGCGCCCGCGCCGCGCGCCGAAGCATCCGTCCCACCACGCGCCGACGCGCCCGCGCCGCGCGCCGATCGTGCAACGCCGGCGGCGATCGATCGCGCACCGGGCGCGGCCGACACCGGCGCGCGCGCCCGCTATCCCATCAATCGCATCGCCATCGGCAGCGGCGCCGACAAAGCCCCGCGCTCCACTGCGGGCGGCTCGCCGCCGTCGCATGTGGCACGCGACGCCGAGCGCGTGCGATCGAACGCGGTCCCGGCCACGCGTGCGATTGCCCGCACGCCGGCAAGAACGGTGGTCGCGCAGGTCGCGCCGAGCGTTTCAACCGAAGCCGCGGCGCCGCGCGAGTCGCAGGCCGTCGTCGCGGCGGCAACACCAGCGTTGTCAGCGTCGGTCCCGGAGCCCAATGCTTCGATTCGGGTTGCCGATGCCGCCGTCGCACCGGCCGCGCCCATGTCGACGCCACCGGGACCGTCCACCACGCCCGCGCATACGCAACCGATGCCTCGCGCATCGACGGGCGCTGTGGACAAGCCCCGACGCGCCGACCCGTGGCGCGTGGCGCTGCACGACGTGCTCAAGCTCTTCGGCCCCATGGTGCAACGTGCAGCACCGGTGGAAGAGCGCGCGACGCCAACGCCAGGCCGCGCTCCTGCGCCGCCCGAGCATGCCGTTCGGCCAGCCCCGGTGGAACGCACGCAGCCTGCCGAGCGGGTGAATGAGCTCGCACTTGCCCGCCATGGCGAGTCCACGCCCGCCGCGATCGCGAGCGACGCGATGTCAGCGCCATCGACCAACGACCAAGCGCGCGCGTCGGCCGACGCGCTCGCCGAAACGCGCGCCCGCACTGCCGAAGACGACCTCGGCGTGCAGGCTCGGCGCATGTTGCGCGACTCGGTGCCGCGCGTTGCAGCACAGGCATCGGCCGACGTGTATCGCGTGCTGTGGGCGGCCGCAGCGGCGGACAGCGCTGCCGGCCAGCGTAGCGTCGTCGACGCCTCCTACGTGCCCTGGCGCAGCGAGCGAGCGTATCCGGTGACGACGGGCAGCGACGAGCGTGCGCGCCGGCTGCACGAGGATGCGAAGCGCGCCTATGCCGCGGGGCGCGATGCGGAAGCGCTCGACCTGCTGCTGCGCGGGCTCGCGGTGAATCCGCGCGATCCCGACGTCGCGGGCTTCCTGGCGTTCCTGCATCTGCGGATGCATCCGGGTCAGCCGGAGACTGCGCGCCAGCTGGCCCTTCACGCGCTCGCCTTCAGTGGGGCCAGGCGCAGCCTGCGCCTTGATGACTGGCACACCCTTGCGGTGGCGAGCGCGTTGTCCGGACGCGACGATGATGCGACCCGCGCGCTGCTCGTGGAACTGGCCTTGTCCGACGACGCCGAGCGCATCTGCCGGGCGGCGCAGCAGTCCTACGCGACGTACGGCGAGCGCCTGCGCAATCCCGTCGAGGCGCTCATGCGCCGGGTCCAAAGCCAGGGACGCGATCAGTGGGCGCCTGCATGCACCTGGCCCGGATACCGCACGATGGCGCGCGCGCCATGATCGAGCTTCATCGGCCTGACCGGCGCAGCCATGCGACGCATCCGCGCGTTCACTCGCGCGCCTTGCGTGCCTGCCGTGCCGGCGCAAGGCGCCCGATGAGCGCGTTAGCCCCGATCGCCACCACGAAGAGCACGATCAGCAGCGCGTACATCTTCGGCATGTCGAACAGCGAATAGGCCTGGATGATGAGGTAGCCGAGCCCCTTGTTCGACAGCTTGGTCTCGGCCAGCAGCGTGCCGATCATCGCGATCCCCAGACCGAGGCGCAGGCCATTGACGATCGGCTGGCGCATCGCGGGGAGGTAGATCTTGCGCGTCATCTGCCATGGCGTGGCGCGAAAGCTCCGTCCGACGCGAATGAGCACGGGCTCGATCTGCCGCATCCCCGACGCAATGCTGATCGCGATCGGAAAGAAGCACGACAGCGCGCCCATCGCCACCTTCGAGCCCGAGCCCACCCCGAACCACATGATCATGATGGGGAAGAAGATGATCTTCGGCGTCGGGCCGAGGTAGTAAACGAACGGCTCGTAGGCGCGCGCCAGCACCCGGTTGGCACCGAGCAGCAGGCCAACGACCAGTCCGGCGACTCCCCCGATGAGCAGCGCGGCAGCGACCTCGGACAACGTCACGGCGAGGTTCGCGTAGAAGTCGCCCGTGCCGAGCAGCCGCCACACGGCAAGTGCGATGGCACCGAGCCCGGGCACGACGTCGCGGAACAACAGGCCCGACAGCGCGATCGCCTGCCAGGCCAGCAGCGAGCCCACGACGATCAGCGCGCGCAGCCGCAGCACGCGCAGGCGGGTGCGCTGCGGCGCTACGAGCCCGGTCGCAGCCATCGCTCGGTGCGCTCGGAAAGCATGAAGAACAGCACGCTCACCAGTACGACGAACAGGATCGCCGCGTACGTGCCGGGCAGGTCGTAGCGCTCGGCGAGCTCGTTGATGAGCTGCCCGAGCCCGCCGAAGTTGATCAGGAACTCGACGCCGACGATGTTGATCAGCGCGAAGATGAGCCCCAGGCGCAAGCCGACGAAGATGGTCGGCAATGCGGAGGGCAGCAGGATCTTCCAGAACAGCTGCGACGGGGTCAGGCGGAAGCTGCGCCCGACATCGATGAGCACGGTCCGTGCGCCCTGGAGCCCTTCGAGGGTCTTCAGGATCACCGGCGGCAATCCCGCGACGAATCCGATCATCACGATCGTGGTCGCGCTGCGCCCGAAGACGACGAGGAACAGCGGGTACATGAGCACGATCGGTGCAGCTGCGAGCGCCGCCACCCACGTCTCGGTCGCCAGGCGCAGCGTGGGCAGCCGGTGCAGCATCACGCCGAACGCGACGCCGACCAGCGTGACGAGCGCGCTTGCCGCGATGGCCTCCTGGGTCGTCTGCCAGAACCGATGCGCGACGTTCTCCTCGACGAGGATGCGTGGAATCGCGGCCGCCACGGCGGAGGGCAAGGGCACGACGAACGGGTTGATCACCTGCGCGCGGATGAGGGCTTCGACCGCGAGCACCACGAGGGCGAGCGTGCCGGCGCCGAGCGCGAATGCGGTCCACGCCCGCCGTACGCGCGGGCTCATTGGTGCGGGCGGCGCGCTTCGTCGTCGCGGATGCCGCGGCTCGCCTCCTCGCGCAGGTCGTTCCAGATCGCTGCGACGTAGTGGCCGAACGCATCGCTGCCGACCACTTCGGAGGTGCGCGGCCGCGGCAGGTCGACGGCGACGATGCGCTTCACGCGCCCGGGCCGGTATGTCATGACGAGCACGCGGTCGGAGAGCTGGACCGCTTCGGTGATGTTGTGCGTGATCAGCAGCGTCGTCTGCTTCAGCGCCTGCTGGATCTGCAGCACCTTGTCGCCGAGCAGCAGCCGCGTCTGCTCGTCGAGTGCTGCGAACGGCTCGTCCATCAGGAGGATGCGCGGCTCGGACACGAGCGTGCGCGCGATCGCGACGCGCTGGCGCATGCCGCCCGAAAGCTCCGCAGGATAGCTGCGCTCGAAGCCGGCGAGGCCGACGAGGTCGATGAAATGCCGTGCGCGGCCCAGGCGCTCGGCCTTCGCCACGCCGGTGAGCTCGAGGGGAAAAGCGACGTTCTCGATCACGGTGCGCCAGGGAAACGTCGATTCCTCCTGGAACACCATGCCGATGGAGGCGTGCGGCCCCTTGACCACGGCGCCGCCCACGCTCACGCGTCCGTCGTACACCGTCTGCAGGCCGCCGATGATGTTGAACAGCGTCGACTTGCCACAGCCGGAAGGGCCGATCACCGACAGGAACTCGCCGGGTTGCACGGCGAACGAAATGTCGTCGACGGCCACGAACGCGCCTTCCGCCGTCTCGAAGCGCTTGACGATGCCTTCGACGCGCAGCGCCGACAGGCCATCGGCGTGCGAAGGGCTCGGCTGGGCGACCGTTGACGTTTGCATGAGCGGCTTGTCAGCGCGCGCCGCGGAGGTGACGTGCGCGGACGGCGTTCAGCGCGGAGGAATCTGGATCAGCTCGCCCAGCTGCGCCTGGGTGAGCGGCGCCGCCGTGTACTTCAGCGCCACCGCATCCTGCACGATGGTATCGACACCGATGATGCGATCCGGATCGATGGAGGCGCGCGGGAAGAAGCCGTCGCGCGTGCGCTTCGCCTTTTCGATGGAGATGCCCACGAAGTCGGCGTACGTCTTGAACATCGCCGGATCGTCGGAGTACATCGTGTCGATCGTCTCGCGGTACGCCTTCATGAAGCGGTCGATCTGGGGCTTGCGGGTCTGGAGCGTCTGCGTGTTCGTGATGAGCAGGCGCACCGTCTGGCCCTTGAACGCGCTGGCGTCGTTGCCGCTCGCGATGATGCGGATCTGCTTGGCATCGAGCTGGTCGAGCCCGAACGGCGGCGCCGACCAGCCCACGTCGATCTGGTTGGACATGACCTGCGTGAGCGTCGGCGCCGGGCCGCCGGTGGCGGTGGGCTTGGCCTTGAGGTCGTACTGCTTCATGAACGCGTTGACGATCCCGTGCGTCGACGAGCCGTTGGTGGAATAGGCGATCGTCCTGCCTTCCGTGTCCTTGAGGCTCTTGATGGGCGAATCGGCCTTCACGTACCAGAACAGGTCGGAAGCGCCGGTCGTCTCCGCACCGATGACTCGCACCGGCGCGCCTTTGGAGAACGCGGAGAGCACGCCCATCACGCCGGCAGCCACGCCGATGTCGACGCTGCCCGACAGCACCGCCTGCTGCGTTTCGCCGCCGCCTTGCGTGTAGAGGATCTCCAGGTTGAGGCCATGCTTCTTGAAGATCCCGCTGCGCTGCCCGATCTCGGCCACCGAAGTGTCCCAGTTGCCGCGCTGGCCGACGGCCAGCTTCAGGGTGTCCTGCGCCTGCGCCGCAGTGCTGGCGAACGCCAGCGCGAACGCGGCGAGCGAGCCCCACGCCATCCATTTCCTCGACATCGAATTCCTCCTCGTCAGACGCGAAACGACCCGCGTGCTGTGGCGCGGGTCGGGTATTGCTGTCAAACGGCGCTGGCGCCGCGCTCTACGGCGGTGGTCGGCGCGCACATGGATCGGCGGCATGCGCCGGCCCGTGGACCCAAGTATCGCCTAATCCGCGCGGCCGGTGTCCGATGCCTCGACAGGTCGGCCGGACCACAAGGCGAGCGTCGCGAGATAGCCGTCGAGCGCGACACGATGGAGCGCCCAGTTCGCCGGGTCGTAGGGCGGCGGTCCTGCGACCAGGCGCAGACCGGCGCCGAGGCGGATGTCCAGCCGCCTGAACGGGGCGGACATCGCATCGCCCGTGGCCTTGCTCATGGCCTCCTTGCAGGTCCACCGCTCGAGCACCTCGAGGCGGGCGGCCTCCCGTGCAAGCGGGGCGACGATGGCCTGCTCGGCGGCGGTGAGGCAGCGCCGGGCGATGCCGTTCGTGTTGATCGCGCGATCGGCCCGCTCGACGTCCACGCCGATGGTCACACCCGCGGCGAGGCCCACCAGCAACAGGTCGGCGGTGTGCGACACGTTGAAGTCCAGGACGGCGGGCGCGCGCAGCTGGGGGCGGCCGCGGCGGCCGCGCTCGAGATCCACGGTTGCCGGCGGGACACCCAGGCGGCGGCCCAGGATCGCGCGCAGCATGGCGCGTCCGACGATGTAGCGGTGGCGCAGCTTCGCAGTGCCAAATCGCGCAGCGCGCGTGTGCTCCGCCGCGGACAGCCAGGGTGCAAGCGCGTCCGTGCCCGTTCCATCGTCGCGAAGGTCGCACGCGAACAAGGCGGCACGCGGATCGGGCGAACGCAGGCCCCGCACGCGGTCGCCAAGATTGCCGGGGAGGGGCTTCTGCTCTACAGTCACGCCGGCCTTTCGCGCCAGTTTCCTTCGCAGTTCATGTCGCCACGCCCATGAAAGCGGTGCTCGTCGCACTCGCCCGCCTGCCGCTTCCCCTGCTGTATGGATTGGGCTACGTGGCGTACGTCATCGCGTTTCACCTGTTGCGCTGGCGCCGCGACCTGGCCGCACGCAACCTGGCGGCGGCCTTTCCGGAGAAGACGCAGGCCGAGCGCGACGCGATCATGCGGCGCAATTATCGCAACCTGGGCGACACGCTGGCGGAGATTTTCTGGGGCTTCGGCGCGAGCGCCGAGGCATTCACGGGGCGCGTGATCATGGAGAACCGCGACCTCGTCGCACGCCTCACTGCGGAAGGCCACTCCGTCCTGCTGCTCACCGCGCACATGTGCAACTGGGAGTGGCTGCTTCCCGCCGCGGGCGCCCAATTCGGCATTCCGATCGACACGGTCTACAAGCCGCTGCGCGTGCAAGCGCTGGACGACTTCGTGCGCGAGGCGCGCAGCCGCTTCGGCGGCAAGCCGATCCCGATGCAGAGCTTCCTGTTCGAGCTGATGCGCCGGGCGGGGCAGCAACGCGCTTATGCGATGGTGGCGGATCAGACACCGCTGCGCAAATCGGACAAGCACTGGACGCGGTTCCTCAACCAGGACACGGCGTTCTTCGTCGGGGCAGACAAGATCACGCAATACCTCGACGCGCCCGTGGTCTATGTGGCCATGCGCCGCGAGCGGCGCGGCCACTATCGCGTACGTCTCGAGGTGCTGACGGAGCCGCCCTACGATTCCGAGCGCGAGCTGCCGGTCATGGAGCTCTATGCGCGCAAGCTCGAGGAGGAGATCCGGGCCAATCCGGCCGACTGGCTGTGGATCCACAACAAATGGAAGTATCCCAAGCCTGCGGACGCGCCGCGCACGCGCGGCCGACGTGGCGGCCGCAGGGCTTGAAAATCAGGCAGGCGGCGCCATATGGTTTGCTGAAGGAAGCACGTGCGCAGAGGCGCACGGGTCTGCGCATCGCATGCGCGGAAACGCTTGCAATGCAGGCGTGAAAAACCTATAATTACTCTCCTTCGCCGTTCCAATTCAACCGCGTTACCCGCACGACAACGGGACGCGGTCGCGTTGTCCGATCGCATCGGCACAGCGCTTCAGAACGGCCTGCTCTTTAACAATTCGCAACCGATAGGTGTGGGTGCTGGGGTGAGGGTAGCCCTGCGCCGGGTGGGTGTTCGCGGGTCTGGCTTAGGCTGGGTCTGTGGGGTGCTGGCCTGGGGTAGGGTGTGTCCAACAAACTT
>DATILY010000092.1:0-49485 GCA_035475895.1 Casimicrobiaceae bacterium | reverse complement strand
CGGGATCGAGGCCCGGTGCGATCTCGACGAGCTCGAGGCCCGCTGCGCCGACCCGGAACACCGCGCGCTCGGTGACGAACAGGGCGACCTGGCCGCGCGCGCGCCCGATCGCCGCGCTGTAGCAGACCTGCTCGAGCGTCGGGACGAACTTGCGGTGCCGGCCTTCGCGGCGGATCACGGTGCGTCCGTCCTCCCAGCCGACGTCGAGGTCGCCGGCCGTGAGCGTTCCGCTGAAGATCACGCGCCGCGCGTTCTGGCTGATGTTGATGAAGCCGCCCACGCCGATGATGCGGTCGCCGAACCGGCTCACGTTGACGTTGCCCTCCGGATCGACTTCCGCGAAGGACAGGAACGCCAGATCGAGCCCGCCGCCATCGTAGAAATCGAATTGCGCCGGCTGCTCGATCATCGCCGCGAAATTCTGTCCGCCACCCGAATCACGGCCGGTGATCGGTGCGCCCCCGATGATGCCCTGCTCGTTGGTCAGGATGGCGGCGTCGAGCAGGCCTTCTTCGGCCGCGATGGTCGAGAGGCCCGTCGAAACACCCGCGCCAAGATTGCAGATGGCGCCCGGGAAGAGCTCCATGGCAGCGCGCCGCACCATCACCTTGCGCGGCCCGAACGGCAGCGGGCGAATATCGTCGTGCGGAATGCGCAGCTCGCCCGAGTAGCTCGGATCGTAATACGTCGCATACGTCTGGCTCTGCTGCGCATCGACCACCACGAAGTCGACCAGGATGCCGGGGATCCTGACGTCCTTGCCGTGCAGCGTGCCCCGCTTGGCCATGCGCTTGACCTGCACGATGACGATCCCGCCGGCGCGACGCGTCGCCTGCGCCATCGCGAGCATCTCGCCCAGGACCGCTTCTTCTTCCATCGTGACGTTGCCGTCTTCGTCAGCGGTCGTTCCGCGGAGGAACGCCACCGAGACGGGGATCGGCTTGAACAGCAGCCACTCCTCGCCGCCGAGCTCGATGACTTCCACGAAGTCGGCCGGCGTGCGCGGGCTCTGGCGCGCGCCTTGCTGCCGGGGATCGACGAAGGAATGAAGGCCCGTCTTGGTGACGAGCCCGGGACGTCCCGCGGCCATGTCGCGCATCAGTTGCGACAAGACGCCCTGTGGAAGCGTGTAGGCCTCGATCTTGTTCTCGGCCGCAAGCCGCACGAGGCCGGGCGAGTCGACCAGCGCGCTCGTGATGGCGCGCCGGAGCAAGCCTTCGTGCGCCAGATGCGTTGCACCGAGGGACGCGCGATCGCCCACGCCAACGACGCTGACCGAGGTGAGGTCGCGCGGCTTCGCCTCGGCGAGAAACCGCCGCTCGACCGCCGCCAGCAGCGCTTCAGGCACCGCGTGGCCACCACCCGAGCCGCTGATGAGGATGGCATCACCATCCTCGATCAGCCGCGCCGCCTCGTCTGCCGTGATCTTTTCCATGGGGATTCAGAGCCGAAGCGCGTCCGTCATCGTCCGGCGAAGCGTGCTTCACGTTTGGCGAAAAAAGCCGCGACGCCCTCATGCAGGTCATCGCTGTCGAAGATCTTCTGCTGCGCGACCGTGGACATCGACAACGCAGCATCCAGCGCCACGTCGTGCGCGGCGTCGGCGAGCTGTTTCGCAAGACGATTGGATAGCGGTCCACGCGCCGCCATGGTGGCCGCAAGCCGCCGCGCGGCATCGAGCGCGGATCCCGTGTCGATCACTTCGTTCACAAGGCCCCACGCGAGCGCCGTCTGCGCGGAAACCGGCTCGCCGGTGAACAGCATCTGCTTGGCGCGGGCCGGCCCGATCAAGCGCGCCAGGCGCACCGCGCCGTTGCCGGCGAGGCCGCCGACGCGGGATTCCGTCAGTCCAAGCGTGGTGCCACGCCGGCAGACCCGCAGGTCGCACGCCAGCGCAAGCTCGAGCCCGCCACCAAGCGCGGGCCCATCGATGGCGGCAATCGTGGGGACGGAGATGCGCGCGAGCTTGCGCACGACCATGTCCTCGAACAGGATCTTGCGCTCGCTCGCATCCTTCGCGATGGCCGCGAATTCGTTCATGTCGCTGCCTGCACAGAACGCGCGCGCGGATCCACCGTGCACGACGAGGCAGCGCACCTCCACCTTGCTCGAGACTTTATCGAGTGCAGCGTTGAGCGCGCGCAGCAGGTCCCCGGTGACGAGGTTCAACGGACCGCCGGCAAGCCCGAGCTCGGCGACATGGCCGACAAGCTCGAGGTTCACCGTGCCTGGCCCGCCCGTCATGATTCGTCCCGTCCGGCGGCAACCGCCGGCGTGTCGATGCCATGCAGCACGCCCAACCGTTCGAAGTGCCGATGGATGCGGTCGACGTAGCCCGCGAACGCCTTGACGTCGCCGAGCACGATCGGGCGCGGCCGCGGCAGGTCCACGCGAATCTCGTCCACCACTTCGCCGGGGCTCGGGCTCATGACGAGGATGCGGTCGGACAATCCCACGGCTTCCTCGACGCTGTGGGTGATGAACAGGACCGTGGGTCGGCGCCGCAGCCAGAGCGCTTCGAGGTCGGTGCGAACCTGCAGGCGCGTCAACGCGTCGAGCGCGCCGAAAGGCTCGTCCATCAGCAGCAACGACGGATCGTGTACCAGCGCTCGTATCAGCGAGACGCGCTGCCGCATGCCGCCGGAGAGCTGCCGGGGATACTTCTGCATGGCGGCGGTCAGCCGCAGTTGCGCGGCCAGCTCCGTTGCGCGCGCCTCGACCTCCCTGCGCGGCAGCTTGCGCACGTCCGCGTGCAGCATCACGTTGTCGAAGGCGGTTCGAAAATCCAGCAACAGGTGATCCTGGAACGCGATGCCCACGTCGGTGATCGGTTTGGTGACCGAAGCGCCGCCGATCAGGATGTCGCCGCGGCTGCGGGATAACAGCCCCGCGACCATGAGCATGAGCGTGCTCTTGCCGCATCCGGAAGGCCCGACCACCGATACGAACTCGCCGGCGTCGATGTCGACGCTGACTTCGCGCAGCGCGACGAACGGCGTGTCGCTGTCCTCGCCAAACGTCTTGGACACGCGCGTCAGGCGAATCGGCACGCCGCTCCGCTCGGCGATCGGTGGACCGGTCACGTCGACGCGTCCACCGCAGCCAGTGGCACCTTCGACACCAGGAGCGCCTTGGTGCCGCGCTGCACGACGCGATCATCGTGGGTCACGACCTCGACGTCGAACGTCGCAATGGCCTGCGTGGGCTTCGACTTGCTGTCGCGCAGCTCCGCGATGCGGTAATTCACGAAGATCGTGTCACCGACGAAGATCGGCCCCTTGAAGCTCCAGTCGCCGATCCCGAGGAACGCGACGGCCGTTTCGCGCAGCTCGCCGGTGCGCGCCCACATGAGGCCGTGCGCATACGCGAGACCCAACATGCCATGGGCGACGCGGCGTCCGAACTGGCTGTTGCGCGCGTACACGTCGCTGGTGTGCAGCTCCGAATAGTCTCCGGTGAGCCCGGCGAAGGCCACGAGATCGGCGTCGGTGATCGTCCTTCCCGGGCTGCGAAACGACATTCCGACGTGCAGGTCGGCGTAGGTGTAACCGCGCTTGCCCTCGTGGCTCATCGGCAGGCCCCCTACTTGCAGGCGCGCATCGCCGAGGCCGGCGGCAGATAGTCGTTGGTGTAATAAGACTTCGGATCCTGCCCGGCCGGCAGCAGCTTGACTTCGGACAGCAGCTCCTGCGACTTGGCCCACAGCGCGTCCTCGGCCTTGCCGATGTACCTGGCGCCCCCGCTGCAGAAGAGCGGCGTGATCGCGGCGAGCTCCGCGGTCGCGAGCTTCTCGTTGGTTTCCGGAAACACCTTCTTCACATCCTTGATCGCCTGGTCGGGATGATCGAGCGCGAAGCTCCAGCCCTTCAGGCTCGCCGCGACGAACTTCTTCACCACCTCCGGATTGCTCTTGAGATAGTCGTTGCTGGCGAAGATCGACGTGCTGACCGTCGGCACGCCGTAGTCGGCGAAGCGATACACGTCGAGCTGCGCACCCTGCGATTCGGCCTGGATCTGATAGGCGTCGATCGAGCCGAGCACGGCGTCGACCTGGCCCTGCAGCAGTGCCGGCACCATCGACGCGACAGGCATGTCGATCATGTTGATGTCGGATTCCTTGAGGTTGTTCGCCTTGAGCAGGAGCGGCAGCATCGTGGTCTGCGACGAGCCCGACGGCACGCCCACCTTCTTGCCCTTCAGATCGCCGACCGACTTGATGCCTGCCTTCTTGAGCGACATCACCGCGTTGGGATTGGACTGGTAGACCGTGGCGACGAGCTTCATCGGCGCGCCCTTGGCGATGAGCTGCATCACCGCGACTGCGTCGGCGTAGGCGATCTGCGCGCGGCCATTGGCCACGAGCTGCGCGGTGTTGCCGGAGCCGTTGCCCTGCACGAGCGTGACATCGAGGCCCGCATCCTTGTAGAAGCCTTCCGCGACCGCGGCCTCGAAGCCTGCGTTGGGTCCGCCTGCCATCCAGTTGAGTTGAAACGTGACCGCAGTGTCCGCGGCCAGCGCGAAGCCCGCCGCACCTAGACACGCCGCCGCCGCCGCGCCAACGAACATCGACCTGAACGTTCTCAGCATGAGACCTCCTGGTATCGGGGCCGTGATGGCCCATTGCGGATGACGCGCACGATCCGCATACGCATCGTCATGTGTTCTTCGCTCTTTGCCACGGCGTCATCGCCCATTCGCACAGCTCGACGACGTAATTGATCGCCACCCCGATGAGCGTCAGCACGACCAGCACGGCGAAGACCAGCTCGATGTCCATCGTGCTGGTTCCGCGCAGCAGCACGTAGCCCAGGCCCTTGTTGGCGCCCACGAACTCGGCGACGATCGCTGCGGTTGCCGCGATGGTCGCCGACGTCTTGATGCCGGAAAAGATCACCGGCAGCGCAGCCGGAAAGCGCAAGTAGCGGAACGTATCCCAGCTCGTTGCGCCCATGCATTTCGTGAGGTAGAGCAAGCGCTCGTCGAGGATCTGGAATCCGCTGATGGACGCGATCAGCAGCGGGAAGAACGTCAGCAGCACCGTCAGCAGCACCTTCGACTCGATGCCGAAGCCCAGCCACACGAGGAACAGCGGCGCCACCGCGATCTTGGGCACCAGCTGCATGAGGACGATGGGTGGATAGACGAGCTGCTTCGATAACGGCGACAGGGCGATCAGCAGTCCGAGTGGAATCGCGGTGACGATGGTGATGCCGAATCCGAGCAGGATCTCGGTCAACGTCACCTGGAGGTGCGTCCACAACATCGGAGCGTCGGTGAAGACCCGCGCAAAAACGCTTTCGGGTCCGGGCAGGAGATACGCGGGAATCGAGAACAGGTGCACCGCACCCCACCACAGCGCGACCATGCCGACGAACGTGAGCGGCGGCAGCAGGTTCCAGCCGACGCGCCGGACTACCCGCACTTTCCTCGACCGCCTGCGCTTCGGCGGGTGTTCGGATCGGCTCGCGCCTGCGGCCTGCTCGCCGGGCTGCGGCCGCGTGCCCGCCGGACCAGGCGATGAGGTGACTTGCATGACGCCGCTCCTGGCGGATGTCTACGTGCGGTGAGGCGCGCGTTGCGGGGACTGGCCGCTGACGGCTACCGCAGTCAATGTTGGAATGCTATTCCACGTTGCATCGGCCCGCAAGCGCCCGCCCGTGCATGCTGCCGACCGAGCCCGCCCTCTCGTTGACAAATGGCGATCGTCCGGGATAGTGACAGGGCCACCGCGACGACCATGATGGGCCGACGCCTCCTGCTCGTTTTTATCCTCGCTGCCCTGGGCGCCCTCGCATGGTGGCGCCTTGCCGTTCGTCCCGCGGACGATGCGCCGCCTGCCGTGTCGACGCGCACCGTGCCGCCCGCAACGCTGCCGGCCGATTCCGTGCTGCGTGTCCGCCCGCAAGCGCCGGCGACCACGGACCTCCCGGCTGGCCGCGCGAACGTTGCGAAGCCGCTTTCGCCCCTGCTCGCGCAGTTTCGCGCGAGGCGCGACTACGCATCGCTGCATGCCCTGCTGCAAAAGAGCCCGGCGACCCCGGAAGTGCTCTATCTGCGCGCCGAGATCTACCGCAGCTGCACGCATGACGCAGGGAAGACGGCGGCGGACCGCGCATCGGCGCGCACGGCGACGCGCGCCAAGTTCGTCGCTGGTCTGGGTCAGGACGCAGGCGCCGCGCGGCGCCTGCAGGCGTTCGACGCGCTCTACGCCGACCCCTGCGCCGGACTCGACCTCGGCCCCTTCGACCCCGCGGAAATGGCCCGGCTCGTCGCCGCCGCCGCGGATGCCGGCGATCCGCGCGCACAGGCGTGGCAACTCGCCGACCGCGTCGAGCGCTCGCGCTACGATGGCCGCACGACGGATTCGTCCGGCTACGCGATCGACCAGGCGACGTTCGACGACATCCGCCGGCTGATGGCGACGGGCGATCCGGAAGTAGTGCTCGACTTGCAGAACGTGCTCGCAAGCTCGTTGCAGCACGGATCGGTCCGGTTCAACGGCGCGCCGATCGACCCGCAGGCGTTCCATTCGGCGCTGACTTTGCTCGCATGCGACCTTGGCGCCGACTGCGGGGTCGATGCACAGACGGTGCTGTCGAACTGTGCGTTTCGCGGACGCTGCGCTGCCAGCTCGCTGTACGAATACATGTACTACTACGAAAATTCGCCGGCCGACTCGCAGCAGATCGATGCGTATCGCCGCGCCTGGCAGGCCATGCTCAATGCCGGCGATTTCTCCGGGTTGACGTTGTCCCCGGACGACGGCATGCCGGGCTTCAACATGACGTTCGGCGGACGGCGGCATTTCCGGCCGCCCGGGTGATCGCCGGAGAAGCGCCGCTCGTGCGCCAGGCTCACCCCGTCGTGTTCCTGTTCCTCATCGCACCGTTCGGCGCGATGAGCGGCTATCTGACCGTGGCGGTGGCGTATCAGCTGACGCAGAGTGGCGTGGGCGTCGACGAGGTCGCCGCACTCGTCGCGGCAAGCTTCATCCCGCAAACGTGGAAGTTCCTGTGGGCGCCGATCGCCGACACCACGCTGACGCGCAAGGCCTGGTACCTGGGCGCCGGGCTGCTCAGCGCCTTCGGCATTTTCCTGACCGGTGCCGTACCGGCCAATGCAGCGTCGTTGCCATCGCTCTACGCCATCGTGATCCTCTCGAACGTGGCCGTCACGTTCCTCGCGATGGCGACCGAGAGCCTGCTCGTGTACGGGTCGCTGCCCGAGGAAAAGGGCCGCGCCGGCGGCTGGTTCCAGGCCGGCAACCTGGGCGGCACCGGCCTGGGCGGTGGTCTTGGCTTGTGGCTCGGGCAAACGTTGCCCGCACCGTGGATGGCGGGTGCCGTGCTCGGTGTCCTGTGCGCTGCATGTGCCGCGGGCCTGTGGTTCGTGCCGGAACCGCCCCGCACACGTGCGGTTGGCAACTATGGACGCATGCTGCTCGACGTCGTGCGCGACCTGTGGCACGTCGTCCGCTCGCGCGCGGGCACGCTCGCGCTGCTGATCTGCTTCCTGCCGATCGGCACGGGCGCCGCGTCGAACCTGTGGGCGTCGGTCGCCGACGATTGGCATGCAACCGCGAACACCGTGGCGCTCGCGACCGGCGTGATGTCGGGCATCGTGTCCGCGTTCGGCTGCCTGGCCGGCGGCTACGGCGCCGATCGCCTGGACCGCAAGACGGCCTATGCGCTCTACGGCCTCGTCATGGCCGTCAGCACCGTCGCCATGGATTTCGCGCCGCGCACCGAGACGATGTACGTCGTGTTCACGCTGATCTACGCGTTCATCCAGGGCCTGACCTATGCGGGGTTCACGGCGGTCACGCTGGAAGCCATCGGCGTTGGTGCCGCTGCAACGAAATACAACGTCTATGCGTCGCTGTCCAACATGCCGATCGCGTACATGACGCTGGTCGACGGTTGGGCGCATGCGCGCTGGGGCACGAGCGGATTGCTGGAAATCGAGGCCGCCATTGGCGTCGCCGCGATCGGCGTGTTCGCCGCCGTGGTTGCGATCACCCGGCGGCTGCCGTGGCGCGGCGAAGGCAGCATCTCGGCGCCGGACGCGTCCACCGCGCGCAGCCAATGACGGCGCGAGGGCAGCGAACCGCGCATTTCGAGCGGCCAACCGCGGCGCCTTGACAGCGTCCGGTCAGGCGACGGATCCTGCCCCGCCGTTCCTGACGGGAGCAGCCCATGCAATGGATCCTCATGCGCATCGGTATCGCCAGCTGCGTTGCGGGGATGCTGCACGCGAGCGGCCTTGTCCTCGCGTCGAGCACGGCGCAAAGCGTCGCGCCCGCCGATGCTGCCGCTGCGTCGAAGCCAGGCTGCGCTACGCCGGAGCACCACCAGTTCGATTTCTGGGTCGGCCGCTGGGACGTGTTCGACGCGAAGACCCACGCCCGCGCGGGCTCGAGCGTGATCGAATCGGTTTACGGGGGCTGCACGCTGCGCGAGAACTGGAGCGAGCCAGGCTTTACCGGTGGCAGTCTCAACACCTACGACGCGACCGATCGCCAATGGCACCAGACGTGGACCGATTCGTCGGGGGCGTGGCGTGAGTTCGTCGGCGGCATGCAAGGCGAGCGGATGGTGCTCGTGTGGCGCCACCCAAGCGTCAAGGATGCGGGCAAGATCGTCCATGTACGCATGACCTTCAGCCGCGATGCCGACGGCAGCGTGCGCCAATATTCCGACCAGTCGCTCGATGGGACGCAATGGATCGAGCGCTACGACTATACGTATCGGCCGGCAAAACCGTAACGCACCGCAAGCGCACGCACGCACGCACGCATTCGATCGGCGCGGCGCGTGCGTTATGCTTCGGCCTCCGTGTCGTCGGTGGTCCGAGGGCGTTCATGCAGGTGCGATCGTGATCCGGCTGCGCGCACTCCTCGGCGATTATCCCGTCACGCATGCGCTGCGCAGCGGCGCATTGGCATCGCCGCTGCTCCGGCTGGACTTCGCCGACGTCGCGCGTCCAAGCTCCGCGTTCAAGCGGGTGGTGCGTGCCATGGAGTTCGACGTGGCGGAGCTCGCGATCGTGACGTTTCTCATGGCGAAGGCGTATGGCAAACCGCTTGCGCTCCTGCCCGCCGTCGTCTTCGCGCGCTTCCAGCATCCCTATCTGGTCCATGACGCAAGCCGCGGCGTCTTGCGCGCCGAGGACCTGAACGGCCGGCGCATCGGCATTCGCTCGTGGACCGTCACGACGGTCGTGTGGCTGCGCGGGATCCTGGCCGAGCACGGCGTGGATCCTGCCCGTGTCACGTGGGTGACGTTCGAGGAGCCGCACGTCGCGGATTTCGTCGACCCTCCTTCGGTCCAGCGCGCCGCGCAAGGCAAGACGCTCGTCGACATGCTGCTTGCCGGCGAGATCGATGCCGCGATCGTCGGCGAGCCGGTGGACGATCCGCGCATCCGGCCCGTCTTCCCCGACCCCGAGGCCGCGGCCCGGCGATGGGGCGGCACGCATGGTGCGATCCAGATCAACCACATGGTCGTGGTGAAGGAAAGCTTGGCGAGCGACCGTCCGGATGCCGTGCGCGAGCTTTGGCGACTGCTGGTGGAGAGCAAGCGCGCGGCGGGAAGCGCAGCGGCAGACGCGACGCCGTTCGGTGTCGAGGCCAATCGCCGCAACCTGGAAGTGGCAATCGACTACGTCGCTCGGCAGGGCCTCATCCCCCGCCGGTTCGGCGTCGACGAGCTGTTCGACGACACGACGCGTCGGCTCCGGTAGATCTGCATGCATCGCCTCCCCACGACCGCGACGCCTGCCACTGGGCGGCAGGGCATCCGCGACTGACGCGCCGGTGCCCAACGAAGCCGCAATTGGGCGTCGTCTGGCGATCAGCGGCCCACTCCGCCCATTGCAAAGTCGTGCACCACCCCTCATGGGGCCCGTCATGCGGGCCGTCGCGTCGCGCCGCCTGGCGGCCGGCCCGCTTCTCAGGCGGATTCTCAACCTCGGCACGCAAATTCCTGATATCCTGCGCGCGATTGTCGAAAGGATGCCGGCCAAGGCGGCAACACCTCGAAGCACGATCGCGTTGCGACCAAGCCGGCCACCATGAAACAGGCCGGCTTTTTCTGAATGAAAATGTTTGTTGCCTACAATGCACGAGCGTGGCACCGGAATTGCTGTAGTGCTCTTTCCAGGCTCCGCTGATCATTAGGTCCATCGACCCATGTCCGCCGCACAGCTCCGTTCAGCCACCCCTCCCGGGGTCGTGTCCGAGCTTGCGTTCGCGCGCGCTCAACGCAACACCGTCCTGATCGTCGACGACCTGTTCAGCAGCCGCCTGCTGCTCGCCGAGATCGTCCGCCAGATCGACGGCAAGCTGAACCTCGAGCTGTTCGACACGCCGTCGCGCGCCCTGGAATTCGCGCGCAACAATCGCGTCGACATCGTCCTCACCGATTACAAGCTGCCCGAGTTCGACGGCATCGAGCTGGTCAAGCAGTTGCGCGCGCTGCCGCATTGCGTCGATGTACCGATCGTGGTCATCACGGTGGTCGACGATCGCAAGATCCGTTACGACGCGCTCGAAGCCGGTGCCACGGACTTCCTGATCAAGCCGCTGGACGACCACGAGACGCGCGCGCGTTGCGCCAACCTGCTCGAGCTGCGGCGCCACAAGATCGTGCTGTCCGACCAGGCGCGCGTGCTGCAGTACCAGGTCGACAAATCGGTCGCCGAAATTCACGAGCGCGAGCTCGAGACGCTCGCCAAGCTCGCGAAGGCGGGTGAATTCCGCGACAAGAACACGGGCAATCACCTGAGCCGGATGGCCAAGTACTCCGCGCTCATCGGCCAGAACCTCGGCCTCGGCGCCGAAACCGTTCACGTGCTCGAAGTCGCCGCGCCGATGCACGATATCGGCAAGATCGGCATCCCCGACGCGATCCTGCTCAAGCAGGGTCCGCTCACCAAGCCCGAGGAAGAAACGATGCGCAATCACCCGCGCATCGGCTACGACATCCTCAAAGGCTCGCCGTCCAAGTACCTGTCCATGGGCGCGATCATCGCGCTCGGCCATCACGAGAAGTTCGATGGCTCCGGCTATCCCAACGGCCTGCACGGCGAGGACATCCCGCTGGTGGCGCGCATCGTCGCCGTGGCCGATGTGTTCGACGCGCTCGTCTCCGAGCGGCCGTACAAGCACGCGTGGCCGATGGAAGAAGGCGTCGAATACCTCAAGGGCCAGCGCGGCAAGCACTTCGATCCGCGCACCGTCGACGCTTTCCTGGCCGACCGTTCGCGCATCGACGTGATCCTCAAAGAGCTGGCGGACTAGCTTCCCGCCGCAGGCGCGCGGCCCGCGCAAAGGCGGACGTGCGGCGGTTGCGTCGCCTCGGTGCGGTGCGTATTATGACATTCGCATAATGCGCCGCCATGCCATGCCAACCAAGCGACGCCTCATGGCCTTCCTGCTCGTCGGGTGCCTCGCATCCGCGGCCGCGCGCGCGCAATGCCCGCCTGCAGTGCCGGTACAGGGTGCTCCACCGCCCGCGCCGCTGCCCGTCTTTCCGGCCGACAACTGGTGGAACACGGACATCTCGGCTGCGCCGGTGGATCCTTCGTCCGCCAGCTTCATCGCCTTCATCAACAACGGCGGCACGCGACGACTGCACCCTGACTTCGGCGGCGAGGTGTCGCCGGGCAGCGTGGGCATGTACGGCATGCCCTATGCGATCGTCGATGGCACCCAGCCCAAGCTTCCGGTGACGTTCGACTACGCCGACGAAAGCGACGGCGTCGATGCCAACGGCAATGGCGTTCCGTTCTATCCGATTCCCGCGCAGGCGATCAGCCAGCCGCACTGGGTGGAGGACGGCACGCCGGGCAACGTCGACGAGCGCAGCCAGTCGGACCGTCACCTGCTCATCGTCGACTGCGTCAATCGCACGCTCTACGAGCTCTACAACGTCTTCTACGACGGCACGCAGGCGCGCTGGCTCGCAGGGTCCGGTGCGTTCTTCGACCTGAAGACCGATGCGCGCCGGCCGGACGGCTGGACCTCCGCGGATGCCGCGGGCCTCGCGATCTTCCCGGGCCTGGTGCGCTACGACGATGCGTGGAATCCGGCGCTCACCGACATCGGCCACGCGTTTCGCGTCACGGTGCGCGCCACCAACGGCTACGTGTATCCGGCCTCGCATCGCGCGGGCTCGACGGCCGGCGCGCTGCCCATGGGCGCGCGCCTGCGCCTCAAGCCACTCGTGAATGGCATCGACCCGGCCCTGCGCACCAGCGATCCGAACATGCAGAAGATCTTCCGCGCGATGCAGAAATACGGTCTCATCGTCGCGGACAACGGATCGGACCTGTACATCACTGGCACGTTCGACACGCGCTGGAACAATGGCATCCTCAACCCGGCGTTCGCACTGTTGTCGGCAAGCGATTTCGACGTCGTGCAACTGGGATGGAAGCCCGCTGCGGGCGGTGCGGCCGCGCTTGCCACCTTCGTCGTCACACCGACGAGCGTGTTCGCGCGCACCGCGATGGGCACGGTGACGCTGACCTCTCCCGCCCCGGCCGGTGGCGCGATCGTCGCGCTGACGAGCGCCAGCAGCGCGATCGGCGTGCCGACGAGCGTGACGGTGCCCGCGGGCGCCACGAGCGCGAGCTTCACGGTGACGACGAGCGGCGTGACGACGACCACGTCCACGACGTTGACCGCCTCGTATGCCGGCGTGACGCGGACCGTGACGTTCCTGGTCGATCGCGGCGCCGTCATTGCAGCGACGCTGTCTTCCTTGACACTCAGTCGCGCAACCGTGCAAAGCGGTGGCACGTCCAACGCTCGCGTGGCCTTGTCGGCACCGGCCCCCGCGGGCGGTGCGCGCGTCGCCTTGTCGAGCACGGCGCCCACCGTCGCGCGCCTGCCGCCGAACGTCACGATCAAGGCAGGTGATACGTCCGTCGTGTTCCAGGTGACGACCAGCCCCACCAACCACGACGTCGCCGCAACGCTGGACGCGAGCTATGGCGGCGCCGCCGCCACGGCCGTGCTGACGGTCAGGGCCAAGTAGCACGTCGCGTTACAATTGCGGTTGCGCTGCGCGTCGCGTGCAGCGCGCCATCGCATGAAGATCGCCACCTGGAACGTCAACGGCATTCGCGCGCGCGAGACGCAGCTGTGCGAATGGGTCGAGCGCGACCAGCCCGACGTGGTGTGCCTGCAGGAAATCAAGGCCCGGCCCGACCAGGTGCCCGAGCGCTGCAGGCTCGCGGATTACCACGCGTACTGGCATGGCGAAGGCGGCTACTCGGGCGTGTCGTTGCACGTACGCAAGACGCTGTTCGACACCGAGCCGTCGTTCACTCATCCTGCGTTCGACATGGAGACGCGCATCGTCGAGGCGACGTTCGGCAACCTCACCATCGCGTCCGTCTACGTGCCCAACGGGGGCAAGGACTATGCGGCCAAGATCGCCTTCTTCGGCGCGCTGTGCGATTGGGCGGGCACGCTGCGAGCACAGGGCCGGGACCTCGTCGTGTGCGGCGACCTCAACATCGCGCGTGCCGACATCGACGTGCATCCCAAGGAGCGCAAGGCGGGCATCATCGGGCAGCGCCCGGAAGAGCGCGCGCTGTTCGAGCGCATGCTGGCAACCGGCATGGTCGATGTCGGCCGTGCGCTGGCGCCGGACGACGATCGCATGTTCAGCTGGTGGCCGCCGTGGCGCAACATGCGCCAGCGCAACATCGGCTGGCGCATCGACTACATCCTCGCCGCCACGGCGGTTGCCGATCGTGCCACGAGCTGCGGCGTGCTGGCCGACGTCGGCACGTCCGACCATGCGCCGGTGATGTTGACGCTCGCGTGAGGCAGGCGCGCGCGGCGTTCAGTCCGCGCCGATCCGCTCGGCGGTGACCCGCGGATGCAGGTAGCTGTAGCCCGCGAACGGCTCGCTGGGTGCCGGCGTGACCTCGAACTGGCAGACCTCGTCGTACCACAGCAGCGGCAGCACGCCCTCGGAACGATGGTCGTTGATGCCGAACCCGACCGTGTAGCGGCCGATCGGCAGGGCCGCCACCACCGAGAACGTCACGCGGTATCGTCCGCGCCGCGGGCGCAGATGCTGCTGTCCCTGCAACTGCGTGTTGGTTCCGAACGCCCAGTTGCCGTAGCCGTCGTGGATGTGAATGCCGGCAACCAGATGTTCGACGGCGCGCGCGAGCACGATGTCGATCACGAATTCGACGCGCTCCCCCGCCTCGGCCCGCTCGCCCGGCGGACCGGATACGAGTGACAGCGTGATACCCGCCTCGATGCGATCGCGGGCCACGCGGTCGTACTTTTCCCATGCCGTTCCTGCGCGCGGCGCCCGGCTTGCCCACGGGGCGTTGCCGCGCAGGTCGCGTTCGTTCTCGAGGGCGCGGTACAGGGCCAGGTCGAGCGGACACAACGCCTCGATGCGCTCGCGCAGCGCAGGCGTGATCGCGCCGGCGCGCGGGCGCTCGCGCGTGACGTTGGTGACCGGCAGCTCGCCGGGCGGTGCAATACCGATCAGTGCCGCTACGCGCGCGGTGAAATCACCCAGGCGATCGTATCGCCCCACGATGTCGTAGCGCCGCAAGGCCTCGACCGCGCGCGCGAGCTTGCTCGCATCCGTGTCGGCGACGGTCTCACCAAGACCGGCAAAATGCTCGACCACGAGGTTGCCGACGCTGTCGCGAAGCTCCGGCGCGCACTCCGCGCCGTCGCTGTCCACGAAGCGGCGGGCCGCGTGCACCAGCGCTTGCGACATGCCGGCTGGATCCACGTGATGCACGAGGTAGAAGATCCAGGAGAGCACCCGGTCGATCGGCTCCCGTATGACCGTCATGTAGCGGTACCGGGGATCGAGCCGATCGCCGGGATCGAACGAGATGTGACCGGTGATGATCGAATAGCGCCCGCCCAGCTCGCGAATGGCGCGCTGGTGCTCGCTGATGATGTTCGGCGTCACGCACGCCGTGCCGAGCGCGCCGACGAGCCACGCGTTGATCGCCTGCCCGCCGGTCTTCGCGAAATGGTCGAAGATGATGCGGCCGGGATACGCTGCCATAGGGTGATGCGCCGCGGGATGCACGCAGGAACCGCACCGGGTGCCAGGTGCGGCGATTGATGATTCGTGCAACGATCATAGCATTCCGCCGCGCGCGGCCGTTCGCTCGCGCACTTGTCACGCGGCCGTTCGTTGGCTGCCGAACGACAAACTATACTGCCGCCCATCGCGCGCTCGCGACGCACCACCCCTTTCATGCAGTCCAAGGAAATCCCTCGCTTGGCCACGGGCAAGTACCAGGAATCCTCCATTCGCGTCCTCAAGGGCCTCCAGCCGGTCAAGGAGCGCCCGGGGATGTACACGCGCACGAGCGACCCGACGCACATCGTGCAGGAAGTCATCGACAACGCCGCGGACGAGGCGCTCGGGGGGTACGCCAGGCGCATCGACGTGTGGCTGCATCCCGACCAATCGGTGACCGTGCAGGACGATGGCCGCGGCATTCCGGTCGGTCCGCATCCCGAGGAGAAGGTGCCGACGGTGGAGCTGGTCTTCACGCGCCTGCATGCGGGCGGCAAGTTCGACAAGCAAGGGGCCAACGCCGCGTATGCATTCTCGGGCGGCCTGCACGGCGTCGGTGTCTCGGTCACCAACGCGTTGTCGCGCCGTCTCGAGGTGGAGGTCAAGCGCGACGGCAAGGTTCATCGCATCGTGTTCGCGGGCGGCGACGTCGCCGAGAAGCTGAAGGTGGTCGGATCGGCACCGGCGCGCGCGTCGGGCACCACCATCCGCGTGTATCCGGATCCGAAGTACTTCGATTCGCCCACCGTATCACCAGCGGAGATCGAGCGTCTGCTGCGCGCGAAGGCCGTGCTGCTGCCGGGCGTCACCGTGACGTTGCATTTCGTCAAAGGCAAGGAGGAGCAGACCCGCACGTGGTCGTATCCACGCGGCATCGAAGGGTATCTCGAGGAGCTCGCCGACGGCGCCACGCCGGTCGCACCGATCTTCAGCGGCGAGGTGTACCTCGGCAAGCCGGGCGAAGGCGACAGCTTCGCCGAAGGCGAAGGCGCCGCATGGGCGCTCGCGTGGTACGAGGACGGCGCCGGCGGCGGCGAGAGCTACGTCAACCTCATTCCCACGGCGGCGGGCGGCACCCATGAAGCGGGATTGCGCGCCGCGCTCTTCGACGCCGTCAAGGCGTTCGTCGATCACCACGGCCTGCTGCCACGGGGTGCGCGCCTGCAGACCGAGGACGTGTCGGCCAAGGTGCACTACGTGCTGTCGGCGCGCATCCTCGATCCGCAATTCCAGGGGCAGGTGAAGGAGAAACTGACGAGCCGCGATGCGCTGAAGCTGGTCACCCAGGTCGTGCGCGATCCGCTCGAGGTGTGGCTCAATTCGCATGTCGATTACGGCAAGCGCATCGCCGAGCTCGCGATCGCGCAGGCGCTCACGCGCATCAGATCCGCGCAGAAGGTCGAGAAGCGCAAGGGGTCGGGCGTCGCGGTGCTGCCGGGCAAGCTCACCGACTGCGAGTCGGACGACGTCGCGCGGCGCGAAGTGTTCCTGGTGGAAGGCGATTCCGCCGGAGGGTCCGCGAAGCTTGCCCGCGACAAGCAGTACCAGGCGATCCTTCCACTGCGCGGCAAGGTGCTGAACACGTTCGAAGTCGAGCGCGACCGGCTGTTCGCCAACACGGAGATCCACGACATCGCGGTCGCGATCGGCATCGATCCCCATCGCGCCGACGAGCCCGTCGACCTGTCCGCCTTGCGTTACCAGCGCATCATCATCATGGCGGACGCCGATGTGGACGGCAGTCACATCAAGGTGCTGCTCCTCACGTTGTTCTTCCGCCATTTCCCGCGTCTCATCGAAGGCGGGCACGTGTGCGTCGCGAGCCCGCCGCTGTATCGGATCGACGTGCCGGCCGCGGGCAAGCGTCCGGCGCGCAAGCTCTACGCGCTCGACGACGCCGAGCTTGAGGTGATCGAGGATCGCCTCGCGAAGGAAGGCGTCCGCCCGGGGTCCTGGTCGGTCGGCCGCTTCAAGGGGCTCGGCGAGATGAATCCCGAGCAGCTCTGGGAGACCACGATGAATCCCGAAACGCGGCGCGTCATGCCCGTGCGCATCCCGGCCGGCGGCGCCGACGAAGCCATGCAGATCTTCGGCAAGCTCATGGGCAAGACCGAAGCGGCGAGCCGCCGCGAATGGATGGAACAGAGCGGCAACGTGGTCGAAGTGGATGTATAGCGCGACATGAAGCGCGGCGCCAAATCGCGCACCGCGGTCGATCGCGCGACCGGCGAGCTCTTCGGCACCTCGCGCGGCGCCCCTCCGCCGCCCGCGCCGCCTGCCGCGGCCGAGCCGCCGAGCGACGACGGCGACGGCGCGCTGCCGCTCGCGCAATTCGCCGAGCGCAGTTACCTCGAATACGCGATGAGCGTGGTGACGGGGCGCGCGCTGCCCGACGTGGCCGACGGCCAGAAGCCCGTGCAGCGGCGCATCCTCTACGCGATGCACGAGCTCGGCCTGTATGCGCCCACGCGCCACGTGAAGTCCGCGCGTGTGGTCGGCGACGTGCTCGGCAAGTACCATCCGCACGGCGACACGGCAGCCTACGACGCGCTGGTGCGCCAGGCGCAGGATTTCAGCCTGCGCTATCCGCTCATCGACGGCCAGGGCAATTTCGGCTCGCGCGACGGCGACAACGCCGCGGCCATGCGCTACACGGAATGCCGGCTGACGCCGATCGCGGAGCTTCTGCTGGCCGAGATCGATCGCGACACGGTCGATTTCGCGCCCAATTACGACGGCGCGTTCCAGGAGCCCAAGCTGCTGCCCGCGCGCCTGCCGATGGTGCTGCTCAACGGAACCTCGGGCATCGGTGTCGGCATGGCCACGGACATTCCGTCCCACAACCTGCGCGAGGTGGCACAGGCCGTCGTTGCGATGATCCGCAAGCCGCGGATCACGCTCGACGAGCTGCTCGTGCACGTGCCCGGCCCCGACCTGCCCGGAGGCGGCCATATCACGTCCGAGCGCGAGGCCATTCGCACGCTCTACGAAACAGGACGCGGCAGCCTGCGCGTGCGCGCGCGCTGGGCCGTCGAGGATCTCGCCCGCGGGCAATGGCGCGTCGCCGTGACGGAGCTGCCGTTCGGCGTGTCCGCGCGCATGGTGCAGGAAGACATCGAGCGCGCGATCAATCCGAAGCCGCGCGAAGGCAAGAAAACGCTGTCGCAGGAGCAGATCAACCAGAAGGCGCTGATGCTCGGTGCGCTGGAGACCATGCGCGACGAGTCGGACAAGTCGTCGCCCGTGCGGCTGGTGTTCGAGCCGCGCAGCAGCCGGCAGGATCAGCACGAATTCGTGAACCTGCTGCTCGCCAATACGCGCCTCGAATCGAGCCTGCCGGTCAACCTGGTGATGCTGGGCCGCGACGGCCGGCCGCGGCCGAAGAACCTGCAGGAGATCCTGGCCGAATGGATTGCGTTCCGTTTCGAGACCGTGACGCGCCGCACGCGGCATCGGTTGCGGGAAGTCGACCGCCGCATCCACATCCTGGAGGGCCGCCGTCTCGCGCTGCTGTCGATCGACAAGGTGATCCGCATCATCCGCAAATCCGACGATCCCAAAGCCGACCTGATCGCCGCATTCGGCTTGTCGGACGTGCAGGCCGACGACATCCTCGAGATCCGCCTGCGCCAGCTGGCGCGGCTCGAAGGCATCCGCATCGACGAGGAGCTCGCGTCGCTGCGCACGGAGCGCAAGGGGCTCGACGAGGTGCTCAACGACGAGCGTGCGCGCTCCCGGCTGGTCGTCGCGGAGATCGAGGCCGCGGCCAAGCGCTACGGCGACGCGCGGCGCACGCTCATCGAGCCCGTCGCGCCCATCGTCGTGACGCGCAACGTACCCGACGAGCCCGTGACCATCACGCTGTCGCGGCACGGCTGGATCCGCGCGCGGCAGGGCCACGGGCTCGACACGTCGCAGTTCGCGTACAAGGCCGGCGACGCACCGCTCGCGGTGATGGAGACACGCACGGTGCATCCGGTGGTGCTGCTCGACACGCAGGGGCGTGCCTATGGCATTCGCGCTGCCGATGTGCCCGGCGGGCGTGGCGACGGCGTGCCGGTGACCACGCTCATCGAGCTTGCGAGCGGCGCGAAGGTCGCGCAGGCGCTGTCGGCACCGCCGGAGCAGCGCTATCTCGTCGCGGGCAGCGGTGGCTACGGCTTCATCGCCTCGGTGCAGGACATGGTGTCGCGCGTGAAGGGGGGCAAGGCGTTCATGACGCTGGAGCCGGATGAAACGCCGATTGCCCCGGTGCCCCTCGTGGAGGGCTTCACGCACGTCGCCGCGCTCTCATCGCGCGGCCGGCTGCTGGTGTTCGGGCTCGACGAGATGCGTGAAGTGCCGCGCGGCCGCGGCGTGATCATCATGGGCCTCAACGCGGACGAGCGCCTGATGGCAGTCGGCCTGGGAACCGGCCGCAAGGTGCTGCTGCAAGGCACCAACCGCACCGGCCGCAGCGTCGTGGTCGTGCTCGAAGGTGACGCGCTCGCACGTCACGTCCTCCGCCGCGCGCGCAAGGGCTCGCTCATCGAGCAGCGCATCAAGCCGACCGGCTTCGCACGCGAGGCTTGACCGGGAAAAAGAAAACCCGCCAGCGCGGGCGGGTTTTCGTCGCGCCGGTCCTGCTCTTTACTTCGGCGCCTGGAATTGCGCGCGGGAGAATTCCTCGAAGCTCAGCATCCCGTCGTGGTTCGCGTCGAGCTGGTCGAAGATGCGCTTGGCAGGGCTGTCCGCGGCTGCGGCCGCTGCCGGTCGCTCGGGCGGCATGGCGCTGCCCGAAGTCGTGCCGGTCGACGACGTGGAGGTGCCGGCTCCGGTGGTGCCCGTCGTGCTGCCCGTCGTGCCGGTCGAGCCCGTGACCCCCGTCGTGCCGGTCGTGCTGCCGGTGGACCCGGTGGACGACGTGCCGGTCGACGACGTGCCGGTCGAGCCGGTCGATGACGTGCCGGTGCTCGTCGACGGTGCCGCCTGCGTGGTCGCATTGCCGGTGTCGCCGCCCGCAGAGCCTGTGTCGGCCGCGATGGCGGTGCCCGCGAAGCCAAGCGCCGAAGCGATCGCTCCGCACATCAACGTGCGCGTGAAGATTGAGTTCATCGTGGGACCTCCTGTGAGGATCGCCGGCAGATGCGGTACGCATCGCCGGCTGGTGGAGTTCGCCGTTGCAAGGAGCTTGCCGAGCCTAACCCGCTGATCACCAACGCAACCTCGGCGCGCGGGCGAAAATATTGCCGCGGCCGCTGGGCAAGCATGCCGCGCGGGTCGGACAAAGCCGGATAGCGGTTCCGGCCGCCGCCGGGCATACGGTGATGCGGAGACACGCCTCGAACGTGACGATTCAAGCAGAGACGGCCGTCGTGCGCGTGCAGCGCATGACGATGCTCCACGGAGCGCGAGGAAGCGTCGGACGGCCGGCCGTTTGCGCCGTTCTGGCAGCATGAGCGTCGCCGCATCCCACCTCAGCGGCGCAAGGGAACGTCCGACATGCCACGCTGGGCGCTCGTCATTCCGGTCGTGGCGGCTGCGCTCCTGGCCGCCGCGCTCGTCGTCCCGATCGGGCCGCTGTTGTCGCTCGCGTGCTTCGCCGGGCTCATGGCGAGCGTCATCGCGGCCGTGCATCACGCCGAAGTCGTCGCGCATCGCGTCGGCGAGCCGTTCGGCACGCTGGTCCTTGCGCTCGCGATCACGGTGATCGAGGTCGCGCTGATCGTCTCCGTGATGCGCAGCGGCGGCGGCGAGACGGCGGAGCTCGCGCGCGACACGCTGTTCTCGGCGATCATGATCATCTGCAACGGCCTGCTCGGGTTCTGCGTGCTCCTCGGCGGGCTGCGCCACCACGAGCAATCGTTTCGCATCGAGGGCGCCAACGCCGCATTGGCGGCGCTGATCGCGCTCTCGACGCTGTCGCTGGTGTTGCCGGGCTTCACGGCCAGCTCACCCGGCGGCACTTACACGCCGGGACAGCTGGCGTTCGCCGCCGTCGCGTCGCTGGCGATCTACGGTGTGTTCGTGTTCGTGCAGACAATGCGCCACCGCGACTACTTCCTGCCTCCCCCCGGCGCCGGCGAGGACACGCACCTGCCCGCGCCGAGCAAGGGGCGCGCGCTCGCCAGCTTCGGCCTGCTGCTCATTGCGCTGGTCGCCGTGATCGGACTGGCGAAGGTGCTCTCGCCAGGCATCGAGCGGGCGATCGGCGCGATCGGTGCGCCGCGCTCCGTCATCGGCATCGCCATCGCGCTGCTCGTGCTCCTGCCGGAAACCTGGGCCGCCATCCGCGCGGCGCTCGTCGATCGCCTGCAGACGAGCGTCAACCTCGCGCTCGGCTCCGCACTGGCAAGCATCGGGCTCACGATTCCCGCCGTTGCGCTCGCATCGCTGTGGCTGAAGATCCCGCTCGTCCTGGGCCTCGACGCCAAGGACATCGTGCTGCTCGTCCTGACGTACTTCGTCGCCTCGATCACGCTGGTGAGCGGTCGCACCAACATCATGGTCGGCGCGGTGCACCTCGTCGTCTTCGCCGCCTTCCTGTTCCTCGCGCTGGTCCCGTGAGCGTGCGTCAGGCGCGCGCACGACCACCTAGCCCTGCCTGTACGGGTGCATGGCGCACACGTAGTCGTAGGGGCCGGCGCGAGGCCATGCAGTGCGCTGCACAGCTCGATGCTGGCCGCGACGCGGTCGCCGGCGGTGTCGATCACGCTCACGGCGCAGCTGCCGTCACCGGAACGTAGACGGTGCACCCGACCGCGCTCATGCTCATGCCGTGCGGCCCGGCCGCCACCGGGACCGTGGCCACCACCGCGCTGACACCCTCCTTGGGATGAGCAACGGCATCCACCGGGTGCTACCGCGCGGCGGGCCGTTTCATTCCCGCGGGAATATCCTGCCGGCCCGCCCGGTATGACAGGAAGGCACCCCCCTTTTCCCCCCGTGAACGCCCATCGCCGCTTCGAATCGCTGGTCATGCCCCATCTGGGCGCCGGCTACAACCTCGCCCGGTGGCTGGCGCGGGACGCCCACGACGCCGAAGACGTGGTGCAGGAGGCCTGCATGCGCGCGCTGCGCTATATCGGCTCGCTCGACGGCGCCGATGCGCGACCGTGGTTCCTGACCATCGTGCGCCGGGCGTTCTACGATTGGCTCCAGCGCAACCGGCCCGCCGAGGCGCTCGACGGCGCCCGGCTGGACGCCCTCGTGGACCCGGGCGACGACCCGGAGCGCCTGCTGCTGCGCCAGGAAACCGCGGTGGCGCTCGCCGACGCCGTCGGCACGCTGCCCTTGCCCTATCGCGAGGTGCTCGTCCTGCGTGAGCTGGAGGAGCTGTCATACAAGGAGATCGCGCGGGTCGCGGCCATTCCGATCGGGACCGTCATGTCGCGCCTGGCGCGCGCACGCGCGCTGTTGCAACGCTCGCCCCTGCTGCAGGCAGTCCGCGAGCCCAGTGCGGGGATGCACGGATGAACTGCCACGAAGCGACGACCATCATCGCCGCGGTCGCCGACGGCGAGGCCGACCGGCGCATGCGCCAGGCGCTCGCCGACCATGTGCGCGATTGCCCGGACTGCGCGTCGGCCCAGCAGGCGCTCGCGGACCTGCGTGCGCGCGTGCGGGCCGAGCTGCCCTATCACGCCGCCCCACCCGCCCTGCGCGCGCGCGTGCTCGACGCCGTGCGCCAGCAGGCGCCCGCCGCAGCGCCGCGCGGCTGGCGATGGTTCGGCGCCGGCGGGCTCGCAGGCGCCGTCGCGGCGGCGCTCGCCTTCGTCGTGGTCAATGCGGTGCTGACGGCACGCGCACGCGACGATGTCATCGCAGCCGCCGTCACCGCGCACGTGCACGCCACGACGGCCAATCAGCTCATCGCGGTCGCATCGTCGGATCAGCACACGGTGAAACCGTGGCTCTCGGCACGCCTGGACTATTCACCGCCGGTGCCCCGCGCCGAGGGCAGCGGCTTCACGCTCGTGGGCGGACGTCTCGACCAGCTCGACGGCCATCCGGTGGCGACGCTCGTCTACCGCTATCGCGACCACGTCGTCGACGCCTTCGTGCAGCCGGCCGGTACACATCCGCAGCCCGCGGGTGTGCGCACGATCCGCGGGTTCCACGTCGTGCCGGCGAGCGACGGCGCGATGGACTGGCTCGTCGTGTCCGACGTCAGCGCAGACGTGCTGCAGGCATTCGCGCGCACGCTGGCCGCGCCGGAGCCTGCACGCTAGCGCGCGTCACGCCGTCGCGAGGCGCGCCACGCTGCGGCGCATCAGCCACGACGCGATCGACAGGTTCACCAGGTTGAACAGGATGCCGTTGACGAACGCGGCCTTGTACGAGCCGGTGAGGTCGAACACCACACCGGTCATCCAGCCGCCGAGCGCCATGCCGAAGAGCGTGGCCATGATGACGGCCCCCACGCGCCCGCCGGCCTCGCGCGCGGGAAAGAACTCGCGCACGATGATGGCGTACGACGGCACGATGCCGCCCTGGAACAGCCCGAACAGCGCAGAGACGATGTACAGCGAGACGAGCCCGTCGAACGGCAGGAACAGCAACAGCGCGACGCACTGCAAGCCTGAACCGATGAGCAGCGTGCGCAAGCCGCCGACGCGGTCGGAGATGAAGCCGAAGGTCAGCCGGCTGACGATGCCGCACGCCAGCATCACGGACAGCATCTGGGCGCCGCGCGCTGCGCCATACCCGAGGTCGCCGCAATACGCGACGAGATGCACCTGCGGCATCGACATCGCGACACAGCAGCACACGCCCGCGATGATCAGCAGCGTCTGCAGCGCGCGCGGGGACACGCCGAGCGGCAGCGGCCGATGCAGTGCTGCGCGCGCGCCCGCGGCCGGCACTTCGTGCGCCGGCGGCGGCTTGCGCAGCAACAGCGCGAGCGGCAGCATCGTCGCCGCGCAGAACGCCGCGATGCCGAAGTAGGTATGGCGCCAGCCGGCCGTTTCGATGAAGTGCTGGACGATCGGCGGCCAGATCGCACCGGCGAAGTAGTTGCCGCTGGCGAAGACGCCCACCGCGATGCCGCGCCGCCGGTCGAACCACATCGACGTGTGCGCGAGCAGCGGGGCGAACGTGGCGGAGCTGCCGGCGCCGACGAGGAGGCCCTGCGCCAGCGTGTATTGCCACACGCTTGACGACGATGCGGCTGCGGCGTAGCCGAGCGCCATCACCACCGAGCCCAGCATCACGGGCACCAGGATGCCGAAGCGGTCGGACAGCCGACCCATGCCGATGCCCGCGATGCCGAAGCCGATCATGGTGAGCGTGTACGGCAGCGACGCTTCGCCGCGCGCCACGCCGAATTCGGCCTGCACGGTGGGGAGCGCCACGACGACCGACCACATGCCCACGCCACCGATGGTCGACAACAGCAGGCTCACGACGAGACGAATCCACGCGCGGCGGGAGTCGACATCGGCATGGCGGCTGCGGGGGACGGCGGGGAGAGCGGACGGCATGGAGGGCAGCGGTAAGCCGTCGATTGTGCCACGCGCCCGACCGATGTCCATCCGCGCCGCTTGCGTCCGCACGCGAGGACGCTAGTATCGCGGCATGTCCGACTTGATCTTCCACATGATCGGTGGCGCGCCCGATCCCGTCGCGCCGTTCAGCCACGCCGTCGAGGCCGACGGATGGGTGTTCGTCACAGGGCAGATGCCGTTCACGGGCACCGCCAATACGTCGCCCTATCCCGCGGGCATCGAGGACCAGACGCACGAGGTCATGCGCAACCTTCGCAGCGTGCTCACCGGATGCGGCCTGGAGTTCGCCGACGTGGCCGCGGCGCGCGTGTACCTGCGCCATTTCGACGAGGATTACGCGCGCATGAACGCGGTGTACGCGTCCTACTTCGCGCCGGGGCGCCTGCCGGCACGCACATGCATCGGCGTCACCGGTCTGGCGCGCGGCGCGCGCGTGGAAATCGATCTCGTCGCCCGCCGCGCGCCTTCGTGCTGAGCGCGCGGCCGCTGGCCGGCGCGCTGCTAGAACGCTTCGATGTGCGTCTCCGGGGGAGCCGCGTGCAGCTCGTACTGCGCCGGCAAGTACGTCGTTTCCCCAGGCGTGGCGCTGCGGTCGGCGGCGGCTGCCGTGGCGATGCTGCCATGACGGTCCAGCGAGCCGCTCGTCGGCGCGTGGGTGATCAGGCCAGCCAGTCCTAGCGCAGCCACGACGCCGGCGGCCCGCATGAGGTGCATGCGTGTGCGCCGCGATGGCAGTTGGTAAATATTACGCATTGCGCTCTCCTCGAACACGGGCGCGCGACGGCACCCATGACCTGAAGATCGCAAAGCGCGTGACAATCCCGCCACGCGGCGGATGGAATTTTCAGCTGCCGGCGCACCGGTCTGCTGGCACACTGGCGGTACGGTACGTCGTGCGGCCCAGTCCGCGCCGACCCCCGCGCCATGATGACCGAATCTCCGACCCCGATCACGCGCGATCCGCAGGCGTCCCTGTTCGGAGAGCTCTATCGCGACCTGCATCGCCTCGCGGCGCGCCAATTGCGCCGCAACGGCAGCTCCACGCTGAGCGCCACGACGCTGCTGCACGAAGCCTACATGGACATGTCGTCGCGCGAGCCGCAGTTTCCCGATCGCGCGCGCTTCTTCGCCTACGCGGCGCGGGCCATGCGCGGCCTGGTGATCGATTACGTGCGCGAGCGGCGCGCGCAAAAGCGCGGCGGCGCCTTTCACCTCACCGCCATCGACACGTCCGTGGCCGACGGCACCCCGGCAGGCGAAGAGCTCGGCGCGATCAACGACGCGCTCGAGGAGCTCGCGCGCGTCGATCCCGCGCTGGCGGAGCTCGTCGATCTGAAGTTCTTCTGCGGCTTTACCTTCGGCGAGATCGCAGCCCAGCGCGGCGTGTCCGAGCGCACCGTGCAGCGCGATTGGCACAAGGCGCGGCTCTTGCTCCACCACGCGCTGCGCACCGACTGAGCGTCCGCGCCCGCCCCTTCTTGTCCGTTTCAGCGTGACCACGCCCACGACTCCCGCATCCAGCCGCGGGCTCCCGCGCTGGAACGAGCTGGCCGCCGAGCTCGATGCGCTGCTCGACCTCGACCCGGCCGGACGCACGGCGCGGCTGGCGGTGTTGCGCGCGCGCGACGCCGATCTCGCCCGGCGCCTCGACGAGATGCTGGCCCGTGACGCGCTGCTCGACGCAGCCGGCTTCATGACCGGCACCGCGCTGCCGGCTGCCACGATGGCCACCCTCGCCGGGATGCGCGTCGGACCGTACACGCTCGTTCGCGTCATCGGCGAAGGCGGCATGGGCACCGTGTGGCTCGCGGAGCGCAACGACGGCCGCTTCGAGGGCCACGCGGCGGTGAAGCTGCTGAACCTCGCGCTCCGCAGGGACACCGGCCTTGCGCGCTTCACGCAGGAAGGCCACATTCTCGGACGCCTGGCGCATCCGGGCATCGCGCGCCTGCTGGATGCCGGCATGATCGCGGGTCGCCAGCCTTACCTCGTGCTCGAGCACGTCGAAGGCCAGGCGATCGATCGCGATTGCGACGCACGCGCGCTCGACGTCACCAGGCGCGTGGAGCTCTTCCTCGGAGTGCTCGATGCCGTCGCCTATGCGCACCGCAACCTGGTGCTGCATCGCGACCTCAAGCCTTCGAACGTCCTCGTCACCGGCGACGGCCGCGTCAAGCTGCTGGACTTCGGCATCGCGAAGCTGCTCAACGAGCCGGACGCCGCCGGTGCGGCGACCGAGCTCACGCGCATCGGCGGACGCGCGTACACGCCGGAATACGCGGCACCCGAGCAGGTGCGCGGGGACGACGTCACGACCGCCACCGACGTGTACGCGCTCGGCGTCATGCTCTACGTGCTCCTGTGCGGCCGCCACCCGACGACGATCGAAGGCGAAGGTCCGGTCGATCGATTGCGCGGCATCGTAGAGCGTGACGCGCCGCGCATGTCGGCGGTCGCCGAGCGGACGAGCGCCGAGCTCGCCGCCCTGCGCGCTGCCACGCCGCGCGCGCTCGCGCAACGGCTGCGCGGCGACCTCGAGCTCATCGTGGCGCGTGCGCTCAAGAAGGCGCCGACGGAACGGTATCCGGGTCCCGACGCGTTCGCGGACGACCTGCGCCGCCACCTGCGCCAGCAGCCCGTGCGTGCGCGGCCCGTTACGCTGCGTTATCGTGCGTCGAAATTCGTGCGCCGCAATCGGCTGGCCCTTGCGCTCGCCACGTTCGCGGGCATCGCGCTGATCGGCGGCTTCATCGGCACGCTCACGCAGGCGCATCGCGCAACGCTGCAGGCCGAACGCGCACGCGATGAAAGCGCGCGCGCCGACCGCGAAGCCCGCGCAGCGGGCGCGCAGCGCGACTTCGCGTTGCGCCAGCTGTCGCGCGCCGAAGCCATCAACGACCTCAACCAGTTCCTGCTCGCCGACGCGGCCCCGTCGGGCAAGCCGCTCAACGTCGGCGACCTGCTGGCCCGCGCGGAGCGTGTGGTCGATCGTGCGCCGGCCCCGGACGACGGCAACCGCGTGGCGATGCTGGTCGAGCTCGGCGCCCAGTACAAGCTTCGCGACGTCGACGCAGCATGGACCGATGCACGGCGCGCCGTTGCGCTGGAGCAGGCACGCGCCGCGGCCGGCAAGCCTTCCAGCTTCTTCGGCATGGCCCTCGCGACCCTGGCCGCGGTCGAGCAGGCAGCCGGCGACGCGCAGGCTGCGCGCACGGCGGCGCAGGCGGCGGTCGAGCAATTGCGTTCCACGCTTGGCGCCACGCATCCGGACACGCGCGCAGCCGAGCGGCTGCTCGCATCCTCGTGATCCCTCGTTCCTTGCCCTGCCGTTCATCGGACGGCCACCGGACGTGTCGCATCCGGCGGCTCGTTTGCGATCTATGGAGTAGCAGGACAACACAGGGAGATGCGGCATGGAGTCGATGCGTAACAGGCGATGGGGAGGTGCCCGGGTGATCGCGGGCGCGCTGGCGTTGTGCACGGCGGTTGCGGATGCGGGCGATCGTGCGCCACTGCCCAGCATGGCGCCGTTTCCGAATGCGAGCGGATTCGCGGCGACATACAGCACGACCGGGCCGATCGACTTCGACGATCCGTTCTTCAAGAGCTTCGGCAGCAACGGCCGCAGCTGCGACACCTGTCACCAGCCGAGTGAAGGATGGACCATCACGCCCGAAGGCGTGCAGGCGCGCTTCGACGCCAGCGGTGGCACCGATCCCGTGTTCCGCACCGTGGACGGCTCCAACGCGCCCAACGTCGATGTCTCGACCGTCGAGGCGCGGCGCGCAGCGTACAGCATGCTGCTCAGCAAGGCCCTGATCCGGGTCGGCATGCCGATCCCGGCGAACGCGGAGTTCGAGCTCGTCGCGGTCGACGATCCGTACGGTCACGCCAGCAGCGCGGACCTGAGCCTGTTTCGCCGCCCGCTGCCGTCCACCAACTTGCGCTTTCTTTCCGCCGTCATGTGGGATGGACGCGAGACGTTTCTCGATGCAGGGTCGCGCGACTGCGTGCTCGGCACGAGCAGCTGCTTCGCCTCGCTGGACGTCAATCTGGAGCATCAGGCGAACGGCGCGACGACCGGACACGCGCAGGCCGCACAGGAACTGAGTGAAGCCGACCGCGCGGCCATCGTGGCGTTCGAAACGAGCCTCTATACCGCGCAGGTCTACGACAACGAGGCCGGGAGCCTGACCGCGCGGCACGCCACCGGAGGCCCGCGACCGCTGGCCGAAGCACCGTTCTACTTCGGCATCAACGACGTCGTGTCGGGCGACTACCGCACCGGCGGCCTGTTCAAGTCGGTCGTCTTCGACCTGTACGACACGTGGGACGCCTCGCTCAAGATGCTGGGCATCGATGCGCCCGACCATCGCGTGACCACCGCGCGCGCCTCCATCCTGCGCGGGCAAACGCTGTTCAATACGCATCCGATCACCATCACGGGCGTCAAGGGCCTCAACGACGACCTGTCGGTGCCGGTGCTGCAAGGCACGTGCACCACCTGCCACGATGCGCCCGGAGCCGGCGACCATTCCATCCCGGCCCCGCTCGACATCGGTGTCGCGGATGCTTCACGCCGCACGCCGGACATGCCGCTCTACACGCTGCGCAACAAGCAGACGGGCGCGACCATCCAGACCACGGATCCGGGCCGCGCGCTGGTGAGCGGACGCTGGAAAGACATCGCGCGGTTCAAGGGTCCGGTGCTGCGCGCGGTCGCCACGCGTGCGCCGTACTTCCACAACGGCATGGCGAAGGACCTGCGCGCAGTGGTCGACTTCTACGACACGCGCTTCGACATCCACTTCACCGAGGCGGACAAACGGGACCTCGTCGCCTTCCTGCGCACGCTCTAGCCCCATGGTCCTCAGGAGCTGCACGAAAGCATCGAGCAGCCGGCGCGCGTGCGCGCCCAGTCGGGACGCCGCGCGGCGAAGGCTTCGCGCCCCGGCTGGTCGTCGTACGGGCGGCGCATGACGTCGAGGAGCTCGGCGATGCCGGCCTCGTCGCCCTGCTCGGCGCGGTCGATCGCCTGCTGCGCGAGGTAATTGCGCAGCACGTAGCGCGGATTGGCGGCGTTCATGAGCGCGCGCCGCACGGGCTGCGAACGCGCGTCCTGCCGCACGCGCCCGGTATACGCCTCGAGCCATGCCTCGAAGGCAGGTCGCTGCGCCTCGCGCCTGTCCTCATCGTAGAAGGCGTTCTCGAGCGGCAGGAGCGCCGGTGCCGCGGGATCGACCTCCGCCAGGCCGCGGAAGAACAGCGTCATGTCGACCTCGGCTGCGTGCATGAGCTGCTGCAGCGACTGCATCAGCGCGACGTCGTCGTCGGTGCAGGCGACAAGGCCGAGCTTGGCGGCGATCGTCTGCCGGTCCGTCGCAACGAACGTCCTGGCGTAGCGCTCCAGGCCGGCTTGCAGCGGCTCGACCGACTCGAACGCGGGTGCCAGCGCGCCGGCGAGCCGCGTGAGATTCCAGTAGGCGATCTGCGGCTGCGCGCCAAACCGGTAACGCCGGCCCTCGGCATCGGTGGTGTTGGGCGTCCAGTCGGGATCGTAGTCGTCGATCCAGCCGTACGGGCCGTAGTCGATCGTCAGGCCCAGGATGGACATGTTGTCGGTGTTCATGACGCCGTGGACGAACCCCACGCGCATCCAGCCGGCCACCATGCGGGCCGTGCGCTCGCACACGTCGGCAAACCACTGCGTGCGCACGGCCGCGTCGATGGGGCCGGGCCCGGCAAGCGACGGGAAATCGCGCCGGATCGTGAAATCGATGAGCCGCTCCAGGAGCGGCACGTCGTCGCGCGACGCAGGCAGCTCGAAGTTGCCGAACCGGATGAACGACGGCGCGACCCGGCATACGATGGCGCCGGGCTCGGCGCGCGGGTGCCCGTCGTAGAACATGTCGCGCACGACTTCTTCGCCGGTCGCGACGAGACAGAGCGCGCGCGTGGTGGGGATGCCCAGGTGATGCATCGCCTCGCTGCACAGGAATTCGCGCACCGACGAGCGCAGCACGGCGCGGCCGTCGGCCGTACGCGAATAAGGCGTGGCGCCCGCGCCCTTCAGCTGGAGCTCGAAGCGCGCGCCTTGCTGCGTGATCACTTCGCCGAGGGTGATCGCGCGTCCGTCGCCGAGCTGGCCCGCCCAATGGCCGAACTGATGTCCACCGTAATTGGCGGCATACGGCGCCATGCCTTCGACCGTGCGATTGCCGGCGAACACCTCGGCGAATGCCGGTGTCTGGATCTGGGATTCGTCGATGCCGAGCAGCGCCGCGACTTCGCGTGCGTAGGCGATGACGCGTGGTGCGCGAACGGGCGTGGGCTGCACGCGCGAATACAGTGCCCCGTGCACCTGCCGGCGCTGCGGGCCGTCGAACGGGTCGCCCGGCAGGTCGCGCACGAACGCATTGTCGAATTGCAGGTTGCCGAGGACCGGGGCCGACGTGGATAGATCGTTCATGCGCATCCCGTTGGAAACCGGCGCCGCCGCGAAGTTCGCCAACGTCAAGGTTTGGGAATCCGCAAGGTCTTGCTGATCATGAGCGTGCCCGACAGCACGAACAGCAGCACGAGCGGATGCAACGTCCACGTCCCGAGCGTCAGCGCGCCGCCGTACAGCGAATCGCCGATCCGGCCCTGCCAGGCAGCATAGGCCAGCAGCGCCGTGAGGATGACGCTCGTCGGAATGGGGGTGCCCTCGAAGTAGCGGACCTTTCCGGTGCCTTCGGCGAGCGTTTCAGCAGTGACGTTGTAGCGGGCGAGCCGGCTGACACCACAGCAGACGAAATACAGCAACGCGACCCAGTCCAGCGCGCCGCGCATCCCGGCAGCGTAAGCGAGCGCCGCGGGCGCTACGCCGAACGAGATGACGTCTGCCAGCGAATCGAGCTCACGGCCCAGCGCGGAGTGCTGGGCGCGCGAGCGTGCGACGCGTCCGTCGAGCACGTCGAACAGCAGCGCGGCCGGCGCGAGCGCGGCGGCCGCCAGGAACTGCGCCAGCGCGCCGCTGCCCACGTAGGCCATCGCGCAGAACACGGCTGCCACCCCACACGCGGCGTTGGCAAGCGTGAAGAAGTCCGCGAGGTGGAACCCGCGGATCATCGAAAAATGCCTGCGCTCGCCGACCGACATTGCATCACCCCGGATGCGGCGGCTTTACCGCCGGAGCAGCCAGTTTAAGGCAAGCCGCTATGATGCCGTCGGCGGCCCGCTCGCTGCCGCGAAGGGAACCCCATGCGCTGTGCAATCGTGCTCCTGGCCGGCCTTCTGTATTCCGTTGCTGGCGCGCTCGCGCAGCCCGCCAAAGCCCCGCCGCAGGCCGAGCGTCCCATCACGGCACTGCCGTACACGCCGGGACTCGACCTTCATGCCATGGACCGCTCCGCTGACCCGTGCGTCGACTTCTATCGCTACGCGTGCGGCGGCTGGCTGGCGGCCAATCCCATTCCTGCCGACCAGTCGTCGTGGCATGTGTACGGCAAGCTGCACGACGCCAACCAGCGCTACCTGTGGGGCATTCTCGGCGAGGTTGCCAAGCCCGTACCCCGCCGCACGTCCACGCAGCAGAAGATCGGCGACTATTTCAGCGCCTGCATGGATGAAGCGGCGATCGAGCGGCGGGGCGTCAAGCCGCTGCATCGCTGGCTTGCCGCGATCGACCGGCTGCGCGCGCGCCGCGACGTCGCGCCGCTGCTGGCGCAGCTGCACATGGCGCTCGGCGACAGCGGCCTGTTCTTCGGCTTCGGCTCGAGCCAGGATTTCGAGGATGCGACACGCGTGATCGCGTTCGCCGATGCCGGCGGCCTCGGGCTGCCGGATCGCGACTATTACGTCAAGGACGACGAGGCGTCGAAAACGTTGCGCACGCAGTACGCCGCTCACGTGGCGCGCACCTTCCGTCTGCTGGGTCATGCGGCGGATGCCGCGCAGCGTGAAGCCGCGGTGGTCATGTCGGTCGAGACCGCGCTCGCGCAAGCGTCGCTCACGCAGGTCGATCGCCGCGATCCGTACAAGCTGTATCACAAGATGGATGTTGCCGGCCTGCGCGCGCTCACGCCGCAATTCGACTGGCCGCGCTATCTGCGCACCCTCGGCCTCGGCGCCGTGACGACGTTCAACGTGACCGAGCCGGAGTTCTATCGTGCCCTCGACCGCGAATGGACCACGCGCAGCGTCGACGACATGCGCACGTACCTGCGCTGGCACGTGGTGCATGCGATGGCGCCGTACCTGTCGACGGCGTTCGTCAACGAGAACTTCGCCTTCTTCAGCCATACGCTGAGCGGTACGCCGCAGCTGCGCCCGCGGTGGAAGCGTTGCGTGGCGCTCGTCGACGCGCAGCTGGGTGAGGCGCTGGGCCAGGAGTTCGTGCGCCGTGCGTTCGGCCCGCCGCTCAAAGCCAGCACGCAGCAGATGGCGCGGCAGATCGAGGCGGCGATGAGGACCGAGATCGACGGGCTCGACTGGATGAGCGCCGCGACCAGGCAGAAGGCGAAGGAAAAGCTCGCCACGGTGGTCAACAAGGTGGGCTATCCGGACCGCTGGCGCGATTACGGGCCGCTCGACGTCATGCGGCACGACTTCTTCGGCAACGTGGTGCGCGCGAATCGCTTCGAATTCCGGCGCCAGCTCGCCAAGATCGGCAAGCCGGTGGATCGCGGCGAGTGGGTGATGACGCCGCCCACCGTCAACGCGTACTACGATCCCCAGCTCAACAGCGTCAACTTCCCCGCCGGCGTGCTGCAGCCGCCGCTCTACGACCCGCGCATGGACGATGCGCCCAACTATGGCAACACGGGCGGAACGATCGGACACGAGCTCACGCACGGGTTCGACGACTCGGGCCGCCAGTTCGACGCGCAAGGCAACCTCAAGGACTGGTGGACTCCGCAGGACGCCCGCCAGTTCGATGCACGCACCGCCTGCATCGTCGAGCAGTACGGGCAGTACACCGCGGTCGACGACATCCGCATCAACAGCAAGCTGACGATCGGCGAGGATGTCGCGGATCTGGGCGGACTCGTGCTCGCCTGGTTCGCATGGAAAGCGCAGGTCGCGGGCGCCGCATTGACGCCGATCGATGGCCTGACGTCCGAGCAGCGGTTCTTCATCGGCTTCGGGCAGTCGAATTGCGAGAACGTGCGTCCGGAGCAGCAGCGCGTGCTCGCGGCGACCGACCATCACTCGCCCAGCCGTTATCGCGTCAACGGCGTGGTGGCCAACCTGCCGGAATTCACGCGCGCGTTCAGCTGCAAGGCCGGCCAGCCGATGGTGCGCGAAACGCGCTGCAAGGTCTGGTAGGCGCGTCCTAGACGCGGCGCTCGAACTGGGGCTCGGCGAACAGCGAGCGCACCGTCACCTTGCGGATGTCGCGCTGGTCGGGCACCACGTAGAGCACCGGTGCGATCAGCTCCTCGAAAATGCCGCGCAGGCTGCGGGCGCCGGTCTTGTACTGGATCGCGAGCTCGGCGATCTGCTCGAACACCGCGGGCGCCACCTCGAGCTCCACGCCTTCGTGCGCGAAGATGTCGCGGAACTGCTGATAGAGCGCGTCGCGCGGCTCGGTCATGATGCGCACCAGCATGGCGCGGTCCAGGTCGCTGAAGCGCGCGATGATCGGCAGGCGGCCGGTGAACTCCGGAATCAGGCCGTATTCGAACAGGTCGGTGGGCTTCACGCGCGAGTTGAGCCGATCGAGGATGCGCTGGTTGTCGCTCTGCGAGGTGGCGATGAAGCCATAGCCGTGGGTTTGCGACTTGACGATGTCGTCGAGGCCGACGAAGGCGCCGCCGCAGATGAACAGGACGTTCGTCGTGTCGATGATGCGCCCGTCGGCGAGCTTGACCGGCGCGCCCTCCATGATCTTGAGCAGGGCGTGCTGCACGCTCTCGCCGGAAGTACCGCTGGTGCGGCCTTCGGGCGCCTTCAGCTTGTCGATCTCGTCGATGAAGACGATGCCGTGCTGCGCGCGCGCCACCTCCGCGCCCGCCTTGTCGACGAGCCGCTGCAGGATCGCCTCGATCTCGTCGCTCACGTAGCGCGTCTGCGCGAGCGAAGTCGCCTCGGCCGTGACGAACGGCACGCCGAGGCCACGCGAGAGCGTCTCGCACAGGAGCGTCTTGCCGGTGCCCGACGCGCCGATGAGCAGCATGTTGCTCTTGACGATGGCCGCGTCGCCGCGGTTCGCGTTGGCGATCTTGCGAAAATGCGAATAGACCGCGACGGCGACGATGCGCTTCGCGTCCTCCTGCCCGATCACGTACTGGTCGAGGTAGCGCACGATGGCGCTCGGTGTGGTGGCGGTGTCGAGCACGGCAGGTCCCGTTGCGGCGAGCGTTGACGGGCTGAAGTGTCGCACGGGCGCGCCTGCCCGTGCCGCGGGCCGCCGGACGGATCGTGCCGTCGCGCGCGTCCTGCCGCGCGCGGCCACGCGTTCGCCGGCACGCGCCTCCCGTTCGCGAGCGGCGCTGGGTAACGCATGCGCGCGCCGCTACCATGCGCACGTCATCCAATGGAGCTCTCCCGATGTTGCGTGCACTGGCCAAGGCGGCTGCCGTCGCGCTCGGTCTTGCCGGCTGCACGCTCGCCTCCCCGACAGAGCGCGGAACCCCCTGGTCGGCGGCGCCCTCGATGCATCATGGCCGCGCGGCGCACGCGGTCGTCGCGGCAGGCGGGGCGCTCTACGCGCTCGCCGGCACCGGAGCCCGTGGCGCACCGGTGCTCGTCGTCGAGCGCTTCGACGGCCTGCAGTGGCACGATGAAACCCGGCTGCCCGGCCGCGGCGTGAACGCGCCTGCAGCCGCCGTGCTGGGCAACCGGATCTATCTGATCGGCGGCTTCGATACGGTCTCCAACGTCCCCGTCGCCAGCGTGCACGTGTACGACACGCTCACGCATGCGTGGAGCCGGGCCGCCCCCCTGCCCGCCCCCCGTGGCGGCCACGCGGCCGTGGTCATGGAGGATGGAATCCACGTGATCGGCGGCGGCAACGATCGGACGACGCTCGCCGATCACGATGTCTACGACCCGCGCAGCGACACGTGGCGCGCGCTGCCGCCGCTGCCACGCGCCGAAGGCAGCCCCGCTGCCACGGTGCTCGACGGCCGCCTGGTCGCGGTCGGCGGGCGCAGCGGACCGGCCGATTTCGGCGCGGTGGACATCTACGACCCGGCCGAGCGGCGGTGGCTGGCTGGACCGCCGATCGAGCCGCGCGGCACGGCAGGCGCGGTCGTCTATTGCGGCGCGCTGCACGTGTTCGGCGGCGAATCACAGGCACGCGGCCAAAGCCTCGACGACGTGCTGCGCCTCGCGCCCGCAGGCTGGCAACGCATGCCACCCATGCCGACGGGCCGCAACTTCGCGCGCGCCGCGGTCCTCGGCGACGCCGTCTACGTGGTCGGCGGCAGTCCGACGCCCGAGCCGAGCCATGCGTCGGTCGGCAGCGCCGTGGTGGAGCGCTATCGCACCGCGTGCGAGGACATGCCGAACGACCGCAGGCAAGCGCCCTAGCGATTCGCACGGGCCTCCGCCCGGCGCTCGGCGAGGGCGACGACATGCCGCAGTCGCGCAGCGTGTCGTGATCCGGAGACGCCAGTGCGCAGCAACCGTTGCGTGTGCGCGAGCGGCGCGGTAAAACGACGCTGGGCCGCGTGCCCGCATCCGTCAATCAGGCAACGCCGAAGTCCGCGCCGTGCGTGGATGGTGCGGTGGATCATGAGCTCGTTCGCATTGCGCGGGGCACACCGCGCGCTGGCCGTTGCGGCATGGCTTGCCGCTCTCCTCGTCACGTCGACCAGCGCGCACGCCATCGCGGTGGCGCCGCTTGCGCTGCCCGGACCGCACGCCGTGGCGTGCACCGATGTCGCACAGGACACGAGCCGCGTGGCCCCGGGCACGCCGATCGCCGATTACTGGGAAGGCACGCGCGCGCACTACGCCGCCGAGCTGCTCGCCGAGCCCGCGAGCACCGTCGGCATGGCCGTGCCCACGCCGGGCGACAGCACGCTGTTCGGCTCGTATGCCGGCAAGGTCGTTCCATACGTCGCGCTGGTGTGCTACCCGACCATCGCTGCGAATCCGCGGCCCGACTATCCTCTCCCGAACGGCGCGAGCGTGCCGCACATGCAGCGCGCGGGCGATGCGCCGTTGTTCGTCGATGCGACGTTGCGCTATCCGCTCATCGTGTTCTCCCACGGCTACGGCGGCAGCCCGGTCACGAGCGATTACTTCGGCGCGATCCTCACGCTGGCGAGCTACGGTTACGTCGTTGCGGCGCCCTTCCATGGCGATCCGCGCTTCTCCGACCTCACCCCGGACAACCTGGACAATGTGTTCCATCTCGTCTCGCATCTGTCCGACTTCATCGCGATGCAGGCGCTGCGCCCGCTCGCGCTCTCCGCGTTGCTCGATCGGCTGCTTGTCGATCCGGCGTGGACCGCGCACCTCGACGCTGACCAGGTCGGCGGCTTCGGCGCGAGCCAGGGCGGCGAGAGCCTGCTGCTCATGGCAGGCGGCGGGCTCACGAGCTCGATCGGTCAATCCTGGTCGCGGGTCGCAAACGATGGGCGCCTCAAGTCAGCCGTCGGATACATCCCTTACTTCGGTCAGTCGGTGTTCCCCGCGTTCGGCCGCGATGCGCACGGTCTCGACGGTGTCACGCTGCCTTATCTCGCCATCGGCGGCACCGCCGATTTCACGGCACCGCTCGCGCAGACAGCGCAAGGCCTGAGCCGGCTCGCGAGCCCGCACGCGCTCGTCACGCTCGATGGCCTCGATCACCGGTTCGACGCAGCGTCGGCCGGCGACATCTTCACCTGGACCATCACGTTCCTCGATGCGACCGTGCGCGGCGACCTCGTCGCCTACGCACGCCTCGCGTCGATGACGAGCGTCGCCGGTGGTGGCGACGACGCGCTCGCCACCCCGCTCAACGGTGCGCAGTCGGCAAACTTCGGCGGATTGTGGTGGAACGCCCCGGCGGGATCGGAATCCGGGTGGGGCCTCGACCTCGCGCACCAGGGCGACGTCATCTACGCGACCTGGTTCACGTACGATGCGGCCGGCAAGGCGACATGGCTTGCCATGACCGCCAACCGCACGGGGGACGCGACGTACGCCGGCACGATCGTACGCGCGAATGGGCCGGCATTCGACGCAGTGCCATTCGCTCCTGCTGCCGTGACACTGACAGCCGTCGGCACGGGCACGCTGACGTTCGACGACGCCGCGAATGGACGCTTCAGCTACGCCGTGACCGGTGCGCCGGCGCAAACCAAGGCCATCACCCGCCAGATCTTCGGCCCGCAGGCCTCGTGCTGGTATGGCACTCAGTCCGATCTCGCCGCTGCGGCGAACTACCAGGATCTGTGGTGGAACGCGCCCGCGGGCTCCGAATCCGGCTGGGGCATCAACCTGACGCACCAGGGCGATACGATCTTCGCCGCGTGGTTCACGTACGACCGCGACAACACGCCGTTGTGGCTCTCCGTCACGGCTGCGAAGACCGCCGATCGGGTTTACACTGGGACGGTCGTGCGCACGAGCGGTCCCGCCTTCGGTGCGCCGTTCGATGCTGCGGCGGTGATCCGCACGCCGGTAGGGAGCGCAACCTTCGCGTTCGCCGACGGCAACCATGCGATGTTCGCCTACGACGTGCTGGGCGCCGCGCAAAGCAAGTCCATCACGCGTGAAGTATTCGCGGGAACGGGCACCGCGTGCCGCTGAGGAGAGATGCCATGCAATCGATCGATCGTGACAAGGTGGTCGGCGTGCTCAACCGCCTGCTCGAGTCCGAGCTCGCCGGCGTGGTGCGCTACACGCATTACTCCTTCCTCGTGTTCGGATTCAGCCGCATTCCGATCGTGTCGTGGCTGCGCAGCCAGGCCGATGAATCGCTCCTGCACGCGCAGCAGGTCGGCGAGTGGGTCACCACGCTCGGCGCGCATCCATCGCTGGCCATCGGCCCGCTGCTCGACACGCATCAGCACGACATCGCCGCCATGCTGCGCGAATCGCTCGAAGCCGAAGGACAGGCGCTCGCGCTCTATCGCGAGCTGCTCGGGCTCGTGGCGGGCCGCTCCGTCGCGCTCGAGGAATTCGCGCGCCAGATGATCCATGCCGAGGAGCTGCACGCCGCCGAAGTGGACAAGATGCTGCGCAAGCCGGGCGACCTCGCGTCGTTCGCGGCGCTGCCGCCGGGCTGACGCCACTGCGGCGTCGCAGCGATGACGACACTGGCGGCGCTCGTCGCCGTGTCCGAGCGGGTGGGCCGCCATGCGAGTCGGCGCAGCAAGATCGCCGAGCTCGCGGCATTCCTGCGCGCATTGGGGCCCGAGGAGATCGCGCTTGGCGTCGCCTATCTCGCCGGCGAGACGCGGCAGGGGCGCGGCGGCATCGGTTATGCGCTCATCCGTGCCGCTGCTGCGCCACCTGCCGCGACGAGCGCGTTGACGCTCGCTCATGTCGATTCCGCACTGCAAGCGGTCGTGGAGACGACCGGGCGCGGGTCGGTGGCTGCGCGCACGCAAGCATTGTCGGCACTGTTCGCCCGCGCCACCGCCGAGGAGCAGGCGTTCGTCGTGCGCCTGTTGCTGGGCGAGCTGCGCCAGGGCGCACTCGAAGGGCTGATGGTCGAAGCGGTTGCGGCCGCGGCCGCGCTGCCCGCAGGCGAGGTACGCCGCGCGGCGAGCATCGCCGGTGGCATCGCCGCCGTCGCACGAGCCGCGCTGCTCGACGGCGCCGCGGGCTTGCGGGGCTTTCGCATCACGCTGTTCCAGCCGCTCGCCCCGATGCTGGCGCAACCCGCGGATGACATGACCGCAGCGTTGGGCGCACTGCGGCTGGCCGCCGTCGAATGGAAGCTCGATGGCGCGCGCGTCCAGGTGCACAAGCAGGCAGGTGAGGTGCGCATCTTCACCCGTACCGGCAACGACGTGACGCCCGCGGCGCCGGAGATCGTCGCGGCGGTGCACGAACTGCCGGCCGGCGATCTGATCCTCGACGGCGAGGCCATCGCCCTGCGCGAAGACGGCGCGCCTTACCCATTCCAGGATACGATGCGCCGCTTCGGCCGCCAGCTCGACGTCGAGGCGCAGCGTGCCGCCTTGCCGCTGTCGGTGTTCTTTTTCGACTGCCTGCGCCACGACGGTGTGGATCTCGTCGGCGAGCCCGCATCCACGCGCTTCGCGCGGCTGGCCGATGCGCTGCCGGCACATCGGTTGACGCCGCGGCTGGTGACCGGCGATCCCGTTGCGGCACAGGCGTTCTACGACGACGCCATTGCGCGCGGTCACGAAGGCGTCATGGTCAAGGCGCTCGACGCGCCCTACGAGCCGGGCACGCGCAGCGCCGCGTGGCTCAAGGTCAAGCGCACGCACACGCTCGATCTCGTCGTGCTGGCCGCCGAATGGGGCCACGGCCGGCGCCACCGCTGGCTGTCGAACCTGCATCTGGGCGCGCGTGATCCGGCCAGCGGCGGGTTCGTCATGCTCGGCAAGACGTTCAAGGGGCTGACCGACGCGCTGCTCGAATGGCAGACGCAGGCGCTGCTCGAGCGTGCCGTGACGCAGGACGACTGGGTCGTGCACGTGCGTCCCGAGCTCGTGGTCGAGATCGCCTTCAACGACCTGCAGGCCAGTCCGCGCTACCCCGGCGGCCTTGCGCTGCGCTTTGCGCGCGTCAAGGGCTATCGGCCAGACAAGCAGGCGGCCGATGCCGACACGATCGAGACCGTGCGAGCGATCTACGCCGCGCAGTCAGCCCCCGCCGAGCGGGGGTGACGGCTCACAGGCTGCACGCGGCGCGCCGGAGTGCGGCGCGGATGTGCATGGCCTGAGCGCTCCGCGTACCATCGCTCCATGCCGATTCGCATCGTTCGCTTCGGAACGCCGCGCGCGCCGCAGGAAGGCCCGCGGCTCGGCACGGTGCGCCGCCCGCCGCGCGGCGTGCGCAAGGAGGACTGGAGCGCGCGGGATCATTTCGACGTGTGGACGCCCGACCTCGCGCCGAGCGCCGCGCTCGTGTCCTGGGCGCTCGCCGAACCATGGACGCCGAAGCGTTGGGCGCGCTTCGCCCGCGTCTATCGCCAGGAGATGCGTGCGCCGGCGCAGCAGCGCCTCGTCGCGCTGCTCGCGACGCTCTCGCATCACGCCAATTTCGCGGTCGGCTGCTATTGCGCCGACGAGAGCCGCTGTCACCGCTCGCTGCTGCGCGGATTGCTCGCCCAGGCCGGGGCGCGCATCGTCGATGATGCAGAAGTGCAGGCGGCTACGTCAGGCGGCTCGACCACAGCAGCGAGAACACCGCCCCGGCGATCAGGAACGCCGCGGCCGCCGCGGCGGCGAGCGCGCTGATCTCCGTTTCCTTTTTCTCCAGCACGAACTTCGCGTTCAGCGTTTCGTACACCTTGCGCAGGTCCGTTGCGGAGCCGGCGTAGAAATACTGGGCCTGCGTGACGTCGGCGATGGCCTTCAGCGTTTCCTCGTCGAAGCGCATGTAGATCGACATGCCGTCGACGTCGGCCGTGGCGCCGCCCTGCGTGCCGAAGCCGACGGTGAACACGCGCACGCCGTGGTCCGCCGCGAGCTTCGCCGCGTCGAGCGGATCGGGACCCATGGTGCGCCGGCCATCCGTGAGCAGGATGATGGCCCCGTTCTTGTACGAGCCGGGCGGCACCACTTTCGGCTGCGGCTTGGGATCGGCCTTGGGCGTGTCGAGCGACTTCGCCCGGCTGCGCTCGTGCATCGCCGGACCGAGCGTGTACGTCTCGACGTCGATGCCTTCGTCGGGGAACAGCGTGGCGAGCGACAGGATGATGCCGCTGCCGATGGCGGTGTTGCGCTGGAGCTCGAAGCGGTCGATGGCCGACAGCAGGTCATCGCGATCGCGCGTGGGCGGTTGCACCAGCAGCGCGGTGCCTGCGAACGTCACGATGCCGATGCGCACGTCGGATGGCTGGTCCTGCACGAACTCCTTGGCCGCCGCCTGGGCCGCCGCCATGCGCGTCGGCTCCACATCGCTTGCGCGCATGCTGAGCGACACGTCGATGGCGAGAATGATCTTGCGCTGCTCGGACGGGAGCGTCACGACGGCGGTGGGCCGGGCGATGGCCGCGATGCCGAGCGTGATCGCGAGGAGCATGCAGGCGGGTGCCACATGCCGGCGCAGCCGCTGGCCGGATCCGAGCGCTGCGCGCACCATGCCGACGTTGGTGTAGCGCACCGCGTACTTCTTGCGCCGGCGCAGCACCAGCACGTACGCGCCGACCAGCAGCGGTACGGCGAGCAGCAGCCATAGTGCGTGAGGCGCGAGGAACGTCATGCGTCATGGACCGCGGCGCGACGGCGAAGCTCCCGCCGCGGCGGCGAAGAGCATGGCGATCACTGTAGCACCGGCCCGGCGCGGCTCAAAACGCCGGACGATCGCCGGGCGTCGCGGGGCCGAGCCGGGGCGGCCCGGCCCTGCGACTTGCTATTTCACCGCGAAGCAGTACAGCAGGCCGGCGCCGCCCGTGCTCTTGAGGCCATCGTCGCTGCATCCCTTCGAGGCATGCGACGAGTTCCACGATTTCGCGGTGTCATCGGGTGCCGTGCCGTTGCGATCGTGATGACCCAGAAAGACCGAGCCGTCCGCACCGCTCTTGGTGTAATTGCCGCACGTCGTGTCCTCCGTGCCGGGAAACGCCGTGCCGTCCGGGCGTGAGCCGGTCAGGATGTCGTGCGTGTTCGGCGTGTCGCCGCGGCCGTTCACCATGTCGCCTTTCTCCGTGAGCGCCGTCTGCTTGTTGAGGTTGTTCGTGCCGTGGAGCTCGGCGACGTCCTTCGCGATCACCACGCCCTTGACGTTCTTCCACGGCCCGGTGCCGATGCGGTCGCGCGCGTTGACCGCCTGCGCTCCGTTGGTGCTGAGATACGCGTGCCACGTCTTGCTGCCAGCGCCCACGGCGGCCGCGAGCGTCTGGCAGTGACGATCGGCGCCGGCGAGGCCGCCGTAGTCGGCGCCCTTGCCCGAGCCGGTGCTCGTCACGAAGAACGTCATGTCGGCTGGCTGTGCCTGTGCCATCGCGGCGCAGCCGGCCGCGAGTGCCGCGACAACGAATGCCGTGCGGGTAGTGCGCATGCAGATTCCTCCGGGTTGTGGCCGCATCCTGGTGCGGCCGTCGGTGTTGCGCGGTGCCAACAGGGCTTGCGCCGCCCTATTCCACCGCGTGCATTACGGTTTCGGCTGCGGTCGCGGCGTGTCGGCGGGGTTGATGTAGGTGATGTCGAATGGCCCGTTGCCGTTGATCTGGACGACGGTGGGCTTCTTGGCGTAGGCGAAGTGATGCGCCTTCGCGGGCAGGTAGTGGAACCCGCCGGCTGGCAACCCGCGCGCAGTGCCCGGATCGTAACGGTCCCCCATGCCCAGATAAAGGGCCCCTGAGATGACCGTGAGCTGCTCGTCCTGGGAATGCCAGTGCGGCGGAATCCTGTACCCGCCCGGCACCATCAGGCGCACCACGAAGGCGCCCGACTTGGCCGGATCGCCCTGGAGGACGGCGAGCTGCGCGCCGGCCGGAAGGTTCGGTGGTGCCGGTCCCCAGCGGATCTCCTTGGGGAAGACGAACGTCGCCTGCGTGCCCTGTCCGAGCGCTGGACCGGCCAGCGCGAGCGCGACTGCCGCCACCATGGTGCCCCATCTTTGCATGATCGCTCCTGGGTCGTTACCGCGAATGCGCAAACCGCCGTGTGAGGCGGGCAAGCGCCTTCGCCGGCGGGCGCGAGCATCATAGCGCGCGGCGACGCTTGACGGGCCGGCCGCGCAGCGCGAGATTGTCGGCTTCGACGAGGAGCTCCCAGTGAACGAGGAAACCTTCAACCTGAGCATCCGCAAGTTCCTGAAGATGGTGGGCGTCAATTCCCAGCGCGAGATCGAGCAGGCAGTCAACGCTGCGCGTGCGGCGGGCCGCATCGCCGGCAACGAGACGTTTCCCGCCGAGGTCACGTTGCGCGTCGCCGGACTGGACCTCGACGTGCGCTTCGACGGCGAGATCCGCCTCGAGTGACCTGCGTGCGACTGCGGAAGCGAACGCCATGAGCGACTTCAATGCGCAATACAACCGCGTCGTGTGGTTCGACCTGCCGGTCGTCGACCTCGATCGCGCGGGCGCTTTCTACCAGGCGGTGCTTGGGGTGAAGGTGCACAAGGAGAAATTCGGCGACGTGGCGTTTTGCGTCGTCGAGCACGAGCAGGGCAACGGCGGCTGCCTGGTGGTCGACCCGGCCAAGGTCTCGTCCGGCGGCCCGCTCATGTACCTCAACGTGGAGGGACGGATCCGCGACGCCGTAGCCGGCGTGACCCGCCTCGGCGGCAAGGTGCTGCAAGACGTGCATCCGATCGGGCCGCACGGCTTTCGCGCGGTCGTGCAGGACAGCGAGGGCAACCGCGTCGCCCTGCATTCGAGCCGGGACGCCTAGCACTCGGACGGCAGGGCTGTTACTGCGGTGCGAGGTTGAGCGCCTTGGCGATCCTGCCCATCGCCTCGTATTCGGCGTCGATGTAGCGCCGCAATTCCGCACCCTTGCGGATCTGCACCTGCTCACCCGCATCCTCGAGGAACTTGCGCGCAGCCGGTGAATTGGCCGCCTGCTCGAACGCACTCTCCAGCTTGGCGATGCGCGGAGGTGGAGTGCCTTTGGGCGCGAGCAGCGCGCGCCAAAGGATCGTCTCCTCGTTCGCGATGCCGAGGTCCTTGAGGCTCGACGTCTGCGGCAGTGCAGGCACGCGCTCGGCGGAGGTCACGAGCAGGCATTTCGCGTTGCCGTTCTGCATGTGCTGCAGGATCGGGGGAATGGAGCCGACGTAGATGTCGACGTGGCGTCCGAGGAAGCTGGTGAGCGTCTCGCCCGCGCCCTTGAACGGAACGTCGCGCGCGCCGGCGCCCGTTGCCTTGAGGATGCGTGCCGTCGCGAGCTGCCCCGGACCGCCGGCGCCGTCGTTGCCATAGGTGTACTTGTCAGGATCCTTCCTGAGCGCAGCGATGAAGCTGTTGCCGTCGTTGGCCGGAAAATCCGGATGCACGCACAGCACGTATGGCGCGCTCGACACCTGGATCACCGGGATGTAGTCGGCCGGCGTGTACGGCACTTTCATGGTGTTGGGGCTCACAGTCACCGGCCCGAGCCACACCGCCGCGACGGTCTGGCCATCGGGCGCTGCACGCGTCATCTGCGCCACCCCGATGGTGCCGCCCGCGCCCGGCACGTTGAGCACGATGACCGGCTCGTTCAGCGCGCGCTCCGCTTCGCGCGCGAGCACGCGGAAGTAGCCGTCCGTGCCGCCACCCGGTGCGGTCGGGATGATGAGCTTCAGCGCCTCGGCGCCCAGTGCGACGCCGGCAATGGCGGCCAGCGCGCCGGCCACGAGGAGATCTGCAAGCAGTCGACGCAGTGTCATGAGCGTTCCTCCGGCAATGCAGTGGACGCGGCGCTGCGCGGCCGATCGAAGCCGAACAGGCGCGCGGGCGTGTCGACGCGCACGACATGGCGCGTGGCGGCATCCGGAATCCACGCCTCGAGCCACTCGACGCACTGACGATAGCGAATCGTGTCTTCGTGGCCCACGAAGGGCCAGTCGCTTGCCCAGACCAGCTGCGCCGGTCCGCCGGCACCAAGCAACGCGTCGACGTACGGCTGGGGATCCGCGCCGCCGAGACGATACGGCGCCGAGAGCTTCACCGTCGTGTCGCCCGCGCGCACGCCGCGGAGGACCTCGGCGAACCCTTCGTCGCGCACGCCGAGCATGGGGTCGGGTGCGCCGAAGTGATCCACCACGACCGGCACACCGCTCGCGCGCAGGCGGGGCAGCACGGAGGCGAGCTTCGGACCTTCGAGATAGATTTCGACGTGCCAGCCGAGCGTGCGGATGCGTGCAAGCAACTGCGGGTATCCGCCAGCCTCGAGATCGGGCAGCGCGGCGCGGCGCACCCAGTTGAAGCGCACGCCGACGACACCGCGGCGTGCCAGACGCGCGAGCGCGCGCTCCTCGACATCCGGTTGCACGATGACCGTGCCGCGCAGACGCAGTGGATAGGCGTCGAGCGCTTCGAGCAGCAGGCTGTTGTCGGCGCCGTAGAAGCTCGGCGCCGTGAGCAGCGCATGCGACACGCCGTGCGCATCGAGCACGCCGATGAGCTCGTCCACGGTCGCATCGCGCGCGGGCTTCGAATGGCGCTGCGCGACGAGCGGCGCGTCGCGCCGCAGGATGTGGGCGTGCGCGTCGATGGCGGCGATGCGCCCCGCGGTTCCGGCCGGCGGCGTGGACCCGCTCATGCCGCCTTGGCCGCGGTGCCCTGCACGGGCGTCGCCGCACCCGCGCTGCCGTACTTCGCCGCAAGCTGTGCGGGCGTGAGGAACTGCTGCTCGAGCGCCTCGACTTCGGCCATGCCCATGATGTCGTGCAATTCCTCGAACGACACGAGCGCATCGGGCCGGTCGACCACGCGGCCGCTGTCGATGGATTCGCGCAGATGCTCGAGGCCCCGCTGCATGCCGCGCAGCGCGCAAGCAGTAAGCAGCCGCGGATAGATCACCACCGCAACGCCGAGATCCTGGAGCTGCCTGGCCGAGAGCAGCGGCGTGGTGGAGCGCTGGCGGATGCCGAAGCCCATGTTGACGGACAACGGCTTGATGACCTCGCGCGCGATGGTCGCGATGTCGTCGACCGACAGGGCGGCATCGGCGAACAGCAGGTCGGCGCCGGCCTCGGCGTAGAGATTCAGGCGGCGGATCGCTTCCTGCAGCCCGTGCGTGGCCAGCACGTCGGTGCGCGCCTTGAGCACGAATGCAGGGTCGGCGCGCGCTGCGGCGGCGGCGCGGATCTTCTGCACCATCTCGTCGGCAGCGATGACCTCCTTGCCCTTCATGTGGCCACAGCGCTTGGGCCACACCTGGTCTTCGAGCATGAGGCCTGCCACGCCCGCGCGCTCGAACGCGCGCACCGTGTGATGCACGTTGAGCGCGTTGCCGTAGCCGGTGTCCGCATCGGCGAGCAGCAACAGATCGCTGCACGCCGCAATCGCGCGCGCGGCGGCCACGTTCTCCTCGAGCCCCATGAAGCCGACGTCGGGCTGACCAAGGCGGCTCTCGCTGATGCCGCTGCCGGTGATGAACGCGGCCGTGTACCCGGCGTGCTGCACGAGCCGCGTCGAGAAACCGTCGAACACGCCCGGCAGAACGAGGATGTCGGGCGCTTCGATCAAGGCGCGCAGACGCGCTCCCGCACTGTGCTGCATCATGTCCTCCTCGCGGCTTCGCACGCCGCCGCGTCGATTATCGCTCGCATCCGCCATGCCTGCCCACGAGCCGCTTCCTGCACCGCCGCTGCGCTACCGCGCCAACCTGCAAGCCGAGGTGGACAGCGCTGCACTCTACCGTGGGCTTGCCGCAGCCGAGCGCAACGAGGCGCTGGTCGAGCTGTATGGGCGCCTCGCTCGTGCTGATCTACAAGGCCAAGGGACTCTCCGACGACAAGGCGCAGGCGCTCGCCGAGCGCGTCATGAGCAATCCCGGCGCGGCGCTCGATACCCTCGCACGGGAGGAGCTCGGCATCGACCCCGACGACCTCGGCGGGTCGCCATGGGTCGCCGGCGTCGCGTCGTTCTTTGTCTTCTCCCTGGGTGCACTGGTGCCGGTCGCGCCGTTCGTGGTGCTCGGCGGCGTCAGCGCCGTCGCGGCCAGCGCGTTGGTGAGCGCCATCGCGCTGGCCGTGGTCGGCGCCGTCGTCACGATTTTCACCGGGCGCAATGCCACGTGGAGCGCGCTGCGCCAGGTGATCTTCGGCCTGGCCGCCGCGGGTATCACCTACGGCGTGGGCTATATGCTGCGCGTGGGAAGCGCCTAGCGTGTGCTGCGTGCGACCGCGCAGCGGTTAGTTGCACGAATGCACAGCGGGCCGCGCCGAAACGGGTAACCTACAGCTTTCCACGCACCCGAGAGGACCCCACCGTTGGCCAAGCCGAATTACGATTTCGCCAAGCGGCAGCGTGAGCTCGCCAAGAAGCAGAAGCAGGAAGCCAAGCGCAACAAGAAGCTCGCGTCGAAGGAAATCCCCGCCACCGACGAGCCGCAGCCGCCCGCCGAGCAACCGGCGGACAAGTAGCCGCGCCTGCCCACCCGGGCGCCCGTGGAGGAACGCGGCCGCCAACCCGCGCGCACCGCGCGGGAACGACCGGCGCGGTCGCGCCGTCACAGTGTCATGCCCGCCGTCGCATCGCGCCCGCCCGCGGCGGCCGCGCAAATCGAGCTCTTCGATGCGAGCCGTCCTCTGCCGGACGGGCTCGTCTACCAGCGCGACTTCATCTCGCCGGACGAAGAGGCCGCCCTGCTCGCCTCGTTCGCACAGCTCCCCTTCGAGGAAGCACGCTACAAGGAATGGACCGCACGCCGGCGCGTCGTGAGCTACGGCTCGCGCTACGACTTCGGTGACAACCAGTTGCGAACGGCGCCGCCGATGGCCGGGTTCCTGCTGCCCCTGCGCGAGCGCGCTGCGCGGTGGGTCGGCGTGGCGCCCGACGATTTCACCGATGCGCTGATCGCCGAATATCGTCCCGGCACGCAGCTCGGGTGGCATCGCGACGTGCCGCAATTCGAGGGCGTGGTCGGCATCTCGCTGGCAAGCGAATGTCGCATGCGCTTTCGTCCGTATCCGCCGCGCGCGGACAAGCGCGAAGACGTCTTCGCCCTGACGCTCGAGCCGCGCTCGGCCTACGTGCTCGAGCGTGCGGCGCGCTGGCGCTGGCAGCACATGATCCCGCCGACCCCGGCGCTGCGCTACTCGATCACGTTTCGCACGCGCGTGACGCGCCGGCGCGCCTAGGTTCGGCGGCGTGCGCCGGCAGCGTCGCGGACCGGTCGCCGCGGCGCGCTTTGCTACCCTGCGCATGTGCACACCCTGTCGCGGCGGGACTCCTGGACTACGCGCTGATCCTGCTGGTGGGGCTGGTCGCGGGCACGCTCGGCGGGATCGTCGGCTTCGGCTCGTCGATCATGCTGATGCCCGTGCTCGTGTACGCGTTCGGCCCGCGCGAGGCCGTGCCCATCATGGCGATCGGCGCGGTGATGGCCAACCTCTCGCGCGTGGCCGCGTGGTGGCGCGCCATCGACTGGCGTGCCTGCGCTGCGTATGCGTCGACCGCCGTGCCCGGCGCAGCGCTCGGCGCGCGTACGCTGCTCGTGCTGCCCCCGCGCGCGGTGGAAGTCGCGCTCGGCGTGTTCTTCCTCGCCATGGTCCCGACGCGACGCTGGCTCGCGGCACGCGGCGCGCGCCTCGGCGCCGTGCATCTGGCGCTATGCGGGGCGCCGATCGGCTTCCTCACCGGGATCGCGGTATCGACCGGCCCCATCACCGTGCCGATCTTCCTGGCCTATGGGCTCGTGAAGGGCGCGTTCATCGCGACCGAGGCCGCCGGATCGCTCGCGGTGGCTGTCGCCAAGGCCGTGGTGTTCCGCAGCTTCGGCGCGCTGCCGCTGCCCATCCTCGCCAAGGGTCTGGTGGTCGGCGCATCGCTCATGGTCGGGGCGTTCGCGGCCAGGCCGTTCGTGATCGCGCTGGCGTCCGAGCGCTTCCGGCTCGTCATGGACGGCGTGATGCTCGTATCCGGTCTCGCGCTCCTCTCGGTGGCGCTGAGCTGAACCAGCTGCCCGGAAAAGCAAAGGCCGGGCGTTCGCCCGGCCTTTGTGTCGTGACTGCTTACGAGTGGATCAGCGGCGCTGCAGACGACTCCGCGCGTAGCCGATGCCGGCGACACCGAGGCCCAGCAGAGCCAGCGTACCGGGCTCCGGCACCGTCTGGAACGGGCCCGTGCAGCTCGTCGGCGGCAGCGTCGGGTTGTTGCTCGTGCCATCCGATGCGAAGAACGAGCAGCCCTCGAAGCG
>DATILY010000091.1:0-8177 GCA_035475895.1 Casimicrobiaceae bacterium | reverse complement strand
CGGCAGCCCGTAGCGCCCGTACTTCGGGAAATATGTGCCGGCAAAGAACGGCGCGCCCTCCGGCGTGAGGAAGACGGTGAGCGGCCATCCGCCCGAGCGGCGCGTCAGGAGCGCGTGCGCGGTCTGGTAGATCTGGTCGAGGTCGGGCCGCTCTTCGCGGTCCACCTTGACGTTCACGAACTGCGCATTCATCCCGGCTGCGACGGCTGGATCCTCGAACGACTCGTGCGCCATGACGTGGCACCAGTGGCACGCCGAGTAGCCGATCGACAAAAGGATCGGCTTGCCTTCGGTGCGGGCGCGCGCAAGCGCTTCCTCGCCCCAGGGATACCAGTCGACGGGATTGTCCGCGTGCTGGCGCAGGTACGGGCTCGACGAGCCGGCCAGGCGGTTGCCCATGGGCGCTTCAGGGGCGGCCGCGCCGGGCGGCCGCGGCGGCTAGTGGTCTTCTTCGAACGCGACCCGCTCGAAATCCGCGCCGCGCTGGAGCAGACGCGTCATGCGATAGCGGCGCTCGGGACCCGGGTCGACCGACCGCAGCGCACGGCCCGCCGCAAAGACCCGGGAGGCGACGATGAGCGAGGGCTTTTCCTCCGGCGTCTCGGCGAGCAGCAGCACGGGGATCGGCGGATCCTCCTGGAACGCCGCGGACATCGCGCGCATCGTGAGCGCCTTGGGTGCGCCTGGCCACAATTTGACGGACAGGCCCACGTCGCCCTCGGTTCCGAGCGCGATGCGCGTCGCGTGACCGAGGCGCGTGCGCTCGTCGTCGCGCAGCACCACCAGCTGGTCGAAGAACCAGCGGTAGTGCGTGCCTTCGCGGCGCTTCAGGGTGGCCTCGTGCCATTCGTAATGACCGTGCCAGCGCTCCCACGGCCAGTTCTTCTCCGCCTCTTCCTTGTCGCGATCGTAGTCGGTCAGCGCGCCGAGCGTCTGCAGGTGCTGGGTGCCATGATAGGTCAGGCGCCCGAGCGGGTCCTTCTTGTCGAACGTGCGACCGCCGATGCGGAAGTACGCCGCGTTGAGTCCGCCCGCCCCGAGCTCCACGCGATCGTGCCCGCCTGCCGGCATGCGCCGCGGCTGGCACCAGCGCTGCTCGACATGCGTGAGCACCGTGACGCATTGCTCGGGCGACACGTCGACCCCGAGCTGCAGCTCGGCGGGACTGGCCCCGCCCGCGAGGCGCTTCAGGCGCCCGCGCACGCTGGTTGCGATCTTCGCGGGATAGCCGAAGCGCATGGCCGGACCGCACTGCGCAGGCGCGACGCTCGCCACGCTGGCCCCTTCGGCGCCGTCCATGTCGATCAGCATGATGGGCCCTTCCGTCTCGCGCTGTTGCGCGTACGGAAAGATCTTCCGCGCCCATTGCCCGAGCCACCGGTCGATGAGCTCGATCTGGCGCACCGACAGCGCGCAGCCGTCGGCGAGGCCGAGCAGCAGCGCGTGCATGTAAGTGGAATAGCAGGAGATGCCCACGGCGTGCGGCATGAGGTCGTCGGACACGGCTGCAACCGTGCAGTCCAGCATCTCGGCGAGGCGATAGTACGCATGCAGCTCCTGCCACAGCGATGCGGGCGGCGAGCGTCGCGCAAGCCCGTGCACGAGCACCAGCTGCTTGCCGACGAACAATCCGCGCTGCAACAGCTTGGCCTTGACGCCCTGGAGCTCCGGGTCGCCTTCGAGCAGCGGCTTGAGGCACGCCGAGTACTGCTCCCAGAGCGCCTGCCACATGTGGATGGCTTGGTCGGCCGCCTGTTTCTCGCGGTCGCCGGCCGGCTGCGGCTTGCCCGCGTAGCGCCGGGCCAGCTCGGTATGCAGATGCGCCGCCTGGTCGCGCGCGAGCTCGGCGATGTAACCGCGCTCACGGGGCGTGAAGTCCGCGCCCGCAACCGCGCGCATTTGCCCGATCAGCGCCGCGTAGGCCTGCGGCACGCTGAGCAGGATCAGCGACTTGAAGTATTTGGAGGCGCTGTCGGTATCGGCGAACGCCAGCGCTGGCGTTTCGTCGGGAGGCGCTTCGCGCACCCGCTCGGCGATCGGCGCCGCCTGCTCGGGCGTCATGACGAGCGGCCCTTCACACGCGGGCCGCGAAGGGTCTGCCGTGCAGGCGCCAGACGCCTGCCCGGATGCGATCCGGACATCGGTTGGTGGGGGGTTCCGGCAGGTCGTGCATGCGTCATGTGGCGATCCCGCGGCGCGGCCGCCGCCGGCGTTTCCGGCAGCCTCATGGCCGGCCCTGTCACCGCGCGGCCGCCTCGAGAGCGCCTTGGGACCGGCGGGCACGCGCCGACCCCCCGAGGCGCGGCGTGCGCTGCCGGCGCGGCGACACCCCGAAAGGGCGTGCAGCGCGATTCCAAGTCGTTATAGCACAAAGGTTCTGGGCACCGCCCGGGGGTGCCGCCCGGCACCGACCGGCGGCACACCCGACGTTGCGCGTGCGCGAATTTTCCGCGAGCGCGGCACGGATTGCTCCCTCTCGAGGGGCATCCGGCGCGCCTACGATCGCTTCAACACCAGGACGCGGATCGCACGATTGCCTCCACCCGCGGCTTTGTCCGCCTGGCGCCGGTCATTGCGTATTGATCGGTACTGGCAAACGGGCCGCGGCGCTTTTTGCCGCGATGGCCTGGTGAAAAGGAGCCGACATGACCTCGAGCACGTACCTTCGCACTCCCAAGACGGCGGTCGCACGGCCAAGCGCCACGCCCGCCGATCCGGCCGGCCGCAGCCACCTCGCCGATTACGTCGTGGACGTGTTCTTCATCGCGCTGCTCGCCGCGCCCTTCGTGATCTTCCAGTCGCCCGCGACGATGCAGGAAGCGGCCACGGGCCATGCGACGGTGACACAGGCGGTCGTTTCGTCGGCCGCGGCAGAACCTGTCGCGGGCGCCGCGAATGCGGGCTCGGGCGATTCGGCGTACGGCCCCGAATAACCTTTCCTCCGCCCGCGATCCCGGCCCGCGCGCTCACCGCGTCGGCCGGGTCGCGGGGTCTTTCTCGGCGGATCAGACGAGCACCCGCTCGATGCCGCCGCGATTGGCGCGCGCGACGTAGTCCGGCAGCCAGCGCTCGCCGAGGATGTTCCGGGCGATTTCCACGACGATGTAATCGGCGGTCGTGCCGGCGTCGTCGTCGAAGCGTGAAAGGCCCTGGAGGCATGACGGACACGACGTGAGGACCTTCACGGGCCCGTCGAACCCGTCGGCGCGCTGCGCCTGTGCACCCTTGCGCATCTCGGCTTCCTTGCGAAAACGCACCTGCGTCGAGATGTCGGGACGGGTCGTCGCGAGCGTGCCCGACTCGCCGCAGCAGCGGTCGTTGCGCGCGACCGGGACCCCCATCAGCGTGTTCACGACCTTCTGCGGCTGGTGGGTCTTCATCGGCGTGTGGCAGGGGTCGTGGTACATGTAGCGCACGCCGCTGACGCCTTCGAGGCGCACGCCCTTCTCGAGCAGGTATTCGTGGATGTCGAGCAGCCGGCAGCCCGGGAAGATCTTCTCGAACTCGTATTTCTGCAGCTGATCCATGCATGTGCCGCACGACACGATCACCGTCTTGATGTCGAGATAGTTGAGCGTGTTGGCGACGCGGTGGAACAGCACCCGGTTGTCGGTGATGATCTCCTGGCCCTTGTCGTGGTTGCCCGCGGCCGTCTGCGGGTAGCCGCAGCACAAGTAACCGGGCGGCAGCACGCATTGCGCGCCCACGTGGTAGAGCATCGCCTGCGTGGCGAGGCCTACCTGCGAGAACAGCCGCTCGGAGCCGCAGCCGGGGAAATAGAACACGGAATCGGAATCGTCGGTCACCTTGGCCGGATCGCGGATGATCGGCACGATGGTCGGGTCCTCGACGTCGAGCAGCGCGCGCGCCGTCCGCTTGGGCAGGTTGCCCGGCATGGGCTTGTTCACGAAGTGGATCACTTGCGACGTGAGCTTCACCGGCCCCGTGGTCGACGGCGGATGCGCGGTCTGCTTCTGCGCCAGACCCAGCTTCTTCACGACACGGTACGCCGCGCGCTGCACCCGAAAGCCGACGTCCATGAGCGCCGTCTTGGCGAGCTTCACCGTCGATGGGTCGGTGGCGTTGAGGAAGAACATCGACGCCGCAGTGCCTGGATTGAAGCTGCGCTTGTGCTCGCGGCGCAGCAGGTTGCGCATGGCGATGGAAACGTCGCCGAAGTCGATGTCGACCGGGCACGGGTTCTTGCATTTATGGCAGATCGTGCAGTGGTCCGCGATGTCGCCGAACTCGTCGAAGTGGCGCAGGCTCACGCCCCGGCGCGTCTGCTCCTCGTAGAGGAACGCCTCGATGAGCAGCGAGGTGCCGAGGATCTTGTTGCGCGGGCTGTAGAGCAGGTTGGCGCGCGGGCTGTGCGTCGCGCACGGCGATTTGCATTTTCCACAGCGCAGGCAGTCCTTGATCGACTCGGCGATCTGCCCGATCGCGCTTTGCTCGAGGATCAGGCTCTCGTGCCCGATCAGCGAGAACGACGGCGTATATGCGCGCGACAGGTCGGCCGGAACCGGATCGCGCAGCAGCTTGCCGCGGTTGAAGCGCCCGTGCGGGTCGACGCGCTGCTTGTAATCGGCGAAGGGCGCGAGCTCCGCGTCGGTCAGGTATTCGAGCTTGGTGATCCCGATGCCGTGCTCGCCGGAGATCACGCCGTCGAGTGAGCGCGCGAGCGCCATGATGCGGTCGACGGCGGCCTTCGCTTCCTGGAGCATCCCGTAGTCGTCGGAATTGACGGGGATGTTCGTGTGCACGTTGCCGTCGCCGGCGTGCATGTGCAGCGCGACGAACACGCGGCTGCGCAGGATGCGCCGGTGGATGGCCGCGATGTGCGCGCGCACCGGCTCGAAGGCGCGGCCTTCGAACACCAGGTCGAGCGGCGCTTTCAGCTCGGCCTTCCAGGACACGCGCACGGAATGGTCCTGCAGCGCGCCGAACGTGTCGTCGATGCGGGCGAGCAGATCGCTCCAGCGTGCGCCGACCTCGGTCACGATCGCGCGTGCCTCCTCCGCCTTGGCGGCGAGGTGCTCGGCCTCGGGCTCGGCCTCGCTGTCGGTGGTCCACAGGTGGCCGAGCGTCGCCTGCGCGAACAGATCGGACAGCGCGTCGGCCAGGCGCAGCTTGTTGCGGATGGACAGCTCGATGTTGATGCGCTCGATGCCGTCGGTATAGTCGCCGAGGCGCTCGAGCGGAATCACCACGTCCTCGTTGATCTTGAACGCGTTGGTGTGCCGCGCAATCGCGGCCGTGCGCGAGCGGTCGGCCCAGAACTTCTTCCGCGCATCGGCCGACACGGCGACGAAGCCTTCGGCGCCGCGGGCGTTCGCGATGCGGATGACCTCGGATGCCGCGGTGGCGACCGCTTCGTCCGTCTCGCCGACGATGTCGCCGAGCAGCACCATCTTGGGCCGGCCATGCCGCTTCGCCTTCGTGGCATACCCGACGGCCTTCACGTAGCGCTCGTCGAGGTGCTCGAGGCCCGCGAGGATCGCGCCGTGCGGCCGCCCGTCCAGATGCCGCTTGATCTCGACGATGGCCGGGGTCGATTCGTGCGCGGGGGTGAAGAACTCGAGGCACACCGTGCGGATCGCCGGCGGCATGCGATGCAGGATGAAGCGCGCGCTGGTGACGATGCCGTCGGTGCCTTCCTTCTGCACGCCCGGAAGTCCGGCGAGGAACTTGTCGGTGACATCCTTCCCGAGGCCGACCTTGCGGAACTGGCCGCCGGGAATCGTCAGCGTTTCCCGCCGCTCGACATTGGTGCCCGAGCGATCGAGCCAGCGCAGCTCGAACGTCGCCTGCGCTGCGTCGTGGATCTTGCCCAGGTTGTGATCGAGGCGCAGCACCTCGAGCCACTGCGCATCGGGAGTGACCATGCGCCACGACGCGAGATTGTCGAGCGCCGTGCCCCACAGCACCGCCTTCTTGCCGCCGGCGTTCACCGCGACGTTGCCGCCGATGCACGACGCATCCGCTGACGTCGGGTCGCATGCGAACACGAGGCCCGCCGCCTCGGCCACCTGCATCGCGCGCGCCGTCACCACGCCGGCGCCGCAATGAAGCGTTGGCGTCGGTTCCCGATGACCGGGCAGCACCACGCGCTCGACCTCGCTCAGGCGCTCCAGCTTCTCGGTATTGATGACCGCCGAGCGCGCGTCGAGCGGAATGGCGCCGCCCGTGTAGCCGGTGCCGCCTCCGCGCGGGATGATCGTCAGCCCCAGGTCGATGCAGCCTTCCACCAGGCCGCGCACCTCGTCCTCGGTGTCCGGATGCAGCACGACGAACGGATACTCGACGCGCCAGTCCGTTGCATCGGTGACGTGCGACACGCGCGCGAGGCCGTCGAACGCGATGTTGTCCCGCCGCGTCGAGCGGCCGAGCACCTTCACGACGCGCTTGCGCAACGCTGCCGTTTCGGCAAACGACGCGGCGAAGCGATCGACCGCGCCCCGCGCGCCCGCGAGAAGCCGCGACACCTTTTCGGCGCGATCGGGATCGGCGGCCGCGTTGGCGACGCGGCGCTTCTCCACTTCGTTGAGCCGGTGGTGCAGCGCGTCGACCAGCAGGCGCTGACGCTGCGGATTGTCGAGCAGGTCGTCCTGCAGGTACGGGTTGCGCTCGACGACCCAGATGTCGCCGAGCACTTCGTAGAGCATGCGCGCCGAGCGCCCGGTGCGCCGCTCGCCGCGCAGCTCGTCCAGGATGTCCCACAGCTCCGTGCCGAGCAGCCGGATCGCGATCTCGCGGTCCGAGAACGACGTGTAGTTGTACGGGATCTCGCGCAGCCGCGGGGGATCCTTCACCGCGTTGTCGGCGCGTTCGACGAAGGGCTCGCGACCGGCGTTCATGGAACCTTCGAGTCTACCGCAGCGGCCCGGTTCCGCTGCGGCGCAGCAAACGCCCGGGCCCGGACGGGCGGACTTGATGGGCGATTCACGCAGCAGGACGTGGGCATCACCCTTTTCGGCAACGAGCGCGCCGTGGTGGACGCCGGTGCTCTCGGAGTCGAGGATCCTCAGGCGTTAGCCCGCATACTCGGGCGCCGGCCGCGTGAACCAGTCGTGCAGGATGGCGTAGACGAGCTTGTAGTTCTTCTGCTGGAAGCTCGCGTGCGAGATGCCGGGCATGACGGTGAACTGCTTGTCCGGATTGGGCAGCCGCTTGAAGAACTCGATGAGGTCGTCGAACGCCGCGATGCCGTCGTACTGCCCGCGCAGGACGAGCGTCGGCATGAGGATGCGCGCAGGATCGTTGACGGGCAGCTTGCTGCACATGTCGATGTAGGTGCCGTTCGGCATCGAATCGTCGAGCGCCAGGATGGCATCCGCGAAGGCGTCCACCACGCGCTTGTCCGCGCAGTCGGGATGATCGCGCTCGAAGATGGAGTAGACGAAGGCACGGTCGATCGGCCGCCGCTTGAGAGCCATGAACTCGGGCAGCTTCTTGCGGCGCTGCGCCAGCGTGGGTGCGCCTTCGCCCGTCCACACGTATGCGTCGAGCGCGAGCCGCGCGACGCGGTCGGGATGGCGTTCGGCGAACAGCGCGGCGCGCAGCGCACCCGACGAGATGCCGTAGGTCATGAAGCTTCGCACGCCGCGCGCGGCCTGGATGTACGCGGTTGCCGCGGCGAGGTCGTCCGCGCCATTGGCGATGTCGCAGTAGATGTCGCGCGACTTGTCCGAGCGCCCGTAGCCTTCCATGTCGACCGTCCAGCACACGAAGCCGCGCTGCGCGAACCAGTCCATCACCGACGAATCGAGGCGTCCGGGCACCGTGAGGTCGAATGTCGGCTGCGATGCCATCGACGATCCGTGCACGAACAGCACCGCCGGCTTGCCATCGGGCGAGCCGGCGTATTTGTCCCACAGGAACAGGCGCACGCCATTCTTGTCGGTCCAGTGCTCGTTGCCCGTGACCTGCGCTGGGGCGAACGGTGCGTCGATGGTGTGCGCTTGCATGCTGATGTCCCGTTCGGCAGCGGCTACTCGATCTTGGCGCCCGTCTCGCGCACGACCCGCCCCCACAAGTCGCGCTCGGCCTTGAAGAACGCGGCAAATTCCGCCGGCGTGGAGCCGACGATCTCGATACCGGCCGTGGCCATGTAGGTCTTCACCTCGTCGGCGCCAAGCGCGGCGACGACTGCACGATGCAGCTTGTCGATGATCGCA
>DATILY010000090.1:0-72652 GCA_035475895.1 Casimicrobiaceae bacterium | reverse complement strand
TCGCGCACGCGGCGCAGAAGCCTTCCGGCGATGCGCGGCGTGCCGCGCGCGCGACGCGCGATTTCGTTCGCGCCATCGCTCGTCATCGCAAGCCCAAGCACGCGCGCGCCGCGGTTGACGATCTCCTCAAATTCCTTCTCGGAATAGAAATTGAGCCGCACCGGAATGCCGAAGCGATCGCGCAGCGGATTGGTGAGCATCCCCGCGCGCGTTGTCGCGCCGACCAGCGTGAACGGCGGCAGGTCGATCTTGACGCTGCGCGCCGCGGGACCTTCGCCGATCATGATGTCGATCTGGAAGTCCTCGAGCGCCGGATAGAGAATTTCCTCGACGATCGGCGACAGCCGGTGGATCTCGTCGATGAACAGCACGTCGCGCGGCTCGAGGTTCGTGAGCAATGCCGCGAGGTCGCCCGGCCGCTCGAGCACCGGCCCGGACGTCTGGCGCAGGTTCACGCCCAGCTCGTGGGCCAGGATATGGGACAGCGTGGTCTTGCCGAGACCGGGCGGGCCGAACAGCAGCACATGGTCGAGCGCTTCGCCGCGCTTGCGCGCCGCTTCGATGAAGATGCCGAGCTGGTCGCGGATCTTCTCCTGGCCGATGTATTCGTCGAGGCGGCGAGGGCGCAGCGCGCGCTCGAACACTTCCTCCTGCACGCCGGCCGGGGCGGCGGTGACCACGCGGGCGAGGTCGTCGTTCTGGATCGCCATGTCACGCGCTCCGGCGGGCGCTCTGCGCACGGCGCGTCGTCGAAAACCGCGGTCGCGCGAACCGTTCGGTCATGGCCTGGCAAGGCGCTTGAGCGCCTGCCTGATGCCATCGGCCACGGCGACGCCTTCGGGCAGGTCCTTCACCGCGGCGACGGCTTCCTTGTCGCTGTAGCCGAGCGAGAGCAGCGCGTGGAGGATGTCGGATGAGGCGGGGGGCATGCGATTCACGCCGACGGACTGCGTGAGGTTGGCGCCCACCTTGTCCTTGAGCTCCAGCAACAGGCGCTCCGCGGTCTTCTTGCCGATGCCCGGAATCTTGGTCAAGCGCCCGGATTCCTGCAGCGTGATCGCCTGCGCGAGCTCGCCGACCGACATGCCGGACAACACGGCAAGCGCGATGCGCGGCCCGATGCCGTTGACCTTCAGGAGCTGGCGGAACGTACGGCGCTCGGCATCGCTGCCGAAGCCGTACAGCAGGTGCGCGTCCTCGCGCACGACCAGATGCGTGAAGAGGGTGACGCGCTCGCCCGTGCCGGGCAGGTTGTAGAACGTGCTCATGGGCACGTCGACCTCGTAGGCAACGCCCTGGACGTCCAACAGGAGCGCGGGTGGGTTCTTCTCGAGCAGCACGCCCGCGAGTCGACCAATCATGGCAGCGGATTGTAGCCCTACACCGCGTGCTGGATCACGCGCACTCAGCGCGTTCGAGGGCTGCGCGCACATCATGCAGCGATGGCGCCACGATGGCGCCGGCGTCGATCAATTCCCGCGTTGGGGCGATGAGGTCGGGCACCATGAACACCGTCATGCCGGCAGCGAGCGCGGCGCGCACGCCCGGCTCGGAGTCCTCGAGGACGACACAATCGGGCGCGGGAACGGCCAGCCGCCGCGCGGCCTCGAGCGGCAAGTCCGGCGCCGGCTTGCCGCGCGCGACTTCGTCGCCGCCGACCAGCACGTCGATGCGGCCGATGAGCCCGGCCCGGGTGAGCTTGTCATGCGCGCGCGCACGACGCGTGGACGTCGCAACCGCACGCGGCAGCGCGACGGCATCGAGCCAGTCGAGCAATTCGTGCACGCCCGCCTTGGTCGCGAGCCCCTCGCGCGCGATGATGGCCTCGTAGGCGTCATGCCAGCCGGCCAGGAGGTCGTCGATGGGATACGCCTCGTCGTAGTGCCTGCGCACGAGCGCGGAGCAGTCGGTGAAGTTGCGTCCGACCATGCGCAGCGCGAGCGCCCCGTCGAAGGCCACGCCGAGCGCCGCCGCGCATTCGCTCCACGCGCGGGCGGCCAGTGGCTCGGTGTCGAGCATGAGCCCGTCCATGTCGAACACGACCGCGCGCGGTCGCCGAGTGAGCGTCGCGGTCATCAGGAAACGACCAGGAGGCGACCGCCACGCACGCGGTAGCCGTGGCGCGCCAGGCGGCCGACGCCGGTTGCCGCGTGCGCATGGCAGATCGCCGCGGCCAGCGCATCGGCCGCATCGGGCGCCGGAATGCCGGGCAGGTCGAGCAGGCGTCGCACCATCTCCTGCACCTGGCTCTTCTGCGCCCGGCCGCCACCGACCACGGCCTGCTTGACCTGGCCCGCGGTGTACTCGGTGACCGGCAGCCCGGCGAGCACGGCCGCGGCAATGGCCGCGCCGCGCGCCTGACCGAGCAGGAGCGTGGAGTTGGGATTCACGTTCACGAACACCTTCTCGACTGCAACTTCGCTGGGACAGGCTTCGGCGATCACGTGCGCAAGATCGCGCGCGATGACGCCCAGGCGCACGGGCAGGCTCGCGCCGCTCGCGCGGATGCAGCCGCTCGCGACGTAGACCAGCGTGGCACCGCATGCTTCGATGAGCCCGAAGCCGGTGACGCGCAGGCCCGGGTCGATGCCGAGGATCCTGCGCTTCGCGGCCGGCGCCACGGCTATGCCGACTCGAGCACCGCGGTGGTGTAGACGTCCTGCACGTCGTCGAGCGACTCCAGCGCATCGAGGAGCTTTTGCATGCGCTGCGCATCTTCGCCGGCGAGGTCGATCTCGGTGGAGGCCTTCATCACCACCTCCGCGTCGTCGGGCTTCAGCCCCGCCTTGACGAGCGCGTCCTTCACCGCGGCGAAGTCGTTGGGGTCGGTGAGCACCTCGATGCTGCCATCATCGTGCGTGAGCACGTCTTCGGCGCCGGCATCGATCGCGGCGTTCATGACGCGGTCCTCGCTCGTGCCGGGCGCGAACAGGATCTGGCCGCAATGCTTGAACAGGAACGCGACCGAGCCCTGCGCGCCCATGTTACCGCCGTACTTGTCGAAGGCGTGGCGCACGTCGGCCACCGTGCGCGTGCGGTTGTCCGTCATGCAGTCGACGATCACGGCCGCGCCGTTGATGCCGTAGCCCTCGTAGCGGATCTCCTCGTAATTCACGCCCTCGAGCTCGCCGCTGCCGCGCTTGATGGCGCGCTCGATGGTGTCCTTCGGCATGTTCTGGTCCATCGCCTTGTCCACCGCCAGGCGCAGCCGCGCATTGGAGCCAGGGTCACCGCCGCCGAGGCGCGATGCAACCGTGATTTCCTTGATCAGGCGCGTGAAGATCTTGCCACGCTTCGCGTCCGTGGCCGCCTTCTTGTGCTTGATGTTCGCCCATTTGCTGTGACCCGCCATGACGATCGACCGGTGCGCATGCGTTGCGGCCGATTATACGTGGCGCGGCGCCCTTGGCGCCGCGGTGGCCGCTAGAGGACGCCCTGCTGCTGGAGGAATTGCTGCAGGACCGCGAGGCGCACCAGCGCGTCGTTGATCTCGAGCATGCTCTGCTTGATGTGCAGCGGCAGCGGCAGCAGCTCCGCCAACCGGTAGCCGACCCAGGATGCGTCGTCGTACGGGCGCTCGAGGGGAAAGTTCTCCGGGCCGACGCGGGTGGCGATGAGCTCGAGCAGCTGGGCGAGCGCCTGGTGCGTCGGCGGCAGCGGCTGCACGGGCTCGGCGGCAAGCGGCACGATGCGGCCGACCACCAGCCCGGCGTCGTCGGTGTCGTGCTGCTCCACCCGAAAGCGAGCGAGGCCCACCGTCGCAAGGTGCAGGATGCCGAGCTGCGGCATGTCCCAGCTCGTGATGCGGGCGAGCGTGCCGATCGGCGCGAACTCCGGCTCGTCGCCTTCGCGCCGCACTTCCTCGCCGCGCGTGAGGAGCACCACGCCGAACGGCCGCTCGTCCTTGAGGCACGCCTTGGTCATCTCGACGTAGCGCGTCTCGAAGATCTTGAGCGGCAGGACGCCGCCGGGGAACAGCACCGTGCGCAGCGGGAACAACGGAACCGTTTCGGTGCCGCCTCCACCCGTACCGCGCAGGAAGCTGAACATCAGATGGTCTGGCGGTGCCGCACGAGCACCTGGTAGCGCGGCGAGAAAGCCCGCGCGAGCCGCTCGGCGAGATAGACCGAGCGATGGCGCCCGCCGGTGCAGCCGATGGCCACCGTGAGGTAATTGCGGCTGTCGCGCGCGTAATCGGGCAGCCAGCTCGCGACGAAATGATAGATGTCGCCGTACATCCGCTCGACTTCGGGAATCTTCTCCAGGAACTCGACCACAGGCCCGTCCTTGCCGCAGAGCGGGGCGAGCGGCGGCTCGTAGTGCGGATTGGGCAGGCAGCGGACGTCGAACACGAGATCGGCATCGAGCGGCACGCCATGCTTGAAACCGAAGGACTCGATCAGCAGCGTGAGCTTGGATGGATCGACCGAGAGAAAATCCTTCACCCACGCGCGCAGGGCCGTCGGCGGCAGCTCGCTCGTGTCGAACGTCGTGCCGACCGAGCGCACGTCGGCGAGCAGCCCGCGCTCGTATTGGATGGCCTCGGTGAGCGTGCGCTGATCGCTGGAAAAAGGGTGGCGGCGGCGGGTCTCCGAAAAGCGCTTGACCAGGGTCTCCACCGAAGAATCGAGGAAGACGAAGCGCACCTGCCAGCCGGTCGCCTGCAGCTCCTCGATGGCGCCGCCGAGGCCGGGCAACCCGGGGCCGGTCTTGACATCGAGTGCGACCGCGACGCGGTCGCGCCCCATCACCGCGAGGTACTCCGCCGTCTGCACGAGCAGCGGCAGCGGCAGGTTGTTCACCGCGTAATAGCCGGCGTCCTCGAGCGCGGCGAGCGCAACGTTCTTGCCGGAGCCCGACATGCCGCCGATGAGGATGAGGTCCATCGCGGCGGCTAGCTCCCGTCCTCCATCAGCTGCTGCTGGCGCTCGATGAACTCCCGCGTGCTGTCGATGCCCCGCTGGTTGAGCACGAAGTTGCGCACGGCGGCCTCGACCAGCACCGCGAGGTTGCGTCCCGCGGCCACCGGAATGGTCACCTTGCGGATCGGGATGGACAGCACTTCCTGGTAGGTCGCGTTGACGGCGAGGCGGTCGAGGTCGCCGAACGCTTCGTTGCTGTGGTCCTCGAGGTGCACGATCAGGCGCAGCAGCTTGTGCGGGCGCACGGCGGTCTCGCCGAAGATCGTGCGGATGTTCAGGATGCCGATGCCGCGCACCTCCAGGAAATCACGCAGCACGGTGGGGCACCGGCCTTCGATCGTGTCGGGCGAGATGCGATACAGCTCCACGATGTCGTCGGAGATGAGGCCGTTGCCGCGCGAGATCAATTCCAGCGCGAGCTCGCTCTTGCCGATGGCGGACGCCCCGGTGATCAAAACGCCGAGCTCCAGCACGTCGAGGAACACGCCGTGCAGGGAGGTGGACTCGGCGAGCGTGCGCTGCAGGTAGATGCGGAACACGTCGACGATGTGCGGCGAGGGCTGCTGCGACGTGAACAGCGCGACGTGGTGCGTGTTGCACAGGTCGAGCACGAGCGCGGGCACTTCCTCGCCGTTGGCCACGACGATCGCCGCGAGCTCGGTGGTGAACAGCCGCGAGATCTGCCGGCGCATCTCGTCCTCGGGCAGGCTGCGCAGGTACGCGAGCTCGGCGGCGCCCATGACCTGCATGCGGAACGGATGGATCAGGTTCATGTGCCCGATCTGGCCCATCGTCGGCTTGAGGGCCGATTCGCCGGTGAGCACGCGATTGCCGCCCTGGCGGCCCGCGAGCCAGGTCAGGCCGAGCTTGTCGCGGTTGTCCTCGAAGAGCTTGGAGACGCTGACCTGGCGGAGCCCCGCGTCGTTCATGCGCTCACCGTCGTCCGCCCGCACGCGGCGACCCAGTGGCTTTGGCGCAACGACGGGCTCTTGCTTTCGCGCGAGCGACGGGTCGTCATCACGGCTCCCATTCGGCGAACACGCGCGCCAGGGCGGCAGAATCCGCGGCGCCGGCCAGCCGATCGCGGAAGGCGCGCTCGGAGAACATCTGCGCGAGCTCCGAGAGCAGCTGCAGGTGCTGGTCGGTGGCGTGTTCGGGGACGAGCAGCACGAATACCTGCGTCACGGGCTTGCCGTCCGGCGCCTCGAACTCGATGCCGTGGGCGAGCCGCGCGAAGCCGCCGATGGCGTGCGCGAGCCCCTTGATGCGGCCGTGCGGAATCGCGATGCCCTGTCCCAGGCCGGTGGAGCCGAGCTTCTCGCGTGCGGCCAGGCTGGCGCTCACCGCGGCGCCGGTAAGGCCGGCAGCGTGCTCGAACAGCGCGCCCACGGCTTCGAACAGCCGCGTCTTGGTCGCGACGTCGAGGTTGAGCACGATGCGATCGGCGGGGAGGAGCGCGGCAATCTGGTTCATGCGTCTTGAACAGCGCGTCGCGGGCCCGAAAAACAAACCGGCGGGCTCGTCGTTCCCGCCGGGCGATGAGCCGCGGCGATTATACGCCGCGGGTGATGGCGCTAAGCGCCTTCGGGCGGTGGCGTGGCGGCGCGCTCGATCGCGCCGTTGTCGAGCCGGTGGCTCGTGAGCTTTTCCTTGTGCTTCAGCACCTGGCGATCGAGCTTGTCGGCGAGCATGTCGATCGCGGCGTACATGTCGGGCTCGACGCTTTCCGCGTGCAGATCCTTGCCGCGCACGTGCACGGTCGCCTCGACTTTCTGCTGCAGCTTGTCCACCGTGAGCACCACGGTGACATCGATGACGTGATCGAAATGCCGCGTCACGCGCTCCAGCTTGGCCTGCACGTAATCGCGCAGCGCGGGAGTGATGTCCACATGGTGGCCGGTCAGTTGCAGGTTCATCGGGCTCTCCTACGAAGACGTTGGTGCGGCGCGCGCCGGGCGCCCGGGGCCGCGCCGGTTCAGATGGCCTTGCGCAGGTTGACGGGCGGAATCTGCAGCGCTTCGCGATATTTCGCGATGGTGCGCCGCGCGACGAGGATGCCCTGCTCGCCGAGCACTTCGGCGATGCGGCTGTCGGTGAGCGGCGCCTTCGCGTCCTCGGCCGCGATGAGCTGCTTGATGAGCGCGCGGATGGCCGTCGCCGACGCGGCGCCGCCGCTGTCGGTGGCGACGTGGCTGCCGAAGAAGTACTTGAGCTCGAACGTGCCACGCGGGGTCAGCATGTATTTCTGCGTGGTCACGCGCGAGATGGTCGACTCGTGCAGCGACAGCATGTCCGCGATCTCCCGCAGCACCATGGGGCGCATTGCGACCTCCCCGTGCTCGAAGAAGCGGCGCTGCCGCTCGACGATCGCCTGCGCGACGCGCAGGATCGTCTCGAAACGCTGCTGCACGTTGCGGATCAGCCACTTGGCTTCCTGCAGCTGGGCGGCGAGCTGCTGGTTGGAGCTGTCACGGTTGCGGGTGAGGATGTCCGCATAGATACGGTTCAGCCGCAGCTTGGGCATCGCGGCTTCGTTGAGCGCGGCAACCCATTGGCCCCGCAGCTTCCGTACGACCACGTCCGGGATGACATAGTTCGCCTCCGCCTTGGCGAACGCCGCGCCCGGCCGCGGGTTGAGCGTGCGGATGAGCTCGCGCACCGCCCGCACCCCGGCATCATCGGTGTGAAGGAGGCGCTTCAATTTGGTGAAGTCGCGGTTCGCCAGCAGCGCCAGGTGGCCGTCGACCACCTTCAGCGCATCGGCCCGGTGCGGCGTTTCGGGCGGCAGCATGCGCAGCTGCAGCGCGAGGCATTCGGCGCAATCGCGCGCGCCCACCCCGGGCGGCTCGAAGCTCTGCACGTACTTGAGCGCGATCGACAGCTCCTCGGGCTCGATCTCGAGCTCCGCGGGAAACAGCTCGGCGATCTCCTCGAGCGGCGTCGGCAGGTAGCCGTCGTCGTTGAGCGCGTCGATCAGCGCGGTGACGATGTGACGGTCGCGCAGCGGCAGGTTGAGGAGCGCGAGCTGCTCGTTGAGATGATCGCGCAGCGTGCTCGTCGCCACCTGCTGCGGATAGAACTCGTCGTCGTCGTTGCCCGCGCCGCCGCCCCAGTCGCCGTCACCGCCGCTGCCGTAGTCGGCGAAATCGGCGATCTCGGGCGCATCGTCGCGCGCCGCGGGCGCTTCGCTCGGCGCCTCGCCGCGGCTGTCACCCGCCGTCTCCTGGCTCACCGTGTCGCTGAGCCGGCCCGGTCCGGCAAGCGGCGTCTCGGCTGCGCTGCCTTCCTCCTCCGTTTCCGCGCGCTCGAGCAGCGGATTCTCCTGCAGGATGCGCTCCACTTCCGCGTTCAGCTCGAGCGTCGACAGCTGCAGCAGCCGGATGGACTGCTGAAGCTGCGGCGTCAGCGTGAGATGCTGCGAAAGCTTGAGTTGGAGCGTCTGCTTCACGGGGTCGGGTGAATTGCGTGCGGTGGCAGTGAGCGGCAGCGGGCGTTCGTCGCGGCCGGGTCGCCACCGACGAGCGCCTCGGCATGGATGTTGCCGTGACTTCGCGTGGACTGCAATCACCGCCTGCATGAACTGCAGAACAAAATGCGCGCCGGGCGCGCAACGGTGCGCGGCTCTGTTCGCTTGCGCTAGAGCCGGAAGTGTTCGCCGAGATAGACCTTGCGAACGTCCTCATTATAGACGATCTCGCCCGGCGCCCCCGACGCGAGCACGCGACCCTCGTTGATGATGTACGCGCGGTCGCAGATGCCGAGCGTCTCGCGCACGTTGTGGTCGGTGATCAGCACGCCGATGCCGCGCTCCTTGAGGAAGCCGATGATCTTCTGGATGTCCAGGACGGCGATGGGATCAACGCCTGCGAACGGCTCGTCGAGCAGGATGAACCGCGGCCGCGTCGCCAGCGCGCGCGCGATCTCCACGCGTCGCCGTTCGCCGCCCGACAGCGACACCGCCGGCGCATCGGCCAGATGCGAGATCGACAGGTCCTCGAGCAGCGCGTCGAGGCGGTTGGCCAGCGCGTCCGCGTCGAGATCCTGCAATTCGAGGATCGCACGCACGTTCTGCGCGACGGTGAGCTTGCGGAAGATCGACGCTTCCTGGGGAAGGTACGACAGCCCGCGCCGTGCGCGCCGGTGGATGGGCAGTCGCGTGAGGCTCTCGTTGTCGAGGCGGATCGACCCGCCGTCCATCGGCACCAGGCCGACGATCATGTAGAAGCAGGTGGTCTTGCCCGCGCCGTTGGGACCCAGGAGGCCGACGACCTCGCCGCTCGCGACCTGCAGCGAGACGTCCTGCACGACCGTGCGCTGCTTGTACCGCTTGCGCAGGTGCTTGGCCGACAGCTGGCTGACGGCCGTCACTGCTTGAGGCTGCTGTCGGGCGTCAGCTTGAGAGGAGGGCCTTTGGATTCGGCCTTGGGCGCGGCTTTGGGCGCCGGCGTGCCCTTCGCGCCCGGTGCAGCCTTGCCCGGCACGGTTTCCTCGCGCGGCTGGAACATGCCGCGCACCCGCGCACCGGGACCGGCGGGACCGCCGGCCTGGTCGGGCCGCCCCTCGGCCGTGGCGACGCCGGTGGCCGTGTTGTACGAGATGTAGTTGCTGCGGATCTCGTCGTTGCCCTGGCGCAGAAGGGCGCGGTCGAACAGCTCCAGGAACTGCTTCGTCCCGTCGTACACCGCGCGCTGCGCATAGCCTTCGAAGTACTCGTCCGAATCGTCCTTCTTCTGGCGGAACGAGAGCGGATTGCCGTACACGGTCGCCGAGATGGAGTTGTCGGGGTTCTGCTTGAAGTCGATGCGGTCGGCACGGATGGTCATGGTGCCTTGCGTGAGCACCACGTTGCCCTTGAGCGAGCCGCTCTTCGTCTCGTAGTTCGCGCCACCCTGGTCGGACGAGAAGTTGACCGGCTTGTCCTTGTCGGACTTGTCGGCGAAGCAGGCGAGCGGCACGCTTGCGCAGGCGAGCGCGAGCAGTACGCGGGCGAGGCGGCGGGTGGTCATGGCGCAGGCGCGGGCTGGAACGTGCCGCTGACGTTGGAATGCAGGTTCACCGTCTTGGCCTTGTTGTCGAAGGCGAAACCCTTGCCGCGGATTATTCCACGCGGCTCCTCGATCGTCACCGCCTGGTCCGAATCGACCCGGTATTCCTTCGGCACGACATGCAGGAATTCCGTGGTCAACGTAACGGGTCCTGCGGGGTGGTCGTTGGCGGCGGACGGTTGCTCGGCGTCGCGATGCACCTTCACCGCGCCTTCGAAGTAGCCGTTCTCGCGGTCGCCGGTCAGCCGCGCCTTCTGTGCCACCACAGTCACCGTGGGCCGGCCCGTCTCCGTGAGCTCGAGTTGCGGCGCGGTGACCGCCGCGCTGTCGTCGTCGGGAAAATGCTCCGCGCGCTGTGCCGCGAGCGTCTCGCGCGGGTGGCCATCCGCATCGAACGTCGTCGCCCGGAACTTCTCCAGGAACACGTCGGGGTCGTGGCGCGCGGAGCCGTCGTGGCGCTCGGGCGGACCTTGCACCTGTGCATCGAGCCAGTACGTCAGCGCGGCCAGGCTGCCCAGCAGCAGCACGGGCGACCAGGCGACCAGGCGATCGAACAGCGCGCGGGTATGGTCCATCGTCAGGAAAGGAGGAGCGAGCGATAGGACCGGCAGGACGCGCGGCAGTTCGGATGCGACGACATGGGGTTGCGCATCATGCGCGCGTGCCCACGACCGGCGGGGCCGTCAGTGCGTCGAGGCGACCCTGCGCGGCCAGCACCAGCTCGGCCAGCTCGCGCACCGCGCCGGCGCCGCCTTCGCGGGTCGTGACCACGTGCGCATGGGCTTTGACGGCGGCAGGCGCGTGCGGCACCGTGACGCCGAGACCGCACGCGCACAGGAGCGGGATATCGGGCAGGTCGTCGCCGATGTGCGCGCATTCGGCGGCGGCAAAGCCCAAGTCGGCGCGCAGCGCGTTCCAGGCGGTCAGCTTGTCGGATACGTCCTGGATCACGTACCGGACGTTGAGCTTGGCCGCGCGATGCGCCACCGCTGGCGCCGCGCTGCCGGTGATCCACGCCACGCTGACACCGGCTCGCGCGAGCAGCTCGAGGCCGACGCCGTCGAGCGCGGAGAACGCCTTGAACTCCCGTCCGTCGTCGTGGACATAGATGCGTCCGTCGGTCAGCACGCCGTCGACGTCGCAGGTCAGCAGGCGGATGCGCCGCGCGCGCGACTGCACGTCGTCTGGCATGCTCAGACGACGCGCGCGCGAAAAAGGTCGTGCAGATGCAGTGCACCGACCAGCGCCCCACGCGAGTCGACGACCAGCAGCTGCGACACCTTGGGCGGCGTTTCCATCCGCTCGACGCAGTCGATCGCCAGCGCATCGGCGTCGATCGTGCGCGGCGTGCGCGTCATCACGCTCGCCACCTTGGTGCGGGTGAGGTTCCCGACCCGCTCGACGCAGCGGCGCAGATCGCCGTCGGTGAAGATGCCGGCGACGATGCCGTCGGCGTGCGTGACCGCCGTCATGCCCATGCCCTTGCCGGTCATCTCGACGACGGCGGCAGCGAGCGTCGCATCGGCGTCGACCACGGGCAGGTCGCCGCCCGTGCGCATGACGTCGCGCACGCGGGTGAGCAGGCGCCGGCCGAGTGCGCCGCCCGGATGCGCACGGGCGAACGTCTCCATCGAAAAGCCGCGCGCATCGGCAACGGCCAGCGCGAGCGCGTCGCACAGCGCGAGCGCCGCGGTGGTGCTCGCCGTGGGCGCGAGGCCGAGCGGGCACGCTTCGCTGTCCACGGCCGCGTCCAGGTGCACGTCGGCTGCCTGCGCGAGCGAGCTCTGCTCGTGGCCGGTGATGGCGATGAGCCGCGCGCCCTGGCGCTTCAGATGAGGAGTGAGCAGCATGAGCTCGTCGGTCTCGCCGGAGTTCGACAGCATGACCACGACATCGTCCGCCGCGATCATGCCGAGATCCCCATGGCTCGCCTCGGCGGCGTGCACGAAGAACGCAGGCGTGCCGGTCGACGCGAGCGTCGCAGCCAGCTTGCGCGCAACGATGCCCGACTTGCCGATGCCCGACACCACGACGCGCCCCGTGCACGCGTGCAGCAGGCGAACGGCGGCAACGAAGGAAGCGCCAAGCCGACCCTGCAACGCGCGGATGGCGTCCGCTTCCGTGCGCAGCACGTCGTGCGCCAGCGCGAGCGCACGCTCCGCATCCTGCGCAGTGCGTGCGTCATCGTGGAGCGCTGCCGCCATCATGGCGCGCAAGTATACGCGCGCGCGCTCGAGCCACCGCAGGGCGCGGATGGCGCTGCGCGTGGTAACGTCGCCAGCGCCTACGCGCGTCCCGCGGCCGCGTTGCAACGCCGCGACCGGTGAATCCGCCACATGCCGCAGCCCCTCCTGCTGGTGCTGATCCTGCTCGCCACGGCGGTCGTCGTCGTCGTGGCATGCAGGCTCGCGCGCCTGCCCCCCATCCTGGGCTACCTCTTCGTCGGCATCGCGGTGGGCCCGCACGGGCTCGGCTGGATTCCGGACGACGAGAACGTGCGTGCGCTCGGCGAGTTCGGCGTGGTGTTCCTGATGTTCTCCATCGGCCTCGAGTTCAGCCTCCCGCAGCTGCGTGCCATGCGGCGCGGCGTGTTCGGCCTCGGTCTTGCGCAGGTCGCGGTGACCACGGCGGTTGCGACGGCGCTGCTCGCGCTGCTCGGGCTCGGCTGGCAGGCGGGGCTTGCGCTGGGGGGCGCGCTGGCGATGAGCTCGACGGCGATCGTGTCCAAGATGCTTGCCGAGCGCATGGAGCTCACCACGCCGCATGGCCGCGACGCGATGAGCATCCTGCTGTTCCAGGATCTGGCCGTCGTCGCGTTCCTCATCGTCATTCCCGCGCTCGCGCGCCCTGGAGCCGAGCTCGCGAACGCGCTGCTGCTCGCCGGCGCGAAGGCGGCGGTCGCGCTCCTGCTCGTGCTGTTCTTCGGTCAGCGGCCGATGCGCGCGTGGTTCCACCTCGTTGCGCGGCAGCGCTCCCCGGAGCTGTTCGTGCTCAACGTGCTGTTCGTCACGCTCGGACTTGCCGCGGTCACTGGCCTCGCAGGCCTGTCCTACGCGCTCGGTGCGTTCCTCGCCGGCATGCTGATCGCCGAGACGGAGTTCCGCTACCAGGTCGAGGACGACATCAAGCCGTTTCGCGACGTCCTGCTGGGACTCTTCTTCATCACGATCGGCATGACGCTCGACGTGGGCATCGTGCTTGCCGAAGTCGGCTGGGTCGCGCTGCTGCTCGTGACGGCGGTGCTCGCCAAGCTCCTCCTCATCGTCGTGCTCGACCGCGCATTCGGTGCGCAGCCGGCGCGCGCGCTGCGCACGGGGTTCTACCTCGCGCAGGCGGGGGAGTTCGCGCTGGTGCTGTTGGCGCTCGCCGTACAGAACGGCGTCGTGGCCCGCGCAGTGGCGCAGCCGGTCTTGGCCGCCATGGTGCTGTCGATGCTGCTCGCGCCGCTGCTGATCCAGTTCGCCGAGCCGCTCGTGCGCCGCCTGACGGCCAACGACTGGCTGGCGCGCGCAGCCGAGCTCACCCAGATCGCGGCGCGGACCATGGCGCGCCAGGATCACCTCATCGTGTGCGGCTTCGGCCGCAGCGGCCAGAACGTCGTGCGGCTGCTCGAGCGCGAGGACATCCCGTACCTTGCGCTCGACTCCGATCCGCAGCGGGTGCGCGAAGCAGCGGCGGACGGCGGCAGCGTGGTGTACGGCGATGCGAGCCGCCGCGAGGCGCTGGTCAGCGCGGGATTGTCCAGGGCTCGCGCGCTGGCGATCACGTTCGCCGATACGCGCACGGCGCGCAAGATCCTCCATCACGTGCAGGAGCTGCGGCCGGACCTTCCGGTGATCGTGCGCACCATCGACGACACCGACATCGACCAGCTCATCGCCGCGGGCGCCACCGAAGTGGTCCCCGAGGTGATCGAGGGGAGCCTCATGCTCGCGTCCCATTCCCTGCTGCTGCTCGGCGTGCCCCTCAATCGCGTGCTGCAGAACATCCGCACCATCCGCGAGGAGCGCTACAGCCTGTTCCGCGGCTTCTTTCGCGGCGCCACCGACGTGCCCGGGACGGATGACGACCAGCCGCGGCTGCACTCGGTGGTGCTGCCGGCGGGCGCGTACGCAGAGCATCGCTCGCTGGCCGATCTCGCCCTGGCCGGCGGCGTGGAAGTGACCGGCGTGCGCCGGCGCGGGGCGCGCTCGGTGCGTCCGGACGCAAGCTGGCGCTTCGAAGCGGGCGACGCCGTGGTGCTGCTGGGCCGTGCGGCCGACATCGCGCGCGCCGAGCAGCGCCTGCTCCAGGGCTAGCGTCGGCGGGGACGGTAGAATCCCCGTTTCCCGAGCAACCTCCTGGACTCCGTGCCCGAGCCCGTCCCGACCACCGCGCCGACCTGTCCCACCGATACCGCCGTCGATCTTCGCGGCGTGGTGTTCGGCTACGACCGCCGGCGCCCGGTGCTCAAAGGCATCGACATGACCATCCCGCGCGGCAAGCTCGTCGCGATCATGGGTACGTCCGGGTCGGGCAAGACGACCATCCTGAGGCTCATCGGCGGGCAGCTGCGGCCGCAGGCCGGCGAGGTGATCGTCGCCGGGCGCGATGTCGTGCACCTGGATCGCGAGGAGCTGTTCGCCTTGCGCCGGCGCATCGGCATGCTGTTCCAGTTCGGTGCATTGTTCACGGACATGACGGTGTTCGAGAACGTGGCCTTTCCGTTGCGCGAGAACACCGAGCTGCCCGATGCGTTCATCCGCGATCTCGTGCTGATGAAGCTGAACGCGGTCGGCTTGCGCGGCACCGCGCGGCTGCGGCCCTCCGAGCTGTCGGGCGGCATGGCACGCCGGGTTGCGCTCGCTCGCGCCATTGCGCTCGATCCCATGTTCGTGATGTACGACGAGCCGTTTGCCGGCCTCGATCCCATTTCGCTCGGCGTGGTCGGCCAGCTGATCCGCAAGCTCAACGACGCGCTCGGCATCACGTCGGTGGTGGTCACGCACGACATCTACGAATCGCTGAAGATCGTCGATTACATCTACTTCGTCGCCGACGGCCGCATCATCGCGCAGGGGACGCCCCAGGAGGTGCGCGGCTCGGCCGACCCGTACGTACGCCAGTTCGTCGACGGCGCGCCCGATGGCCCGGTGCCGTTCCACTATCCGGCAACGGGGCTTGCCGAGGACTTCGCGCATGCCCTTTGACGCGGTCGCCAACGGGCTGCGCCGGATCGGCCGCGGCACGATCCACTCGGTGACGCGCCTGGGCTTCGCAAGCCGCTTCTTCCTCGCCGTCGTCGTGCATTCGCCGAGCGCGCTGCGCCGCTTCCAGCTCACGCTGCGCGAGATCTATTTCGCCGGCGCGCTCTCGCTCGTGATCATCCTCGTGTCGGGCCTGTTCGTCGGGATGGTCCTGGCCCTGCAGGGCTACGAAGTGCTCACGCGCTACGGCGCCGACGAGTCGCTCGGCATCCTCGTGGCGCTGTCGCTGGTGCGGGAACTCGGCCCGGTGGTCGCCGGTCTGCTGTTCGCGAGCCGCGCCGGCAGCGCGATCACGGCCGAGATCGGCCTCATGAAGACCACCGAGCAGCTCTCCGCGATGGAGATGATGGCGGTCGATCCGCTCGCGCGGGTGGTGGCGCCACGTTTCTGGGGCGGCATCGTCTCCATGCCGCTCCTCACCGCGCTGTTCTCCACGATGGGCGTGTTCGGCGCCTACCTGGTGGGCGTCAAGCTGATCGGCATCGACGCCGGCGCCTTCTGGGGCAACATGCAGTCCGCGGTCGATTTCCGCCGCGACGTCGTGAACGGCATCATCAAGAGCGTCGTGTTCGGCTTCGCCGTGAGCCTCATCGCCGTGTTCGAAGGGTACGACGCGCGCCCGACGGCCGAGGGCGTGTCCACCGCCACCACGCGAACCGTCGTGACGAGCTCGCTCATGATCCTGGCACTCGACTTCATCCTCACCGTCTTCATGTTCCGCGGCACGGGTGTATGAAGCGCCCCGCCGCCACCGGAAAGCGCGCATGAATCGTGCAACGATCGACCTTTGGGTCGGCATCTTCGTCGCCATCGGCATCGCGGCGATCCTGTTCCTGTCGCTGCGCGTGGGCAACCTGCTCACGTCCAGCAACGCGCCGGGCTATCACATCGAGGCCGCGTTCGACAACATCGGCGGGCTCAAGGTGCGCGCGCCCGTCAAGGCGGCGGGCGTCGTCGTCGGGCGCGTGGAGCGCATCCGCCTCGACCCGCAGACGTACCAGGCCGACGTCACGATGAAGATCGACCAGGGTTACCAGTTCAGCCGCGACACGATCGCGTCGATCCTCACCTCCGGCCTCCTGGGCGAGGTGTACATCGGGCTCGATTCGGGCGGCGACCCGCAGATGCTCGCCGACGGCGCCAAGATCACCAAGACGCAGTCGGCGGTCGTGCTCGAGAAGCTGATCGGCCAGTTCCTGTTCGACAAGGCCGCCTCGGGAGCTTCCAAATGATGCGTGCGATCCAGTCGGTCGCGCTCGCCGCCGCGCTCGCCACGCTCGCGGGCTGCGCCACCGTGCAGACGACCTCGAAGGACGATCCGTTCGAGCCGTGGAACCGGGCGATGTACGACGTGCACCAGGTCGTCGACGGCAAGATCATCAAGCCGGTCGCCCAGGCGTACGTCGACAACACCCCGCCTCCGATCCGCCAGGGCGTCAGCAATTTCTTCGGCAACCTGGACGACGTGGTCTCGGTGCTCAACGACTGGCTGCAATGGAAGCTCGACAAGGCCGGGAACGATATGGGCCGGGTGATGATCAATTCGTTTTTCGGCCTGGGCGGCATCATCGACATCGCGTCGCAGGCCGGGATCGAGAAAGGCAACGAGGACTTCGGGCAGACGTTCGGCGTCTGGGGCTTCCCGCAGGGGCCATACCTGTTCATCCCGGTGCTCGGCCCGACGACGGTGCGCGACGGCACCGGGCTGATCGTACGCGCCTATGCGAGCCCGCTGAGCTACGTCGTGGTGGACGTGCCGACCCGCAATATTCTCTACGCCATCGGGTTCCTCGATGCGCGCGCGCAGGCCTTGCAGGCCGAGAACTTCGTCGAAGGTGCCGCGCTCGATCGTTATACGTTCATCCGCCGCGCATATCTCCAGCGGCGGGCCTATCTGGTGCGCGACGGCAAGCCGGCGCCGCCTTCGGACGACGACTGAGGAAGATCCATGCTCGCCACGTTACGACTGTTCCGCTCTCCCACGCTGGCCGCCTGGCTCGCCGCGCTGTTCCTCGGCGCCGGTGCCGGTGCGGCGCTCGCGCAGGAAGCGCCCGACGCGCTCGTCAAGCGCGTGGCCGACGAAGTGCTGCAGATCGTCAAGACCGATCCGAAGGTGCAGGCCGGCGACCGTGCGCGCATCCGCGAAGTGATCGACAGCAAGCTGGCGCCGCACTTCGACTTCGAGCGCATGACCGCACTGGCGGTCGGCCGCGGATGGCGGCAGGCGACGCCCGAGCAGCAGAAGCAGCTCGTCGAGCAATTCCGCACGCTGCTCGCCCGCACGTATGCGAACGCGTTCGTGCAGTACCGCGACCAGACGATCAATTACAAGCCCTTGAGGCTCGAGCCGGGTGCAACCGAGGCCACCGTGCGCACCGAGATCGCCCGGCCGGGACAGGCGCCCGTGCAGATCGACTACTCGCTGACCAAGAAGGACAACGAGTGGAAGGCGTATGACGTGATCGTGGGTGGCGTGTCGCTCGTGACCAATTACCGCGACGAATTCGCCAGCCAGATCCAGGCAGGCGGCATCGACGGGCTCATCAAGTCGCTCGCTGCGAAGAACGCGGGTCCGCCGCCACCGCCACCGGCGGCCAAGTGAACGCCGCACGGACGCCGCTCATGACGCACACGGGCACGCCGCCCACCGGCGGCTTCATGGCGCTCGGTGATCTCTGGCGCTACGAAGGTGCGCTGACGCTCGACAATGCGGCCACCGTCATGGCGATCGCCGACACGATGCCGCTGCCAAGCTCCGGGCGCATCGACTTTGGTGGCCTGGCCCCGGCGGACTCGGCGGCGCTCGCTGCCGTGATGGCGTTGCGCCGCCGCGCGGCTGCCGAGGGGCGTGCGTTGCGCATCGACAACCTGCCCGCTGCGCTGGAGTCGCTCGCGGTGGTGTACGGCGTGGACGAGCTCGTTCGCGGCGGCTGAGCACCGCGCCGCCATGCGCTTTCCGAACCCGCGATGAAACTCGCCGTCGAGGCGGTGGACGTTGCCCGGCGCTTCGGCAACGTGCAGGCGCTCGCCGGCGTGAGCCTTGCGGTGGAGGAGGGGGAATTCTTCGGGCTGCTCGGGCCCAACGGTGCGGGCAAGACGACGCTCATCTCGGTGCTCGCCGGCCTCACGCGCGCCGATAGCGGAACGGCACGCATCCTCGGTCACGACGTGGCGCGCGATTACCGCGCCGCTCGCCGCGCGCTCGGCCTCGTGCCGCAGGAGCTCGTGTTCGATCCGTTCTTCAGCGTGCGCGAGACGCTGCGGATCCAGTCGGGGTATTTCGGCGTGCGCGGCAACGACGCGTGGATCGACGAGCTGCTGCACCATCTCGACCTGACGTCGAAGGCCGACGCGAACATGCGCGCGCTCTCCGGCGGCATGAAGCGCCGGGTCCTGGTGGGGCAGGCGCTCGTGCACAAGCCGCCCGTCATCGTGCTCGACGAGCCCACCGCAGGCGTCGACGTCGAGCTGCGGCAGAGCCTCTGGGCGTTCATCCGCAAGCTGAACCGCGACGGCCACACGATCATCCTGACGACGCACTATCTCGAGGAGGCGGAAGCGCTGTGCGGGCGCATCGCGATGCTGAAGGCAGGCCGCGTGGTCGCGCTCGACACGACGCGCAACCTGCTGTCGCGCTTCGCCGGGCTGACCGTGCGGCTGGTCGCCCGCGAAGTGCCCGCGCCGTGGCGCGCGCGCGTGCTGCGCCACGAGGGCGCCGCGTATTACATCGGGCTCGACGCGTACGAGGACCTCGAGCGCCTGCTCGCCGACTTGCGCGAAGGCGGCATCCGCATCGAGGAGCTCGGGCTCGCGGAGACCGACCTCGAGCAGGTGTTCCTGCGCATCATGTCGGGCCGCGACGAGCTCGATGCTGCGCGCCCGGCCGCGCTGCTGCCGGAGGTGCAGGCGTGATCCGCGGGCACGGCTGGCTCACGCTGCTCTACAAGGAGCTGCTGCGCTTCTGGAAGGTCAGCTTCCAGACGATCGGCGCGCCGATCCTCACCTCGCTGCTCTATCTGCTCATCTTCTCGCACGTGCTCGAGTCGCGCGTCGCGGTGTTCGGCGGGCAGGTGGCTTACACCGCGTTCCTCGTGCCGGGCCTGGTGATGATGGCGGTGCTGCAGAACAGCTTCGCCAATTCCTCGTCGTCGCTGATCCAGTCGAAGGTCACCGGCAACCTCGTCTTCGTGCTCGTCACGCCGTTGTCGCCGGGCGAGCTCTTCGGCGCCTACGTGCTCGGCGCGATGGTGCGCGGCATCGTCGTGGGCCTCGGGGTGTTCCTCGTCACGCTCTGGTTCGCGCCTTCGCTGCTGCAGATGCCGCACCCGCTCGTCGCGCTCACCTTCATCCTGCTCGGGAGCGCCATCCTGGCCACGCTCGGCCTGATCGCCGGCATCTCGGCGGACAAGTTCGACCAGCTGGCGGCGTTCCAGAACTTCATCATCGTGCCGCTCACGTTCCTCTCGGGCGTCTTCTACTCGATCCATTCGCTGCCCCCGTTCTGGCAGACGCTGTCGCATTTCAACCCGTTCTTTTATATGATCGACGGCTTCCGCTACGGCTTCTTCGGCCTGTCCGACGTCGCGCCGGCGCGCAGCCTGGCCGTCGTGGCAGGGTGCGCGGCCGCGCTCGCCGTCATCGCGCTGTCGATGCTCGAGCGCGGCTGGAAGCTGCGTCACTGATCGCAAGGGGCTTCGCTTGGTCACACCCGATTCCATCCGCGCGTCCATCGAAAGCGGCCTCGAGTGCCGGCACATCGAGGTGCGGGGCGATGGCCAGCATTTCGAGGCCCTGATCGTGTCGCCGCGTTTCGAGGGATTGTCACGCGTGCGACGCCATCAGCTCGTCTACGGCGCGCTCGGCGATCGCATGCGCGACGAGATCCACGCGCTGTCGATGTCCACGCTCACGCCCGCCGAGTGGTCGGCCAAGACCTGAGCGGGCAGCGATGGACAAGCTGCTGATCGAAGGCGGTGCCCCGCTCACCGGCGAGGTGCGTGTCTCGGGCGCCAAGAACGCCGCGCTCCCCATCCTGTGTGCCGCGCTGCTCACGCCCGAGCCGCTCACGCTCACGAACGTGCCGCGCCTGAACGACGTGCGCACGATGCAGGCGCTCCTCACGCAGATGGGCGTGGCGGTCGACGCGGAAGAGCCGGGCACGGTCGCGTTGCACGCGGCCCGCATCGACTGGCCATTGGCGCCCTACGAGCTCGTCAAGACCATGCGCGCGTCCATCCTGGCGCTCGGTCCGCTGGTGGCGCGCACCGGCGAAGCGCGCGTGTCGCTGCCGGGCGGCTGCGCCATCGGGCTGCGGCCGGTCGACCAGCACGTCAAGGGTCTGCAGGCCATGGGCGCGGAGATCGACCTCACGCACGGCTACATCAATGCGCGGTCGACCCGCCTGACGGGCGTGCACTTCGGGTTCGACGTGGTCACCGTCACCGGCACCGAGAACCTGATGATGGCGGCCACGCTGGCGAACGGCATCACCACGCTCGAGAACGCCGCCCGCGAGCCGGAGATCGTCGACCTCGCGCGCTGCCTCAACGCGATGGGAGCGAAGATCACCGGCGCGGGCACGGGATGCGTGACCATCGAAGGCGTCGCGCGCCTGCATGGCGCCACGCACGCCGTCATGCCCGACCGCATCGAGACGGGCACGTTCCTCGCCGCCGCCGCGGCCACGGGCGGCGACATCGCGATCACGGGCGCCGATCCGCATTCGCTCGGCGCCGTGATCGACAAGCTGCGCGAGGCCAACGTCGATGTCACCAGCGAGCGCGACGTGCTGCGGGTGCGCCGCAACGGCGCGCTGCACGCCGCCAACGTGCGCACCGCGCCGTTCCCCGCGTTTCCCACGGACATGCAGGCGCAATTCATGGCGCTCGCAACGCGCGCCGACGGGGCGTCGGTCATCACCGAGACGATCTTCGAGAACCGCATGATGCACGTGCAGGAGCTCGTCCGCCTCGGGGCCGACATCGAAGTCGAAGGCAACACCGCAGTGGTGCGCGGGGTACCCAAGCTCACCGGGGCCAACGTGATGGCCACGGACCTGCGCGCGTCCGCATGCCTCGTCATCGCCGGCCTGGTCGCGGAGGGCGCGACCACGATCGACCGGATCTACCATCTCGACCGCGGCTACGAGCGCATCGAGCACAAGCTCTCGGCGCTCGGCGCGCGCATCAGCCGGCTCACATGAACGTCGAAGCGCCGGCGCGTCCGACGGGCCGTGCGACATTGCGCGCAACGGGCGGAGGCGGCCGCAGCGTCCGCAGGTCGCGATGACGAGCGAGATCGAGCCGGCCGCGCTGGCCGCAGCACCGCTCGGCCATCCCACCGACCATCCTGACACGTACGCGCCGCAGCGCCTGTACGCGCTGCCGCGCGCGCCCCAGCGGGCCGCGCTGGGCTTGCGCGATGCGCTGCCCTTCACCGGAGTCGACGTGTGGACCGCGTACGAGCTGAGCTGGCTCGACATGCGGGGCAAGCCGCGGGCGTGCATCGCGACGTTCGAGATCCCGGCGGAGTCGCCGCGCATCGTCGAATCGAAGTCGATGAAGCTCTATCTCGGATCGTTCGCACAGACGCGCTTCGAGACGCCGGATGCCGTTGCCGGCGCGCTTGCGCGCGATCTCGCCGCGGCCGTCGGACTCCAGGTCGGCGTCAGCCTCGAGGAAGCGGGACGGCTGCGTGCCTGCACGCTGGCCCCGCTCGCGGGGCGCTCGCTCGACGAGCTGGACGTCGATTGCACGGCGTACGACGTCGACGCCACGCTGCTGGCGGCCGGCAAGGGCCACGTGGCCGAAACGGTCGTCACCGACCTGTTCCGCTCCGTGTGCCCGGTGACCGCGCAACCGGACATCGCGTCGCTGCAGATCGACTACGAAGGTCCCCCGATCGATCGTGCCGCGCTGCTGCGCTATCTCGTGTCGTATCGCTGCCACGCGGGCTTCCACGAGCATTGCGTCGAGCGCATCTTCGTCGACGTCAAGCGCCGCTGCGCGCCTTCGCGCCTGTCGGTGCACGCGCGCTTCCTGCGCCGCGGCGGCATCGACATCAATCCGTATCGCACCGACGGGGCCATGCCGATGCGCCGCGCCGTGCGCACGCCGCGCCAGTAGCGATGAACGCACCGCGCACCGGCGTCACGGCGATTCGCGGCGCGCTCCTGACGTTCGCCGGCGACCCCGCGTTCGCAGGCGCGGGCGCCGTGCTGCACGAGCCGGACGCAATCGTCGCGATGCACGCCGGCCGCGTCGTCGACTGCGGTCCCGCCGGCGACGTGTCGGCGCGGCTGCCCGCTGGCACGCCGGTGACCGCGTATGCGGACAGCCTCATCACGGCGGGCTTCGTGGACGCACACGTGCATTATCCCCAGGTGCCGGTCATCGGCGCGGGCGGCGTGCCGCTGCTCGACTGGCTGACGCGCCATACGTTCCCCGCCGAGGCGCGGTATGCCGACGTGGCCCATGCGCGGGAATCGGCCGCGGTCTACCTCGACGAGTCGCTGCGCCAGGGCATCACCACGGCCGCCGTGTTCGCGACCGTGCATGCGCATTCGGTGGATGCGCTGATGGAGGCTGCGCTCGCGCGCGGGCTGCGCACGATCGGCGGCAAGGTGCTGATGGACCGCCACGCGCCGGCCGGCCTGTGCGACACCGTGCAACGCGGCTACGACGAATCGAAGGCGCTCATCGACCGCTGGGCGGGACGGGGCCGCCTCGGGTATGCGGTGACGCCGCGCTTCGCCGCCACCTCGTCGCCTGCGCAGCTCGATGCGGCCGCGGCGCTGTGGCGCGAACGGCCCGGCACGTGGCTCCAGTCGCATGTCGCCGAGAATCGCGCGGAGGTGGCGTGGATCGCCCGCCTGTTTCCCGCGGCGCGCTCCTACCTCGACGTCTACGCGCGCCATGGATTGCTCGGCCCGCGCGCGATCTATGCGCACGGCATCCATCTCGACGAGCCCGACCGCGACGTGCTGCACCAGACGGGCACGGCGCTGGCGCATTGCCCGACGTCGAACAACTTCCTCGGCAGCGGCCATTTCGATCTTGCAGGCACGCGCACGGCCGCGCGTCCCGTGCACGTGGCGCTCGGCACCGATGTCGGCGGCGGCACGTCGCTGTCCATGCTGCGCACGATGCAGGCCGCGTGCGAGGTGGCACAGATGACCGGCGCGCCGCTGTCGCCGCTGCGCGCCTGGTGGCTCGCCACGGCAGGCGGCGCGGCGGCGCTCGGACTGGAGGACGCCATCGGCACGGTGGCACCCGGCCGCGAGGCGGACCTGGTCGTGGTCGATCTGCGCTCCACGCCGCTGATCGACCACCGCATGCGCTTCGTCGACAGCCTGGGCGAAGCGCTCGGGGTGCAGCTGGCGCTCGGCGACGACCGCGCCATCCGCGCGACCTACGCCGGCGGCCGGCTCGCGCACGACCGCGACGCCTGACGCGCCGGCGGCGGGGTGCCGGGCGACCGGCGGCCCCGCGTGCGCCCTGGTGCGCGCCAGCGCTCCGGTAGAATGACCGGTTCTTCGCGCATGCCACTCGACCTCGTGACCGGCCTCACCATCGCCCTGTCGAAAGGGCGCATCCTCGACGAGACTTTGCCGCTGCTCGACGCCGCCGGCCTCGTCCCGCTCGAGCATCCGGACACCTCGCGCAAGCTGATCCTGCCCACCAACCAGGCCGGCGTGTCGCTCGTCGTGCTCCGCGCAACCGACGTGCCGACCTACGTCCAATACGGCGCGGCCGATCTTGGCGTCGCGGGCAAGGACGTGCTGCTCGAGCACGGCGGAGACGGCCTCTACCAGCCGCTCGACCTGCGCATCGGCCGCTGCCGCCTCGTCGTGGCCACGCGGCGCGGCTACGACTGGGCCGGCCTCGTGCAGCGCGGGGCCCGGGTTCGCGTGGCGACCAAGTACGTGCGCACCGCGCGCGAGCATTTCGCGGCCAAGGGCATGCACGTCGACCTCATCAAGCTGTACGGCTCCATGGAGCTCGCACCGCTCGCCGGCCTCGCCGACGCGATCGTGGATCTCGTCTCGACGGGCAATACGCTGCGCGCCAACGACCTCGTCGCAGTCGAGGAGATCATGCCGATCAGCGCGCGGCTGATCGTCAGCCCCGGGGCGCTCAAGCTCAAGCGCGACGCCGTGAAGCCGCTGCTCGACGCGCTCGGTGCGGCCGTGCGCGAGCGTGCCGAGGTATCGGCATGAACGCCGCGCTGCCGCTCGCACAGCTGCGCATGCTCGATACGCGGGCCGCAGACTTCGACACCGCGCTCGGCGCATTGACCGCGTTCGAAGCGGCGCAGGATCCGGCCATCGACGCCGCGGTCGCCGCCATCACCGCGGACGTGCGCGCGCGGGGCGATGCCGCGCTGCTGGAGTACACGCGCCGATTCGATCGCCTCGACGTGGCGTCCGTGCAGTCGCTGATCATCACGCCCGCGGCGATGAAGCAGGCGTTCGACAGCATTCCGCCGCCGCAACGCGACGCGCTGAACACGGCTGCCACGCGCATCCGCGCCTATCACGAGCGCCAGAAGGCCGGCGACTGGGGCTACACCGAAGCGGACGGCACGACCCTTGGCCAGCGTGTCACGCCGCTCGATCGCGTCGGACTCTACGTACCCGGCGGCAAGGCGGCGTATCCATCGTCGGTGCTGATGAACGCGCTGCCCGCCGCGGTTGCGGGCGTGCGCGAGATCGTCCTCGTCGTGCCGACACCCGACGGCGTCCGCAATCCACTGGTGCTCGCTGCCGCGCACCTGGCCGGGGTCACGCGGGCCTTCGCGATCGGCGGCGCGCAGGCCATCGCGGCGCTCGCGTACGGGACGCAGACGGTGCCCGCGGTCGACAAGATCTGCGGTCCCGGCAATGCCTATGTCGCGGCAGCCAAGCGCCGCGTGTTCGGTGCGGTGGGCATCGACATGGTCGCAGGCGCGTCGGAGATCCTCGTGATCGCCGATGCGAGCGCGCATCCCGACTGGGTGGCGCTCGACCTGTTCTCGCAGGCGGAGCACGACGAGATGGCGCAGGCGATCCTGCTCACGCCCGACGAAGCGCTCATCGACCGGGTGGCGCACAGCGCGCGCCGGCTCATCGCAACCATGCCGCGCGCGGCCATCATCGCAGCGTCCCTGGCGCGCCGTGGTGCGTTGATCCGCACCCGCGACCTGGCCGAAGCCTGCGCCATCGCCAATCGCATCGCACCCGAGCATCTCGAGCTGGCGGTGGCCGACCCGGACGCGCTGCTGCCGCAGCTGCGTCATGCGGGCGCCATCTTCGTGGGGCACCATGCCTCCGAAGCGCTCGGCGACTACTGCGCCGGCCCCAATCACGTGCTGCCTACCGGTCGCACCGCGCGCTTCAGCTCGCCGCTCGGCGTGTACGATTTCCAGAAGCGCTCGAGCATCCTGCGCATCTCGCCGGCGGGCGCGCGCACGCTCGGTCCGGTGGCCGTCGTGCTCGCGCAAGGGGAAGGACTGGACGCGCACGCGGGTGCAGCAGCGGCGCGCCTGCAGCCGGACGCATGACGCCATGAACGCACCTTCACCTTCGCCGGCCACGCTGGGCACGGCCGACGACGTCGCCACGCGCGTGGCGTCGACCATTCGTGCCGATGTGCGGGCACGCAGCGCCTATGTCGTCGCGAAGGCCGACGGCCTGATCAAGCTCGACGCGATGGAAAACCCGTATGCGTTGCCCGACGACCTGCGGGCACGGGTCGCGAGCGCGGCTGCGGCCGCCCCGCTCAATCGTTATCCGGATGGAGGCGCTGACGTCGTCAAGGCAGCGCTGCGCCGCTCGCTCGGGCTCGATGCAGGCGTCGCGCTGCTGCTCGGCAACGGCTCCGACGAGCTGATCCAGATCATCACGACGGCCATCGCCCGGCCGGGGACGGTGATCGTCGCGCCCGATCCGACGTTCGTGATGTATCGCGTGAACGCCGAGCTGGCGCATGCGCGCTACGTACCGGTGCCCTTGCGCGCAGACTTCGCGCTCGATGTGGAGGCCTTGCTCGACACCATCGCGCGCGAGCAGCCGGCGTTGGTGTGGCTCGCGTATCCGAACAACCCGACGGGCAACCGGTTCGAGCGCGCAGGCGTGGAGCAGGTCCTCGGCGCCGCGCCGGGGCTCGTGGTCGTGGACGAGGCGTACTACGCGTTCGCCGGCGACTCTTTCCTGCCGCGCGCGCTGGCCCATCCGAACCTGGTCGTGGTGCGCACCGTGTCGAAGATCGGCATGGCGGGGCTGCGGCTGGGCTATGCAGCCGGTCATCCGGCGTGGATCGGCGAGCTCGAGAAGGTGCGTCCCCCATACAACGTGGGCACGCTGGTGCAGGCGGTCGCGCCGGTGGTGCTCGACGCCGCGGAGGTGCTCGCCGGGCAGGCCGCGGCGATCGTGCGCGAGCGCACCCGCGTCGCGGCGGCCCTGCGCGGCGTGCACGGATTCACGGTGTTTCCCACCGAGACGAACTTCGTGCTCGTGCGGGTGCCCGATGCCGGTGCATCCTTCGCCGCGTTGCGCGCGGCCGGCATCCTGGTCAAGAACCTGCACGGATGGCATCCGCTGCTCGCGCAATGTCTCCGCATCACCATCGGCACGCCGGCCGAGAACGACGCGGTCCTGCGCGTGCTCGCCGCATCATGACCGCCGCCGTGCCCAACCCCCGCACCGCCGACATCCGCCGCGACACGGCGGAAACGAGGATCGCCGTGCGCGTCGACCTCGACGGCAGCGGCCGCACGATCCTCGCCACCGGCATCCCGTTCCTCGATCACATGCTCGACCAGGTGGGACGTCACGGCATGCTGGATCTCGAGGTCGAAGCCCAGGGCGACCTGCACATCGACGCGCATCACACCGTCGAGGATGTCGGCATCGCGCTCGGCGCCGCGGTCAAGCAGGCGCTGGGCGGCAAGATGGGCATCCGCCGCTACGGTCACGCCTACGTCCCGCTCGACGAGGCGTTGTCGCGCGTGGTGATCGACCTGTCGGGCCGGCCGGGGCTGACGTTCAACGTCGCGTTCACGCGCGCGATCGTGGGCACCTTCGACGTCGACCTGGTGCACGAATTCTTCCAGGGCTTCGCCAATCACGCGCTCGCCACGGTGCACGTCGACAACCTGCGCGGCGACAACGCGCACCACCAGGCCGAGACGGTGTTCAAGGCGTTCGGGCGCGCCTTGCGCATGGCGTGCGAGCGCGACGCGCGTGCGGCCGGCGCGATTCCCTCGACCAAGGGATCGCTCTAGGCACTCCGGAAAGTCCACGCGTGGCCGCAATCGCCGTCGTCGACTATGGTATGGGCAACCTGCGCTCGGTAGCCAAGGCGCTCGCGCACGTGGCGCCCGAGCGCGAGGTCGTGGTCACGGCCGATCCAGCGGTGATCCGCGGCGCCGAGCGCGTCGTGCTGCCAGGGCAGAGCGCCATGCCGGATTCCATGCGCTGCCTCGACGCCACCGGCCTGCGCGACGTGGTGCTCGACGTGATGCACGACCGGCCGTTCCTGGGTGTCTGCCTGGGGCTTCAGATGCTCTTCGACACGAGCGAGGAGGGCCCCACGGCCGGTCTTGGGGTGATTCCCGGGCGCGTCGTGCGCTTTCGCGACACCGACCTCGTGCTGCCTGGCGGCGAGCGGCTCAAGGTGCCGCACATGGGCTGGAGTCGCGTGCACCCCAGGCGCGCGCACCCGCTGTGGGCGGGCATTCCCGACGGTGAGCGGTTCTACTTCGCCCACAGCTTCCATCCGGCGCCCGCCGAGCCCGGCGTCACGCTCGCCACCGCGGATTACCCGCTGCCGTTTACTTGCGCGATTGCCAGGGCTAATATCGTCGCCGTGCAGTTCCATCCGGAAAAGAGCCACCACGCCGGACTCCGGCTGCTCGCCAATTTCGTCGCCTGGGACGGACGACCCTAAACTCCCACCGCACGTCGCAGCGCCCGCGGCCGCACATTGCAGGACGCGTCGCAGGGCCGCATCGATTCCGCGCAGTTCCCGGCCCGCCGCCATGCAGATCATTCCCGCGATCGACATCAAGGACGGCCACTGCGTGCGCCTGAAGCAGGGCGACATGCAGGCCGTCACGGTGTTCTCCGAAGACCCCGCAGCGATGGCGCAGCACTGGCTCGAGCTCGGTGCGCAGCGGCTGCATCTCGTCGACCTCAACGGCGCTGTGGCCGGCAAGCCGCGCAACGAGCTCGCCATCCGCGAGATCGTGAGCGTGATCGGCGAGGAGATTCCGGTGCAGCTCGGTGGCGGCATCCGCGACCTCGACACGATCGAGCGCTATCTCGACGACGGCATCAGCTACGTGATCATCGGCACCGCCGCCGTGAAGAACCCCGGGTTCCTGCACGATGCCTGCTACGCGTTTCCCGGTCACATCATCGTCGGGCTCGATGCGCGCGACGGCAAGGTCGCGACCGACGGCTGGTCGAAGATGACCGGCCACGACGTGGTCGACCTCGCCAAGAAATACCAGGACTACGGCGTCGAGGCGATCGTCTACACGGATATCGGTCGCGACGGCATGCTCACGGGCGTGAACATCGAAGCCACCGTCAAGCTCGCGCGCGAGCTCAAGATCCCCGTGATCGCCAGCGGCGGCATCGCCTCGCTGCAGGACATCGCCAACCTGTTGCCGTTCGAGAACGACGGCATCATCGGCGCGATCGCCGGCCGGGCGCTCTACGAGGGCAAGCTCGACTTCAAGGCGGCCATCAAGGCGGCTGCCGGAGGCTGACGGCCCGCGCGCCGCACGTCCGCCGGGCGCCGGCCCGTGCAGCGGGATCGGGCACAATGGCCGTGCCACCGCTCCTTCGCCAGCCATGCTCGCCAAGCGCATCATTCCCTGCCTCGACATCGCCGACGGGCGCGTCGTCAAGGGCGTCAACTTCGTCAACCTGCGCGATGCAGGCGACCCGGTCGAGGTCGCCCGGCGCTACGACGAGCAGGGCGCCGACGAGCTCGCGTTCCTGGACATTCGCGCGAGCGTCGACAAGCGCGGCCTCCTCTACGACATGATCGAGCAGGTGGCCAACCAGGTGTTCATTCCGCTCACCGTGGGCGGGGGCGTCAATTCCGTCGACGACGTGCGCGCGCTGCTCAACGCGGGCGCCGACAAGGTCAGCATCAACACCGCAGGCGTGGACCGTCCCGAGCTGTTCGACGAAGCCGCCGCGCACTTCGGCGCGCAATGCATCGTCGCGGCGATCGATGCCAAGAAGTACGCGGTCGACGCATGGCAGGTGTACATCCACGGCGGGCGCACGCCCACCGGCATCGACGCCGTCGAATGGGCCATGGAAGTCGCCGCGCGCGGCGCGGGCGAGATCCTGCTCACGAGCATGGATCGCGATGGCGCGCGCAACGGCTTCGACCTCAAGCTCACGCGCATGGTCGCGGATGCCGTGGACGTGCCGCTGATCGCTTCGGGCGGCGTCGGCACGCTTGCCCACCTCGTCGACGGCGTGAAGATCGGCGGCGCCGACGCCGTGCTGGCCGCGTCGATCTTCCACTACGGCGAATTCACCGTCGCGCAAGCCAAGGCCGCGATGCGCAGCGCGGGCATCGAGGTGCGCGAGGTGCCCGCGATGGCTGTCGCATGATTCCCACGCGCACCGACTGGCTCGACGACGTGCGCTGGAACGCGCAGGGCCTCGTTCCCGCCATCGCGCAGGACGCGAGCACGCATCGGGTGCTCACGCTGGCATGGATGGACCGCGAGGCGCTCGCGCGCACCGCGGAGACGCGCGAAGCGCATTACTTTTCCCGCTCGCGCCGCAGGCTGTGGCACAAGGGCGAGCGCTCGGGCCACGTGCAGCGCGTGCGCGAGATCCGTCTGGATTGCGACGAGGACGCCGTCCTCCTGATCGTCGAGCAGGTGGGCGGCATCGCGTGCCACACGGGACGCGAGCGCTGCTTCCACAAACGCCTCGGGCCCGAGGGCTGGCACGTGGTCGAGCCGGTGCTCGAGGACCCGGCGACGGTGTACGGCGATGGCTGACCGGCCCGGCGACACCCTGGAGCGGCTGGCTGATACCATCGCGGCCCGGCGCGGCGGCGATCCTGCCGCGTCCTACGTCGCGGCGCTCTTCGCGCGCGGGGATGACGCCATCCTGAAGAAGATCGGCGAAGAGGCCACCGAGACGGTCATGGCCGCGAAGGACGGTGATAAAATCAGGATCTGCGCCGAAGTCGCCGATCTCTGGTTCCATTGCCTCGTGCTGCTCGCGCGGCACGGCCTGCGCCCTGCCGACGTGCTGGCCGAGCTGGCGCGCCGCGAGGGCACCTCCGGCCACGCCGAAAAGGCCGCCCGCTGAAGGCGTGCGGGGCGAACAGGACCGATCGTGAGCGACCCGAACTGCGTATTCTGCAAGATCGTGCGCGGCGAGATTCCCAGCCGCAAGGTGTACGAGGACGCCGACATCCTCGCGTTCCACGACATCCAGCCGGTGGCGCCGGTGCATTTCATGGTCGTGCCGAAGAAGCACGTGGCATCGCTCTACGAGCTCACGCCGGAGGACGCGCCGGTCATGGGCAGGATCATGACGCTCGCCGGCAGGCTGGCACGCGAGCAGGGCGCGGAAGACGGCTTCCGCACGATCGTCAACACCGGACGCGTGGGACGCCAGGAAGTCCCGCACGTCCACCTGCATGTCATCGGCGGACCCGAGCCGCTGGGGCCGATGGTCCTGCGCAGGAACTGAACGCAAGGAGAGCCCCATGGGCGGATTGAGCATCTGGCATTGGCTGATCGTCCTGCTGGTCGTCGTGATGATCTTCGGCACCAAGAAGCTGCGCAACATCGGCCAGGACCTGGGCGGTGCGGTCAAGGGCTTCAAGGAAGGCATGAAGTCCTCGGAAGGCGGCGAGCTGACGCCCGATCCGCAGCACCCGCCGCCGGAAGTCCCGCCGCAGCACCTCGGCACCACGATCGAAGCCGAGGCGCGCAAGGACAAGGCCTGAGCGAAGCGAGCCTCGCCGCGCGCGTTCGACCTTGCGGGTTGCCGCGGCGTCGCGACGGCGCCGCGTGATCGACGCATCATCATGTTCGACATCGGCTTCTCCGAAATCGTCGTCATCGGCGTGGTGGCGCTCGTGGTGATCGGGCCCGAGCGGCTGCCCAAGACGGCCCGCACCCTGGGCCATCTGTTCGGCCGCCTGCAGCGCTACGTCAACGAGGTCAAGGCCGACATCAATCGGGAGATGGAGCTCGACGAGCTCCGCCGCCTGCGCCAGCAGGTGCAGAGCGCCGCGCAGGACCTCAAGCAGTCGGTCACCAGCGTCGCCACGGAAGTGCACGAGGGCGTGCGCAGCGTCGAGCAGCAGCTCAACGATGCGGCGCGCGAAGCCGCGGCGCCCGGCGCGCCGGCGAACACGCCGCCCGCCAATGCGGACAGCGGCGTCGTCCTGCCTGCAGTCACCGAGCCGTCGCCGAGCGCGCCTGCACGCCAGCCGTCGCTCCCCGGCTTCGACAAGATCTGACGGTCACCCGTGGCGGAAGACGAAACCGAAGGCGTGCAGGAGACCTTCCTGTCGCACCTCGTCGAGCTGCGCACGCGGCTCGTGCGCTCGATCGTCGCCGTGGTCATCGTCCTGCTGTGCCTGTTTCCGTTCGCCAAGGACATCTACGCGCTGCTCGCGCTGCCGATGCTGCGCGTGCTGCCATCCGGGTCAACCATGATCGCCACCGACGTCACGGGAACGTTCCTGGTGCCGCTCAAGGTGACGCTGATGGTGGCGTTCCTGGTGGCATTGCCCTACGTGCTGTGGCAAATCTGGGCCTTCGTCGCGCCCGGGCTCTACCAGCACGAGAAGCGGCTCGCGCTGCCCGTCATCGTGTCGAGCGTGTTCTTCTTCATCGTCGGGATGTCGTTCGCGTATTTCGTGGTCTTTCCCGTCGCGTTCAGCTTCTTCGCCGGCTACACCCCGGCCGGCGTGACGATGATGACGGACATCGACAAGTACCTCTCGTTCGTGCTGACGATGTTCATCGCCTTCGGCATCACGTTCGAGACGCCCGTGGTCGTGGTCGTGCTCGTGCGCATGGGCGTCGTGTCGCTGGAGAAGCTCAAGTCCATGCGGCCGTACGTGATCGTCGGCGCATTCATCATCGGCGCGATCTTCACGCCGCCCGACGTGATCTCGCAGTGCCTGCTCGCGATCCCGCTGTGGCTGCTCTTCGAGCTGGGACTGCTGCTCGCGCGGTTCGTGTCGGTCCCGGCGCGCAATGACGAAAATTCGGTGACGCGGACCGCCTGATTCACGGCGCGACACGACGCACGATCGCCGCGAGATGCGCCATGTCGTCCGGGTGGTCGCGAACGTATCGCTCCCGGTCCGCGCGAATGCCCGCGAGGTGGGCGTCCACCGTGGCGGGCGTCAGGCATACGCCGAAAGGGAAGTCGCCTGGCGGGTCGCCCAGCACGCGCCCCAGCATGCGGCTGCCGAGCTCGGGCTTGAAATGCCCCGCTTCCCAGTACCATCGCACCTGCGAGCGCGTATCGCCCATCGGTGGAACCGGTTCGCTGGCGAAGCCGTGATACCCGCTGAAATCCCAGACGGCGCATGCGCCCCGGCCGTCATCCGGCAAGATCGTTGCCAGATGCGCCTTCCATGCTTCGAACAGCGGCCAGATGCCGAAAGAATGGAAGAGCTCCAGCGTGTGCGCATGATAGGGATAGATGACATACGTCACGCTGACGTGACGTGCCATCGCCAGTTCACGCAGCCGGTCGAGATACTGCCAGGCCGGTGACGACCGCGTGGTCCCGACGTACAAGGCATGCGGCAGCCGGGCGTAATAACGCGCGCTTTCCGTCTCCCTCTGCAGGAAGATCGCACCGTAGCCCTCGCGCCGGGCGATCGGAACGTATTCTCGCAGCGGGTTGAATCCTTGCGCGGTGATGTCCGCGGCGTAGGAGTCGTGCGTCGCCGCACGTGTCAGCACCGAGTCGATCAGGGCGTCGAGGGTGACAACCGTCTTCAGGGCTTCGATGCGAAGATTGTGCGCACGCGAGGAAACGGCTGTCTCCTCCTTGCCCGGCGTGCCCGGGTCGGTCAGGAAATCGAGGAAATCCAGGCCGATCAGCACATGCTCCAGGTTGCCGGTGGACAACGCGTGCGTGAGCGTGTCGATGTCATCCCTCAACCAGGAGCCCGGAATGGCGGCGTTGTACACCGGGCGAAAGGCCTGCGGCCATTCACGGTCGAGCGGATCGAATCCGATCTCGGCGCGCGAATTGCCGAGAATCAGCGTGCGCGGATGAACCCGGCTGATGCCCAGCATCTTCACCAGGCCGACGTGCTGGCTTGCCCGCGGACGCGGGGCTTCGGTGGCCAAGCCAGCCGGCAGATCGAACAGCCGATACGGGTCCGTCAGTGCGCAGAAGGCGGCCGCGGCCGCGATGAACGCGGCAAACGACAGCGCGAGCCACGCGAGATAACGGCGTGCGTTCGGCGGCGCCTCCATCAAAACTGGTAATACAGGAATTCGGATACGCGATCGAGGGACAGGAAACCGACAACGGCCAGCAATGCGACGACGATGGCGGCTGCCCGCGAGGGTCGCCATTGCAGGGAGCCGAGCATCGTGGGTGCTTCGACTGCACCGAGCCCGGGACGATAAAGCCGCATGATCTGTTGGGTGTTGGGACAGACGAACGCGATGAACGCCAACGATGCGAGGCCGGCCCACAACTGCAGGAACTGCGCGCCGCCGCCCAGTGAAAGATCGACGCCGTGCGCCTGCAGCCATGCGGCCGCCGCGGGCAGCCGCGACGCGAGCGCGTAGGGCACCGAAGTGCCGTTGGCGCCGGCCATGCCGCGCAATATCGCGATCGCGTCGGTGAAGCTCGTTGCGCGGAACAGCACCCAGGCGGCCACTACGGCGATGAAGGTCACGGCCCAGGCGAGCGTACGGCCAGCGCGCCCGCCTTCGTGCCATCCAAGCAGTGCACGTACGTTGCGCCAGGCGTGATTGACCACCAGGTAGCCGCCGTGCAACGCGCCCCAGGCGATGAAAGTCCAGCCTGCGCCGTGCCAGAGTCCGCCCAGGAGCATCGTCGTGAACAAGTTGACATAGCGCCGCGGGGTCCCGAAGCGGCTTCCGCCAAGCGGTATGTAGAGGTAGTCGCGCAGGAAGCGGGAAAGCGTCATGTGCCAGCGGCGCCAGAATTCGATGATGCTGCGGGATTTGTACGGCGAGTCGAAGTTGAGGGGCAACTGCACCCCGAACATCCGGGACAGACCGATCGCCATGTCCGAATAGCCGGAGAAGTCGAAGTAGAGCTGGAACGTATACGCGAGCGCCGCGCCCCAGGCTGCCAGCAGCGTCGGGGGATGCGCTGCCGCCCCATCGAACACCGGCGCGACGAACGGGGCGATACGGTCGGCCAGAAGCGTCTTCTTGCACAAGCCCATCGCAAAGATCGTCATTCCAGCGGCGAGATCGGACGCATGCGCCGAATAGATCGCCCGTTTGCCGAATTGCGGCATCATTTCCTTGTGATGCAGGATCGGCCCGGCGATCAGGTGCGGGAAGTACGTCACGAAGAGCGCGTAGTGCATCGGGTTGTATTCCCGCGCCTCGCCGCGCGATGCGTCGATCAGGAAGGCGATCTGGGTGAACGTGAAGAACGAGATACCGAGCGGAAGGATGACGTGGAGCGAAGGAGCCGCGACGCCGGCGAACGTCGTCACGTTGTCGAGGAGGAAGTTGAAGTACTTGAAGTAAGCCAGCGCCATGAGGTTCGCGGCTACCGCCACGAATCGAAGAGTGCGCATGCGAGGCGCGTTGCCGGCGGCATGCGCACGCGCGATGGCGGCACCCATGACGTAGTTGAAGCAGATCGACGTCAGCAGCAGCAACACGTACGGCACGCTCCACCACGCATAGAAGGCCAGCGATGCTGCGACGAGCCAGGCTGCGCCCCAGGCGGGATCGCGACGTCCGAGCAGGAAGAAACCGGCCAGCGTGACCGGAAGGAAGGCAAGGAGGAACGCGTACGAGTTGAACAGCATTGGTGGCGCTACTTCGCAGCCGTCGGCCGCCGCGCCACCGTCACATCCACGTCCACGGACTTGCCCTCGCGCCACAATTTCACGCGCGCGCTCGACCCCGGTGCGAGCTCGGCGATGCGGGCCAGCAGCTGCGGCACGTCGGGCGTCGGATGGCCGCCGATCTCCAGGATCACGTCGCGCAGCTGCACGCCGGCCTTCTGCGCCGGCCCGTTCTGCTGCAGCCCGCGGATCATGACGCCTTCGGCACGCTGCAGCGCGAGCGCCTCGGCGATGTCGCGCGTCACGCCCTCGGGCTCGATGCCGAGCCAGCCGCGCGTGACCTCGCCGTCCCGGATGATCTGCTCGAGCACCGTCCGGGCAAGCGACACCGGGATCGCGAAACCGATGCCCATCGAGCCGCCCGACTGCGAATAAATCGTGCTGTTGATCCCGACGAGGTTGCCCGTCGCGTCGACGAGCGCGCCCCCCGAGTTGCCCGGATTGATCGCGGCATCGGTCTGGATGAAATCCTCGAAGCGGTTGATGCCGAGGTGATTGCGTCCGAGCGCGCTCACGATGCCCAGCGTGACCGTGTTGCCGAAGCCGAATGGATTGCCGATCGCCAGCACGACGTCGCCCACCTGAAGCGAGTCGTGCGCGCCGAACGTGATGGCGGGCAGCGCGGCGGCGTCGGTCTTGAGCACGGCGAGGTCCGATTCGGGATCGGTGCCGCGAATGTGCGCCGACAGCTGGCGGCCGTCGTTGAGCACGAGCGCGATCTCGTCGGCGCCTTCCACTACGTGGTGATTGGTGAGCACGTACCCGTCCGGCGAGACGATCACGCCGGAGCCCAGGCTCGTGGCCCGGCGCGTCTGCGGATGCTCCCGGAGCTCGGGAAAATAGCGCTTGAGGAGCGAGTCGTCCGGCGCGACGTTGCGCGAGCGCACGGCCTTGCTCGTGTAGATGTTGACCACGGCCGGCATCGCGCGCTTCGCAGCGTCCGCATACGACATGCCGGCCACCCCTGGCGCTGCGCCCGGCTGCGCGTTGCCGGTCGAGGTGACTGCGTTGCCGGCGGCTTCCTGCAGCACGACCACGCTGCTGCCCGTGCGCGTGCTCCAGCGCGGCAACAGGTCCGGGCGCAGCGTCGCCACGACGAACAGCGCCGCGAGGCACAGCGTGCATGCCTGGGCAAACAGGAGCCAGAAGCGGCGCAGCATGCGGAAGGGGTTCCCGGAGGATCGCTGGTCGATTATAGACGGGGGTCGGCGGCTATCCGGATGCACGCACCATGCCACCGCCATCGCCGGCCTGCATGGCGGCAAGTCCCTGAGGGAACGGCGGAATTCCGCCCCGCGGCCCGGTACCGCTTTCGGCGGGGTGGTCGAGTTGCGTATAATCCGCAAGTTTTGCAGCCGGCCCGCGCGGGGCCACCACTCGATAAGGCAAGTCCCAAGATGGCAATTGATGCAGCACGTCATGCGGGAAAGAGCGCGGCCACGCACGGAGCTGAGGATCCTGTCGCGCGCGACAAGCGGCGTCGCTTCCTGGTCAGCGCCACCGCCGTCGTCGGCGGGATCGGGGCGGTCGCGGCGGCCACGCCGTTCGTGATGTCGTTCTGGCCCAGCGAGCGCGCCAAAGCCGCCGGTGCGCCGGTCGAAATCGACATCAGCAAGATCGAGCCCGGCCAGAAGATCAACGCCGAATGGCGCGGCAAGGTGACCTGGGTGGTCAATCGCACGCCGGCGATGCTGGCGAGCCTGCCCAAGATGGACGATCGCGTGGTGGACCCGAAGTCCGAGGTCGATCATCAGCCGCCGTACTGCAAGAACGAAACGCGCTCGATCAAGCCGGACACGTGGGTGGCGATCGGCATCTGCACGCACCTGGGCTGCTCGCCGACGTTTCGGCCGGAGCTCGCACCGGCCGATCTGGGCGCGGACTGGCCGGGCGGCTTCTTCTGCCCTTGTCACCAGTCCAAGTTCGACCTGGCCGGCCGTGTGTTCAAGGGTGTCCCGGCGCCCACGAACCTGGTGGTTCCACCGCACCGTTATGCGTCCGACACGAGGATCGTGATCGGCGAGGACACCAAGGCCTGACCCCGACAACGCGGCGGTGCGGTCGACGACCGTGCCGCTCGATGCGCACCTTCCGCGGCACGAGCCGGAGCGAGACGCAATGCAACGCCTGATGACCTGGATCGACGAGCGCTTTCCGCTGACCACGCTGTGGGAATCGCAGTGGGGCAAGTACGTCGCGCCGAAGAACTTCAACTTCTGGTACTACTTCGGCTCGCTGGCCGCGCTCGTGCTCGTCATGCAGATCGTGACGGGGATCTTCCTCACGATGAACTACAAGCCCGACGCGCAGAAGGCCTTCGAGTCGGTCGAGTACATCATGCGGGACGTCGAGTGGGGCTGGCTGATCCGCTACATGCATTCGACGGGCGCGTCGATGTTCTTCGTCGTCGTGTACCTCCACATGTTCCGCGCGCTGCTGTACGGCAGCTACCGCAAGCCCCGCGAGCTCCTGTGGATCTTCGGCTGCCTCGTCTACCTCGCGCTGATGGCGGAGGCGTTCTTCGGCTACCTGCTTCCGTGGGGCCAGATGAGCTACTGGGGCGCGCAGGTGATCGTCAACCTGTTCTCCACCATCCCCGTGATCGGCGACGACCTCGCCGTGTGGATCCGCGGTGATTACACGGTGTCGGACATCACGCTCAACCGCTTCTTCGCGTTTCACGTGATCGCAGTGCCGCTCGTGCTGATCGGCCTCGTCGCCGCGCACCTGATGGCGCTCCACGAAGTGGGCTCCAACAATCCCGACGGCGTCGACGTGAAGCACCAGCCGCGCGACCCCGTGACCGGGCTGCCGCCCGACGGCATCTATTCGCACCCGTACTACACGATCAAGGACATCGTCGGCGTGATCGTCTTCCTCGCCGTGTTCTCCGTGATCCTGTTCTTCGTGCCCGACATGGGCGGGTATTTCCTCGAGAGCAACAACTTCATCCCGGCCGACTCGTTGAAGACGCCCGAGCACATCGCGCCGGTGTGGTACTTCACCCCGTACTACGCGATGCTGCGCGCGGTGCCGTCGTTCTTCAGCACGCAGGTGTGGGGCGTGCTGGTGATGGGCGCGGGCGTGCTGATCTTCTTCTTCCTGCCCTGGCTCGACCGCGGTGCCGTCAAGTCCATCCGCTATCGCGGATCGCTGTACAAAGGCTGGCTCGCGGCGTTCGTGGTGTCGTTCCTCATCCTCGGTTACCTCGGCACGGTTCCCGTCACCGTGTGGGGGCAGTTCACGGGCGCGTGGTCGGCGATCCTCGACACCAAGGACAAGGCCACCTGGGTCGCGCGCATCTTCACGATCGTCTACTTCCTCTATTTCGTCCTCATGCCGTGGTACACCGTGCGCGACAAGACCAAGCCGGTTCCGGAAAGGGTGGTCTGGCGATGAACAAGCTGGCCGTCGTACTGCTGGCTGCGGTCACGCTGCTCGCTGCGGGAGCCGCCTGCGCCGCCGAGCAGGACATCCGCATGGCGCCCGCGCCGGTCCAGCGGCTCGACCAGGAGTCGCTGCAGCGGGGTGCGCGCAATTTCGTGAACTACTGCCTCAATTGCCACAGCGCGCGGTACATGCGCTACAACCGGCTCACCGGCATCGGCCTCACCGAGCAGCAGGTCAAGGACAACCTGATGTTCGCCACCGACCGGATCGGCGACACGATGGTCTCCGCCATGAAACCCGAGGACGCGCGCAAATGGTTCGGCGCGGTGCCGCCCGACCTGTCCGTCGAAGCGCGCGTGCGCGGCGCCGACTGGCTGTACAACTACCTGCTGGCGTTCTACCGCGACGACAAGACGCCCACCGGGTGGAACAACCTGGTGTTTCCGAACGTCGGCATGCCGAACGTGCTCTGGCAGCTCGGCGGCACCAGCAAGCTCGTCGAAGCGGAGTTCGAAGATCCCGAGAAGGCGGAAGGGGCTGCCATTGCGGTGCGCGGCATCTCCAAGCTGGAGCCGGGGCAGCACGGCAAGTACGTGGTCCTCACCCTCGGCCAGCAGGCGCCGGGCGCGCTGTCGCGCAGCGATTACGAAGCGTTCGTCGCCGACCTGGTGAACTACCTCGATTACATGGCCGAGCCGTCGCGCAACGACCGCATGCGTCTCGGCATCATCGTGCTCCTGTTCCTGGGGCTGCTGTTCGTCCTGGCGTACTGGACCAAGGTGGAGTTCTGGAAGGACCTTCATTGACCGGGCGCCGCGCGCGGCGCGGCGCTTGAAGAAGCGGACGGGACGCGCGCACCGCGCGCGAGCCCGGACATCGCAGCCGCCGGCCGCGGATCGTGCGCTCGCAGCGCGCGCGCCGGCACTCAGGAGAACGACACCATGATGACCCTCTATTCCGGGACTACCGATCCGTTCTCGCAGCGTTGCCGCATCGTCCTGCACGAGAAGGGCATGGACTTCCAGATCATCGACGTGGACCTCGACCACAAGCCCGAGGACCTCGCGACGATGAACCCGTACAACCAGGTGCCCGTGCTCGTCGAGCGCGACCTCGTGCTGCACGAGTCCAACATCATCAACGAGTACATCGACGAGCGCTTCCCGCATCCGCAGCTCATGCCGGCCGATCCGGTGATGCGGGCGCGCGCGCGGCTGTTCCTGCACGGCTTCGAGCGGGAGCTGTTCATCCACATCCCCGCGCTCGAAGGCAACAACCAGAAGAACGCCGACAAGGCGCGCGCGCAGGTGCGCGATTCGCTGCTGCAGATCGCCCCGCGCTTCGCCAAGCAGAAGCACATGCTGGGCGAGGACTACTCGATGCTCGACGTGGCGATCACTCCGCTCCTGTGGCGGCTCGATTACTACGGCATCGCCATGCCCAAGCAGGCGGCGCCGCTGCTGAAGTACGCCGAGCGCCTGTTCGCGCGTCCTGCATTCTCCGAAGCGCTGACGTCGGCCGAGCGCGGCATGCGCAAGTGACTTGTCAGCGCAGCTGACGAGTCATTCCCGCGGAAGCGGGATCCGGTGTCGTCGCCGTTGTTGCGCCGGTGTACAACGGCGCGGAGCGATGCAGCCAACGTCACCGGTTGAACCGAATCCACCCCGGTTTGTCACTGGTGAAACCGTCCCGCCGGGTCGTAAAGGGGGGCCGCCGGCGCCCCTGCCGCGGGGCGTAAGATGCCCTCGTCATGTCCGAGCAGTCTGCCAAGCCCTACCTGGTGCGCGCCATTTGCGAGTGGTGCGCCGACAATGGCCTGACGCCCTACCTCGCGGTGCGCGTGAATGGCCAGACACGCGTGCCCGCCGCATTCGTCAAGAACGGCGAGATCGTGCTCAACATCAGCTCCACCGCCACGCGCAAGCTCACGGTGGACAACGAGTGGATCCGCTTCACCGCGCGGTTCAACGGATCGTCGCAGGAAGTGGCGGTGCCGATGAGCGCCGTGGCCGGCATCTTCGCCAAGGAAACGGGCTACGGCTTCGCGTTCAGCGTGCCGCAGGATCCGGCGGCATCGCTCGCCATGGCCACGGAGCCCCGCGATCTCGAGCCGGATGCCGACAAAGCGGCGCTGGCGGACGACAAGCCGCGCCGGCCGTCGCATCTGCAGGTCATCAAGTAATCTTCCGCGCGGTCGCAGCGCGCGCGCGCCTGCAGCGCTACAATCGCGCCGGGCCGGCATAGCTCAGCTGGTAGAGCAGCGGTTTTGTAAACCGTTGGTCCCGGGTTCGATTCCTGGTGCCGGCACCAAACGATCCAGTCTCGCACGCGGCGCCGTCGCGTTGAAGGCCTCCATGCGCGCACTCGCGTTGCTCCTCGGATGGCTGGGCGCCATCGCGCTCGCCTCGGCTGCGGCGCCACCCGCCACGGCTGAAGACGGATTCCTGCGCGCGCTCGTCGGCCGCTTCGACATGAGCGGCACCGCCATGCGACGCGACGTGCGCCACGAGGCGCGGAACAAGCTCGTGCTGCAGGGTGCGCGTTCGTGCGCCTGCACATGATCGACGTCGCCGAACCGCCGCGATACGAGGCCGACCTGTACATCGGGTACGACGCGAAGCAAGGCGACTACGTCGCGCATTGGCTCGATCGCTTCGGCGCGGGCGGCGCGCGCGTCGTGGCGACGGGCAAGCGCGATGGCGATCGCCTCGTCATCGTGTTTCCGTATGCCGAAGACGCGCTTCGCGACAGGTTCACGCACGACCGCGCGTCGAACGGGTCGACCTTGCTCATCGAAGCGCAGGCAAGCGACGGTACGTGGTCGACGTTCGCGCGCTACGCATTGCGCGCTCGCCCCTGAAGCCAGCGCGAGGGCATCGCCGGCGTTCCGGCTGGCGTGAGCAGGATGGCGCGACGCCTTCGTGCCATGATGCAAGTCTTCGTTTTCTTTCGAGCCGCTGTCAACAAGCTGTCGATCTGCTGTCGAAATCGGCGTGGTGCGTCGTCGTTGCAGCGCACACCCCGTCGCCAGACCGCGAAGCGCGCGATTTGCCTCGCGTCGAGCATTGTGTCGCGTTGTGCGGTGGACTAGAGTGAACTGCGCCGGCACTCGTGAACGTGGTCCTCATCCCATCTCTCGCCGGCATCGACCTGGAGCCCACATGTCCACACTTCGCGTTGCGTGGATCGCCGTCGCCGGTGCTGCGCTCGTTCTGTCCGCATGCAACGACGGCAACAGCCACAACGATTCGAGCCCGCACATCACCAGCAAGATCGCGATTCCCAGCATCGGCGGGAGCAGCAACTTCTCGTTCGACCTCGGCACGGTAGACCAGTCACGCGCGCTGTACTACTTCACCGATCGCAACAACAAGTCGGTCGACGTGATCGACATCCACAACAACACGCTGGTGCGCCAGGTCACGGGCTTCACGGGCTGCAACACCGGACCGACCTGTGCGGGCGCGAACAACGACAAGTCGGGCCCGAACGGCGTCGATGTCATTCCGAACACCAATTTCATCTTCGTCGGGGACGTCAACGCGGTGCGCGTGATCGACACGAATACGTGGACGGTCGTCAAGTCCATCAATATCGGCGGCACGTCCGGCCTGCGCGCGGACGAAGGCTGCTACGACCCCGACCACAACATCTACATGATCTCGAGCCCGGGCGAGAGTCCGCCGTTCGCGACGTTCATCGATGTCACGACGCAAAAGGTGATCGCGACGCTGCTCTTCACGGATCCGGGAACCGGACCGACGGGGCCCGCGTCCGCGGGACTGGAGGCCTGCGCCTACGACCATGCGACCGCGAGCTTCCTGGTGAACAACGACGGCAGCACGGCGAACGGCCGTGGCGAGCTCGACGTCATTCCCGCGTCGGCGATCCTGACTGGCACGCCGAGCCAGCCGGTCGTGCTGACGATTCCCACGATCACGCCGGGCAGTGGGTGGAAGATCTTTCCGGAAGGCAACTGTGATCCGACCGGGCTGGCGCTCGGACCCGGCACCGAGGTTGCCGTGAGCTGCCGGCAAGGTAACGCGGGTGAGCCGCTGACGATCGAGTTCCTGGATCGGGTCACCGGCGCCATGATCGCCACCATCAACGCAGGCGGAGGCGACCAGATCGCGTACGACCCGGGCACCAACCGCTACTTCGTGGCGGCGAGTCGCTGGACGTCGAACGGGCTGTCGAGCGGTTCTGCCTGCGGCACGAGCCAACCGTGCGTCCCGACGCTGTTCATCATCGACGCATCCTCGCACCAGGTGGTGTCTTCGCTCACGACGGGCAACAACGCGCACTCGGTGGCCTATGACGCGGCGGGACGCCAGGTCTATCTGCCGTACTCGTCCGCGGCGGCGCCGGGTGGCTGCCTCAATTGCCAGATCAACCCGGAAGGCGGCGTGCTGGTCTATCAGCTGCCGAACTGACGAAGCGCGTGTGCGCATGCCGCCGGTCCCGGCCGGCGGCATCGTTTCACTTCATTGCCTTTTACGAGCGCGTGGGTGCGCTTGCGGACGGCGGAGCCGCTCCGGCAGCAGGCGGTCGCGCGGTGGTCGGCTGCGACCGCTCGTTGCGTTCCGCTGCTTCGCGATTGCGCGGCTAGCTGCCCTTCAAGTATTTGCACACGGCCGACGGCCCCGCTGCCTTGATGGCGCTGCGCCCGGCTTCCTGTGACGCGTTGCACTGGCACGCATACACGAGCTGATACGCGCGGTTGCAGTCGTTGGCCGCCGCTGCTTCCTTGGCCATGCGGATCAGGCAGGCGCGATTACCGCCCGGACCTAGGCAGTCGCTCGCCCGGATCGTCTGGTACGTCGCGGGACAATCGGCAGGGCCCGTGTCCTGCGCGCACGCAGCGACCGGGCCTTGCAGATTGTCCGCGCCCTGCGCCAACGCGTACGCCGATGCAACGCTGATCAGTACCGCCGCCAACAGCCGGTTCAGCTTCATGCCGCTCTCCCGCAGTGAAATTGGAAAGCGCATTGTCGAAGCGTGGCGGCTCGCCGCTCAACGGCCAGACGACGAACCGCTCATCCTGCGGACGAAACGTTGCGCGCGGCGACGGGGCGTGTGACCGCGCGCCTTGGTCGCGTACACCCGCAGGCGCCGATGCGATACGTCGCACGAAGGTCGTCGAACACCGCGACTCACGCTTGTGCGGTTGACCCTGTATGCTGGACGCTTCGCGTGCCCGGTGCGCGCTTTCGCCCTTTTCTCGCACAACGCGATGCCCGACGCCGCTGTTCTGATCGCCGAGTTGCGTGATCTGCTCGCGGAGGTCGCCACGATGGGCGATCCCGTCACGGGCATGCTGTCCCCTGGCGAGCGGGCACAGCTGCGGGCGCGCCTGGACGCCCTGTGGGCGCGGCGCGCCGAATTTCCGCTCGACGACCTCGGCCTGGCACTGTTCGAGCGTGCCCGGCGCATCGTCGACGGCGCACTCGACTCCTGAAGCGCAGGCCCGTTGCCGCTCAAGCGGCCGCGACATCGTCGTTGCGGATGCGTCCTTCGCGCCAGACGAGCCATGCGATCGCAAGATCGAGCGCGGCCAGCACCGGCAGCGCGAGCGAATGCGTGTGCGTGTAGCGATAGAGCTGGTAGACCGCGAATGCGACCAGCGTGACAAGCGCAAACGGAAACGCCCAGCGCCGATGCGTGAGCAAGCCTGCAGCCAACGCGACCTTCACGACACCGTGGGCAACCAGGTACGCCACGGCGAACGTATGCCGCCCGGACCCCAGGTGCTCCGCCATGTCGCGCAGGAAGTTCGCGATGCGATCCTCGGGATCGTGCAGCAGCTCCTTGGCGGTGAGCCGGAAGACCAGCGTGTGGAGCACCGACGGATCGAACGCGAACCATGCGCCGGCAACGATCTCGAGCAGGCCCTCCGCTCCTTTGAACACGACGCCGACGTCGAACCAGCGATGCAGCTCGCGCCGGCGCCTGGCCGCGCGAGGCGCGGCGAGCGCAGGACCGGTGGTCGCGGGTGGCTCGGCGGGCATCGCCGAACCTTACGCGAAAGCGCTCTTCAGGTGTGCGAGCCCGCCTTGCGCGGCGGATGCGCGACTGGCGTTCCCTGCAACGGACGATCGGCCCGCCGCGTTGCTTCGTCCGGATCGACGCCGACCATGTGGATGTGCACGAGCTCGCCGCCGAGCCATCCCGAAACGCCGAGCGCGACGATGGCGGCGACGGACAGCGTGAAGGGAATCGCCATGCTGTCGAGCTCGCCGGTGCGCATCCACAGGTTCAGGCCGTAGAGCGCGACGATCGCCAGGTTGATCGTCATGTGCACGACGCCGATGCTGCGGGCATGCCCCTTGGGCAGCGCGAAGAGGTCGATCGCGCCGAATACCGCGGCCACCAGCGCGCCGACGATACCGCCGGCCATGGTGATGTAGCCGACCGTGAACCACAGGTCGGGATTGCGGCCCGCGAGCAGGATGGCGTCGCATACCAGCGAGAAGATCCACAGGCCGATCGGCAAAGTGACGGCCATGACGTGGATCGGATGTCCGGCAATGCTGGCGCGCGTGCGCATGGCGCCTCCCCGGCGACGATGACGATGCGGCTTGGACAGGGGGCCCGCGGGCGAATTCCTCCCGGCAGCGTCAGCGCGGGTTGGCGATGCTCCAGGCCGACGGCCCGTTGAGCAGCGTGCCGACAGCATCGGCTCGCGTTCCGTGCATGAGCCACAGGACGGTGTCGCCGGTGGCCGCGTCGTTCCAGACCAGGTCCGCGTTGCCGTCGCCGTCGAAGTCGCCGACGTGCCTCACGGTCCAATCCGGGTCGGTCATGACGCTGACAGCGCTGCGCGCTGCCGCCCCGGCCATGAGCCACACCACCGTCTGCCCCGAGACCGCATGGCGCCACACGAGATCCGTGCGTCCGTCGCCGTCGAAGTCGCCGACGTGCGTGACGCTCCAGTCGGCGTCCATCAGGATCGTCGCACCCGGCCCGAGCGCTGCGTCGTTCATCAACAGGATGGCGCTGGCCCCCGTGGCCGAGTTGCGCCACAGCAGGTCGCTCCGCCCGTCGCCGTCGAAGTCACCCACATGCGTCACGCGCCAGCTGGCATCGCCGAATACCGAGGTGGCCGATGCGCCCGGCCGTGGCGCGGTGCCATTCATCAGCCACACGGCAGTCTCGCCGGTGACGTTGTTGCGCCAGACGAGGTCGCTGCGTCCATCGCCGTCGAAGTCGCCCGTGTGAGTGACGTTCCAGTCGCGCGAAACGAGCAACGTCGCGCTGGCGGCGACCGCCGTGCCGTTCATGAGCCACAGCGCCGTTTCACCCGTGGACGCGTTGTGCCACACGATGTCGGCCTTGCCGTCGCCGTTGCAGTCGCCGATCGCAGCGAGTTGCCAGCCCGCCACGTCGCTCGGGATCAACGTGGCGAGGGCGGTCACGGTCCTGCCGGTCATCAACGCGGCGTATTGTCCGCCCGCGCCATCGGCCAGCAGCAGGTCCATCCTGCCGTCGCCATCGAGGTCGGCAATGTCGGTCACGGTCAAGCCGTCGAGCGCTGGTACGCGTCCTCCCGAGACGATCGACGTGCCGTTCATCAACCACACGGCCGTCGCTTTGGTGGTGGCATTCTTCCACACGATGTCCGTCTTTCCACCGGCGTCCAGATCCATGTCCGCCGGCACGCTGGTCGGTGCGAACGCAGTCAGGTGGGCGTCACCATCGGCGGCATACACGACGCCGTTGGCGACCACCGCGCTCTGCCAGTGCACCGCGCCGAACGTGCTGCTGGTCCACAGGGTGTTGCCGGTGGCAGGATCCAGCGCGCGCACGACGCCACCGGCGCCCGACTTGCCGCTGTAGTAGACGATGTTGTTCGCGATGACCGGCGAGGTGCCCGCCTGCGCGTTGCCCTTCATCCATTGGGGTGCTATCGACGGATGACCCGACGCGTCGTATACGATCCTGGCGGCCGAGATGCCGCTGGCGTTCGCGATGAACAACCACGTGCTGCCATCGGCCGGATCGATCCAAACGGCCGGCTGTGACAACACGCCACCGCCTTGGGCGAGGTTGGTCGGAAAGGCAACCTCGCCGCCCACGGACCCGGCTCCGCCATGACCATTGAGATCCGCGAGATCGAGCAGGCGCAGCTTGGCATCCTTGCCGCTGATGACGCCAAGATGCTGGACCGCGGACGAGGCAGGGACCGGCAGGATGGCAACGGTGGTGCTGCCCACGTCGGTGTCACCGTTGTCGAGCGCCAGCCAGTTGGCCGGCGTGTACGAATCGATGGGTGCGCCCAGCGCGCCCGCGCCATCGGGCGTCACGGCGAGCAGCGATTCGCTCCAGTTGAATCCGCCGTGGTCGCCGTTGAAGCCGCCGAAGCTGCTGTTCCCCGAGGCGAAGAACACGCGATTGGTGCCCGCGTCGTAGACGACTCCCGGCCGCGCCCATACCGCGCTCTGGCGCGACGCAGGACAATTGACGTCGTTCAACGCGAAGTGCACGGCGTGGTCGCTGCACATCGCGTTGAACACCTTCTGCGTGCCGTCGGACAGGCGGATTGCGGTGACGTGGCCCTGGTAGTCGCCGGCGTCACCCGGATAGCCGCCATGCGCCGCGTACAGATACGTTTCTCCATTGGCCGCGCGCGCGAACGCCAGGGCGGAGGAGCCTTTCTCGACCGCGACCTTCAGCGACGCCAGCTGCGGCCAGCCACCCGTGGTGACCTCCACGCCGTCACCGACGCGCAGCTTTCGCACGTAACCATCCAGGCCATAGGTGTAGACGAACCGGCGATTCGGGTCGATGGCCGGCGAGGATGTCGTGTACTTGCTCCCGCCGAATTGAGCGCGCCACACGAGCGCACCCGTGCGCGCGTTCAGCGCGACGATATGGCCAGCCATGGTGGTGACGAAGACCAGGTCCTGGACGCCTGCCGCCGTCTCGACGTTGCGCAATACGACGGGTGCGCCGTCGGTCGGCGCCGGCAAGGTCGCCTCGAAGAGCTTGGTGAGCGAGCCGACGTTGTTGCGCGTGATCGAGCGTTCGCGCGTATTGTTGCCGCCATGAGCGGCATCGCCGTTCAACTGCAGCCAGTCGTACGCAGCGACGGGATTCGCGGCAAGCGCGATGAAGCCCGCCGCCGAGGCAACGCGGATGAAGCGAAGCGCGAGCTGCACGACGGCTCCCAGGCATGCGTCGCCCGCATTATGACAGCCGCATCGCTTGTCATGGGCCGTGCGCCGGCCATGCACGCACGTGCGCCCGGTGTGGGCACTGGAAGGATGAAAGGGCGAACGACGGTCGCGCGAACGGCGCGAAGCCGAAACGGCAACGCTACCTGCACGCGAGCGCGGGAAGCGTTTCACGCAACGCGGGCCACGAAGCCGTGACCCGCGCTGCGTGGTGCTACAGACGACCCATCAACATCAAGACGATCAGGATCAGCACGACCAACCCGAGGCCGCCGCTCGGCCAATAGCCCCAGCCCGAGCTGTAGCCCCACGTCGGAAGAGCACCGATCAGGAGCAGCACAAGAACGATCAGTAAAATCAGCGAAATCGACATGACTTTCCTCCGTTCATTTTCGGGCGCGAAGCGGCTGGCGGCTGCCGTAGGACAGTATCCCCACACGCGACTGCGGTTTACATCGCCTCGCATGTAAGAATTACGCATGCCCGTCGGGCAGGTCGCTGAAAGTCGTCCCGGATCAAAGCAGACGACGCTTCGGCGGCCCCTCCGCGTTCCGACCCACCACTGATTCAAGCAACGCGTATGCCATGGCGCGCGCTGCACGAGGAGCCTTCATGAACCGTCTGGATTTTTCGAATCGAAGCGCCGTCGTCACAGGCGGTGCAGCAGGCATCGGCCTGGCAGTGGCCGAGCGCCTCGTGCAAAGCGGTGCGCGGGTCGCGTTGTGGGATCGCGACGGCGCGGCGCTTGCACGTGCGCGTGAGGCGCTCGGCGCCGATACGCTCGTCCACGAGCTCGACATCGCGCGCGCCGACGCCGTGGATCGGGCAGCCGAAGCCACGGCCTCCGCGTTCGGCCGTATCGACGTGCTCGTCTGCTCGGCGGGCATCACCGGACCCAACGTGCCGACCTGGGACTATCCGGTCGACGAATGGCAGCGCGTCTTCGACGTCAACGTGCACGGCTTGTTCTACTGCAATCGCGCGGTCGCGCGGCGCATGCGCGAGCACGACTACGGGCGCATCGTGAACATCGCCTCCGTCGCCGGCAAGGAAGGCAATCCCAATGCGGCGGCGTACAGCGCTTCGAAGGCGGCGGTGATCGGCCTGACCAAGTCGCTCGGCAAGGAGCTCGCGAAGACCGGCGTGCGTGCCAACTGCGTCACGCCGGCTGCCGTGCGCACCGCGATCTTCGACCAGATGAGCCAGCAGCACATCGACTTCATGCTGTCGAAGATTCCGCTCGGCCGCTTCGGCCTCGTGGAGGAGATCGCCGCGCTGGTCTGCTGGCTGGCGTCCGAAGAGTGCTCGTTCTCCACCGGCGCGGTGTTCGACCTCTCGGGCGGACGCGCGACGTACTGAGGCCCCGCTCCATGGCGCCGATGCAAGCTTCAGCTGCGCACAACGTCGCCGCGCTGCTCGCGCGCACGGCGGCATGCTGGCCACGCCTGAACGCGCTTGCACGCGGTGTCGACGTGCTCGCCGACTATGCGACGCTGGCGCGCCGCGTCCAGGCGCTCGCCGGCGCCCTGCACGCGCAGGGCCTTGCGCCGGGCGAGCGCGTGGCGCTCGTCGCGCGCAACGAGCCCGCGTACGTCGAGGCGCTGTTCGCCTGCTGGTGGGCCGGATTGGTCGCGGTGCCCGTCAACGCCAAGCTCCATCCGGGCGAGCTCGCGTACGTGCTCGACAACGCCGGTGTCGCGCTGGCGTTCGTCGACGCGGCATGGGCCAGCGCGCTGCCGGTGGCGGGGATCCGCGTGGTCGAGCTCGGTGGCCAGCACTACGCAGGCCTGCTGCAACATTCCAGCGCACTCGCGGTGCACCCGGTGACGCCCGATGCGCCAGCGTGGCTGTTCTACACGAGCGGCACGACGGGTCGGCCCAAGGGCGTGGTGATCTCGCACGCCAACCTGCGCGCGATGACGCTCGGCTATCTCGCGGATGTCGCGCCGGTCGAGCCTGGCCAGGTGTTGTTGCATCCGGCGCCGTTGTCGCATGGCTCCGGTCTCTATCTGCTGCCGCATGTCGCCCGTGGCGCGTGCAGCGTGGTCCCGGAGTCGGGCGGCTTCGACGCAGCGGAGATCATCGAGCTGGTCGCGTGCCATGCCGGCGCGTCGTTCTTCGCCGCGCCCACCATGGTCAAGCGGCTGGTCGAGGCGCCGGGCGCCGGCGCTCTTGACGTAGACCATCTGCACTGCATCGTCTTCGGCGGCGGACCGCTCTATGTCGAGGATGCACGCGCCGCATTCGAATTGTGCGGCCCCCGCCTTGCGCACATCTACGGTCAGGGTGAGTCACCCATGACGATCACGGCGATGGATCGTGCGCTCTTCGCCGATGCTGCACGGCGGGGCGACAACGCGCGGCTCGGCTCGGTCGGCGTCGCCCAGCAGGCGATGCAGGTGCGCATCGGCACGCCGGACGCGCCGGCGGAGGCCGACGCGATCGGCGAAGTGCTCGTGCGCGGACCGACGGTAATGCGGGGCTACTGGAACAATCCCGAGGCCAGCGCCGCCGCGCTCGCGGGCGGCTGGCTGCACACCGGCGATCTCGGCGCCATGGATGGCGATGGCTTCCTCACGCTCAAGGACCGCTCGAAGGACCTGATCATCAGCGGCGGCGCGAACATCTATCCGCGCGAGGTCGAGGAGGTGCTGCTGCGCCACCCGGCCGTTGCCGAGGCGGCCGTGATCGGCCGCCGTCACGCCGAGTGGGGCGAAGAGGTCGTCGCCTGCATCGTGCCGCGTAGCGCCGTGGGTGACGCGCAGGCGCAGCAGGCGCTCGAAGCCGAGCTCGACGCGTTGTGCCTGTCGTCGATCGCCCGCTTCAAGCGTCCGCGCGCGTATCGCTTCGTGCCGGAGTTGCCGAAGAACAACGCGGGCAAGGTGCTCAAGACGGCGTTGCGCGACGCGATCGCGCGGGAATGACGGGCGCGCGCGTCAGTACACCACCTGCACGTTCTCGGGCTTGAGCCAGTCGCGCAGGCGGTCGAGCAGCGCGTCGTCGAGATTGACCCGCCATTCCTCCGGCAGCTCCACCTCGCCGCCGACGCGCGCGTTGCGGTACGCGATGGTGATCGCTTTCTCGCCCGGGCGGAACGGTTGCAGGATTTCGGCGAGGCGCGACGCGGAAGCATTGCCATTGCAGGCGAGCTTGAGGCCCTTGGCCCAGCGCTTGCGCACCGTCGCCAGGTCGAACACGTTCTCGGCGATGATGCGCATGCCCTGCAGCTCGCCGTCTTCGCTCATCCGCTGCGTCGCCTTGACCTCCATGACGACGAGCTGGTCCTCGCGCAGCAGCGCGCGCACGGCATCGAAGGTCTCGTTGTAGACCATGATCTCCGCGCGGCCCTTGCCGTCGTCGAGCGTCACGAACGCCATCTTGCCGCGGCGGCTCGATTGCACGCGCAAGGTGGTGACGATGCCCGCCACGAGCACGCGGTCGTTGCGCGGGCCGAGCGCGGCAAGCGACGTGCGCACGACCGGCGCCAGCTCGGCTGCGTAGCTCGTGAACGGGTGGCCGCTGAGATAGAACCCGAGCGCCGATTTTTCCTGCATCAGGCGCTCGGCCTCGGTCCATTCCCGCGTAGCCACCAGCGCGCTCGCAGGCGATGCGATTTCCTCGCCGAAGAGCGAGACTTGCGCAGCCGACGCCGCGGCGCGCTCGCCGGCATCCAGCGCCAATCCCACCGAAGCGAGCAGCGTCGCCCGGCGCGCGTCGATCGCATCGAATGCGCCTGCACGCACGAGGGCCTCGACCACGCGACGATTGACGAGACGCTTGTCCACGCGCCGCGCGAAATCGAACAGGTCGCGAAACGGGCCGCCTTCGGTGCGCGCGGCAACGATCGCCTCGATGGCTGCCTGACCCGTGCCCTTGACGGCGCCCAGGCCGAAGCGGATCTGGCGCGTGTCGACGGGCTCGAAGCGATACGCCGAGGCATTGACGTCGGGCGGCAGGATGGCGATCTTTTGCGCCAGCGTGTCGTCGTAGAGGCTCTTGACCTTGTCGGTGTCGTCCATGACGAGCGACAGGTTGGCCGCCATGAACGCCGCCGGGTGATGCGCCTTGAAGTACGCGGTCTGGTACGCGACGAGCGCATAGGCGGCCGCGTGCGACTTGTTGAAGCCGTAGCCCGCGAACTTCTCCATGAGGCCGAACAGCTCGTCGGCCTTGTTGCGCGCCACCCCGTTCTTCTGCGCGCCGTCCACGAAGATGTCGCGATGCTTCGCCATCTCCTCGGGCTTCTTCTTGCCCATCGCGCGGCGCAGCAGGTCGGCGCCACCGAGCGTGTAGCCGCCGATCTCCTGCGCGATCTGCATCACCTGCTCCTGGTACACCATCACGCCGTAGGTGGGGCCGAGGATGGGCTCGAGCCGCGGGTCGAGGTATTGCACGCGCTGGCGGCCCTGCTTGCGATCGACGTAGTCGGGGATGAGGTCCATCGGCCCCGGCCGGTACAGCGCCACCAGCGCGATGATGTCCTCGAAGCGATCCGGACGCGCGCGCACGAGCAGGTCGCGCATGCCGCGCGATTCGAACTGGAACACCGCGGCGGTGTTCGCGGTGCGGAAGATCTCGTAGGCCGCCTTGTCGTCGAGCGGCAGGCGCTCGAGCGCGACATCGGCTGCGGCATCGAGCTTGCGCACGTAGCGCAGGGTCCAGTCGAGGATCGTGAGCGTGGTCAAGCCCAGGAAGTCGAACTTCACGAGACCGACCGCCTCGACGTCGTCCTTGTCGAACTGCGACACGGGAGCATCGGCGCCCGGCGGCACGTACAGCGGACAGAAGTCGGTCAGCTTGCCCGGCGCGATCAGCACGCCGCCGGCATGCATGCCCACGTTGCGTGGGAGACCTTCGAGCTCCTCGGCGAGCGCCAGCAGCTCGCGCACTTCCTCTTCGTCCTTCTCGCGCGCTTCGATGAGCGGCTCGGTCTCGCGCGCGTAGATCGTGTTGGCCTCGGCGTCGCCCGAGCGCCGGCGCAGCGTAACCGTGCGGCCCGGCTGGAACGGGATCAGCTTGGCGATGCCGTCCACGAACGAGTACGGCAAGTCGAGCACGCGACCCACGTCGCGCACGGCGGCCTTGGCGGCCAGCGTGCCGAACGTCGCGATCTGCGACACCGAATCGGCGCCGTACTTCTGCTTGACGTAGTCGATCACCCGGTCGCGGCCGTCCTGGCAGAAGTCGATGTCGAAGTCGGGCATCGATACGCGCTCGGGATTGAGGAAGCGCTCGAACAGCAGCTGGTAGCGCAGCGGATCGAGATCGGTGATGCCGAGCGAGTAGGCGACGAGCGAGCCGGCACCCGAGCCGCGTCCAGGCCCCACCGGCACGGCGTGGCGCTTGGCCCAGTTGATGAAATCCGCGACGATCAGGAAGTAGCCTGCAAAGCCCATCTGCACGATCGTGCGCGTCTCGAACCCAAGGCGCTCGACGTACTGCGGGCGGCGCGCATCGCGTACGGCCGGCTCGGGATACAGCTCGGCGAGCCGCCGCTCCAGCCCGGCGAGCGTCTCGGCGCGCAGGTGATCGTCGAGCGTGACGCCGGCAGGCGTGGGAAACTCGGGCAGATGATTCTTGCCGAGCGGGATCGTCAGGTTGCAGCGTTGCGCAATTGCAAGCGTGTTGGCAAGCGCTTCCGGATAATCGGGGAACTTCTGCGCCATCTCGGCCTGCGAGGCGAAATACTGCTCCGCGGTGAAGCGCCGCGGGCGCCGCGCATCCGACAACACGTGGCCTTCGGCGATGCAGACGCGCGCCTCGTGCGCGCGGAAATCCTCGCGCCGCAGGAATTGCACGGGATGCGTGGCGACGACCGGCAGCTGTTCGGCATCGGCCAGCGCGGCGGTCGCGGCAACGAGGGCGTCGTCGTCGGGCCGCCCGGCGCGCTGCAGCTCGAGGTAGAAGCGCTCCGGAAACCACCCTGCCCATTCGCGTGCCGCGCGTGCCGCAGCGCCTGCGTTGCCTTGCAGCAGCGCTTGTCCGACTTCGCCTTCCCGTCCGCCCGACAGCGCGATGAGTCCCTGCGTGCCCTCGGCGAACCATTCGCGCCGCAACTCCGCGCGGCCGCGATACTGGTTGGTGCGATACGCGCGGGTGAGCCATTCGCACAGGCGGAGGTAGCCCGCGCGCGACGCAACGAGCAGCAGTGCGCGCAGCGGCGTGTCGCGCTCCGATTCGTGCGTGACGAGGACGTCGCAGCCGGCGATGGGCTTGACGCCGCGGCTGCGCGCCGCCTTGTAGAACTTGATGAGGCCGAATTCGTTCGCGAGGTCGGTGAGGGCGAGCGCCGGCATGGCGTCGCGTGCCGCGGCGTCGACGGCGTCGTCGATGCGCACGGTGCCGTCCACCACCGAAAATTCGCTGTGCAGCCGCAGATGGACGAAGACAGGCGCGCTCATTCGATTGTGGTTATTCGTGCTGGTCACTCCGGTGCTGCGCGCGCGGCAAGGCAACCTGCAGATCGGCGATGGTCCGCGATGGTAGAATTCTACTCCGTCCCTCGTGTTCGCAACTCGCGTCCAACACCCCGGCATGACGCTCGCACTCGCGCTGCGACGAACGGTCGCGCTGCTGCGCGCAGCTTGCGCCGTTGCGCTCATGGCGCTCGCCGCGGCATGCGCCACGCCGCCGCCTGCACCTGCGCCGGTTGCGCCGCCGCTGCCCGCCAATCGCGAGCCGCCGCCGCCCAACGTCAACCTGTCCGGCTTCCCGCTGCCGTATCGCCAAGGCTATGCCGACGGCTGCGCGAGCGCCAAGGGGGCCGAGCGCAAGGACGGCACCCGCTTCGGCAGCGACCCCAACTACCGCACGGGCTGGCAGGACGGCGTGACGCTGTGCAAGAAGCGCTGAAGCGAGCCGCTTCGCGCTTCATCGACCTGCGCGGCATGCGTCATCACGTGCTCGAGTGGGGCGAGCCTGGCGCTCCGCTCGTGGTCATGCTGCATGGCTGGATGGACGTCGGCGCGTCGTTCCAGTTTCTCGTCGATGCGCTCGACGGACCATGGCACGTCGTTGCGCCCGACCTGCGCGGATTCGGCCGCTCGGAGTGGCAGCCGCAGGGCTACTGGTTCTGGGACTACGTCGCCGACCTCGACGCGCTGCTCACGTGCCTGTCGCCCGACGCGCCCGTGCGGCTGGTCGGTCACAGCCTCGGTGGCAACGTGGCGATGCACTACGCAGGCGCGCGACCGGCGCGCGTGCGCGCGCTCGTCTCGCTCGAAGGCTTCGGCATCCCGTTCGAGCAAGCGCAGATCGCGCCGCGCAAGATGACCGCCTGGCTCGATGCGTTGCGCGATCCGCCGGTGTTTCGTCCGTACGACGATCTGGGCGCAGTGGCCGACCGCCTGCAGAAGAACAATCCGCGCCTGACGCGCGCCAAGGCAGAATTCCTGGCGGCGCACTGGGCAAGGGTGACGAACGACGGCCGTGCGACGCTCGTGTCCGATCCGCGTCACAAGCTGCCCTATCCGACGGTGTACCGCATGGAAGACACGTTCGCGATCTGGCGCGCGATCACCGCGCCGGTGCTGTGGGTGGCCGCCGCGCAGTCGCACATCCCGCGCTGGCTCGACACGCATCCCGAAGGCGAAATGGGCGCCGACGGCCTCGGTGGCGTGCGCCAGCGCCTGAAGGAAGTGCCCGGCGCGGCACTGGCGTTGATCGACGACGCCGGCCACATGCTGCACCACGATCAGCCGCACGCCGTCGCACGCGCGATCGAGCCATTCCTCCGCAGTCGATGAGGCCGACCGGCCGAGCCGAGCACGCAAGACGCCGCAGGCGCGCAGCGCGAAAGGATCACGCATGAGCTTGCTGCGTGTGCGCACGCGCCGCGGCGCCTACGGCCTGCTCGCGCTGTTGACGCTCATCTGGGGGCTCAACTGGATCGCCATGAAGTTCGCGCTGCGCGATGCGCATCCGGTCGTGCTCAATGCCGAGCGCTCGGTGCTGGCCGTCATCGTCCTGTTCGCCGCGATGGTCGCGTCCGGCACGCCGCTGCGTCCGCCGTCATGGCGGGCGGTGCTGGTCACCGCGCTGTTCCAGACCACCATCAACTTCGGCTCGACCGTCATGGCACTGGCCGGCGGCGGCGCCGGGCGCACATCGGTGCTCGTGTTCACCATGCCATTCTGGACACTGGTGCTCGCCTGGCCGTTGCTGCACGAGCGCGTGCGGGGCCTGCAATGGCTCGCCATCGCGCTTGCGTTGGCCGGCCTCACGCTGGTGGTCGACCCATGGCACTGGCAGGGAGACCTGACGCCCAAGCTGTGGGCGATCCTGTCGGGGTTCGGCTGGGCCGCGGGCACCGTCGCGATGAAGTACTTCCAGCGGGACCGCAAGCTCGACCTGCTGAACTTCATCGCCTGGCAGATGCTGATCGGGACCGTGCCGTTCGTCCTGCTGGCCGGGCTGCACGAATATCCGCCGACGCACTGGAGCGTCACGCAGGCGCTGTTGCTGGTGCACATCGGCGTGGTGGCCACGGCGCTCGGATTCCTGGCTTGGATCGAGGTCCTCCGCTGGCTGCCTGCGGGCACGGCTTCACTCAACCTGTTCGCGATCCCGGTGATCGCGCTGCTCTCGTCGATGGTCATCTTCGACGAGCGCCTCACCGGCAGCGAGTGGGCCGGCATCGGCTGCATCGGCGGGGGGCTCGCCGTGCTCGTCTGGCTGGCGTTTCGCAGTCCGGCCCAGGCGGCCAGCGCGATCGGGGTGGTCGGGGAAGGCGGCTAGGCGGTCAGGTGGCCGCGCGCCATGCCGGCCGGCGACCCGGCGGCTGCGGCGGCCGGGCAGGGAACCGGGCGGCACCAAACATTGACTAAACGCAAATCATTCCTATTTACAGGCCGGTCGCCCGCTGTTATCCTGCCCTTTGACAGCCGCCCCATGGCGCGGCCCCCGACCCGACACCCACCATCATGTCCATCCCCCGCCTCCTCGTCCTCGCCACCCTCGCCCTCTTCGCCGCGGCCGCGCAGGCCGAGGATGTCGCGCTGTACAAGCTGGTTGCCCGCGACGGCAAGTTCGACCCTGCCGTCCTCGAGGTCGCGGCCGGCAAGCGCTTCCGCCTGGAGGTCACCAACGAGGGCAAGAAGCCGATCGAGTTCGAGAGCAAGGACCTGAAGCAGGAAAAAGTCATTGCCGCGGGCGCCAAGGCAACGGTGTACGTGAGCCCGCTCAAGCCGGGCGAATACAAGTACGTCGACGACTTCGATCAATCGAACAGCGGCAAGCTCGTCGCGAAATAAGGCCCCACCCATGGGCAATGCGCTCTTCATCGTATGGCGTGAATCCGCGGAGGCGATGCTCGTCGTGGGCATCCTGTATGCGTGGCTCAAGCGCCGGCCCGATGCGCGCATCGGCATGCGTTACCTGTGGGGCGGCGTCGCGGCCGGAGCGGGACTGGCATTGGCGCTCGCGTTCGTCATGCTGGGGATCGCCTCGGAGCTGTCGGGCGAGGCGCTCGATTATTTCCAGCTCATCGTCATGCTCGTCGCCGCTGCGCTGATCGTGCAGATGGTGTTCTGGATGCGCCGCCACGGCCGCACGTTCAAGAAGGATCTCGAGGGCAACATGGCGCGCGAAGCGAGCGCTGCGCGCTGGTGGGGCCTGCTCGTCGTCGTCGCGCTCGCGGTCGGGCGCGAGAGCTCCGAGGCCGTCGTCTTCCTCTACGGGCTCGGCGCGGGCAATGCCAACGTCAACTTCCCGGTCGTCATCGTGCTCGGCGTCGGTGCCGCGCTGGCGACGTTCTGGGTGCTGCAGCGTGGCGGCCGCGTATTGTCGTGGCGGCACTTCTTCCGCATCAGCGAAGCGCTGTTGCTGCTGCTCGCCGGTGCGCTGCTCGTCAACGGCGTCGAAAAGCTGATCAGCCTCGGCGCAGTATCGGGGCTGATCGACCCGGTATGGGACACCTCGGCGTGGCTCGACGATAGCGGACGCGTGGGCGGCCTGATCTCCGCCTTCACGGGCTATCGCGCCAAGCCGGCACTGCTTCCCGTGCTCATGCTCGCCGCGTACTGGACCATCGTTCCGCTGCTGTTGCGCCTGCGCTTCGCCGCGCCGCGCGACACGCTGCGCATGCCGGCCGCCCGGCCGCACTGACGCTTCGCACCCGCCGGTCGCCGCGCGCTCGCGCGGTAGAATCGAGCCCGCGCGCCGCCCGGCCAGGCGGCGCTGTCATTTCAAGCGTCCCCCCATGACCGGCACCGCCCCGCCCGATCTTTCCAAGCTGCGCATCGACCGCGGTCTGGCACCCGTGCGTCGCCGGCGCACCCGCCGCTACGTGTGGCTCGGCGTGCTCGCCGCGCTCATCGTCGCCGGCGCCGTGTTCGTCGCGCTGCAGCCGAAGACCGTGAGCGTACAGACGACGCCGGTCGTGACGACCTACCCGTCACAGCAGTTCGTCGTGCTCAACGCGACCGGCTACGTGGTGGCGCAGCGCAAGGCGGCCATCTCGTCGAAAGCGACGGGCCGGCTCGAATGGCTGGGCGTGGCCGAAGGCTCGCGCGTCAAGGCCGGCGACGTGATCGCGCGGATCGACAACCGTGACGTCGTCGCACAGGCCCAAAGCGCCGAGGCGAACGTCGGGGCCGCGCGCGCCGCGCTCGAGCAGGCGCGCGTGGAAAAGAGGAACGCGGACGTCGAGCTCGCGCGCAACCAGGACCTCGTGGCCAGGCACTTCATCTCGCAATCGGCGCTCGACACGGCGCGCGCCCGCGCCGACCGCGCCGCGGCCGGCGTCGGCAATGCCGAAGCCATGCTGCGCGCGGCCACGGCGAATGCGCGCAATGCCGAGGTCGCCGTCGATTACACCGCGATTCGTGCGCCGTTCGACGGCGTGATCCTGTCGAAGAGCGCCAACGTGGGGGACCTGGTCACGCCATTCTCCAGCGCCACCGATTCGAAGGGCGCCGTCGTGTCGATGGCGGACATGAGCACGCTCGAGGTCGAGGCCGACGTGTCGGAGTCGAGCCTGTCGAAGGTCAGCGTGGGCCAGCCCGCCGAGATCGTGCTCGACGCGCTGCCCGACATCCGCTTTCGCGGCCACATCAGCCGCATGGTGCCCACGGTCGATCGCGCCAAGGCAACCGTGATGACGAAGGTGCGCTTCGACGCCATCGATCCGCGCGTGCTGCCCGAGATGAGCGCGAAGGTGAGCTTCCTCACGCAGGAGGTGACGCCCGAGCAGCAGAAGCCGCTGATCGCGGTGAGCCCCGATGCGCTCGCGCAACGCGACGGACGCACGGTGCTGTTCATCGTGCGCGACGACAAGGCGGCGAGCGTGCCTGTTACGCAGGGTGCGCGCATCGGCGACCTCACCGCCGTGAGCGGCAACGTCAAATCCGGTGACAAGGCCGTGCTCCGCCCGCCGGCCGATCTCGTCGACGGCGTCGCGGTCAAGGTAGTCACTAAGTAGCGGCATGATGCCCACGGCGCCGCGGGGTCCCACCGAGCCCGGCGCTGCCGCGTCCGAGCCGCCTGCGCTGGCGCATGCAGCGCCCGCGGAACGGCCCCCGCTCGTGGCCACGCGCGGCCTGTCGAAGTACTACGTGCGCGGCGACCAGGTCATCCCCGTGCTGGTCGACATCAATCTCGACGTGGCCGAAGGCGACTTCATCGCGTTGATGGGTCCGTCGGGGTCGGGCAAGTCGACGTTGCTGAACCTCATCGCAGGCATCGACAAGCCGACGTCGGGCGAGCTCCATGTCGCGGGCGTGGACATCGCCGACCTGTCCGAAGGCGACCTGGCCGCCTGGCGCGCGGCGAACGTCGGCTTCATCTTCCAGTTCTACAACCTGATTCCGGTGTTGAGCGCGTTCCAGAACGTCGAGCTGCCGCTGCAGCTGACCGCCTTGTCGCGCGCCGAGCGCAAGGAGCGCGTCGCGACCGCGCTTGCGCTCGTCGGCCTCACCGACCGCGCGACGCATCTGCCGAGCGAGCTGTCGGGCGGGCAGCAGCAGCGCGTCGCCATCGCGCGCGCGCTCATCACCGACCCTGCGCTGATCGTGGCCGACGAGCCGACGGGCGATCTCGACCGCACGACGGCCGAGGAGATCCTGGGGCTGCTCGACCGTCTCAACGCCGAGCTCGGCAAGACGATCATCATGGTGACGCACGATCCGAAGGCCGCCGAAAAGGCGCACCGGCTCGTCCATCTGGAAAAAGGCGTCCTCGTCGACTGACGTCCGATGTTCCTGCCGCTCCTCGTCCTGCGCAACGCCTTCCGGCACAAGCTGCGCACCACGCTGACCATCGTCGGCATCGTGGTGGCCATCGTGGCGTTCGGCGTGCTGCGCACGATCGTGGACGCGTGGTATGCCGGCGTGGAAGCGAGCTCGTCGGCGCGCCTGGTGACGCGCAATGCCGTGTCGCTCACCTTCGCGCTGCCGCTCACGTATGCGCAGAAGATGCGCCAGGTGCCGGGCGTCACGGCGGTGGCGTGGGCCAACTGGTTCGGCGGCGTGTACATCAAGGAGAGCAACTTCTTTCCGCAGTTCGCGATCAGCGGCGCGAGCTATCTCGACCTCTACCCCGAGTTCGTGCTGTCGCCGGAGGAGCGCAGGGCGTTCCTCGCCGACCGTGCCGGCGCCATCGCGGGCCGCAAGCTCGCCGACAAGTACGGCTGGAAGGTCGGCGACCAGATCCCGCTGCGCGGCACGATCTATCCTGGAACGTGGACGTTCAACCTGCGCGGCATCTTCGATGGTGCCGAAGCGTCCACCGACACGTCGGCGTTCTACTTCCAGTTCGACTATCTCAACGAGACGATCAAGCGGCAATTCCCGCGCCGCGCCGACTATGCGGGCGTGTTCATCGAGCAGTTGCGCGATCCGGAAGAAGCGGCCGCCGTGTCGCAGGCGATCGACGCAACCTTCCGCAACTCGCTCGCCGAAACGCTCACCGAGACCGAGAAGGCGTTCCAGCTCGGCTTCGTGTCCATGTCCGAAGCGATCATCGGCGCCATCCAGGCCGTCAGCTTCGTGGTAATCGTCATCATCATGGCCGTGATGGCGAACACGATGGCGATGACGGCACGGGAGCGCTATGGCGAATACGCGACGTTCAAGGCGCTGGGCTTCGGCGGGGGGTTCGTCGCCGCGTTGATCTTCGCCGAGTCGCTCGGCATCGCGCTCATCGGCGCAGCGCTCGGCATCGCGCTCACCTTCCCGGTCGCGCAGGGCTTCGCCAACGCGGTTGGAGCGCTGCTGAGCGGCTTTCACGTCTCGCGCGAAACGGTGCTGCTGCAATTGGGTGCGGCTGTGGTCATCGGCATCATCGCGGCCCTGGTGCCCGCATGGCGTGCGGCGCGCATCCGCATCGTCGAAGGCTTGCGCACGATCGGCTGACGCGATGGCCATTCCCTTCAGCTACGTCGCGCGCAACATGCTGGCCCGCCGGCTCACCACGGTGCTGACGGCTGGCGGCATGGCGCTCGTCGTCTACGTGTTCGCCACCGTGATGATGCTCGCCGCGGGTCTCGAGAAGACGCTCGTCTCGACCGGGCAGGACGACAACGTGGTCGTCATCCGGCGCGGCTCGCAAACCGAGGTGCAGAGCGGCATCGACCGCGGCCAGGCCGGCATCGTCGACAGCCTGCCCGACATCGACGTAAGCCCCGATGGCCAGCGCCTGGTGTCGCGCGAATCGGTCGTGCTCATCAACCTGCCCAAGCGCAAGACCGGCAAGCCGGCCAACGTGGTCATTCGTGGCGTGACGCCCGCGGGGCTTGCGCTGCGCCCGCAAGTGCATCTCGTCGAAGGTCGGATGTTCCGGCCGGGCAGCGCCGAGGTCGTCGCGGGACGCGCCATTGCCGACGGCTTCCAGGGCGCGGGGTTGGGCGAGACGGTTCGCTTCGCGTCGCGCGACTGGACCATCGTGGGCGTGTTCGATGCGGGCCGCAGCGGCTTCGACTCCGAGATCTGGGGTGACGGCGAGCAGCTGCTGCAGGCGTTCCGGCGCGTGGGCTACTCGTCGATGCTCTTCAAGCTGACCGACGCCGACCGCTTCGATGCGGTCAAGGCCACGCTCGAGAGCGATCCGCGCCTCACGGTCGAAGCGAAGCGCGAGCGCCGCTTCTATGCGGATCAATCCCAGGCGCTCGCGACGTTCCTCACGTACCTCGGCACCGGCATCTCGATCATCTTTTCCATCGGCGCGATCATCGGCGCCATGATCACGATGTATGCGAGCGTGGCGTCGCGCGTGGGCGAGATCGGCACGCTGCGCGCGCTCGGATTCTCGCGCTTCGAGATCCTCGTCGCGTTCCTGGCCGAAGCGCTGTTGCTGGGCTTGACCGGAGGCCTGCTGGGGCTTGCCGGCGCAGCGGCCATGCAGGCGATGTCGATCTCGACGACCAACTTCCAGACCTTCGCCGAGATCGCCTTCAGCTTCACGCTCACGCCGCGAATCGTCGTCACCTCGCTGCTCTTTGCGCTGATCATGGGTTTCGTCGGCGGCTTCCTCCCCGCGTTTCGCGCGGCCCGATTGCGCATCGTCGACGCGCTGCGCGCCGCGTGAGGCGGTTGCGTCGTCTGACGGTGGCCGGGCTGCGGCGCCATGCGGCAGCGCGCACGTTCGAGCCCCCGCGCGCGCTCGCCGACGCGATCCACGCGCTCGGCTTCGTGCAGATCGACCCGCTGCGCGCGCCGGCGCGGGCGCAGGACCTCATCCTGCGGCAGCGCGTGCCCGGCTATCGCGAGGGCGACCTGGACCGCGCATACGCTTCGCTCGGGCTGACGGAAGACTTCGTGCACGTGCATGGCGTGCTGCCGGCCGGGCTGCGCCGGTTGCTGCACCCGCGCGCCACGCAGCGCACCTGGCACGTCGAGCGCGAGCGGCCGCAGCTGGCCGACGCGATCCTGGACTTCATCGCGCGGCACGGGCCGACGCATCCGCGCGACCTGCACAAGGCCTTCGGACGCGATCCGATCGTCAACGCGTGGGGCGGGCAGAGTGCGGCGACCACGCGCATGCTCGAAGTGCTGCACTACCGCGGCCGGCTGCATGTCGTGCGCCGGGAAGGCAGCATCAAGGTGTACGGGCTCGCGCCCCCGTTCGGAGGCGTATTGCCGTCGCGCACGCGCGCCACGCGGGCTCTGATGCTCCTCGTGCGTCTTTATGCACCGCTGCACGTCAGCACGCTGCGACAGCTCGCGCTCATGGCAAGCGACGTGGACGTGTCGACGGACGAACGCGAGCGCATCGTCACGCGATTGATCGAATCTGCAGCGGTGCGATCGGGAGAGCTCGATGGTGTGCGCTACGTCTGGCCCGCCGACGACACGCGAGCGGCGGCAGAACCGGAGGAGCGCGTGCGCCTGCTCGCGCCGTTCGACCCGTTCGTGTGGGACCGGCGCCGGTTCGCACAGCTGAACGGCTGGGAGTACCGCTTCGAGGCGTACACGCCCGCGGCCAAGCGGCGCTACGGCTATTACGCCTTGCCGCTCGCGTGGCGGGAGCGCGTGATCGGCTGGGCGAACATCGCGCGGCGCGGCGTCAAGCTCGACGTGGCCACTGGTTTCGTTGCAGCACCGCCGCGCGGCCGGCCGTTCGCGCGCGCACTCGACGAGGAGCTCGCACGGCTCGAGGCGTTCATGACGCGCAGCGACGCTGCGCCCAGCGAGCGGCCGCGCAAGGCAGATCGTTGACTGCGTCAACCAATCGCGGCCAACGACCCTGGATCCCCGCCTTCGCGGGGACGCAACATGGTACGCAGCCTGATCGCACGTAAAATCACGCGATGCGCAAGCACGACTCACCCGCCGCTGCGACGCTCTTCGCCGCCGCGACCATCATCTGGGGCTCCACCTGGCTCGCGATCAAGTACCAGCTCGGTAACGTGTCGCCCGAGCTGTCGGTCGCCTATCGGTTCCTGCTCGCCGCGTTGATCCTCGGCGCGTGGTGCCGCTTCACCGGCCGCTCGCTCCGCTACACCCCTCGGCAGCACCAGTTCATCGCGCTTCAGGGCGCGCTGATGTTCAGCCTCAACTACATCGGCATCTATTGGGCCGAGCAGCATGCGACGTCCGGGCTGGTCGCCGTGCTGTTCTCGACGATCGTCTTCATGAACCCCGTCGCGGCCCGCATGCTGTTCGGCACGCCCCTCGGGCTGCGCACGCTCGTTGCCGCGCCGCTTGGCGTAGCGGGCGTTGCCCTGCTGTTCCTGCCGGAGATTCTCGAGGCGCGCAAAAGCGTGGACGCGGGATTGGGGATCGTGTTCGGCCTTGGCGCCACCGCGCTTGCCTCGGCGGGCAACATGGCGGCATTGCGCAACCAGCGTGCGAGCATTGCCATCCTGCCGGGCACGGCCTGGGGCATGCTCTACGGCGCGATCGTTGCAGTCCTCATCGCGCTCGTCCGCGGCGAGCCCTGGAGCTTCGACGCGAGCTTTCCCTATCTCGCGTCGCTGGTCTACCTCAGCGTGTTCGGCAGCGTGATCGCGTTCGGGTCCTACCTGACGCTGCTGAAGAAAGTGGGCGTCGGGTCGGCCGCGTACGTCAACATCGGCATACCGGTCGTTGCGCTGGTGTTCTCCACGCTGTTCGAAGGCTACCGCTGGTCGTGGGTGGCCGCGCTCGGCGTGGTACTCGCGGTGCTGGCCAACTGGATTGCGCTGCGCTCGCCCGGCGCGCGCGGTGCCCGGAGCGCGCGGGCCGCGTGAGCGGCTAGTCTTCGCCGTCCTTGCGCACCACGTCGACGTTGTCGATCAGGCGCGTGGTGCCGAGCGTTGCCGCTGCCAGGACGATCAGCAGGTTCGGGTGATCGTAGCCTTCCGGATGCGGGATGCGCAGCGCAAGGCCGTGGCGCACGGCCAGGTAATCGACCTTCCAGCCATTGCGCGCGAGCTCGGCGCGTCCTTCGGCCTCGAGATTCGCATAGTCGGTGCGGCCGTCCGCGATCGCATCGGCGACCGTGCGCAGCGTGCGATACAGCCGCGGCGCCTCCGCGCGCTCGGTGGGCGTGAGGTAATTGTTGCGTGACGACAGCGCGAGGCCGTCGTCGGCGCGGATGGTCTCGGCGGGCACGATCTGGATCGGCAGGTTGAAGCTTTGCGCCATGCCACGCACGATCTTGAGCTGCTGGCGGTCCTTCTTGCCGAATACCGCGACGTCCGGCTGCACCATGTTGAAGAGCTTCAACACGACCGTACACACGCCTTCGAAGAAGCGCGGCCGGAACTGGCCTTCGAGGTCCTCGCCGAGCGGCGGGGGCATCACGCGATACACCTGCGGCGTCGGGTACACATCCTGCTCGTGCGGCGCGAACAGCACGTCGACGCCCACGCTGCGCAGCCCGGCGCAATCCGGCTCGAAGGTGCGTGGATAGCGGTCGTAGTCCTCGTTGGGCCCGAACTGCAGGCGATTGACGAAGATGCTCGCGCACACCGTGTCGCCGTGCGCGCGCGCGATGCGCATCAGCGAAAGATGCCCTTCGTGCAGGTTGCCCATGGTGGGCACGAACGCCACCCGGCCCGCCTTGGCAAGACGCGCGCGCAAGGCTTCGGTCGTGTTGATGACTTCCATGCGACCCCCGCTCAAGGTCAGGCGCTCGCGCCCAGGTTGAAGAACTCGCGCTGTCCGCGCATGGCATGGATGCGCTTGAGCAGCAGGCCTACGTGGGACGAATCGTCGACGAAGTTCAGCCGCTCGCTGTTGACGATCAACAGCGGCGCCTCTTCGTACTGATAGAAGAAGCGGGTGTACGCATCGGCCAGGCGGGCGAGATACGTCTCGGGAATCGCCTGCTCGTACGGCACGCCGCGCCGCTGCACGCGCTCCACCAGCGTGTCCACCGGCGCCTGCAGGTAGATCACGAGATCCGGCGTGGGGGTCTGCGGCTTCAAGTGCCGGTACACCTTGTCGTAGAGCGCGTACTCGTCGTCACTGAGGTTGAGCCGCGCGAACAGGGGGTCCTTGTCGAGCAGGAAGTCCGCGATCGTGGGCCGGCGGAACATGTCCAGCTGTGCGAGCCCGCGCAGCTGGTCCACGCGCTGGAACAGGAACGTCAGCTGCGCCGGCAGGGCGAAGCGCGGCATGTCGTCGTAGAAGCGCGAGAGGAACGGATTGTCCTCCGGCTGCTCGAGCAGCATGTCGGCGTGCAGGTGCGTCGCCAGCTCGCGCGCAAGGCTCGTCTTGCCCGCGCCGATCGGCCCTTCGACGACGATATAGCGGCGCTTCTCGAGCTCCATGGTGTCAGGGCAGGGCGCGCGCGTGCGTGCGCGCGATGGCCTGGCCGCGCAGCGCGCGCAGGCGCGGACGTGCAAGGCCGCGGCCGGGAATGACGGCCGCCGGATCGATGTCGGTCAGGGGTCGGAGGACGAAGGCGCGCTCGTGCATTCGCGGATGCGGAAGGGTGAGTGCAGGAGTCCGCGAACGACGGGCGCCGTATAGTAGCAAATCGAGGTCCAGCGTTCGCGCGGCGTTGCGCGGCACGTCGCCACCGCGGCGGCGCCCATGGCGCCGCTCGATCGCATGCAGGCGCGCCAGCAGGGCGCGCGGCGCCAGCGCGGTGCGCACGAGCGCCACGGCATTCACGTAATCGGGTTGCGGATTCGGCGCGCCGAGCGCCGCGGTGCGGTAGCTCGGCGACACGCGTAACAACTCGGTGCGCGGCAGGCGCGCCACACGCTGCAGCGCCAATGCAAGCTGCCGGCGCGGGTGCGCGAGATTGCTGCCCAGCCCGATGAAGGCGAAGGCCGCGCTCATTGCAACGCGCGCGACGCCCTTACGGCTCGCCGCCGTCGCCGGGCGGCGCTTCGGCGCCGGTCGATTCGCCGCCCGCCTGGTGATCGAGGCTCTTCTTGCGGCCGCGGCTGCGGGTACGGCGGCGCTTCGGGCGGCCTTCGTCCTGGCGCAGCATGGCCTCGCGACCCTCCGGCCCCTCGTCCTGGAAGCGCGTCCACCACTCCGCCAGCTCGGCAGGTGCTTCACCGGATTCGGCGCGCAGCATCAGGAAATCGTACGCGGCGCGAAACCGCGGATGCTCGAGCAGCCGGAACGGCCGTGCGCCCGCGCGCTGGTCGAAGCGCGGCTGCAGCGCCCAGATTTCCTTGATCGTCGCCTCGAACCGCCGCGGGATGGCGATGCGCGCGGCCTGGGCCTCGAGCACCTTGTCCATCGCCTCGAACAGCGCGGGCAGCGGGCGCTCGCCGCGTGCCTTCGCGGCGTTCCACGTGACGAGCACCTCGTGCCACAGCAGCGTGGCGAACAGGAACGCGGGCGACACGCCCTTGCCGTCGCGCACGCGGGCATCGGTGCCCGCGAGCGCGGCATCGATGAACTTGCTGCCCAGCGGCTGCTCGAGGATCACGTCGAGCAAGGGCAGCAGGCCGTGCGAGAGCCCGTGCGTGCGCAGGCGCTTGAGCGTCTCCACCGCGTGGCCGGAGAGCAGCAGCTTCTGCATCTCGTCGAACAGGCGCGCGGGCGGCACGTTCGACATGAGGGGCGCAAGGCGCGCAATCGGCTCGGCCGTCTTGGGCTCGATGGCAAGGCCGAGCTTGGCGGCCAGGCGCACGGCACGCAGCATGCGCACCGGATCCTCGCGATAACGCGTGACGGGCGGGCCGATCAGCTTGAGGCGCCGTGCGCGAATGTCGGTGACGCCGCCGGTGTAGTCGATGATCGTGTCGTCGGCAGGATTGAAATAGAGCGCGTTGATCGTGAAATCACGCCGCAGCGCGTCTTCGGCCTGCGATCCGTACACGTTGTCGGACAACAGGCGCCCGTGCTCGTCGGTGGCGTCGTCGCCCGTCTGCGCAGCGCGGAACGTCGACACCTCGACAACCTCGTTGCCCTGGTGAACATGGACGAGCCGGAAGCGCCGCCCGATCACGAACGCACGGCGAAAGAGCGGCTTCACCTGCTCGGGCGTCGCGTCGGTGGCGACGTCGAAGTCCTTGGGCTCGATGCCGAGCAGCAGGTCCCGCACCGCGCCGCCCACGACGAACGCCTTGAAGCCGGCGCCTTGCAGCTTGCCGATGACCGTGCGTGCGGCAGGCGTGAGCTGGCTCGCGCGCACGGGATGCTGCGCGGCGGCGTATACCCGCGGTTTGCGCGCCGACCGGCCGGGAAGCAGGCGGGCGAGCAGGCGGCGGATCATTGCGCGGGGCGAGGAATGCGGCGAAGAACGAGGCCGCGAGAATGGGCGGGCAAGAGGGCGCGGATCATAGCATGCGTGCGTCGACCGCCAGCCGCCGCCACGTCCCCGGCGCGAGCCCGTCGACCCGCCATGGGCCCACTGCACAGCGCACCAGCCGCAGCGTCGGCAACCCCACGGCTGCCGTCATCCGGCGCACCTGCCGGTTGCGTCCTTCGGTGAGCGCGATCTCGAGCCAGGCGGTGGGAATCGCCTTGCGCACCCGGATGGGCGGTTCACGGTCCCACAGCCCGGCCGGTGGTGCGATCGCCCGCACGCGCGCCGCCCGGCCGATGCCATCCGCCAGCGCAACGCCGCGTGCGAGCGCGGCCAGATGCTCGTCGGCGGGCGTTCCTTCCACCTGCGCCCAGTAGACCTTGGCGAGCTTGGCGCGCGGATGCGCGATGCGCGCCTGCAGCGCGCCGTTCGCCGTGAGCACCACGAGGCCTTCGCTGTCCGCATCGAGGCGTCCGGCCGGATATACGTCCGGCACGTCGACGTAGTCGGCCAGCGTGCGCCGCGTGCCGTCGCCGCTGAACTGGCACAGCACGCCGTACGGCTTGTTGAGGAGCACGACCTCGTGCCGCGCGCTGGGCGCGCGCCCGGCTGTCCCTTGCGCGGTGGCAAGCCGTCCCAATTTGGAGGATAATCGAAGGTTTTGAACGACTTGCCGGTCGCGGTCCATGCGGCTGTCGATTGCGCAGGTCGGGCCCGATGCGCGTTGCGCGGCGCGCACCCGGGCGGACCGCCTGCAACGGTCCTTCGCGCGGCCGATCGATTGCGAGACGCCGCGGCGAGCCCACGTTCCGCCAGGAGACCCCATGTACCAACACGTCAAGGTGCCGGCCGGCGGCGCCAGGATCACGCTGAACAAGGATTTTAGTCTCAACGTCCCCGACAACCCGATCATCCCGTACATCGAAGGCGATGGCACCGGCGTGGACATCACGCCCGTGATGATCAAGGTGGTCGACGCCGCGGTGGCCAAGGCGTACGGCGGCAAGCGCAAGATCCACTGGATGGAGATCTACGCGGGCGAGAAGGCCACGCGCGTGTACGGCCCGGATGTGTGGCTGCCGGAGGAGACGCTGTCGATCGTCAAGGATTACGTCGTCTCGATCAAGGGACCGTTGACCACTCCGGTGGGCGGCGGCATCCGCTCGCTCAACGTCGCGCTGCGCCAGGAGCTCGACCTGTACGTCTGCCTGCGTCCTGTGCGCTGGTTCGAGGGCGTGCCGTCTCCGGTCAAGCATCCCGAGAACGTCGACATGGTGATCTTCCGCGAGAACTCCGAAGACATCTATGCCGGCATCGAATGGCCGGCCGAGTCGCCCGAGGCCAAGAAGGTCATCGACTTCCTGATCAAGGAAATGGGCGTCAAGAAGATCCGCTTCCCCGGCACGTCGGCCATCGGCATCAAGCCCGTGTCGCGCGAAGGATCCGATCGCCTGATCCGCCGCGCGTTCCAGTACGCCATCGACAACGATCGCCGCTCGGTCACGCTCGTGCACAAGGGCAACATCCAGAAGTTCACCGAAGGCGGCTTCCGCGACTGGGGCTACGCGCTCGCGCAGCGTGAATTCGGCGCCAAGCTGCTCGACGGCGGCCCGTGGATGAGCTTCAAGAACCCCAAGAGCGGCAAGGACATCGTCGTCAAGGACGTGATCACGGACGCCATGCTCCAGCAGATCCTGCTGCGGCCGGCGGAGTACGACGTGCTCGCCACGCTCAACCTCAACGGCGACTACATCTCCGATGCGCTTGCCGCGGAAGTCGGCGGGATCGGCATCGCGCCGGGCGCCAACCTGTCCGATACCGTGGCCAATTTCGAAGCGACGCACGGCACCGCGCCCAAGTACGCGGGCAAGGACTACGTCAACCCGGGCTCGGAAATCCTCTCGGCCGAAATGATGCTGGTGCACATGGGCTGGCGCGAGGCCGCGAAGGTGATCACCGACAGCCTCGAGAAGGCGATCAACGACAAGGTCGTGACCTACGACTTCGCGCGGCTCATGGAAGGCGCCAAGCAGGTCTCGTGCTCCGGCTTCGGACAAGCGATGATCGAGCGGATGTAGCGACGCGAGCACGCGACGAGGGCCCCGCCGCGCGTAGCGCGGTGGGATCGGCGCGATGCGAGTCGGCGCACGAGCTCGACAACGCGACGCTGGGTGTTCAGGCGACGGGCGTGGAGGGCGAGCGACGCGAGCACGCGACGAGGGCGCCGCCGCGCGTAGCGCGGTGGGATCGGCGCGATGCGAGTCGGCGCAGGAGCCCGACAACGCGACGGTCAGCGTTCGGGCGTCGCACCGCGGACGGCGAGCCGCGGCACGCATGACAGCCGCATGCCGACGCCTCGACTTGTAAACCAGCGCGACATTCCACGCCGCGCGCAGGGTTTTATTCGGTGGCACCGCTCGTCGGTTACGGGCCGCCGAGGGCTTCAAAAACAAAACCCGCCCAGCATGCACGGGCGGGTTTCTTGGCCGGCGGCGCACCTCCCTGGCGCGCCGGCAGTCAAGCGGTCAGGCGGCCTGAATATTCGACGCTTGCTTGCCCTTGGGTCCCTGGGTGACTTCGAACTGGACCTTCTGGCCTTCCTTGAGCGTCTTGAAGCCCTGCATGTTGATCGCCGAGAAGTGTGCGAACAGGTCTTCGCCGCCGTCATCCGGGGTGATGAACCCATAGCCCTTCGCGTCGTTGAACCACTTGACGGTTCCGGTTGCCATACAGCTTGTTCCTTACAGGTAATGATGAAGGTACGCCTGGCCGACAGCCAAAGCAGCCGTCACCGCGAGTGGTCGAGACTCGCGGGCCCGCAGCAAAGGGGAAAAGCGCGGGGCGCCAAACACCACCGTTTTTACGCGCCCCCCCTCGCGGGCGTCAAGGGCGGCCCCGTCCATCGGGTTTCCCCTTGAAAAAACTGTTGTAATCATCAAACATAATCCCCAGCTAGGAGCTTGCGAGGCTCCGCAAGGGGTGCGTGGGCGACGATGGCCAACCAGGAGCAGCACGGTAGCGTTCTCGAATCCGAGAGGACGCGGGTCAAGCCACCGCCACTCTACAAAGTCCTCCTGCTGAACGACGACTACACTCCGATGGACTTTGTGGTCGTCGTGCTCCAAACTGTATTCAGCATGAGTCGCGAGAAAGCGACTCAGGTGATGCTTCAGGTGCACCGTGAGGGCATGGGGGTCTGCGGCACGTACACCCGGGAAGTCGCCACGGCGAAGGTCGACCAGGTGATCGAGATTGCCCGCAAGCACCAGCATCCCCTGCAGTGCACGATGGAGGAGACTTGAGCGTCAACATCGGCCGGACGGCCACCGACGCAAAATTCGGAAAGAGGCCGACGGGAATGGTTTCCGCCGGAACGAAGTCTAAGGAAGCACAATGATTGCGCAGGAACTCGAAGTCTCCCTCCACATGGCCTTCGTCGAGGCCAGGCAGAAGCAGCACGAGTTCATCACGGTGGAGCACCTGCTCCTCGCGATGCTCGACAATCCGTCGGCGGCCGAGGTCCTCAAGGCCTGCGGCGTCGATCTCGAGGAGCTGCGGGGAGTCCTCACCGATTTCATCAACGAGCACACGCCGCGCCTCGCGCCGCACAGCGACGCCGACACGCAGCCCACGCAGGGATTCCAGCGCGTCATCCAGCGCGCGATCCTGCACGTGCAATCGTCGGGCAAGAAGGAAGTCACGGGCGCCAACGTCCTCGTCGCCATCTTCGGCGAGAAGGAATCGCACGCCGTCTACTTCCTGAACCAGCGTGGCGTCACGCGCCTCGACGTCGTCAACTACATCGCCCACGGCATCACCAAGAGCCCGCAGCACAAGCAGGACAAGTCGGCCGACGCCAAGGAAGACGCCGAAGGCGGCAGCGAGTCGCAAGGCGCGCTCGACGCCTACACCGTCAACCTCAACCAGCTCGCCAAGAACGGCAAGATCGATCCCCTGATCGGCCGCGAGCACGAGCTCGAGCGCGTGGTGCAGGTGCTGTGCCGCCGGCGCAAGAACAATCCGCTGCTCGTCGGCGAAGCCGGTGTCGGCAAGACCGCCATCGCCGAAGGCCTCGCACGCCGCATCAACGAAGGCGACGTGCCCGAGCTGCTGCTCGAATACCAGGTGTACTCGCTCGACATGGGCGCGTTGCTCGCGGGCACCAAGTACCGCGGCGACTTCGAGCAGCGTCTCAAGGCGGTGCTGAAGCAGCTCGCCGAGAATCCCAAGTCGATCCTGTTCATCGACGAGATCCACACGATCATCGGCGCAGGTGCTGCGTCAGGTGGCACGCTCGACGCATCCAATCTGCTCAAGCCCGCGTTGTCCACGGGCGCGCTGAAATGCATCGGCGCCACGACGTACACCGAATTCCGCCAGATCTTCGAGAAGGACCACGCGCTGTCACGCCGCTTCCAGAAGGTGGACGTGCCGGAGCCGTCCGTCAGCGAGACCATCGAGATCCTCAAGGGGCTCAAGACGCGCTTCGAGCAGCATCACGGCGTGAAGTACGCGCCGGCTGCGCTCACGTCGGCCGCCGAGCTCGCCGCGCGCTTCATCAACGACCGTCATCTGCCCGACAAGGCGATCGACGTCATCGACGAAGCGGGTGCCGCGCAAAAGATCCTGCCCAAGTCGCGCCAGAAGAAGGTGATCGGCAAGGGCGAGGTC
>DATILY010000089.1:0-9796 GCA_035475895.1 Casimicrobiaceae bacterium | reverse complement strand
TGCGGATCTCGCTGCCGGACACGGGCCCGAATACCTGCGAACCGGTGCCGGCGAAGCGCACGCCGAGGCCGGGCACGGTCGACGAAAGATTCAGCGCGACGCGCACGCCGGCAGCGCCGGTGGACTGCACTTCGATGCGCGCGGCGCGCGTGCCATCGGGCGCGGCCTGCCAGTCGAGCGCGTCGAGCGCAATGCGCTGTGCAGCGGGCGTGACGCTGCGACCGATGCCGATGGCCAGCGCCTTCGGCTTGGCGCCGGTGGTCCCGCTCTTCTGGTTCGTGCGACGCAGCGTCGCCATCTCGCCGTCGGACGGTGCGGCCAATGTGATGCGGTGCGCTGGCGCGGATGCGTCGAGCAGCAGCGTGACGGCAGCGTTCTTTTGCGCGGTCGCCGCCTGCTGCGTTGCGGGCGGCACGGCCGTGATCGCGAAGCCCGCCGCGATGGCGCCCGTCGCACTGCACAGCGCGAGGCCGGCGAAGACGCGAGTGATGAGACCAGTCATTGTCATTCTCCTGTTTCTGTCGCCACGCGGCGACGCACGTGCCGCGTGACGCGCCGGCGGATCAGTGATCCCCGCGGCTCGACGGCGCACTTCCGACCGCGCCCGGTGAGGGCGGTTCCGCCGGACTATTCACACACTCCGCGAGCGATGCCCGCCAGTGCGGCAGCGCGAAGCCGAACGTGTGCTCGAAGCGGGCGGTCGACAGCACCGCATAGGCAGGCCGTCGTGCGGGGGTGGGATAGTCGGCCGTGGTGATCGGCACCACGCGGGGACGCTCGACGTCGCCGACGATCGCGCGCGCAAATTCGTACCACGTTGCCGCGCCTGCTGCGCTCATATGATACAGGCCGCTGCGCTCCGCCAGATAAGGCACCCCGCGGGCGACCAGACGAGCGGTCGATCGTGCAAGCTCGCGGCACCAGTTGGGCACGCCGGATTGGTCCGCAACGATGCGCAGCTCGTCGCGCTCGGCCGCGAGCCGGCGCATGGTGAGCAGGAAATTGCTGCCGCGCAGGCCATACACCCAGCTGGTTCGAAACACCAGCGCGCGCGCCCCGCTCGCGCGGATCGCCGCTTCGCCGGCGAGCTTGGTCGCGCCGTACACGCTTTGCGGTCCGGTGGGCGCGTCCTCGTCGTAGGGCGCGTGCGCGTTGCCGTCGAACACGTAGTCCGTGGAATAGTGGATCAGCAGCGCGCCATGGCCGCGCGCGTGCTCGGCCATGATGCGCGGCGCCTCGGCGTTGACGAGCGCGGCGCGCGCGGCGTCCGCTTGGGCGCGGTCCACCGCCGTGTAGGCCGCGGCGTTGACGATCAACGCGGGGTCGTGCGTCGCCAGCGTCGCGCGGAGCGCGTCCGCGTGGGTCAGATCGAGCGCCGTGCGATCCAGCGCAACGACATCGCCGTACGGCGCGAGTGCTGCAGCGAGCTCGCATCCGAGCTGCCCGCGCGCACCGGTGACGAGGATCGTGCGAGCGCTCGTCACGACGCGGTGCTAGGGATACGTTTCGGCATCCGCGAGTGGCACGCCGGCAGCGTCCTTGGCGGCAAGCGTGGGCGCTTCGAGCGGCCACGCGATGCGCAGCGCCGGATCTTTCCACAGCAGCGTGCGCTCGTGCTCGGGATGCCAGTACTCAGTGGTCTTGTAGAGGAAGTCGGCTTCCTCCGAGACGACGAGAAACCCGTGCGCGAAGCCAGGCGGCACCCACAGCATCCGCCGGTTCGCCGCCGAAAGCACGAGTGCGACGTGCTGGCCGAATGTCGGCGAGCTGCGGCGCAGGTCGACGACGACGTCGAACACCTCGCCCTGCACGACGCGCACCAGCTTGCCCTGCGCGTGCGCGATCTGGTAGTGCAGCCCGCGCAGCACGCCGTGGTGCGAATGCGAATGGTTGTCCTGCACGAACGGGGCATCGATCCCCGCCTGCGCGAACGCGCGGGCGTTCCAGCTTTCGAGGAAGTAGCCGCGCGCGTCGCCGAACACGCGCGGCTCGACGAGCTTCACTTCGGGCAGCGCGGTCGCGGTGACCTGCACGGCGTCAGATCACCGGATCGCGCAGCAGGCCGAGCAGGTACTGCCCGTACGCGTTCTTCGCGAGCGCCTTGCCCTGCCGCTCGAGCTCGGCTGCGTCGATGTAGCCCAGGCGATACGCGATCTCCTCGGGGCACGCGATCTTGAGCCCCTGCCGGCGCTCGATGGTCTCGATGTAGTGCGATGCCTCGAGCAGCGACTCGTGCGTGCCCGTGTCGAGCCATGCCATGCCGCGCCCCATGACCTCGCAGGCAAGCTCCCCCCACGCGAGATACGTTGCGTTGACATCCGTGATCTCGAGCTCGCCGCGCGCGGAAGGGCGCAGGCCGGCGGCCACATCGAGCACGCGGTTGTCGTAGAAATACAGTCCCGTGACGGCGTAACGCGACTTGGGCGCCTGCGGCTTCTCTTGCAGGCTCACGACGCGCCCGTTCGCGTCGAACTCCGCGACGCCATAGCGCTGCGGATCGGCCACGGGATAGGCGAACACGGTCGCGCCGCTCGTGCGCGCGTTCGCGCGCGCAAGCTGCACGTGCAGGTCATGGCCGTAGAAGATGTTGTCCCCGAGCACCAGCGCAGCCGGGTGGTTGCCCACGAAGCTGCGGCCGATCACGAACGCCTGGGCGAGCCCGTCGGGCGAGGGCTGCACCGCGTACGAGAGGTTGAGGCCCCAGCGCCGGCCGTCGCCGAGCAGCTGCGTGAAGCGCGGCGTGTCCTCGGGTGTCGAGATGAGCAGGATGTCGCGCATGCCGCCGAGCATGAGCGTCGACAGCGGGTAATAGATCATCGGCTTGTCGTACACCGGCAGCAGCTGCTTCGACACCACCTGCGTGACCGGATACAGGCGCGTGCCGGAACCGCCTGCCAGGATGATGCCCTTGCGCGTCATGCCGTGAAGCTCGTGGCCGCGCACCTGGCCGGTGATCCGGGCCGAAGCCGCGCCGGGCTCATGCGGGCGCGTATTGGCGCTCGATCCACTGCCGATACTCGCTGCTTTGCACGTTCGCCAGCCACGGACCGTTGTCGAGATACCACTCGACGGTGCGCTGGATGCCGCTTTCGAACGTCTCGGCCGGCTGCCAGCCGAGCTCGCGGCGAATCTTGCGCGCGTCGATGGCATAGCGGCGGTCGTGTCCCGGCCGATCGGGCACGAACTGGATCTGCCGCGTGAAATCGCGCCCTTCATGGCGCTCGCCGAGGGCGCGGCAGACGGCATGCACGACGTCGAGGTTGGCCATTTCCGCGTTGCCGCCGATGTTGTACGTCTCGCCCGGGCGGCCGCCCGCGAGCACCGCACGGATCGCGCTCGCGTGATCGCCGACGTAGAGCCAGTCCCGCACGTTGCGCCCGTCGCCGTACACGGGCAGCGGCTTGCCCGCGACCGCATTGGCGATCATGAGCGGAATGAGCTTTTCGGGAAACTGCCGCGGCCCGTAATTGTTCGAGCAGTTGGTGGTGAGCACCGGCAGGCCATAGGTATGGTGATACGCGCGGACCAGATGATCCGAGGCGGCCTTCGACGCGGAATACGGGCTGTTCGGCGCGTAGGCTGTCGTTTCGCAAAAGCCGGGAGCGTCCGCGGCGAGCGAGCCGTAGACCTCGTCGGTGGACACGTGCAGGAAGCGAAACGCTGCGCGTTCCGGCGCCGGGAGGGCCGTCCACCAGCGCTTGACCGTGTCGAGCAGCGCGAAGGTTGCGACGACGTTGGTCTGCACGAACGCATCGGGCCCGTGAATCGAGCGGTCGACGTGCGTCTCGGCCGCGAAGTTCAGCACGGCGCGCGGACGATGCTCGCGCAGCAGCGCCTCCACCTGCGCGCGATCCCCGATGTCGCCGCGCACGAACACATGACGCGCATCGCCGCGCAGGTCGGCGAGGTTGCCGAGGTTGCCGGCGTACGTCAGCTTGTCGAGATTGACGACCGGCTCCCCGCCCTGGCCAAGCCAGTCGAGGACGAAGTTGGAGCCGATGAATCCGGCGCCGCCGGTGACGAGGATCATGGAAGTAGGATGAGGCCGCGCCGGCCCGCGAACGCGCACCGCCGCGGCGCTGCGATGTGACCGTCGAAGAGGCGCGCGAGCGGGCGCCATTCTAGCATCGGCGCGCGCTCACTCGCCGTAATAGCCGCGGTACCACGCGACGAAGCGGCCAAGGCCGTCCGCCAGCGGCGTGCGCGGCGCGAACCCGGTCGCGGCACGCAGCCTGTCGATCGACGCGTACGTGGCCGGCACGTCGCCCGGCTGCATCGGCCGATCGTCGCGGATCGCCGGGCGCCCGAGCAGGCGCTCGAGCGTTGCGATGAACGTCTCGAGCGCGACGGCCTGATGGTTGCCGATGTTGTACACCGCATGCCGCGCACCGCCCGTTTCGTCGGCCGCGGGCGGCCGCTCGAGCACCCGCACGACGCCCTCGACGATGTCGTCGACGTACGTGAAGTCGCGCTGCATGTGGCCGTGATTGAACACGGTGATCGGCTTGCCCGCGAGGATCGCCGCGGTGAACAGCATCGGCGCCTGGTCGGGTCGGCCCCACGGTCCATAGACGGTGAAAAAACGCAGGCCCGTCGCGGGAAAGCCGAAGAGATGGCTGTAGCTGTGTGCCATCAGCTCGTTGGCCGCCTTGGTCGCCGCGTAGAGGCTCACGGGCCGGTCCACGCGCTGGTCCTCCGAAAAAGGCAGCACGTGGTTCGCGCCGTAGACCGACGACGAGGACGCGTACACGAGGTGGCCGATGTTGGCGTGGCGGCAACCTTCGAGGACGTGTCCGAACGCGACGACATTGTTGCGCAGGTACGCGTCGGGCGCGACGAGCGAGTGGCGCACGCCCGCCTGGGCCGCGAGGTGCACCACTTCGCCGGGCTGCACGTCGGCGAAGAGCGCGGCAGTCGCCTGCGCGTCGGCCAGATCGATGCGAGCGAAGCGGAAGCCATCGCGGCCAAGCAACGTCGCAAGCCGGGCTTCCTTGAGCGCGACGTCGTAGTACGGGTCGAAATTGTCGATGCCCGTGACTTCGGCGCCCGCATCGAGCAGCGCGCGCGCGACGTGCATGCCGATGAAGCCCGCGCAGCCGGTCACCAGCACGCGGCGCGAGATCGCGGCCGTTCCGCTCACGATTGCCGCTCCGCGAGCTCGAGGGCGCGCAGCTTGACGTGCTTCTGGAAGCTCGCGAACGAGCCGATCGCGATGTGCGCGAAACCGGCCGCGCCGTCGAGGAAGCCGAGGCGCCACACGTAGAAACGCAGGAACCGCGACAGCGGCGAGAGCACGATCTGCCACGTCGAGCTGCGCGCGCCGCGCGCGTGCAGGGCCGCGGCCTGGATGGACGTGTAGCGATTCTGCTTGGCCAGATAGTCGTCGATCGATTCCGCCGACGCGTGCAGCAGGTCGCCCTGCAGCCGCGCAGCAACCGCGTCGCACACGACCCGCTCGTGCACGGCGTCGTCGCTCCATTGCGCGCGCCGCCGGTCGAACAGCCGCACCGTCCAGTCGGGATAACCCTCGCCGTGCGCGAGCCAGCGGCCGAGGAAGCGATTGCGCCGCGGCATGGCGTACGCACCGGCAGGCGGCGCGCCGCGCTCGAAGAGGGCCACGATGGCCGCCGCAAGCGGTGGCGTCACCCGCTCATCGGCATCGAGGCAGAGCACCCAGTCGTGGCGCGCGGCGGCGACGGCGAAGTGCTTCTGCGGCCCGAAGCCGCGCCACGGCTCGACGAGCACCCGTGCGCCCGCGCCCTTTGCGACATCTACGGTATGATCCGCGCTGCCCGAATCGACCACCAGCGCCTCCGCGGCGAACGGCGCCGATGCGAGGCACGCCGCGAGCTGCGCAGCGGCATCACGCGTGATCACGACCAACGACAGCGGAATCGGTTCGGACATGGGCGAATGGGCGCTCCGCACGCGGGCGCGACGCCCCGGCCGCGCGGCCCGCGCATTCTACCGGGCACCGGCCCTGCGCGCGCGCCGATGAGCGTGCTCGTCGTACGGCCCTCCTCGCTCGGCGACATCGTCTATGCCCTGGCGCTCGTGTCCGACGTCGTGCGCCACCGGCCCGGCATGGCGGTCGACTGGGTGGCGGAGCGCGGCTTCGTGCCGCTCGTCGCGCTCGATGCGCGCGTGCGTCGCATCGTGCCCTCGGCGCTGCGCCGCTGGCGCGGGCGGCCATGGTCTCCCTCGTACTGGCGCGACGCGCGCGGCTTCGTCGGTGCATTGCGCGCCGAGCGCTACGACGTCGTGCTCGACCTGCAGGAGCAGCTGAAGGGCGCTCTCATCGCGCGCGCCGCGCACGGCGTGCGCCACGGCTTCGATCGCGCGAGCGCGCGCGAGCCCATCGCGACGCTGCTCGACGACGTGCACCACGCGGTGGACCGCGATCTGCATTTCGTCCATCGCGTGCGGCTGCTCGCCGCGGCGGCGCTGGGCTACGAGCTTGACACGCCGCCGCAATGGCAGCTCGTGCCTCCTGCCGCACCGGACGTCGTTCCACCCCGCCGTTACGCGGTTGCGCTGACGGCAACGAGCCGCGCGGACAAGCTGTGGCCCGAGGCGCACTGGATCGCGCTGATGGCGCGACTTGCGCAAGTCGGGCTCGCCATCGTCCTGCCGTGGGGCAACGCGGACGAGGAAGCACGCTGCCGTCGCCTCGCCGCCGCCGTCCCCGCCGCGCTCGTGCCCGAGCGCCTCACGCTGCCGCAGGCCGCCGCCGTGCTCGCGGCCGCGGAGGTTTGCATCGGCGTGGACACCGGCTTCACGCACCTTTCCGCGGCGCTCGGCACGCCGACGGTCGCGATCTTCACGGCCACCGATGTCACGCGTCACGGGGTGTCCTGCGCCGGCGCGCACGCACGCGATACGGGCGACATCGGCGCGACGCCGGACGTCGAGTCCGTGATGCGGGCCGCGGCGGACGTGTGGAAATCCACACCGCGTTGCTGATGCGACGCCTCTACACGCTGCTGTGGTGGCTCGCGCTGCCCGCATTGCCGCTGCGTCTTTGGTGGCGTGCGCGCCGCGAGCCCGGTTACGCAACGCACGTCGGCGAGCGTTTCGGACGCTATGGCGCACGCCCGCCGCCTGGAGAGCGCATCTGGGTGCACGCCGTGTCGCTCGGCGAGACGCGCGCCGCGCTGCCGCTCGTCGAGCGGATCCTGCGCGAGCGTCCCGCGGCAACCGTGCTGCTGACGCACATGACGGCGACCGGCCGGGCGGCGGGTGCCGCATGGCGCAATCCGCGGGTCGTGCAGGCATGGTTGCCGTACGACGTGCCCTTCGCGGTGGAGCGCTTCCTCGGGCACTTCCGGCCGCGGATGGGTCTCCTCATGGAAACGGAGATCTGGCCGAACCTGCTGGCGGCAGCACAAGCGCACGCGATCCCGATGCTGCTCGTCAACGCGCGGCTGTCCTCGCGCTCCGCCCGCGGATATGCGCGTGTTGCGTCGTTCAGCCGAACGCTCTTCGCCAGCCTCGCCGGCGTAGCGGCGCAATCGGAAGAGGATGCGGCGCGCCTGCGCGCGCTCGGCGCCCGCGACGTCGAAGCCCTGGGCAACCTCAAGTTCGACGTGGTGCTGCCGTCCGATGCGCGGGCGCAGGCCGCTTCGCTGCGCGCGCGCTTCGGCGCGCAACGGCCCCTGCTCGTGGCCGCCTCGACCCGCGACGGCGAGGAAGCGCTCCTGTTGCGCGCGCGTGCCGCGCATGCGAGCGCGCTGCCGGCCGGCACGCTGCTCGTCATCGTGCCGCGTCACCCGCAACGTTTCGACGAAGTCGCGCGCCTGCTGCGCGAGCAGGGCGTGCGGCACGTGCGCCGCAGCGAGGCGAGCGCAGTGGGGCCCGATATCGAGGTCGTGCTGGGCGATTCGATGGGCGAGCTGTTCGCGTATTACGGTGCGGCGGACGTCGCGTTCGTTGGCGGCAGCCTGTTGCCTTTCGGGGGCCAGAACCTGCTCGAGGCACTCGCTGCGGGCGCGCCTACCCTGGTCGGCCCGCATACGGACAACTTCGCGGCCGCGGCCAGCGCAGCGGTCGCCTCGGGCGCTGCGCTGCGCGTGGCGGATGCCGATGCGCTGATGACGCAGGCGGGCCGACTGCTGCGCGATTCATCGGAGCGCGCGGCGCTGGTCGCTGCAGGACGCGCGTTCATCGCCGAGCACAGAGGGGCGACCGATCGCGTGTGGACGTGGCTCGCCCCGCGCCTGGCAGCCGTCAGCCGCGGAGGCGCCGGTTGATGTCCTCGACATCCTCGTCGGACAGCGTGCCGATGGCCGAGCGCAGCCGCAGGACGCCGACGAGGTAGTTGAAGTACGCCTGCGCGAGATCGCGCCGCGTCTGGAACACCTGTTGTTGCGTGTTGAGCACGTCGAGGTTGGTGCGCACCCCGACTTCCTGGCCGGTGCGGTTCGACTCGTAGGCCGTCTGCGCCGAAACCACCGCCTGCTCGAACGCCTTCACCGATGCGACGGCGCTCGCGACACCCGAATAGCCGGTCTGCGCGTTGAACAGCGCATTGCGCCGCGCGACCTCGAGGTTCTGCCGCGCGTTCTCCTGCAGCGCGATCGCCTCGCGCACCTTCGAATTGACGAAGCCGCCCTGGTAGAGGGGCACGGTCAACGCGAGCCCGACGAGCGCCTGCCGTGATTCGCTCGCGACGCTCTGGCTGATCCCGGCGTTGGAGCCCTGCGTGTTGAAGCTGCCCACGAGATCGAGCGTGGGCAGGTGACCGGCGCGCTGGCGCTCCACCTCCAGCGTGGCGATGTCGAAATTGTATTGCGCGACCTTGACCTGGATGTTGTCGACGAGGGCGCGATCGACCCAGTAGTCCGCGGAATCGGGCGACGGAAGCCGCGGCTCGAACCCGGGGCCCAGCCGCTTCAGGTCACCGGGCGCACGCCCGATGATGGCGCGCAGCGCCGTGCGGCGGTTGTCGAGATCGTTGCGCGCCGTGATCTCCTGCGCGACGATCGCGTCGTAGCGCGCCTGCGCTTCGTTGGTGTCCGTGATCGTCGCCACGCCGACCTCGAAGTTGCGCTTGGCCTGCGCAAGCTGCTCCGACACCGCGGCCTTCTGGCTCTCCGCGAGCTCGACGTTGAACTGCGCGAGCAGCACGTCGAAGTACGCCTGTGCCACGCGCAGGATCAGGTCCTGGCGCGCGGACTGCAGCGTGTAGTCGGATTGCTCCACCTGGTCGCGCGCCTGGTCGAGCGCCACCTTGTTGGCATAGCGATAGAGCGGCTGCGACGCCGACACGCTGAGCGAGCCGAACGCGAAGCCGCGGCCGTTGATGTCGATGCGCGGCTGCGTGTGGATGCTCGCGTCGTACAGGTTCGCGTTCGCGGCCGCCGTGAGATTGACATTCGGCAGCAGCAACGCACGCGCCTGGGGCAGCCGCTCCTGCAGCGCCACCCAGTTGGCTTGCGCCGCCGCGAGCGTCGGATCGTTCAGGCGGGCCTCGTGATACACCTGGACGAGGTCCTCCGCGCCCGCCAGAGGCGCGGCGATGACGGCGAGCACGGCGAGCGCGGCGCGCCAGGAGCGAAACGGTGTCGACATGTCGTTGTTGGAGTGGGTGCGGGTGCTGCGTCAGTAGTGGGCCATCTTCGGATCCACGTCGGTGGCCCAGCGTTCGACGCCGCCCTGCAGATTGAACAGGCGCGAATAGCCTTGTTGCTCCAGCCAGGCAGCCGCGCGCTGGCTGCGGTTGCCGTGATGGCAGATGAACACGAGATCGCGGTCCTTCGGCAGGTCCTCCACGCGGGAAGGCACGCTCGACAACGGC
>DATILY010000088.1:0-35700 GCA_035475895.1 Casimicrobiaceae bacterium | reverse complement strand
CGGACTATATGATAAGAAAGCGCGCTTAATCGATGCGTTGCAGCGCCGGAGCGGCATCTCGCTCCGGTTGCATGCGCACGAGACAGCGCGCGGCAGCGTGCGTGACAGCGTGAAACCGGCAGCAAAGACTGCACACGCAACGCAGCGCGAACCGGATTTCGCAGCCCAGGAGGAGTGCAATGGCCAGTACAGCGCAGGCAATGAAGCGACCGGCGGCGCACACGCAGGTTTCGCGTGCCGAAGAGCGGCGCGTGATCTTCGCGTCATCGCTCGGCACGGTGTTCGAGTGGTACGACTTCTATCTTTACGCGACGCTGGCGCCGTTCTTCGCCGCGCTGTTCTTCCCCAAGGGCAATGACACGGCGGCGCTGCTGTCGGCCTTCGCGGCCTATGCCGCGGGCTTCCTGGTGCGGCCGTTCGGGGCGCTGGTGTTCGGCCGCATCGGCGACCTGGTCGGGCGCAAGTACACCTTCCTGGTGACCATCCTGGTGATGGGCGGCTCGACCTTCCTGGTCGGCCTGCTGCCCACCTATGCGGCGATCGGCTGGGCGGCGCCGATCCTGATGGTGAGCCTGCGCTTGCTGCAGGGCCTGGCGCTCGGCGGCGAGTACGGCGGCGCGGCGACGTACGTGGCCGAGCATGCGCCGGACCACCGGCGCGGCTATGCCACGTCGTGGATCCAGACCACGGCCACGCTCGGCTTCTTCCTGTCGCTGGCGGTGATCGCGCTGTGCCGGGCGAACATGGACACGACGGCGTTTGCCGAGTGGGGCTGGCGCATTCCGTTCCTGGTGTCGTTGGCGCTGCTGATCTTCTCGGTGTACATCCGGCTGAAGCTGAACGAATCGCCGGTGTTCCAGCGCATGAAGGCCGAGGGCAAGGGCTCGAAGGCGCCGCTGAAGGACAGCTTCCTGCGCTACCCGAACAACAAGTACGTGCTGCTGGCGCTGCTCGGCGCGACGGCCGGACAAGGCGTCGTGTGGTACACGGGCCAGTTCTACGCGCTGTTCTTCCTCACGATCACGCTCAAGATGGAAGGTGCATCCGCGTACATCATGATCGCGATCGCGCTGGCGCTCGGCACGCCGTTCTTCATCCTGTTCGGGTCGCTGTCGGATCGGATCGGCCGGCTCAAGATCATCCTCGCGGGCTGCCTGATCGCCGCGCTCACGTACTTCCCGCTGTTCAAGGGGCTGACGCACTACGTCAATCCCGCGCTGGAGAAGTACCAGGCGACGGTGCCGATCTCGGTCGCCGCCAACGAGGCGGATTGCGAGCTGCACATCTTCGTCGGCCCGTGGTCGAAGTTCACCGACTGCGACAAGTCCAAGGACTACCTGACCAAGGCCGGCCTGTCGTTCAGCTCGGTGCCGCTGCCGGCCGGCTCGACGGCCAAGGTCGTGACCAAGATCGGCGACACGTCGATCGAAGGCTACGACGAGAAGAAGATCGCCGACACGCTCAAGGCGACCGGCTACGTCGGCAAGGCCGACCCGAGCGCCATCAACTGGCCGATGGCGGTCCTCATCCTGTTCATCATGATGATCTACGTCACCATGGTGTACGGGCCGATCGCCGCCTACCTCGTCGAGCTGTTCCCGACGCGCATCCGCTACACCTCGATGTCGCTGCCCTATCACATCGGCAACGGGTGGTTCGGCGGCATGCTGCCATTGCTGGCGACCGCGTTGGTGGCCGCGAAGGGCGACATCTACTACGGCCTGTGGTATCCGATCATCGTCGCGCTCATCACGGTCGTGGTGGGCATCCTGTTCCTGCGCGATCGCAAGGTCGCCGACCTCAACACCGACGAAGGCCTCGCGGTAGGCGTGCCGGCACGCTGACGCCGACGCCGCATCATCGAGCCCCGGCCTCGCGAGAGGTCCGGGGCTTTTTCTTGGGCGCCTTAAGGCCGGTCCTCGCGCAGCGGCACGCGGGCGGAGGCTACGGGCACCATCCACACGGCGTAGCGGGTCGGATCGTGCAGGTCGGCGATCATCTGGTCGAAGTACGCTTCGGCGTCGGCCTGGCTGACCGGCGTGATTTCGCCGATTGCGGGGGCATAGCCGTCGCGCCAGGCGGTCAGGATGGTCGCGAACGTCGCGCGCGGCACGCGCAGCGTGTCGACCACCACGTAATCGATGCGGATCTCCGAGAGCTTCAGCGCGGTCAGGATCGTGTAGATGTTGCGTCCGATGAACAGGTCCGTGTTCGTGGCGGCGGCAAAGCGTGCGGGCACCGCGTGCCAGAACTCGTCGGGATCGCGTGCGCCACGCTGGAAATGCAGCATGTGATAGTCCTCGGGGATCACATGCAGGTAGCCCCCGGGGCGCGTGACGCGCGCAAGCTCGGCGATCACCTTGTCGGCGTGCGGGATCGCCTGCAGCACGTGGCGGCACAGCGTGAGGTCGAACGTTGCGTCGGGGGCATCGAGCTCGTACACGCTCTGGTGGTCGAACCGCACCCGCTCGCCGAACGCGGCGTGCCGGGCGCGCGCAAGGTCGAGGTGCGCGTCGATGATGTCGACACCCAGCAGGCGCGCCTGGGGCATGAGCGCGGCGATGCGGCCGACGATCTCGCCGGTGCCGCAGCCTGCGTCGAGGATACGGGCATCGGCAGGCAGCGTGTAGCGCTGGAGCAGCGGCAGCTCCTGCGGCCAGATTGCTTCGGCTTGCGCGGCCAGGTTGCGGACCATCGATTCGTCCGCCATCTGCCGGCCCTGCGGATTGAGGTCGGTCATGCCGCTTCCCGCAGGCGCTGTCGCGCTCAGTTGACGACCTGCGTCAGCTCACCGGCCTTGTAGCGCGCCGCCATCTTGTCGAGCGGCAGCGGCTTGATCTTCGACGCCATGCCGGCGCAGCCAAACTGCTCGTAGCGCTGCCTGCACACCTGCTTGGCCGCCGCCATGGCGGGCTTGAGGTAGTCGCGCGGATCGAACTTCGAGCGGTTTTGCGCCATGTAACGGCGGATGGCGCCCGTCATGGCGAGACGGATGTCGGTGTCGATGTTGACCTTGCGCACGCCGTGCTTGATGCCTTCCTGGATCTCCTCCACCGGCACGCCGTAGGTTTCCTTCATGTCGCCGCCGAATTCGCGGATCTCGGCGAGCAGGTCCTGCGGCACGGACGACGAGCCGTGCATGACGAGATGGGTGTTCGGAATGCGCCGGTGGATCGCCTTGATGCGGTCGATCGCCAGGATGTCGCCGGTCGGCTTGCGGGAGAACTTGTACGCGCCGTGCGACGTGCCGATGGCGATGGCGAGCGCGTCGAGCTGCGTCTCCTTGACGAAATCCGCTGCCTGCGCAGGATCGGTGAGCAGCATCTCGCGCGTCATCGTCGCGTCGGTCCCATGGCCGTCCTCCTTGTCGCCGCGCATCGTCTCGAGCGAGCCGAGGCAGCCCAGCTCGCCCTCGACGGTGACGCCGATGGCGTGCGACATCTCGACGACGCGACGGGTCACGCCCACGTTGTAGTCGTAGCTCGCGATCGACTTGCCATCCTCCTCGAGCGAGCCGTCCATCATCACGGACGAGAAGCCGAGCCGGATCGCGCCGAGGCATACCGCAGGCGATTGCCCGTGATCCTGGTGCATGACGACGGGAATCGCGGGGTAGCTTTCCACCGCGGCCTCGATGAGATGGCGCAGGAAGACTTCACCGGCATATTTGCGCGCGCCTGCGGATGCTTGCATGATCACGGGGCTGTCGGTCTCGGCGGCAGCCGCCATGATCGCCTGCACCTGCTCGAGATTGTTGACGTTGAACGCGGGCAGGCCATAGCCGTGCTCGGCCGCGTGGTCGAGCAGCTGGCGCATCGAGACGAGAGGCATTGCGGATCTCCGTGAAGGGCGTGGCCTGCTTGCGGCCAGTGCGAGGCGCGCATTTTACCGCGCGGTCCGAGCGCGTCGATCTACGACGCGTCGACGTGGCGGCGCCGGCAGGTCAGCAGCACTTCGTCGGGATCGCGGCGCCACCAGTTGTCGGTGGAGAAGATCTCCACCTCGTGCATGCCGTGGTAGCCGGCCTCGTTCATCCAGCGGCGGATCAGCGGCAGGTCGATGACGCCGTCGCCCATCATGCCGCGGTCGTTGAGCAGATCCTTCGTCGGCACGAGCCAGTCGCAGATGTGATAGGCGAGCAGGCGCTCCTGCGCACCGGCGCGCTCGATCTCGCGCGCGAGCGCGGGATCCCACCACACGTGATAGACGTCCACGGCGACGCCGAGGCCATCGCGTCCTTTGGGGCACAGCTCGTCGCACAGGTCGTTCGCCTGCCCGAGCGTGTTGATGCATGCACGGTCGGCTGCGTACATCGGGTGCAGCGGCTCGATTGCCAGCGGCATGCCGGCGCCTTGCGCGTACTCGAGCAGCTCGCCGAGGCCATCGCGCACCATCGCGCGAGCGCCGGACAGGTCCTTCGACACGATGCGTCCCGCCGGGTCCTTGGGCAGTCCGCCGACGACGAGCACCAGGCACTGCGCACCGAGGGTGAGCGCTTCGTCCACCGCGCGGCGATTGTCGTCGATCGCCGCGCGACGGCCCTGACGATCCTCTGCGGGAAACATGCCGCCACGGCAGAGTCCCGTGACCACCAAACCGGCGTCGCGGATGCGCGCGGCCGATTCCTTGAGTCCCGCCGCCGCGACCTGGTCGCGCCAGGGCGCGATGCCACGGATGCCGTGCCGCACGAGACCGGCGATGATGTCCGGCAGCCGCCACTGCGTGCGCACCGTCGCCGTGTTGATGGACAGCAGCGACGGGTCCGGTTGCGTGCTCATCATTCGACGCCGTGCAATGCCAATAGCGTGCGCATGCGCCGCACCGCGAGCTCGGGCTCGCGCAGCAGCCCGGCAGCATCGGCGAGCCGGAAGAGCTCCGCCAGATGCAGCAGGCTGCGGGCGCTCTGCTGGCCGCCGACCATGGTGAAGTGCCGCTGGTGGCCGTTGAGCCATGCCATGAACACCACACCGGTCTTGTAGAACCGCGTCGGTGCGGCGAACACGTGGCGCGACAGCGGCACGGTGGGCCCCAGGATCTCATGGAACGCGGCGAGGTTGCCGGCCGCGAGCTCGCCCAGCGCGGCCGATGCAGCGGGCGCGATCGCGTCGAAGATGCCGAGCAGCGCATCGCTGTGGCCATGCTCGTCACCGGCGATGAGCGCCGCATAGTTGAAATCGTCACCCGTGTACATGCGCACACCCGGCGCGAGCCGCCGGCGCATCAGGACCTCCTTGCGATCGTCGAGGAGCGAGATCTTGACGCCGTCGACCTTGTCGGCATGGGCGTTGATGATGCCGATCGCGGTGTCCATCGCGCGCATCGGATCGGCGTCGCCCCAGTAGCCCGCGAGCGCGGGATCGAACATGTCGCCGAGCCAATGGATGATCACGGGCTCGCGCACCTGGCCGAGCACGCGCTCGTACACCCGCTCGTAGTCGGCGGGGGAGCGGGCCACGCGCGCGAGCGCACGGCTGGCCATGAGGATGATGCGGCCGCCGGCGCTTTCGATCGCTTCGATTTGATGCTCGTACGCGCGGACGACGTCGTCGAGCGAGCGCGCATCGTCGGGTGCAAGATGGTCGGTGCCCGCGCCGCTCGCAATGAGCGCGCCCGGAACGTCGCGCGCGGCGTCGAGCGAGCGCCGGATGAGCTCGAGTGACGTTGGCCAGTCGAGCCCCATGCCGCGCTGCGCGGTGTCCATGGCTTCGGCGACGCCGAGGCCGAGCGACCACAGGTGCCGCCGATACGCCAGCGTGGCGTCCCAGTCGATGCGCGCGTCGACCCATGGATCGCCCGCGGCGAGCGGGTCGGCTACCACGTGGGCTGCCGAGTACGCGATGCGCGTGAACGGCCGCGACGGCGCCCAGGGAAAGGCGCGCGGCGCACGCACGGTATAGGGTGCGAGCTCGCGCGACGCCGTGGGCAGCACGAGCGAAAAGGCGTTGCGATCGGTGGCGTTCACGCGGTCCTCCGGTTCTGTCCAGCTGAGCGGTCGAGCGCGCTTCAGGCGGCCAGCGGCGGCACGTCGATCCACCGCCGCTCGCGCCAGCTGCGCTGCGCAAGCTCCACGAGCTGCACGCCCTTCGCGCCCTCGCGCAGCGTCCACTTGAACGGCGTCCCTTCGACGACGTGGCGGATGAACAATTCCCACTGGACCTTGAAGCCGTTGTCGTAGGGCACCGTGTCGGGCACGAGCTCCCAACCGTCGTAGAAATCGAGCGGCTGGCGGACGTCCGGGTTCCACACGGGCTTGGGCGTGTTGACGCGCGCCTGCGTGCGGCAATCCGTCAGGCCCGCGACCGCCGACCCGTGCGTGCCGTCGACCTGGAACGTGACGAGGTCGTCGCGACGCACCCGCACGCACCAGCTGCTGTTGAGCGTCGCGACGACGCCGCCTTCGAGCTCGAACATCGCGTACGCGGCGTCGTCCGCGGTCGCCTCGTACGGCCTTCCGTTCTCGTCCCAGCGCTTGGGGATGTGCGTGGCGCCACGGCAGCACACGCTCCTGACCTCGCCGAACACGTTGTCGAGCACGTAGCGCCAGTGACACATCATGTCGAGGATGATGCCGCCGCCGTCTTCTGCGCGGTAGTTCCACGACGGACGCTGTGCGGGCACGAGATCGCCCTCGAAGACCCAGTAGCCGAATTCGCCGCGCACCGCGAGCATGCGGCCGAAGAATCCCGCCTCGCGCAGCATGCGCAGCTTGAGGAACCCAGGCAGGAACAGCTTGTCCTGCACCGCGCCGTTGCGCACACCCGCTTGCTCTGCCGTGCGCGCGATGTCGAGCGCCTGCTCGAGGTCCACCGCGATGGGCTTCTCGCAATAGACGTGCTTGCCCGCGGCGATCGCCTGGCGCAGGAGTGCGGGGCGCATCTGCGTGGTCGCCGCGTCGAAGAACACGGTATCGCTGCGGTTGTCGAGCGCGCGGTTCAGGTCGGTGTCGAAGCGCTCGATGCCGTGCGCCTGCGCCAGTGCGGCGAGCTTGTCCTTGTTGCGGCCGATCAGGATCGGGTCGGGCATGACGCGCTCGCCGTTCGACAGTACGACGCCGCCCGCTTCGCGGATGGCGACGATGGAGCGGACGAGGTGCTGGTTCGTGCCCATGCGTCCGGTGACGCCGTTCATGATGATGCCGAGTCGTTGCGTTGCCATGGATGCTCCGAGGATGACGTGCTGCTGCGATTGCCGCTCAGTGCGCCGGCGCGGGCGTGCGCGCCATCGGCGTGAGCGTATCGAACAACGGTAGCGTGCCGGTGGCGAAGCCGGGAACCGCGAGGTCGCGCAGGTCGAGCTCGCCCGCGCGGATCGCGAGACGCACGGTGCCGTGCGCGGCCTCGTACAGCGCCGGATGCGCCGCGAGGAACGCTTGCTGCTCCGCCGGCGGTGCGCTCGCCATGCCGTCGATGTAGTGGTGACCGTTGCGCTCGGCGTGGGTGAGGCCGAGCAGCGCGGCGAGCGCGGTGTCCTGCTGCACGGCCAGCCCTGCAGGTGCCGTCAGATCCTCGGCCGAGACGAAATACCGTGCGCCGCCGGCGTCCTGGTTCCACGCGGCGCAGCGGGCTGCATTGACCAGCGACTTGTAGAGGCCCTTGCAGCTCTTGCTCGACACCCCGGCATAGCCGCGGGAGCGCGCCTGGACGAACGCATCGAGGGTTCCGTCGGCCTCGTCGATGAGCAACGGAACCGCACGCGCCGTCGCTTGCACGTCGTGCTCGAACGTCGACTGGCGGACCAGCGGTTGCTCGAGGTAGGCGACCGCCGCGAACAGACGGCGCAAGGCGGTGTCCTCGCGCATGCCTGTCAAGAGCGCGTCGACGGCGTCCACGCTGGCGAACTGCTCGTTGCCATCGAGCGTGACGCGATAATCGGGCAGGCGGTCGAGCACAGCTGCGATCGCGCGCAGCCGCTCGAGGTCGGTGCGGACATCGCCCGCCAGCTTGAGCTTGAACCAACGCAGCCCATAGCGTTCGATCGCCTGCTCGAGCGACTCCGGCAGGCCGTCCGCCGCGCGGGCCGCCGGGCCCGTCAGCGCATCGAGCAGGCCCACCGTGTGGCGCACGGCGATGCGCGCGCGCGGCGCCAGCGAGCGCACGAACGCCTGGCCATCGAAGCCGGCGAGATCGGGCGCCACCACGCGCGGATCGAAGCCGATCAGATCCTCGGCGACCACTTCGAAGACCGTGCGCTGCGTCGAGCGGCAGAGCGCGTCGAGCACCGCACGATCGAGCTCGGCGGCGCCGAAATTGGCTGCCAGCGCCGGCATGCCGACCTGCTCGCCTTGCTCGCGGCAGGCCCGCGCGTGGGCGGCGAAGTGTCCGAAGGCGCTGCGCGGCGCCGGGTCGGAGGTGTACGCGTCGGCCGCCAATGCCAGCGAAGTGCGCAACGCATCCACGTTCTCGTCGTTGCTGTGCGCGGGGTCCTTGTCGAACCACTTCGGCACCATGAGCTCGGCCGTCGCGCCGATGGTCTCGCCGCCATCGGCCGTGCGGATGCGCACTCGCACGAATGCCTGCACGCCGGTGGTCACGGTGGCCGCGCCGAAGCGAAACGGCAGGCGGTAACGCAGCGGCCGCTCGAAGCAGTCCACTGCGACGATCACGAAGCGTGGAGCATTGGATCCGGCCTCAGGCATCCAGCGTTCCCTGGGCGTAGAAGTGGCGGCGGATGGTCTGCGTGAGCTCGATGAACGGCGCTTCGCCCATCGCGCGCAACGAACGCGGCCGCGCAAGCGGGACGTCGTAAATGGCCGCGATGGTGCCTGGCCGCTCGCTCATCACCAGCACGCGATCGGCCAGGAACACGGCTTCAGGGATGCTGTGCGTGATGAACATCACCGTCTTGCGTGTCTCGTACCAGATGCGCTGCAGCTCGAGGTTCATCTTTTCGCGCGTCATGGCGTCGAGCGCGCCGAACGGCTCGTCCATCAGCAGGACCGCAGGATCGTGCACCAGCGCACGGCAGATCGAGGCGCGCTGCTGCATGCCCCCGGAGAGCTCCCATGGAAAGCGCTGCTCGAAGCCCTTGAGACCGACGAGCTCCAGCAGGGCGGCTGCCTTGGGCAGGTACGCCCGGCGGCCGAGGTGCCGCATGTCGATCTGCAGCATCACGTTCTCGAGCACGCTGCGCCAGGCGAGCAGCACGGGGCTCTGGAACACGATGCCGACGTCGTCCGGCGGGCCGTTCACCGTCGCGCCGCGCACCCGGATCTGCCCGGAGGTCACGGGAAGAAGTCCCGCGACCATCTTGAGCAGCGTGGACTTGCCGCAACCCGATGGGCCGACGATCGCCAGAAATTCGCCGTTGCCGATGCTGAAGGTGAGCGGCTTCAGCGATTCGACGGGGCCGTCGGCGCTCTGGTAGACCTTGGTGACCCCGTCGATCTCGATGTAGGGCCGCGCCGATCCCGCCGCCGGCGCGGAGGTTGCGAGCGTGCTGCTCATGGCCGCGCGCCGCGCCTGCTCGTCAGGGGAGGTACGCGTTGGTGTAGTAATCCTCGGGCTTGCCCGCCGACGCTTTGTCCAGGCCGCCGTATTCCTCCAGCAGCGCGAGCGTCTCCGCCATGTTCTTGGCACCCACGCGCAACGGACGATCGCTGGGATTGTCGGGTCCCTTGTACAACGCGGCGGTCGCCTTCATGCCGACCAGCGCGGTGTCGCGCACGCCCGACTTCGGATTCGCCTTGAGCATGGCGTCGATCGCGGCCTCGGGGCTCTTCGCCGATTCCTCGAGCGAGCGCGTTGCAGCGCGCAGGAAGCGGCGCACGACGTCCGGCTTGTTCTTGAGATAGTCCTTCTGCACGATGATGCCGGAGCTGACCATGTTGACGCCGTAATCCGCGAAGCGGACCGGGCACACCTGCTTGTGGGTTGCATCCTGCAGCTTGATCGCCTGGTCCATTACGTAGCCGAGCAGGAGATCGGCCTGGTTGTTGATCACTGCGTTGAGCTTGGTCTGCGCGTCACCGGCCACCTGCTTGAAATCCGTTTCCTTGAGCCCGGTCTTCTTGAGGAACAGCGGCCAGATCTGCGACATGGAGTCGCCGGGCGTCACGGCGACCGTCTTGCCCTTGATGTCCTCGGGCTTGCGGATGTTGCGCTCGCAAAAGCCCATCACCGACATCGGGCTCGTCTGCAGCGCCACGCCGACTGCCATCACCGGCGCGCCCTTCGACGCGGCCTTCATCATCGTCGGCACGTCGGCATAGCCGAACGAAGCCGTCCCCGCCGCAACCGCCTGCACCGTCACGCCGGAGCCGCGGCCTTCCTGGATGTCGAGGTCGATGCCTTCCTGGTCGAAGTAGCCCCGCTCCTTGCCGAGGTAGAACGGCGCGTGCTCGCTGTACGTGTACCAGTTGAGCAGCAGGACGACCTTCTCCTTGTTCTGCGCGTAGCTCGGCGCTGCAGCGAGCGCGCAGGCGGCGCAGAGCACCGCGACGATACGGTTCAGCATGGTTCCTCCTTTGACTGCGTCGTATGGGCGCCGCTCATGCGGTGGCGCTGAAGTCGTGGCGTTGTGAAGCGTGCCAGGGAATCATGAAGCGCTCGACGAGATCGACCAGCGCGAACAGGATCACCCCGACGAGGGAGAGCATCGTCAATCCTGCGAACATCAGCGGCAGGTCGAAGTTCCCGTTGGCGATCTGCAGCAGGTAGCCGATGCCCGAGTTGGAGCCGACGAACTCGCCGACCACCGCACCGACCACCGCGAGCGTTACGGACACCTTGAGGCCCGCGAAGACCGACGGCAGGGCCTGCGGAAGGCTGATGCGCATGAACGTCTCGAGGCGGCTGGCCTTCATCGAGCGGGCGAGGTCGATCATGTCCCGCTCCACCGACTTGAAGCCGACGACCGTCGATACCACCACCGGAAAGAACGCGAGCAGGAACGCGGCGATGATCTTGGGGATGATGCCGAAGCCGAACCACACCACGAACAGCGGCGCGATCGCCACTTTCGGCACGCTTTGCGAGAACACGAGCAGGGGATAGACGAAGCTTTCCACCGTGCGCGAATAGGCGATCAGCAGCGCCATCGGGATGCCGAACGCGATGGACAGCGCGAAGCCGCCGAGCGTCGCGTACGTGGTGACGAGGGTTTCGCGGAACAGCCGCGGCCACTCGGCAACCAGCGTCTTGACCACCGCGAGCGGCGCTGGAATCAGGTAAGGCTTGATGCCGAATACCACGATGACGAGCTGCCACAGCAGGATGAGCAGCGCGATGAGCAGGACGGGACGGGCCCATGGCGAATAGACGATGCGGCTGAACCAGGACCGTTGCATGGTCGCCTCCGAGCGGTTGCTGCCATTCTAGGCCCGCGACGGGCCGGGCGGGCGTGCTGATGCGCGGTCGCCCCGGCGTGGTCGTAAATAACCGGATAGTTAATTGTCGGATGCCACCGCTGGTGCGTCAAGCGCCGCCGGCGCCCGTCAAGCCGGGTGCCGCAGATACCCCAGCACCAGGTCGATCATGTGCGCCAGGCGGGCCCTGCGCGCGCGGGGCGCGGCCAGGTCACGGCCGAACACCGCCGTGAGGGTGTGATGGTTGCCGAGGTAGAAATACGACAGCGCGGCAATGGAGATGTAGAGCTGAAGCGCGTCCACGCCGGTGCGAAAGATGCCTTCGCGGGCGCCCCGGGCGAGCACCTCGCCGAGCGTCTCGATGACGGGCGAGTTCATGCTGCGCACGTTGCGCGAGCGGCGCAGGTGGCTGCCCCGGTGCAGGTTCTCGCTGTTGAGCAGCGACAGGAACTCCGGATGCGCGAGGTAGTACTCCCAGGTGAACCGCACCAGGCGGCGGATCGCTTCCTCCGGCGGGACGTCGAGCAGCGAGAGGCCGCGCTCCGCCGCGCGAATGCGCGCATACGTGGCTTCGAGCACGGCCAGGAACAATCCCTCCTTGCTGCCGAAGTAGTAGTAGAGCATGCGCTTGTTGGTGCGGGCGCGCAGCGCGATGCGGTCCACCCGTGCGCCGCCCGGGCCGTGGCGCGCGAATTCGCTGGTGGCAGCGTCGAGGATCGCGGCTTTCGTGCGCTCGCTGTCGCGGACCGGCCGGCGCGCCGCGCCGGCCCGTGCAACGGTGGCGGCAGGGCTCATGGCCCCATGTTAACCAGCCGGTTACTTCGGCGCAATGCGCGCTAGCGCGGGCGGGACGCGAGCATGAGGTCGATCGCGGGCGGTTCCTGGCGCGCGATCAGCGCATGGCGCTCGTCCGGCGAGATTGCCAGGTTGATGCCGACCGCGGAGGGGCCGTGGGCAAAGCGCTGCGTGACGGTGCGGCTGGCGAGGTCGAAGCGCACCAGCTCACCCGGTTCACCGTAATAACCCACCCAGAGCGCATCGCGGCCGAGCGCAAAGCCTGTGCGTCCCTCGTGCTCGGGCAGGCCGGCCGCGGCGCACCGCAGCTCGGGCAGCTCGCACACCGTGAGGTCGGATTGCTGCGGCTGCGCATACACGAGCCGGTCGTTGCGCAAGTCGTAGTCCAGGACCTTGGGCAGCGCCAGGCGCTCACGCCGCTCGGGCGCATCGGCCGGCGCGCGCCAGAGCTGCATGAGCGGGCCTTCCTGCGTGGCGAAGTAGAGCGTGCGCCCCTGCGCGTCGTCGCGCAGGTCGGATACGCCTTCACCGAGCACGTCGAAGCGTTCGATCGACGCGCTGGCAGGATCGATGCGCACGCCGCGCATGCTGCCGTCGCCGCTGGCGGGCCGCCATTCGACCGCGTAGAGCGAACGGCCGTCATGCGCCCAGTGCGCCTGGAAGTACACGTTGTCCACCGGCAGCGGGAGGCGGCGCGCGTCGCCGCCGGGCGTGCCGACGAACAGGGAGGAGACGTTGTCGCGGTTGGAGCTGAACACCACGCGCGAGCCGTCCGGCGAGAACTGCGGATAGTTGCTGTACTTGGCGGACGGCCACAACGTTTGCGGCGCGCGCGCAGCATCGGCGGTATCGAGCAGCTGGAGGTTCGACTGGTACGCCGCCGCTTCGTACACGACGTCGCCGCGCGAGCTGATGTCGGGAAATTGCGCGCCTCGGGCCCCTGCAAGCGTCGCCTTGCCGGTGGCCAGATCGAGCACGTTCAGCGCGCGCGACCCCGGCCAGTCGGCCGAGACGAGCAGCGGTCCGGCGTTGCCCATCCACGCGAGGCCCCAGGTGAGGCCGCGTGGCGAACCGATCGCGTGCGCCTTGCCGGGGTCGTCCACCGGCACCACCCACACCTCGCGGAACCCGAGGAGCCCGCGCACGAACGCGACCTGGGTGCCATCGGGCGAGAAGCGCGGCATCAGGTCGTTGCCGGCCGCGCCGCCGGCGCTCGTCAGCACGCTCATGCGGCCGGTCGCCAGGTCCACCAGCCGCAAGCCGGTATGCCCTTCGCCGAACGATGCGAAGACCAGTCGTTTGCCGTCGGGTGAAAGGTCGAAGCGCGGGGCCGGCGACTGGGTGCAGTCGACCAGCACGCGCTCCGCGGCCGAGGCGATGGACCGCTCGACGATTGCGCACGCCTTGTCCTCCCGCCGGTAGTACGCCAGGCGCTCGCCGTCGGGGAAGAACACGGGCGCGATGCGCAATGCGGCGGGATCGCCGAGGATGGTGCGCGCCCGCGTGTTCACCACCTGCACGACGATCTGCGCGTGCTCGGTGTCCCCCAGCGCGAAGGCGATGCGGGTTGCGTCGGGTGAGAAGCGCGGACCGGTCTCCATCGCAAGCTCGGAGGAGAAGGCGTTCGCCGTGTTGAGCTGCTGCGCGAGCGCGGCGGCCGCCGCGGCCGATGAATTGGCGGGACGCAGCGTGTACGCGGTGACGACGATGACCGCCGTGATCGCGACGGCCGCGGCGGCGATGAGCCCCCGCGTGCGCGCCGTTGTGCTGCCGCGCCCCAGTGCCGCCTCGCCTGCGTCCAGGGTCGCCCGCAATGGCGGGCGGTTGGAGGGCGGCGCTTGCGCAATGGCTGCCCGCGCAGGCGTCACGCGGGCCGCCACCGGGGCGATCAGCCGATAGCCGACCTTCGGCAAGGTCTCGATGTAGCGCGCTTCGCGGGCATCGTCGGCCAGCGCGGTGCGCAGCTCGGCGATCGTGCGCGACAGCACCTCGTCGGCGACCAGGCGCCGCGGCCAGACGTCGTCGAGCAGCACCTGACGCGGGACGACGTCGCCGGGGGCGGCCGCGAGGCGCAGCAGCACGTCCATGAGGCGCGGGCGCAGACGGATGACGCCCTGCGGCCCGACGAGCTCGTTGGACGCCGCGCGCACCTCGAACGTACCGATCGTTCCCGGCGGATCGCGCCTGAATGCACGCGCGTCCGGCCGCAGCAGCGTGTCATCCGGCATGCGATATCCGCACAATCAACGGCTTGGGCGTGCGGAGAAAAATGGGAGGAAAAACGGAGGACTCCGTCGGGACGCCATGGCAAGGCCGGGCCAACCTGCGCCGGTCTTTCTTCGTGGCGGCAACCCGTATGCGCATCTGCCCGTTTTCCCGATCCTCGACGATTCTAAGCCAGCGGCGCGGCCCCGCGAAGGGACGCCGATGAGCGCGTCACGCAGCGAGGCTGTCCTGGAGTGGCCGGCAGCCTATGCCGAGCCGCCGGCCGCCGCACGGCGCGACCTGGAGCGCAGCGCGCCACGCGGTGATGCGCGCAGTGCGCCGCGATTCGCCGACTGCATCCCGGTGCGCTCGCTCGACCGCATCGTGATCGTTCGCGTACAGGCGATCGTGCGCCTCGAGGCGGACGACAACTACGTCCGCATCTGGGCCGACCGGATGTACCTCCACAAGGAAACGCTGTCCGGCCTGTGCGCGCGCCTCGATCCGCGCGACTTCCTGCGGGTGCATCGATCGCACGCCGTGCGGATCGCCTGCGTGCGCGAGCTCCAGCCCAGGCTCCACGGCGAATACCTGCTGCGGCTCGACAACGGCGTGTCCCTCGTGTCGGGCCGCAGCTATCGAATGGCGATTCGTGGAGCGTTCGGGCTGGAGTGACGGTGAAGTCCGTGCAATCGCGCTCACAATTTGAGCGATTGCCGCTCCCTTCGGTCGCTTAACTTGGCTGCGCCAAGTTAGCAATCGCCGAGATCGTCAGGGTCGGTGATCACCGTGGAGGATCTTGGCGATTGCCGCTCCCTTCGGTCGCTTAACCTGGCTGCGCCAGGTTAGCAATCTCCAAATCGTCAGGGTCGGTGATCACCCACCCTGACGATTTTCATCGTGTTGGTGCCGCCCGACTTTCCCATCGGCTCGCCCACGGTGAGCACGATGAGGTCGCCGCGCTGCACCTGCCCTTTGGCGAGCAGCAGGTCCTCGGCTGCCCCGAGCACTTCGTCGCGGTCGATGCTCTGCTCGAGGAAGAACGACTGCACGTTGCGGTAGAGCGACATGCGCCGCTGCGTCTCCAGCTTGGGCGTGAGCGCGTAAATGGGCGCGCCGGGGTTGTGGCGCGACATCCAGAGCGCGGTCGACCCCGAATCGGTCAGTGAGGCGATCGCCTTCACGCGCAGGTGAAAGGCGGTGAACAGCGTCGCCATGGCGATCGACTGGTCGATGCGCGTGAACGTGCGATTGAGGAAATCGCGATCGAGCTCGACGACGTCGGACTTCTCGGCCTCGAAGCAGATCTGCGCCATGCTCTCGACGACCTCGACCGGATAGCGGCCGGCGGCGGTTTCCGCCGACAGCATGACGGCGTCGGTGCCGTCGAGGACGGCGTTGGCGACGTCCGAGACTTCGGCGCGCGTGGGCACCGGGTTGTGGATCATCGACTCCATCATCTGGGTGGCCGTGATCGTGATCTTGTGCTTCTCGCGGGCGAGCCGGATCATGCGCTTCTGCAGCCCGGGCACCGCGGCGTTGCCAACCTCCACGGCGAGATCGCCACGCGCGACCATGATGCCGTCCGACGCGTCGATGATTTCGTCCAGGGCCGTGATCGCTTCGGCACGCTCGATCTTGGCGATCAGCTGTCCCCGTCCGCCCGCGGCGCGCACGAGCTGGCGCGCCATGTACATGTCTTCCTTGTTCTTGGGAAACGACACTCCGATGAAGTCGGCCTCCAGCAGCGCGGCCGTCTTGACGTCGTCCATGTCCTTGGCCGTCAGCGCCGGCGCCGACAAGCCCCCGCCCATGCGGTTGATGCCCTTGTTGTTCGACAGGGAGCCGCCGAGCGCCACGCGCGTGACGATGCGTGGTCCGTCCACGTTCTCGACGTCGAGCTTGATGAGTCCATCGTCGAGCAGCAGCACGGATCCCGGCCCGACGTCGTGCACGAGCTCCTTGTAGTCGAGGCCGACGCGATTGGCGTCGCCGACCTCGCATTCGGCGTCGAGCACGAACCGCTGCCCCGGCGTGAGCGTGACCTTGCCTTCGGCGAACTTGCCGATGCGGATCTTGGGGCCCTGCAGATCGGCGAGGATCGCGACTTCGCGGCCGAGCTCGCGCGCCGCCTGGCGCACCCGCTTGGCGCGCTCGACGTGGTCGCTCGCCTGTCCATGCGAGAAGTTCAACCGCACGACGTCCACGCCTGCGGCGAGCATGCGCTTGAGCACGGCGGGCTCGCTGCAGGCGGGGCCCAGGGTGGCGACGATCTTGGTGGCGCGTTGCATGGGCATGGGGCGATGAGCGCGCGCTTCGAGCGGTCGCGCTCCAACCCGCCATGTTAAGGGATTTTGGCGGCCGCCGGAACGGCAACCGACTTAGAATGGCTCCAGCGCCTCCCGCGCATTTCGACCGGAGCACGACATGATGACCTGCCTTGCACGCTGCTTGCTCGCGCTTTTCCTGGTGCTGCCGGTGTCCGCACATGCGTTCGACGGGCCCGTGGAAAAGAAGATCTTCACGCTGCCCTCGTACACGACGGCAGCCGGCCGAACGATTCCCAACGTACGTGTGGGCTACGAGACGTACGGCACGCTCAACGCCGCCGGCGACAACGCGATCTTCATCACGCATTTCTTCTCCGGCAGCTCGCATGCGGCCGGCAAGTACAAGCCTGCCGACGCTGCCCCCGGTTACTGGGATCCGATCATCGGTGCCGGCAAGCCGATCGACACGGACAAGTATTTCGTGATCAGCGCCGATGCGCTGGTCAACCTCAACACCAAGGATCCCAACGTCGTCACGACCGGTCCGGCCACGACGGATCCTGCAACCGGCAAGCCGTACGGCATGTCGTTTCCCGTCGTGTCGTATCGCGACAGCGTGCGCGTGCACAAGGCGCTCGTGGATTCGCTCGGGGTCAAGAAGCTGGCTGCCGTCGCCGGTGCGTCGGGCGGGTCCATGCAGGCGATGGAATGGGCGGCGGTTTATCCGGACTTCGTCGAGCGCGTGGTGCACGTGATCGGCCCCGGGTTCGAGATCACGCCTTACGTGCTCGAGATGGTGGACATCTGGACCATGCCGATCCGCCTCGATCCGAAGTGGAACAAGGGCGACTACTACGGCAAGGAGGAGCCAATCGAAGGCGTCGGACAGGCGCTCGCGATCGTGACGGCGAACACGCGGCATTACGGCTGGGCCGACAAGACGTTCGGCTACAAATGGGCGGATGCGGCGCGCGATCCCGCCGTGTCGATCGACAATCCGTTCGCGATCGAGGACGCCCTCGCGAAGGCGGGCACGGCGCGTGCGCGCACCACCGACGCCAACTCGATGATCTACACGGCGCGCGCGAACCAGCTCTATCGCCTCACCGATGACGAAGTGAAGCGCATGAAGGCGCGCATCCTGTTCGTTCCAGCGCGGTCGGACCTGGTGTTCCCACCGGTGTTGAGCGAGCGCGCGGCCGCGCGCTATCGCGCGCAGGGCGGCGCAGCCGATGTCGTGGTCATCGAAGGCGAGGGCGGCCACCTGGACGGCGTGTTCAACGTCGCGCAGCAGGGCGAGGCCATTCGCGCATTCCTTGCGCGCTGACGCGAACGGCGGGCTACGCGCAGTTCGGTAATTCCTGCCGCGTTTGTCGGACTCCGCGCCGGAAAATTCGCCTGCGCGCGGCGTTTCCGTGTGACTTTTACAACGATGCACGGTGCGCCGTCAGAAAGGAACGGGCTCCGACCGACTAATTTTACCCACGACGAATCGGGAACAGTCCGACTGCGCCCGAGCGCCTGCATCGCCATGATTCGCTCGTCTTCAACCACGGACGCGCACACGCCGGCCACCCAGGCCTGCCACCACGCGCACAATCGTGATGTCGTCGAGGGGTCGGCCGTTCACCGTCGCGCGTGCAGTCGCAACCGCCGTCGTCATGGCGGCGCTCGCGATCGACATGACGGCCGCGGGCCGTGCCGAGGCTGCCACGTGGGGCGACAACGACTACGTGATGTCGCAGGCCGGGGTCGTTCGCCATGCCGACCAGAAGTACGTGACGATGTTCCAGCCTGCTGCGCGCTGGCCGGCCACGTACCAGTGGAAGTACAACGCTGCCGGTGCACCCGCGCAGCTCGACAAGGCGTCCGTCGTCGCGACGCTGCAGGCGGCGTTCGACAAATGGTCGGCGCAGTGCAACGTGAAGCATGTCTACGCAGGCGAGACGTCGACGCCCCAGCACGCCATCGACGGCGTGCAGGCGCCCGATTACCAGAGCGTCATCGGCTGGGGCGCGCTCGCGAGCAATTCGGCGATGACGTACGACTGGTGGCAGGTGAACGCGGCCGGTGCGGGCGAGCTCACCGACGCGGACATCGCACTCAGCGTGTCGGACGTGACGTCGCTTGCCGAGCTCGATCGCGTGGCGACGCACGAGTTCGGCCATGCCATCGGGCTCAACCATTCGAACGTCGACGCTGCGATCATGGCGGGACCGCCGCTCACGGCATACAACATGCTCGTTGCACCGCAGGCCGACGACATCCGCGGCTGCCGCTGCCTGTATGGCCTGCCCGCGGGCGTGAGCGCGCCGTACGTGTGCCAGCTGCCGGCGTCGGTGAATTTCGGAACCGTTCCGCTCAACGCGTCATCGGCTCCGCAATCCGTCGTGTTCCGCAACAGCGGCAACGTGCCGCTGTCCATCGACAGCGTCACGATCGGCAATGCCTCGTTCCGCCGCGTTGCCGGGTGCGATCCCGGCACGCTGGTGGCATCGGGCGCGACATGCACGCTGCAGGTCGCCGCAACCGTGCAGCAGGCAGGCGCGGTCGCGGCCAGCATTCAGCTGTTCACCAACGACGGCGTGTATGAGCTGCCCCTGACGGCCACCGGAGACGCCACGGGCCAGCCGCCGCCCCCGCCCCCGCCACTGCAATTGCCGCCGCCATCGCCGCCGCCGGACGCTGCGACGGTGGACGTGATCGAGTTCTACAACGCGTCGCTCGACCACTACTTCATCACGTGGATCGCGTCCGAGATCGCGAACCTGGATGCCGGGCTCACGCCGACGCGCTGGACGCGTACGGGATATACCTTCAAGGCGTACACGACGCCGCAACCGGGCACGAGCCAGGTGTGCCGCTTCTACGTTCCGCCGGCGGACGGCAACTCCCACTTCTTCGGGCGCAATCCCGCGGAGTGCGCCGCGGCGCAAAGCGGGCATCCCGAGTTCATCCTCGAGGACCCGAGCTACATGCAGCTGTACGTTCCTGCCGCTGGCGTGTGTCCAACAGGCTCCGTGCCGATCTATCGCCTGTTCGACAACCGCGTGGACGTGAACCACCGCTATACCACCGATCGCGCGGTGCGCGACCAGATGAGCGCCAAGGGCTGGATCGCCGAGGGCGATGGCGCCGATCGCGTCGTGATGTGCGCGCCTGTGTAGGCAGCTACGACACCGCGCGCGCGGCGAGCGCCGCCACCGCGGGCAGCTCGCGGCCTTCGAGAAACTCGAGGAACGCGCCGCCGCCGGTCGAGATGTAGCTGATCCGGTCGGCAATGCCGAACTTCGCAATCGCCGCGACGGTATCGCCGCCGCCTGCGATGGAGTACGCGGCCGACGCTGCGATCGCTTCGGCCAGCGCGCGCGTACCGCCGGCGAACGCGTCGATCTCGAACACGCCGACGGGCCCGTTCCATACGATCGTTCCGGCGCGCGCGACGATGGCGCACAGCCCGGCAACCGTTTCGGGCCCGATGTCCAGGATGAGATCGTCGTCCGCCACGTCGGCTGCGTTCTTCGTCTGCGCAACCGCGTCGGGCGCGAGCGCTTTGGCGCATACGACGTCGGTCGGGATGGGCACCTTGCCGGGAAAGCGCGCGAGGATGGCGCGCGCCTCGCCCGTCAGGTCGGGCTCGGCCAGCGACTTGCCGATGCGGCCGCCGGCCGCGAGCATGAACGTGTTCGCGATGCCGCCGCCCACGATCAGCGTGTCGACCTTGTCGGCGAGCGTGCGCAGGATCGTGAGCTTGGTCGACACCTTCGACCCCGCGACGATCGCGACGAGCGGCCGCGCGGGCTCGGCGAGCGCGCGCGTCAGGGCGTCGAGCTCCCCGGCGAGCAGGGGCCCCGCACACGCGACCTTGGCGAAGCGCGCCATGCCGTGCGTCGTCGCTTCGGCGCGATGCGCGGTGCCGAACGCGTCGTTGCAATACACGTCGCACAGCCCGGCCATCCGCCGCGCGAGCCCTTCGTCGTCCTGCTTCTCGCCCACATTGAAGCGGCAGTTCTCGAGCAGCGCCACGTCGCCAGGCTTCAGGTGGTCGTGCCACGGCCCCCCATCGACCCAATCGCGCACCAGCTGCACGGGCATTCCCAGCAGTGCGGACAGACGCGTTGCAACCGGCGCCAGCGAATCGGCTTCGCTGAAGCGGCCTTCCCTGGGCCGTCCCAGGTGAGACGTGACCATCACCGCCGCGCCGCGGGACAGGGCGTCGCGAATGGCCGGAACCGACGCACGAATGCGCGTGTCGTCGGTGATCGCGCCTGCATCATCCTGCGGCACGTTGAGGTCGGCGCGAATGAACACCTTGCGGCCGCCGACGTCGACGTCGGCAAGGCGCTTGAAGCGGATCGCATTCACAAGAGCAGTCCCATGATGAGCACGTCGTCGTATTCGCCATCCACCTTCTTGCCGCGCACGAGCGTGCCTTCGTGCGCGAAGCCGACCTTGCGGTACAGCGCGACCGCGCGGGTGTTGCGCGCGTAGACCTGCAGGCCGACGCGCTCCATGCCCGCGCGCCGGGCCCCGTCGAGCGCCGCCCGGATCAGCCGCTCACCGACCCCGCGTCCGCGGTAGGCGCTCACGACGCCCATGCCGAGCACGCCGCTGTGCGCGTACGCGGGTATCGTCTGGCGCACCACGTCGCACCAGCCGACCACGCCGCTGCGCGCCTCGGCGACGAACTGCGGATTGCCGTTGCGCAGGTTCGCCCGCACGAATTCCGTCGTCTCACGGATGGAGAACGGCTCGGTGCGCGCAAGGTAGATCCGCTCGCGGATGACCGCGGTGACGCCGGCATGGAACGCGGCAGCGTCGGCCAGCGTGATCGGCCGGATGACGACGTCCGCCACGGCCGCTCGCGCGCCCGATCAGGCCATCACCGGGCGTTCATCAGCGCGACGGTCACGTCGAGCATGCGATTGGAAAACCCCCACTCGTTGTCGTACCAGCTCGCGACCTTCACGAGGCGCCCGGACACTTTGGTGAGCGTCGCGTCGAAGGTCGAGGAGGCCGGATCGTGGTTGAAGTCGCTCGACACCAGCGGCCCTTCGTTGTACGCCAGGATGCCGCCGGACAGCGGCCCCGTCTGAGACGCTTCCTTCATGATCGCGTTCACCTCGGCGACGGTCGTGTCGCGCGCGGCAATGAACGACAGATCGACGATCGAGACGTTGATCGTAGGCACGCGGATCGCGTAGCCGTCGAGCTTGCCGTTCAGCTCCGGCATGACGAGCCCCACGGCGGTTGCGGCGCCCGTCTTGGTGGGAATCATGTTGAGCGTGGCGGAGCGCGCACGCCGCAGGTCCTCGTGGTAGACGTCGGTGAGCACCTGATCGTTGGTGTACGCGTGCACGGTGGTCATGAGACCGTTCACGAGGCCGATCCTGTCGTGCAGCGGCTTGACGAGCGGTGCGAGGCAGTTGGTGGTGCACGAGGCGTTGGAGATGACGGTGTACGCGGCCTTGAGGGTCTGGTGGTTGACGCCGTACACGACCGTCGCGTCGACGTCCTTGCCGCCGGGGGCGGAGATGATCACCTTGCGCGCACCTCCGCGCAGGTGCGCCGACGCTTTCTCCTTGCTCGTGAAGAAGCCGGTGGACTCGAGCACCACGTCCACGCCCAGGTCCTTCCACGGCAACTGGGCGGGATCGCGCTGCGCGAGCACGCGGATGCGGTCGCCATTGACCACCATCGAATCGCCGTCGACGCTCACCTCGCCGGGGAAGCGCCCGTGCGCCGTGTCGTAGCGGGTGAGGTGCGCGTTCGTCTCGGGGCTGCCGAGGTCGTTGACGGCCACGATGCGCAGGTCGTGCTTCTTGCCGCTCTCGTAATGCGCGCGCAGGATGTTGCGGCCGATGCGGCCGTAGCCGTTGATGGCGACGTTGATGGTCATGGAAAGCCTCCGGAGCGTCAGTGCAGATGCGAAGGGGAAGGAACGATGGACGGCACCTGCGCGCATGCCGCCGCGAGCGCGGGCAGGTCGCGCCAGACATAGCCGGCCTCGACCAGGTCCATGCCGTCCCATACGAAGGGTTGCTCGACGACCAGCTCGCCGCCGAGCGATTCGTAGAACGTGCGCGCGCCGCGGTTGCCCGCGATCGTCCACACGATGATGGCGCTCGCGCCGCGCGCCTGCTCCGCCGCGACGACGGCGCCGACGAGCCGATGGCCGACACCCATGCGTTGCGCGTCGCGGCGCAGATAGACGGCGGTGAGCTCCGCGTCCGCGCCGTGCTTCGGCTCCTTCAGCGCGTTGCCGGCCGCGAAGCCGACCACTTCGCCGTCGCGCACGGCGACGAACACGCTCGCCGCGGCCGATTCGGCCTGCAGCACGCGCTGCCACAGTGCCGTGCTGGCCTCGACGGTCATGCCGTCGAGGTACGCGTCGGGAATCAGGCCGCGATACGTCGTACGCCAGCTGTCGATGCGCACCTGCGCGATCGCCTGGGCGTCGGCCGGCTGCGCGGCGCGGATGTCGACGTCGCTCACGTTACCCGCGGCCGGTGACGCGGCGCACGGCCTGCGCGACATGGTCGGTCGTGAAGCCGAAATGCTTGAACAGCACGCCGGCCGGCGCCGACTCGCCGAAGCGATCGATGCCGACGACCGCGCCGTCCTGTGCATCGGCAGCGCCGACGTATTTGTGCCAGTAGCCAGTGACGCCGGCCTCGACCGCCACGCGGGGCACGCCGCCCGGCAGCACGTCTGTGCGATACGCGGCATCCTGGCGGTCGAACGCCTGCGTGCAGGGCATGGACACCACGCGCACGCCGATGCCGTCCGCGACCAGCGCGTCGCGCGCACCGAGCGCCAGGGCGACCTCGGATCCGGTGGCGATGACGACAGCGCGGATGCGCGCTTGGGCGGGAAAATCAGCCAGCACGTAGCCGCCGCGCGCGATGGCGTCGGCGTCCACCGGCTCGCGTTTCGACGCGGGCACGTTCTGCCGCGTGAACAGCAGCGCCGAGGGACGATCGTCGTGCGCGAGCGCCTCGCGCCATGCGACGGCCGTCTCGACCGCATCGCAGGGGCGCCAGACGTCGAGCCCCGGAATGAGCCGCAGCGAAGCCGCGTGCTCGATCGACTGGTGCGTCGGCCCGTCTACGCCCAGCCCGATCGAGTCGTGGGTGAAGACCAGGACGGTGCGCAGGTGCATCAGCGCGGCCATGCGCACCGCATTGCGCATGTAGTCGGAGAACGTGAGGAACGTGCCGACGTAGGGAATGAAGCCGCCGTGCAGGGCAAGGCCGTTGGCGATGGCGGCCATCGCGAACTCGCGCACACCGAAGTTGACGTAGTTGCCTGCCCGTTGGGCCGTCACCGCTTCGCTGCCCGACCAGTTGGTGAACACGGAGCCGGTGAGGTCCGCCGAGCCGCCGATCATCTCGGGCAGCACGCGCGCGAACGCTTCGATCGCCTGCTGCGACGCCTTGCGGGTCGCGAGCGGATCGGTCTTGGCTGCCTGGGCCTGCACGAGCTCGGCTGCTGCACGGCCGAAGTCGTCGGGCAGCGCGCCGTCGAGCCGCCGCTCGAGCTCCGCTGCAAGGTCGGGATGTGCAGCCTGGTAGGCGGCGAAGCGCGCGTTCCACTCGCTTTCGAGCAGCGCGCCGCGCGGCCGCGCGTCGAAGCCGGCATACACCTCGGGCGGAATGACGAACGGCGCGTGCGTCCAGCCGATCGCCGCACGGGACGCCGCAACTTCCTTTTCACCGAGCGCTGCGCCGTGTGCATCGGCGGTGCCGGACTTGTTCGGCGCGCCCTTGCCGATGATCGTGCGGCAGCAGATCAGCGACGGACGGTCCGTCACGGCCTTGGCGGCGGCGATCGCATCGTCGACCGCGTTCACGTCGTGGCCGTCGACGCGCGGGATCACGTGCCAGCCGTAGGCGGCGAAGCGTGCCGGCGTGTCCTCGGTGAACCAGCCACGGGTCTCGCCGTCGATCGAGATGCCGTTGTCGTCGTAGAGTGCGATCAGCTTGCCCAAGGCGAGCGTGCCGGCGAGCGAGCAGGCCTCGTGCGAGATGCCTTCCATGAGGCAGCCATCGCCGACCGTGACGTACGTGTGATGGTCGACGACGGTGTGACCCGGCCGGTTGAACTGCGCGCCGAGCAGCTTCTCCGCGAGCGCCATGCCGACCGCGTTGGCCAATCCCTGGCCGAGCGGACCCGTCGTGGTTTCGACCCCGGGCGTGACCCCGACCTCCGGGTGTCCAGGCGTCCTGGAGCCGAGCTGGCGGAAGTGGCGCAGCTCATCCATGGGCAGGTCGTAGCCGGACAGATGCAGGAGCGCGTACTGCAGCATCGAGCCGTGCCCGTTGGACAGCACGAAACGATCGCGGTCCGCGAAGGATGGATTGGCCGGGTTGTGGCGCAAGTGGCGCGTCCACAGCGCAACCGCGATTTCCGCCATGCCCATCGGCATGCCGGGGTGGCCGGATTTGGCGGCTTCCACCGCGTCCATGGCGAGCGCGCGAATCGCGTTGGCGAGCTCTGCGTCAGGCGCGCGCGCCTCGGGCGGGCGGGTGTCGGTTGCGGTGGCGTGGGGCATCGGGGAAACCTGCAGAGGCTCGCGACCGAGCACGGGCTCGTGCGCGAAAGAGTTGAAAATTATGGCGAAAGTGCCAATATTGTGCAATAATCTTCGGTTTGTTTCGGCGCGCGCTCAGGGTCAGCCCGAGCGTGCAGCGGCGGGGGTGCTCGGCGATCACGATAACGGATCGGCGGATGCCCACGTGGCCGGCAAGCAACACGCGACAACGTCCTGGCAGCGCGGCAGGCGCGTTTCGCGGTGCATGAAATGCCGGATGTGAGGTCTGTTTGCTTCGACGTGCACCGCGGGTGCCGGCGCAGCGAGAGGAGGGGACGGCTCATGGACGGCATCCATCTGTTGGGCGAGTGGTACGGCTGCCCGGACACGCCCGAGTTCACGCTCGCGGCACCTTTGCGCGAGCTGTGCGTCGCGGCAGCCCAGCGCGCGGACCTGACGGTCGTGGGCGAGCGCTTCTTCCAGTTCGAGCCTCAGGGCGTCACCGGAACGGTGCTGCTCGCCGAGTCGCACCTGGCGATCCACACGTGGCCCGAAGCGGGCTTCGTGACGGTCGACGTCTACGTGTGCAACTACACGACCGACAACACCAACAAGGCGCAGCGGCTGTTCGACGAGCTCGAGCGTGCACTCAAGCCGGCGCGCAGGCATTTCCAGGCGATCCGGCGCGGAGGACGCGATGACTGAGCCGTCCAGCCAGGACGCGGGCAGCGAGGCGACCGGCGCAAAGCATCCGGGCGACATCGCGCCCGGCGCGATGACCGAATACCTCACCGACGAATGGGCGTTCTTCGTCCGCTCGGCGCGCGAGTTCGAGAAATTCCGCTCGCCGTTCCAGGCGGTGGAAGTGCACGACACGGTGCCGTTCGGGAAGCTGTTTCGCCTCGACGGGCATTTCATGACGTCGGAGCGCGACGAGTTCTTCTATCACGAGAACCTGGTGCATCCGGCGGCGCTCGCGCATCCAAAGCCGGAGCGCGCGCTCATCGTCGGCGGCGGCGACGGCGGCTCTGCCGAGGAGCTGCTCAAGTACCCGTCGATGCGCTCGGTCACGCTGTGCGAGATCGACCTCGCCGTGGTGGACATCGCGCGCAAGTACCTGCAGCACGTGCATCGCGGCAGCCTCGACGACCCGCGGGTCAAGCTGCTGATCGAGGACGGATTCGCGTTCGTGCGCAACGGCACGGAGCAGTACGACCTCATCGTGCTCGACCTGACCGACCCGGGCGGCCCCTCCACGCCGCTCTACACGACGGATTTCTACAAGGCGTGTGCCGCACGGCTGCGTCCGATGGGCGCCATGAGCCTGCACATCGCAAGCCCGGTCGCGCATCCGGACCGCATCCGCACGGGCCTTGCGAGCCTGCGCGAGGCCTTTCCCGTCGTCACGCCGTACCTCACGTCCATTCCCCTTTATGGCGGCATGTGGATGATGGCCTGTTGCGCGGCCCAGCTCGACCCGCACTACCTCACCCCGCTCGAGACGGACCGGCGCATCGCCCAACGCGGCATCGGCGACCTGCAGTACTTCAACGGCGACGTCCATCGCGCCTCGCTCGCCATGCCCAACTTCGTTCGCCAGCTGGTCGGTTAGACCCGTTTGCGGTGCGCTCGCGTCCGCGACGCGGGCGGCCCATGCGGGCCTGCGGCGGCAGCGGTGCGCCGGCGCGCGACGGCGGCACCATCGGTGCGGCGCTTCATCGGCGGTGCGCCTGCCGACGATGCGCTTCCCGGGGCGCCGACAGCGGATACCGCAGGCGGCTTACAACGGCCGCCGGAGGCGACCGACAGTGCGGCCACGCGCGAAATGGGATGCTTCAGTCACCCCGGAAGGCCCATCTGCCGGTTGAACCCCGGTGCAAGCGACCGCATGTGGGAACCAGGGCGTAGAACCTTCGCCATTGGACGAGCGTTCCGCCGACAGGAGCAGCGAACTTGACCAATCTCATCGAAACGATGCACGACGCCGATTTCGTGGTGATCGACGGCGCGGTCTTCGAGACGGAATATTTGCGCGTTCCCGACGAGTTCACGGTCGCCGATGACATCGTCCTCGAGGCGAAGCGCGGCAATACCGAGATCGAGCTCACGCGGGCCGAGATCGACGATGCCGAATACGTCGGCGAAGGGGTTTATCGCCTCAAGAGCGGATCGCACCTGCGCTTTCTCGCTTCCGCGACGGTGCACTAGGTACTGCTGTTCCTGACTGGCGGACGGCGCAGCGGAAGCGGGTACCCCGCTCCGGCTTCTGTGTTCAGGCGCCTGCGCGCGGCACCTGCTCCCGCTAATCCCGGCGTGACCTCGTTGCCTGCCGTCGTGGCCGGGCTCCGTTTCGCTTCCGGCAACGCTGCGTCGCGGCATTTGCATATCCCCTTTCGATCCAAAGCGGTGCGCGGTGGCCGGTTACAATGACGGGCTTCGCACCTTCGGTATGACCATGGACCTTCGACGCAGACAAGCGCTCAAAACCGGCGGCGGCATGACGCTGCTCGCGCTCGTGACCGCGGCGGGCTGGCTGCGGCCGGCGGAAGCAGCGGCGCAGGCGTGGAACAAGGGCGCATTCGAGACGCACGCGATGGACGAGACGCTCAAGGCGCTCGGGGCGACCACGCCGGTGCCCAGCAAGGACATCGTGTTCGTGGCGACGCCCGACATCGCCGAGAACGGAGCCGTCGTGCCGATCGGCATCACGAGCAACGTGCCCAGGACCGAGTCGATCGCCATCCTGATCGAGAAGAACCCGAACATGCTCGCCGCCGTGTTCGACATTCCGGCCGGGACCGAGCCCGCGCTGTCCACACGGGTGAAGATGGCGCAGACGTCCAATGTCTACGCGCTCGTCAAGGCGGACGGCAAGTACCACGTGGCCAGCAAGGAGATCAAGGTCACGCTCGGCGGCTGCGGCGGTTGAGGAGAGCGCGATGGCCGATCCGATGAAGATCCGCGCCAACCTCGTCGGCGACTCGACGGAGGTCAAGGTGCTCATGAGCCACGAGATGGAGACGGGCCAGCGCAAGGACGCGCAGGGCAAGGTCATCCCGGCGTGGTTCATCCAGACTGTCACCGCCACATGGAACGGCAAGACGGTGCTGTCCGCGCAGTGGGGCACGGCGGTTGCCAAGAATCCCTTCCTCGCCTTCAAGTTCAAGGGCGGCGCCAAGGGTGACAAGGTGCAGGTGTCCTGGGTCGACACCAAGGGCGACAAGCGCACCGACGAAGCAACGATCGCCTGACGGTGCGCAGCGCGGCGTGCAGACGGCGCCGCACCGCCGTCCAGGTCTCCGGAGAGGACACGATGTCGGCTCGATGGCTGCGCGCCGTGTGCGCGCTCGGTATGGCGGGTGCGCTCGGCACGGCACTGGCACAGGGCAACACCCAGGACGAGATCGCCAAATATCGCGAAGCGCTGCAGGACGGCAATCCGTCCGAGCTGTGGGAAGCGCGTGGTGAAGAGCTGTGGAAGACGCCGCGCGGTCCCAGGCACGTCGCCTTCACCGCATGCGACCTGGGGCTCGGACCCGGCGTCGTCAAAGGCGCGTATGCGCAGCTGCCCCGCTACTTCGCCGACGCCGACCGCGTGCAGGACCTCGAGACGCGCCTCGTCTGGTGCATGGTGCACCAGCAGGGCATCGGCGAAGCCGACGCCACCAAGGTCACGTTCGGTGACGGCAGCGCACGGCGTTCGGACCTCGAGGCGCTCGCCGCGTACGTCGTGGCGCAATCGCGCGGCGTGAAGATGAACGTGGCGCTGGATCATCCGAAGATGCGCGAGATGTACGCGCTCGGCGAGAAGATGTTCTGGTATCGCGGCGGCACGCACGACTTCGCGTGCTCGACGTGCCATGGGGATGACGCCCGGCGCATCCGGCTGCAGGACCTGCCGAACCTGTCGACGAAGGAAGGGGCGCAGAAGGCGTACACCACGTGGCCGGCGTACCGGGTTTCGCAAGGCGAGCTGCGCACCATGGAATGGCGGCTCAACGACTGCTTTCGCCAGCAGCGTTTCCCCGAGCTCGTGTACGGATCGGACACCGCGATTGCGCTGACCACCTTCCTCGCGCACAACGCGAACGGCGCCGAATACGCGGGTCCCGCGATCAAGCGGTGAGGCGTACGCCATGCTGACGCCGCGCACGTGTCTTTGGTGGATGCTTGCCGCAATCGTGCTGGCCGGCTGCGCCACTGCGCCATCCGACTCGCAGTTGAGCGCGCGTGCGGCCGAGGTGATGCATGCATCGTTCAAGGCGCGCGGCCAGGCAGGCCTCGACCGGCTGCAGCAGGACGACACGCAGCGCACGTGCAGCGCGCTCGAGGGCAAGGTGCCGCCCAAGGACGTGGCCGAGCGGATCCAGGCCGAGAATCTCGCGACGATCCGCTACCCCGCCGACGGCAAGCTCCTCGGCGACTGGCGCAACGGCGAGCGCGTCGCGCAGGAAGGCCGGGGCAAGCAGTTCAGCGACGATCCTGCCGGCCCGGTCGGCGCCAATTGCTACGCCTGTCATCGGCTGTCCGGCCAGGAGCTGTCGTACGGCACCATCGGGCCTTCGCTCTACCAGTTCGGCAAGCTGCGCGGCTACAGCGACGAAGTGCGCCGCTACGCGTACGGCAAGATTTACAACGCACAGGCGTTCGCCGCGTGCTCCAACATGCCGCGCTTCGGGCACAACGGCATCCTCACCGAGCAGCAGATCAGGGATGTCGTCGCCTTGCTGATGGACCCGGCGTCGCCGGTCAATCAGTGATCGTCGTTCGTCGTCCCTGCGAAAGCAGGGACCCAGCGTCGTTACGCCGTGCGGCGCTGAGCCGTCGACGGCATCGCGGCGACCGGCGGTTGTGAATCGCCGCGAGTTCCTCCATGCGATTGCGGCCGCCTGTGCGGCCGGCCTGGCGGTCGACAGCGCCGCTGCCGCACAAGGGCAGGGCGCGCGGTTCTATGGCGATGCCCTGCGGCCGTTCGGCAACGTCAGCCTGCTGCACATCACCGACACCCACGCACAGCTGCGTCCGGTGTACTTCCGCGAGCCGAGCGCGAACATCGGCGTGGGGGCCGCGCGCGGCCGTCCGCCGCACCTGGTGGGCACGGCGTTGCTGCGAGAGTTCGGATTGCGGCCGGGCAGCCGCGAAGCGCATGCGTTCACGCATCTGGACTTCACGCGCGCGGCGCGCACGTTCGGCGCGATGGGCGGGTTCGCGCACCTCGCGACGCTGCTGGCCTGGCTGCGCGCCTCGCGGCCCGGCGCGCCGCTGCTCGACGGTGGCGACAGCTGGCAAGGATCGGCCACTTCGCTGTGGACCGAGGGCGCCGACATGATCGAGGCGCAGCGCCAGCTCGGTGTCGAAGTCATGACCGGCCACTGGGAATTCACCTATGGCGCCGAGCGCGTGCGCTCCGCCGTCGACCGCGACCTCGCGGGCCGCATCGATTTTCTCGCGCAGAACGTGCGCACCGCGGACTTCGGCGATCCGGTATTCAAGTCGCATGTCGTGCGGGAGATCAACGGCGTGCCGGTCGCCATCATTGGCCAGGCGTTTCCGTACACCCCCATCGCGAACCCGCGTTATTTCGTCGCGGACTGGACGTTCGGCATCCAGGAAGAGAGCCTGCAGAAGCTCGTCGACGAGGTGCGCGCCGCCGGTGCCCGTGCCGTCGTGCTGCTGTCGCACAACGGCATGGACGTCGATCTCAAGCTCGCGTCACGGGTGAACGGCATCGACGTCATCCTCGGCGGCCATACGCATGACGGCGTGCCGCAACCGACGCTCGTCGACAACCGCGCGGGCCGTACGGTGGTCACCAACGCTGGCAGCAACGGCAAGTTCGTCGGCGTGCTCGATCTCGACGTGGGCGCGGGCGGCGTGCGCGACTGGCGCTATCGCCTGCTGCCGGTGTTCGCGCATCTGTTGCCGCCCGACCCTGCGATGCGCGACCTGGTGGAGCGCGTGCGTGCGCCCTATGCGACGCGCCTCGGCGAGCGCCTCGCCGTGACGGAGGGCTTGCTGTATCGACGCGGCAACTTCAATGGCACCGCGGACCAGATGATCCTCGATGCGCTGATGGCGCAAAAGGACGCACCGATCGCCTTCTCGCCGGGCTTCCGCTGGGGCACGACGCTGCTGCCCGGGGACGCCGTCACGTTCGAGCACCTGATGGATCAGACGGCGATCACGTATCCCGCCGTCACGGTCACCGACATGACCGGCGTCACCATCAAGACCGTGCTCGAGGACGTGGCCGACAACCTGTTCAATCCCGATCCGTACTATCAGCAGGGCGGGGACATGGTGCGCGTAGGCGGGTTGCACTACGCCATCGACCCCGACGCACGGATGGGACAGCGCATCACGCGCATGGAGCTCGATGGCCAGCCGATCGACGCCGACAAGCGCTACAAGGTCGCAGGATGGGCCGGCGTGTCGGAAGAAGCACGCGACGCCGGCGGTGAGCCGATCTTCGACGTCGTCGCGCGCCATCTGCGCGAACGGCGCATCGTCGCGCCCCCGGTGGTGAACCTGCCGCGCATCGATGGCGCCAGCGGTGATCCGGGCCTTGCGCGCGAGACGCGGCAAGGCGCTTCGCGCAGGACGCGCTAGCGCACGGTCACGCGCGCGAACCGTCGCTTGCCCGCCTGCACGACGACCGTGCGGCCTGCGGGGATCACAAGACCCTTGTCCGCAACGACCTCACCGTCGATGCGCAAGCCACGCTGCTGGATCAGGCGCAGCGCCTCCGACGTGGATTCCACCACGCCTGCCTGCTTGGCGAGCTGTGCGATGGGCAATCCCGCATCGCCGGCATGCAGCGTCGACTCCGGCATGCTGTCCGGCATCGCGCCGTCCTTGAACCGCGCCTCGAATTGCGCCAGCGCGTCCTCGGCTGCGCGCTGCGAATGGAAGCGCGCGACGATTTCCTGTGCCAGGGCGACCTTCGCGTCGCGCGGATTGCGGCCTTCCGCGCATTCGCGGCGCAGCCGCGCGATGTCCTCCGCGCTGCGGAACGAGACGAGCTCGTAGTAGCGCCACATGAGGTCGTCGGAGATCGACATGAGCTTGCCGAACATCTCGCCCGGCGGCTCCGTGATGCCGACGTAGTTGTCGAGCGACTTCGACATCTTGTTGACGCCGTCGAGACCTTCGAGCAGGGGCAGCGTGAGGATGCATTGCGGCTCCTGCCCGTAGTGGCGCTGCAGCTCGCGCCCGACGAGCAGGTTGAACTTCTGGTCGGTGCCGCCGACCTCGACGTCCGCCTTGAGCGCCACCGAGTCGTAGCCTTGCGCGAGCGGATAGAGCAGCTCGTGGATGGCGATCGGCTGCTCGGCCGCATAGCGCTTCGCGAAGTCGTCGCGCTCCAGCATGCGTGCCACGGTGTACTTGGCCGCAAGCCTGATCATGCCGTCGGCGCCGAGCGCACCCAGCCAGCTGGAGTTGAACGCCACCTCGGTCTTGTCGCGATCGAGGATCAGGAACACCTGATCGGTGTAGGTCCTGGCGTTGGCCTCGATCTCTTCGCGGGTGAGCGCGGGACGCGTGACGTTGCGGCCCGTCGGATCACCGATGAGCCCCGTGAAGTCGCCGATGAGGAAGATGATGTGATGCCCGAGATCCTGCAGCTGGCGCAGCTTGTTGAACTGCACGGTGTGGCCCAGATGCAGGTCGGGGCGCGTGGGATCGAAGCCTTCCTTGATGCGCAGGGGCTTGCCGCGCGCGAGCTTGGTGGCAAGCTCCCGCTCGACGATCAGCTCGTCGGCGCCGCGCTTGAACACAGCCAGCTGGTGCTCGATGTCGATCGTCATGAAGGTGAAAACCGGGTGTAGAATTCGTGCGCGGCCACGCGGCGCGCACCGGCATGCTCTCAACTCGATCCGTGATTCTAGCGCAGCGTGCACGCAAGGCCATGGTGCACATCCGGCGTTGCGCGCGCGTCCTCTCCCTGCGCCGCATCCTGGCCGTCGTCGTCCTCGCAGGCGCCGGCGTCGCCGCGTTCGGCATCACGCCCGATACGACCCTCGAAATGATGCCCACCGTCGACGTCGTGCGCGACTTGCCGCTGCCCGCGCTTGCGCACGCCATCGGCACGGCGGACCCGTACTGGCGTGAGGAGCGCGTCCAGCCGGGAGACACCATCGGCAGCTTGCTGGCGCGTGCGGGCGTCGACGATTCGGCGGCCATGACGTTCCTGCTGGCCGATCCGTCCGCGCGGCCGCTGTATCAGCTGCGCCCGGGGCGTCCGCTGCAGATCGCCACCGACGCCGCAGGGCGCCTGAGCGCGCTGCGCTTCCTGGCCAGCGACGGCGACGTCTTTGCCATTGCGCGCGCCGGCGATGGCTTCAGCGCGCATCGGGAGGCCGCTGCGCAGGACGTGCGCGTCGACGTGAGCTTCGGCGTGATCGAATCGTCGCTGTTCGGTGCCGCGGACGCCGCAGGACTGCCCGACGCAGTCACGCTCGCGCTCGCGGACATCTTCGGCAGCGACATCGACTTCTATCATGACCTGCGCCGCGGCGATCGTTTCGCGGTCGTGTACGAGACGCGCTACGCCGAAGGCGAGCCGCTCGCAATCGGTCGCGTCCTCGCGGCCGAGTTCGTCAATCGCGGGCAGACCTATCGCGCGCTCCTGTGGCGGGGCAGCGACGGCAGCGAGGCGTACTACGACGAGAACGGGCGCAGCTCCCGCAAGGCGTTCCTGCGCTCACCGATGGAATTTTCGCGCATCACGTCCGGCTTCACGCTCGCCCGCTTCCATCCGATCCTCAACACGTGGCGTGCGCACAAGGGCACCGACTTCGCGGCGCCGATCGGCACGCCGGTCCGTGCGACCGCCGACGGCGAGGTCGTGTTCGCCGGCGTGCAGAACGGCTACGGGAACGTCGTGATCCTGCGGCACGACCGCACGTACTCGACGCTCTACGCGCATCTGTCGCGCTTTGCCATGGGCCTCGCGCAAGGCAGGCACGTGCGCCAAGGCGACACCATCGCGTATGTCGGCCAGACCGGCTGGGCCACGGGCCCGCATCTGCATTACGAATTTCGCGTCGACGACGTCCCGCGCGATGCGATGACCGTTGCGCTGCCCAACGCGGTGCCGCTCACGCCGGCGCAGCGTGCCGCGTTCGCGCAAGCGACCGCACCGTTGCTGCGCCAGATGGAAGTGGTGCGCACCAGCGCGTTGGCGCGCGCGCCGATGCTTCGCTAGCGATGGAGCGCGAGCTCTACGCCGGCGTCATGTCCGGCACGAGCCTCGATGGCGTCGACGCCGTCGTCGCCGACTTCGCGCCCGCGGGCGGCGGCTGTTGCCAGACGCTCGGTGCCGCGCACGTCCCCTATCCCACGCTGGTGCGCGACGAGCTGCTGGCATTGCAGACGCCCGGAGCGAACGAGTTCGCACGGGCAGGCGCTGCCGCCAACATGCTCGCCGAGCTCTACGCCGATGCCATCGGCCGCGCGCTCCTGCAGGCGCGCCTCGACCACGAGGCCCTGCGCGCAGCCGGCGTACACGGCCAGACGCTGCGCCATCGCCCCGATCGCGGCTGGACGCTGCAGTTGAACAATCCTGCGCGCGTGGCGGAGAAAGCGGACATGACCATCGTCGCGGATTTCCGCAGCCGCGACGTCGCCGCGGGCGGCCAGGGCGCGCCGCTGGTGCCTGCGTTCCACGCCGCGCTGTTCCGCCGTCCCGACCGGGACCGGGTGATCGTGAACGTCGGCGGCATCGCGAACATCACCATCCTGCCGCGCGAAAGCGCCGGCGCGGTGAGCGGCTTCGACACGGGTCCCGGCAACGTGCTGCTGGACCAATGGTGCGCGCGCAATCGCGGCGAACCGTACGACGCGCAGGGCGCATGGGCCTCCACCGGCACGCCTGATCCAAAGCTGCTCGAAGCGCTGCTCGCCGATCCGTTCTTCGCGGCGGCGCCACCGAAGAGCACCCATCGCGACAAGTTCAACGTCGCGTGGCTGAAGCAGAAGCTCGAAGCGGCGGGCCACCAGGGCGACAGCGAGAACGTGCAGGCAACGCTGGTCGCGCTCACCGCGCGCACGATCGCCGATGCGATTCGCCGCTATGCCCCGGCGACCGAGGAAGTCCTGGTGTCGGGAGGCGGCGGCAACAACGCGACGCTCATGCGCGCGCTCGCGCAGGAGCTGAAGCCGCGGCGTGTCGACACCACGGCAAGCGAAGGCGTGCCGGTCGAGCACGTGGAGGCGCTCGCCTTCGCATGGCTCGCGCGCGAAGCGCTGGCGGGACGTCCGGGCAATCTACCGGCCGTCACGGGCGCGAAAGGACCGCGCATTCTCGGCGCGATCTACCCGCGTTAGTTGGTTGCGGCCTGCCCTGCAAGCGCAGTGCGTGCCGTGTCGTGCGATGCCCGGTGCCTGCTCTGGCGTGCGGAGGCGGGGTGCCCGCTCCGGCTTCGTGAATCAGGCGCCTGCGCGGGCACCCCTCCGCCCGCACGCAGCGTCTCCCGCGCACTGACGAGTTGGCGAAGATCGTGCGGCCGCCTTTGAATTTGGTAACGAAGGAGTCGGAGCGAGGCGGCGTGCCCCGCGCAGGCGCCTGGGTCACGAAGCCGCAGCGGGGCACG
>DATILY010000087.1:0-24118 GCA_035475895.1 Casimicrobiaceae bacterium | reverse complement strand
TGCTTCGCGGGGTCGGCGATACGCATGCGCCGGCGATCATCAACGTCGTCGGCTTCTGGTTCATCGGATTGCCGGTGAGCTGGGTGCTGGCGTTTCGGTTAGGCGGCGGCGCGGTCGGCATGTGGTGGGGTATCGTCGTGGGGCTCGCCGCGGTCGCGCTGATCCTGCTCGGCCGCGTCCGCGTTAGGCTCGGCCGAACGATGCACCGCGTGGTCATCGACGAAGCCATCGGCTGAGCCGTTGACGTCGTACCGGGCATACGAGGCCGTATGTCCGGGCTGGTGCGCGTCATGCACGCTGGTATTCGCCATTGCTGTCGCCTGTCGCCAGTCGCCTGTTCCCGTCGCCTGTCCCCGCTATGCCGAATCGCCTTTCGAACGAAACCAGCCCCTACCTCACCCAGCACGCCGAAAATCCGGTGGACTGGTATCCATGGGGAAGCGACGCACTCGAACGAGCGCGGCGCGAGGACAAACCCATCCTTCTCAGTATCGGGTACGCGGCGTGTCACTGGTGCCACGTCATGGCGCACGAGTCGTTCGAGGATCCAGCCGTCGCAGCCGCGATGAATGCGCAGTTCGTGAACGTCAAGGTGGACCGCGAAGAGCGGCCCGACCTCGACCAAATCTACCAGACCGCGCACGCGCTCCTCACGCGCCGCTCGGGCGGATGGCCGCTCACGGTCTTCCTCACGCCCGAGGGCGCCCCGTTCTTTGCCGGCACGTATTTCCCCAAGTACGGGCGCTACGGGCTGCCCGGCTTCATCGACATCCTCCCGCGCGTCGCCGCCGCGTATCGCGAGCAGGGACCGGCCATCGCGGCACAAAATCGGCAGCTCGCCGAGGCCATGCAGTCGCTCGAGCCGACGACGAGCGCCCAGGCGCTGCCGGGCCGTGCGCCGGGCGTTGCACTCGTTGCGCTCAAGCGCAGCTTCGACCGCGTGCATGGCGGCTTCGGCGCGGCGCCCAAGTTTCCGCATGCGGCCGAGCTCGATTTCTGCCTGCGCGCCTACGGCAGCAGCCGCGATGCGGACGCGCTCACCGTCGTGCGGACCACGCTGGCGCGCATGGCCGACGGGGGCATCCACGACCAGCTCGCTGGCGGCTTCTGCCGCTACAGCGTCGACGCCGAATGGACCATCCCGCACTTCGAGAAGATGCTCTACGACAACGGTCCGCTCGTTGCCCTCTACGCCGATACCGCGCGCGCGACGGGCGATGCGCGCTTCGGCGAGGTGGCGCGCGGCATCGTCGGCTGGATGGGACGCGAGTTGCGCGCGCCCGACGGTGCGTGGTACGCGAGCCTCGACGCGGACAGCGAGGGCGTCGAAGGCCGCTATTACGTATGGACCCGGGACGATGCGCGCGCCGTCATGACGGCCGAGCAATGGGCGGTTGCCGAGCCGTTCTTCGGGTTCGACCGGCCGCCCAACTTCGAGAACCATGCGTGGCACCTGCGCATCTGCACGCCGCTCACCGAAGTCGCCTCGACGCTCGGCATCGCGCTTGCCGCAGCGCATGGACGGATGGCGGGTGCCAAGACGGCGCTGCTGCGCGCGCGTGAGCAGCGCGTCCATCCCGGGCGCGACGACAAGGTGCTCACGTCGTGGAACGCGCTCGCGATCGCGGGCCTGGCGCGGGCGGCACGCGCACTGGACGATGCGCGCCTCGCGGAGCAGGCATTCGGGGCGCTCGACGCCGTGATGCGCGTCGCGTGGCGCGATGGCCGCCTCCATGCCACGCGACATGGCGACGCGCCCCAGCTCAACGGATATCTCGACGATCATGCGTTCATGCTGGCCGCGCTGGTGGAGCTCATGCAGACGCGATTCAGGCCGGGCGACTGGACGCTCGCGCGCCAGCTCGCCGACGCCCTGCTCGAGCGCTTCGAAGACTGGCAGCGCGGCGGATTCTGGTTCACGAGCCACGACCACGAGCGCCTGTTCCACCGCAGCAAGCCCGGACACGACAACGCAACGCCGGCGGGCAACGGCATCGCGGCCAGCGCACTGATCACGCTCGGGCACGTGGCCGGCGAGCCGCGCTACGTGGACGCCGCCGAGCGTGCGCTGCGCCTGTTCGCGCCCATGCTCGCCGAAGCGCCGGGCGGGTGCTCGTCGCTGCTCAACGCGCTCGAGGACCTGGAGGCGCCGCCCACCACGGTGATCCTGCGTGGCGAGCCGCGGGAGACGCGCGAGTGGCAGCGCACGATCGAGCGCACTTATCGGCCCACCGTGCGCGTGCTCGACCTCGGCGGCCTGCGTGACGTGCCGCCCGCGCTCGACAAGGGCGCGTTGCCGCCGCACGGTGGCGTGGCCTGGGTGTGCCGGGGTACGCACTGCGCACCGCCGGTGCGCAGCCTGCACGACCTGCTCAAGGTGGTCGATGCAGCATGAGCCGGTGCAACGTCGTCGGACGACGGCTTCATCGCCCGCGCCGATGCGTTAGGCGTCCACCGGGCGCGTCGGACGGGCGTTGTACGATAGCGTAAAGCCTGCCACGTGGCAGGTGATCACCACCCCGCAACCGACCCTGGAGCACTCTCGCATGAACGTCGTTCGCGCAACTCTTGCTGCCGCCGCGCTGTGCACCGCCGCCGTTGCGTCCGCCCAGTCGGGCGAGGATCTCATCAAGAAGGACGGCTGCACGGCCTGTCACGCTGTCGACAAGAAGGTGATCGGGCCGGCCTACGTCGACGTCGCCGCCAAGTACAAGGGTGATGCGAAGGCGGCCGCGTACCTGCAGGACAAGATCAAGAAGGGCGGCTCGGGCGTGTGGGGCCAGATCCCCATGCCGCCGAACACGCAGGTGAGCGACGCCGACATCAAGACCATCGTCGCCTGGATCCTCACGCTGAAGAAGTAGCGGCTTTGACGCCGGTCGGCGCGCTGGGTTAACCTTCGGCGTCCGCAGCAGGAGAGCGCGCGCGAGGGCAATGCCCTTTGCGCGCCGCCGAAGGCGTAATCCCGAAACCGCTCAGGCAAAAGGACTGCGAGGACGCGGCAACGATCTGGAGAGCGGTCCCACGGCGCGTGAGTCGAGCGCCGGCGTGGCGGACCCACCGAAGGGGCACCGGCGCGATCCGTACGATCGCGCCGCAATCTCTCAGGTAAAAGGACAGACGGGCGAAGCGGCACGAGGCTGCTTCGCTTTTTTTTGTCCATGCCGGGAGCGTCCTTGCCGCAGACCACGTCGCTCAATGCCGTCCACCGCGCCGCGGGCGCGCGCATGGTGGACTTCGGCGGCTTCGACATGCCGCTGCACTACGGCTCGCAAATCGAGGAGCACCACGCGGTGCGCCGCGACGCCGGCATGTTCGACGTCTCGCACATGCGCGTGCTCGACCTCGAAGGGCCCGACGCGCGCACGTTCCTGCGCCATGCGCTCGCCAACGACGTCGCCAAGCTGAAGGCGCCCGGCAAGGCGCTCTACGCATGCCTGCTGGCCGAGAACGGCGGCGTGCTGGACGACCTCATCGCGTACTGGCGTGGCGGCGACGTCTATCGCATCGTGGTCAATGCGGGAACCGCGCAAAAGGACATCGCCTGGCTGCGCGGGCTGCTTGCGCGCACGGGCTCGAAAGCGACGCTGAAGGTCCGCGACGACCTGGCGATGATCGCGGTGCAGGGACCGCAGGCGCGCGCGAAGACGTGGTCGGCGCTACCCGAAACGGCACAGTCCACCGCCGAGATCAAGCCCTTCAACGGCGTGACCGTGGGGACGCGCCGCTGCGAGCTCTTCGTCGCACGCACCGGCTATACGGGCGAGGATGGCTTCGAGATCATGATGCCCGCGGACCTTGCGCCCGAGGTCTGGCAAGCGCTCGCCGGCGCCGGCGTAACGCCGTGCGGCCTGGGCGCGCGCGACACGCTGCGGCTCGAGGCCGGCATGAACCTCTACGGCCAGGACATGGACGAAACCGTCACGCCGCTCGAGTCGGGCCTCGCGTGGACGGTCGACCTCGCCGGCGAGCGCGATTTCGTCGGCCGCGCCGCGCTCGTGGCGCAGGCGCCGGCACGCGACCTGACCGGCCTGCTGCTCGTCGACGCGGGCGGCGTGCTGCGTGCGCATCAACACGTCGACTGCGGCCACGCGCACGGTGAAATCACGAGCGGCACGTTCTCGCCGACGCTCGGCCGCTCCATTGCGCTGGCGCGGCTGCCCACCGTCGTCCGGCCGGGCGATACGGTGCACGTGAGCGTGCGCGAGCGCAAGCTGGCCGCGCGCGTCGTCAAGCCGCCGTTCGTGCGCAACGGCAAGATCCTCGTCGAATGATTCCACCGTGCGCGCGGCATCGGCCGGCGCAGCTGCCCATCGGAGATTCCCATGAACGTGCCTGACGATCTGCGCTACACCGAAAGCCACGAATGGATCCGCCGCGAGAGCGACGGCACGCTGACCGTGGGCATCACCGACCACGCGCAGGCGGCGCTCGGCGATCTGGTCTACGTGGAGCTGCCCGCCGTCGGCCGCAAGCTCGCGGCGCGCGAGGCCGCCGCGGTGGTCGAATCGGTGAAGGCGGCCAGCGACGTCTACGCGCCGGTGGCCGGTGAAGTCGTGGCCGTCAACGATGCGCTTGCAAACGCACCCGAGCAGGTCAACGCGGACGCATACGGCGCCTGGCTCTACAAGCTGAAGCCAGCCGACCCGGACGCGAGCAACGGGCTGCTCGACGCGAAGGGCTATATCGCCAGCGTCGGCGAGGAATGAACCGCGCCATGCAGATGAACGAACCGCACGCCGAATCGCTCGCGTTGCTCGAAGATCACGGCAGCTTCATCGGACGCCACATCGGCACCTCGGCGGACGACCAGGCCGCCATGCTGGCCGCGATCGGTGTCCCATCGCGGGCTGCGCTCGTCGATGCCGTCGTGCCTGCCGCCATTCGCAACCGCGATCCGTTGCCGCTGCCCGGTCCGCGCAGCGAGGCCGAGGCCCTGGCGGCGCTGCAGGCGATCGCGGAGCGCAACGCCGTGTTCCGCTCGTACATCGGTCAGGGTTATTACGGCACGATCACGCCGCCGGTCATACTGCGCAACGTCCTGCAAAGCCCCGCCTGGTACACGGCCTACACGCCTTATCAGCCGGAGATCGCGCAGGGGCGCCTCGAGGCCCTGCTGACGTACCAGACGATGGTGTGCGACCTGACCGGCATGGCGATCGCCAACGCGTCGATGCTCGACGAAGCGACCGCCGCGGCCGAGGCCATGACGCTGCTGCGCCGCGCCAGCAACGCCAAGAGCCGCGTGTTCTTCGTGGCGGACGATGTGTTCGCGCAAACGCTCGACGTGGTGCGTACGCGTGCCGCGCCGCTGGATATCGAAGTGGTCGTCGGGCCGGCGGAGGCTGCGGAGCGTTCCGACGCATTCGGGGTGCTGCTGCAATATCCGGGTGCCAACGGCGACGTACGCGATTACCGCGCGCTCGCCGCGGCCATCCACGCGCGCGGCGGCCTGGTGGCGTGCGCATCCGACCTGCTCGCGCTGACGCTGCTCATGCCGCCGGGCGAGTGGGGCGCCGATTGCGTCGTCGGCTCGTCGCAGCGCTTCGGCGTCCCGATGGGCTTCGGCGGCCCGCACGCCGCGTTCATGGCCACGCGCGATGCCTACAAGCGCTCGCTCCCCGGACGTCTCGTGGGCGTCACCGTCGACGCGCAGGGCGCGCCGGCCTACCGGCTCGCGTTGCAGACGCGCGAGCAGCACATCCGCCGCGAGAAGGCCACGTCGAACATCTGTACCGCGCAAGTGCTGCTCGCCGTCATCGCGGCGATGTATGCCGTCTACCACGGGCCCGAGGGGCTCAGCCGCATCGCACGGCGCGTGCACCGGCTCACCGCGCTGTTGCGCGAGGGTCTGCAGCGCCTGGGCTTCACCGTTCAGCCGGCGGCGTTCTTCGACACGGTCACCGTGCGCACGGCGATCGACACGCAGGCGCTCGTCGAGCGCGCGCGCGCCGCCGGCATCAACCTGCGCTGCGTGGATGGGACGACCGTCGGCGTGTCGCTCGACGAGACGACGACTTCGCGCGACGTCGCCGCGCTCCTCGACGTCTTCGCCGGGCGCCCGAGCGGCATCGTGGTGGCCGAGCTCGATCACGCCGCGGCCGACGCGTTGCCGGCGGCACTGCGCCGTACCTCCGCGTTCCTGACGCACCCGGTGTTCCATCGGCACCGTTCTGAAACCGAGATGCTGCGCTATCTGCGCCGCCTTGCCGACCGCGACCTGGCGCTCGACCGGGCGATGATCCCGCTCGGCTCGTGCACCATGAAGCTCAACGCGACGGCGGAGATGATCCCGATCACGTGGCCGCAGTTCGGCGCGCTTCATCCATTCGCGCCGGCGGCCCAGACCCAGGGCTACGCGGAGCTCGTGCGCGAGCTCGAGGCACAACTGTGCGCGGTCACCGGGTACGACGCCGTATCGCTGCAGCCCAATGCCGGCTCGCAGGGCGAGTATGCGGGCCTGCTCATGATCAAGGCTTACCACGCGAGTCGCGGCGAAGCGCATCGGGACGTCTGTCTCATTCCGGCCTCGGCGCACGGCACCAATCCGGCCTCGGCGCACATGGCCGGCATGCGGGTGATCGTCGTCGGCTGCGACGCCGCCGGGAACGTGGATCTCGCCGATCTCGCGGCCAGGGCGGAGGCCCATCGCGACGATCTCGCGGCCGTGATGGTGACGTACCCGTCGACGCACGGCGTATTCGAAGCGGGCATTTCCGCACTGTGCGACATCGTGCACGCGCACGGCGGTCAGGTGTACGTCGATGGCGCGAACCTCAATGCGCTCGTCGGCGTCGCTGCGCCCGGCCATTTCGGCGCCGACGTCTCCCACCTCAACCTGCACAAGACATTCTGCATCCCGCACGGCGGCGGCGGGCCCGGCGTCGGGCCTGTTGCATGCAAGGCGCATCTCGCGCCGTTCCTGCCGGGACATCGTCATCTCGACGGCCGCAATGCCGCCACCGTGCCGGCCGATGCGGGCACCGCGCAGCCGATCGGGCCGGTGAGCGCAGCGCCGTACGGATCGGCGTCGATCCTGCCGATCTCGTGGATGTACATCGCGATGATGGGCGCCGAAGGCCTGCGCGCGGCGACCGAGTCGGCGATCCTCGCGGCGAACTATGTCGCGCGACGCCTGGGCGCGCACTATCCGGTGCTCTACAGCGGCCCCGGCGGCTTCGTCGCGCACGAATGCATCCTCGACCTGCGCCCGCTCAAGGCGGCGAGCGGCATCGAGGCGGAAGACGTGGCCAAGCGCCTGATGGACTACGGCTTCCACGCGCCGACCATGAGCTTTCCCGTGCCCGGCACGCTGATGGTCGAGCCCACCGAGAGCGAGCCGAAGGCCGAGCTCGATCGCTTCATCGACGCGATGATCGCCATCCGCGCCGAGATTCGCGGGGTCGAGGAAGGGCGCCTGGATCGCGAGGACAATCCGCTGAAGCATGCGCCGCACACCGCGCAGGCCGTGGCGGCCGACACGTGGACGCATGCATATCCGCGCTCGGTCGCCGCCTATCCGGACGGTGACGTTCAGGGCAAGTACTGGCCGCCCGTCGCGCGCGTCGACAACGTGTACGGCGATCGCAACCTGTTTTGCAGCTGCATTCCCGTCAGTGACGACGGCCAGGAGCCGGATCCGGTCGCGGCGCAGGCCGCGTAGTGCGCGTCCTCGTCCTCGGCGGGGGCGTCATCGGCGTCACCGCGGCGTGGTATCTGGCCAACGACGGCCACGACGTCACGCTGGTCGACCGCCATCCGGGTGCGGCGCTGGAGACTTCGTTCGCCAACGGCGGGCAGATCTCCGCTTCGTACGCCGAGCCGTGGGCCAATCCCGAGGCGCCGCGCAAGATCCTCAAGTGGATCGGCCAGGAAGACGCCCCGCTCCTGTTTCGCCTGCGCGCGGACTGGCGGCAATGGCGCTGGGGCCTGCAGTTCCTGGTCGAATGCCTGCCGTCGCGCACGCGCGACAACACGATCCAGTGCCTGAACCTCGCGCTGTATTCACGCGCCTGCCTGCAGGCGCTGCGCGCACAGACCGGGATCGTGTACGACCATCTGGAGCGCGGCATCCTGCAGTTCTACACGGACGCCGCGGAGTTCGAGCAGGGCGTCGCGGCCGCGGCGCTGATGCGCCAGTACGGCTGCGATCGCGACATCAAGACGGCCGACGAATGCGTGGCGCTCGAGCCGGCGCTCGCGCAATGCCGCGACCGCCTTGCCGGGGGCATCTTCACCGCGACCGACGAATCGGGCGACGCGCAGGCGTTCACGACCAACCTCGCTGCACGCGCCGCGGCGCGCGGCGTGCAACTGCGCTTCGGCGTGACCGTGGACCGGCTGGTCGCTTCAGGGGATCGCCTCGACGGCGTGCGCCTTCACGATGCGGAAGGACGGCTCGAGGTTGCCACGGCGGACGCGTACGTCGTCGCGCTCGGCAGCCACAGCCCGTTCCTGCTCGAGCCGATCGGCGTGCCGTGCAACGTCTATCCGGCCAAGGGCTACTCGGCGACGATCCGCGTGGGCGGCCATGCCGGTGCGCCCACCGTCTCGCTCACCGATCTCGCGTGGAAGATCGTGCTCACGCGCCTCGGCGATCGCCTGCGCGTGGCCGGCACCGCCGAGCTCAACGGCTGGGACAAGACGCTCAACCAGACCCGCTGCCAGGCGCTCACCCGCCGCACGTTCGATCTCTTTCCCGACGCGGGCGAGCCCGAAGGCGTGCAGTACTGGGCCGGGCTGCGCCCGGCGACGCCGTCCAACGTGCCGCTCGTGGGCGGCACGCGCTATCGCAACCTGTACCTCGACACCGGCCACGGCACGCTCGGCTGGACCATGGCATGCGGGTCCGGCCGCGCACTGGCGGACGTCATCGCGGGGCGCAAGCCCGAGGTGGACTTCCGCTTCACCGGACCGTGACGGCGCGCGCAGGCGGACGTCACGCCGCGGCGCACATGATCACGGCGTCGTTGCCATACCCTTCGGCGATGTAGCCCAGCGCCACCATCTGGTCGCGGATCGCCCGGCTGGTCGTGTAGCGGTGGTTGGCATCGGCGCGGTTGTCGAACACCCGATACAGCGGGATCGTGCCGGCGGGACATGCGCCCGCGGTCGGCCCCGTGGTGGTCGGCAGCGCGATGAAGAACACCGCGCTCGACTCGAGGTCGAAGGTCGGGAATTTCGCCAGCGTGGCGGTGCATTCGTCCGGGGAGGCGGAGAAGAAATGCGAGTCGCCCTGCGGCGGCGGAATATAGATGCGGCACACCGGGTTCACGCCTGCACCGCCCACGGCCTGCGAAGGGAAGACGTGAAACGACTGGCCCGTGCGGACCCATCCCACCAGGCGCCCCGAATCCAGCGCATCGATGTCCGGCTGCAGCGCGCTGATGAAGTAGTGGTCGAGCGTCGCGTTGTAGAACTCCACGGCGGTGACCGGCAGCGCGGGCGCGATGCCCGACTGTCCCGCGAAGTTGCGCGCGAGGTTGGGGGCCACGCTGCCGTCGCGCATCAGCGCGCTCGTGCCATCGGTGGGCAGCGCCGCGTAAGTGATGGAGTCGACGCCCGCGTAGTTCACCGTGCCGCCGTCGGTGGCGAGGAAACCGTTCGCCACGACATAATCGGGCGTCACGACGCCGAGCGCGGCGAAGCCCTGGGTGGCGATCAGCGCGCGCTTGCCCGCCGTGCTGCCGCTCGCCAGGTCGTGGTCGAAGGTCAAGGTCTTGATCGCACCGTTGTGCGAAACGGTGAGCTGGTGGCCTTGCAGGAATTGCTGGCCGCCCGCGCCGAACGCTTCGTGCAGCACGATGAACTGCACGGTGCCGTCGGCATTCGAGTAGAGCTGGTCGATCACGAACGTATGGAACGATGCGCCCGCGAGCGGCGCTGCCAGCGCGACCGCGATCGCGGCCACGATGCGTAACAGGGATTTCATGCGAACCTCCAGTGCCGACGACAGGTGCATCCGCCGGGTCAACAGGCGCGGCGTGAGGCTATTCCGGCCGAACACGCGGCCGGGACGCGCGCCCGATCATCCCACGCTGCCTGCGCGCCTGCGCCTTTGCCTCGCGGTGCTTGCGGTGCTCGTCTGCGGGCATGTCGCTGGCGCGGGCGTCGTGACCGTGTCGCAACCATGGCTTCCACCCGCTGCCCGCCACGCGTCCACGCCGCTCTACCTCGTGCTCGGCACGTCCGAGCCTGCCACGCTGGTGGGTGCTCGCTCGCCGCTCGGCGAGGTGCAGCTCTACGACGGCAAGCGCCGCGTCGAGGCGTGGCCGCTGGTGCCGGGCGCGACGCTCGTGATGACCGTGAACGGCCCGCACCTGGTGGTGCGCGACATCGACCACGCGCTCGCCCGTTCCGAGCGCGTACCGATCACGCTGCGCTTGCGCGACGCCGACGGCGACGTGCACGAGATCGAGGTCGATGCGGAGGTGCGGCTGCGCTCTCCGATCGACGACGAGCGCCGCGCGCACGGCATGCACCCGCACTGATGCGCGGTCAGCGCTCGGCCACGACCGACTCCGCGGCCAGCCACCATGCGCCCGAGTCACGCACCCATACGTGCACGTAGTACCCGCTGGCCGGCGTGCCTTGGGCGGTGCTCTCGCTGATGTGTCCGTAGCTCGCCGCCAGGTCGCCCGAGGCCGACACGCGCGCCTCGCTGGGCTCGTACGTTGCCGTCGTGCGAGCGGCAGACAAGGCCTCCTGCCATGCCGGGCCCACCAGAACGGGCGCGCCGTCGCGATAACGCCGGGCGTCGATCGCCAACCGCGCGGCGAACGCCGGCGCATCGAGTCCCGACAGCGCCCGGTCGAGTGCGCTGACCGTGCTTGCCGTCGGTGCCGCCGGCTCCTGCGCTACCGAAGGCACAACGGGTGGTCCGCGCCACGCCGCCTCGCTCAGTACGCCTGTGTTGCGCGCGCCCATGTCGAGCCAGACTTTCCACGTGCCATCTGCCTGGCGCTGCCAGACGGAGAAGAACGCGCCGTCGATGGGCGGCTGCAGCCCTGCCGTATCGAGCAAGTGGAACGGCCCGGTCGAAAAGCCGAGGTCGGCCGCACGTGCGACGTGCACCAGCCGGGGCGTCCAGTCCAGCTGCAATCGTTGCGGATCGGGCGGGGCCGGTCGCGTGGGCCACACCTCGCGAACCCGCACCGGACCCGGCTCGAACACGAGACCGTCGGGGGCGAAGTGCGCGATGAAGGCGGCGCGGATGCCGTGGTCGACGCTGTCCTGCGCGAAGGCGTGCTCGGCGCGCGCAAGGTCGTCGCGTGCCCTGTCCTGGAGCAGCGTGGCGCATGCGCACAACATCAACGCACCGGCCGTCGCGAGTGCGCGCCGCGCGACAAGGGACCGCAATGCGAGCGAGGTCGTCATGCACGGCAGTATAATCACGCGCTCGCATTCGCTCTGCCATGCTTCCCATCCGCATCGCCTGTGCGCTCGTTGCAGCGCTGCTCCTCGTCGCCCCGGCGCAATCGCGTCAGGCCAAGCCGGCCGCGAAGCCGCATGCGCACAAAGCGGCGCCCGCGCCGGCTGCCGAGGCGCTGCCGCCCGGTCCCAACGGCGCGCCTGGCATCACGGCGGCGGCGTGGGTGCTGCTCGACACGCTGAGCGGACAGACGATCGGCGCCGCCAACGCCGACGAGCGCCGCGATCCGGCGTCGCTCACCAAGCTCATGACTGCGTACCGGGTGTTCGCGGCGTTGCGCGCGAAGACCATCACCCCTTCGCAGATGGTGGAGGTGTCGCCGCGCGCGTGGAAGGCGGAAGGCTCGCGCATGTTCATCGAGCCCCGCCGCGCCGTCAGCGTGGACGAGCTCGTCCGCGGCATGATCGTGCAATCCGGCAACGATGCGTCCATCGCGCTGGCCGAGCTCGTGGCCGGCAGCGAGGAGCAGTTCGTCGCGCAGATGAACCAGGAGGCCGCGCGCCTCGGCCTCACCGGCACGCATTTCACCAACGTGACCGGTCTGTCCGATCCGCAGCACTACTCCACGGCGGCCGATCTCGCGCGCCTGAGCGCCGCGCTGATCCGCGACTACCCCGAGTACTACCCGGTGTATTCGCAGAAGGAATTCCGCTACAACAACATCACGCAATCCAACCGCAACCGGCTGCTGTGGACCGATCCGTATGTCGACGGCCTCAAGACCGGCCATACCGACGCCGCGGGATGGTGCCTCGTCGCCTCGGCGAAGCGCGGTGACCGCCGCCTGATCTCCGTCGTGCTCGGTGCACCGAGCGACAACACGCGCGCCTCCGAAAGCCAGAAGCTGCTCAACTGGGGCTTCCAGTCGTTCGACACCGTGCAGCTCTACCAGTCCGGCAAGGCGGTTTCCACGCTGCGGGTGTGGAAGGGCGCCGACAAGGAAGTGCCGGCCGGCTTCCTCGCCGATCGCTACCTCACCCTGCCCAAGGGCAAGGCGGACAAGCTCACGTTGACGCTCGAGACGCAAGAGCCGCTGGTCGCGCCCGTACAAAGCGCGCAGCGCGTCGGCGTGGTGCGCGTTGCACTGGAAGGCAAGCCGATGGCGGAGTTCCCGCTCATCGCGCTGAAGGAGGTGCCGCCCGCGAGCATCTTCGGCCGCGCGTGGGATACCGTGCGGCTGTGGTTCGTGAAGTCGTCGTCGTGAAAGCTCGTGCGCGCCCGCGGGGCCGCGTGCGCCGATCAACTGCCTCCAGGCGCGCAGCGCAAGGGCCAGTCCAATGAACGCCGAGCAGATCGTCCATCTCAACGGTGAGTTCCTGCCGATCACCCAGGCAAAAGTCTCGGTGCTCGACCGCGGCTTCATCTACGGCGACGGCGTCTACGAAGTCGTGCCGGTGTACAGCCGCCGGCCGTTCCGCATGCCCCAGCATCTGGCACGCCTGCAGTATTCGCTGGACGGCGTGCGCATGCGCAATCCGCACGACGATGCACGCTGGCAGGCCCTCATCGGCGAGCTGATCGCCCGTCAACCCTTCGACGACCAGGCGGTGTACCTGCAGATCACGCGCGGCGTGGCCAAGCGGGATCACGCATTTCCTGCCGGTGTCCCACCCACCGTCTTCATGATGAGCAATCCGCTCACGGTCCCGAGCCGCGAGCAGGTCGAGCGCGGCGTCGCCGTCGTGACCGCGGTCGACAACCGGTGGCATCGCTGCGACCTGAAGACCACGTCGCTGCTGGGCAACGTGCTCATGCGCCAGCTCGCCGCGGATGCCGACGCCGCCGAAACGGTGATGTTCCGCGACGGCATGCTGACCGAGGCGTCGGCCTCCAACGTGCTGGTCGTGCGCAACGGCACGGTGCTTGCGCCGCCCAAGGACAACATGATCCTCCCGGGCATCACGTACGACGCGGCGCTCGAATTCACGCGCGCGGCCGGCGTGCCGCTCGAGGTGCGGCCCGTCACGCGCGAAGAAGCGCTGGGCGCGGACGAGATGTGGCTCTCGTCGTCCACCAAGGAAGTGATTGCGGTGACGCGCGTGGATGGTGCGCCGTTCGCCGCTGGCGTGCCCGGTCCGGTGTTCCGGCGCGTGCATGCGGCGTTCCAGCGCGCGAAGGGCGGCTGACGACGGACGACTAAGCGCGCGCGTAGCACCTCACTCCGGCAGCGGCGCCGTCGTCCCGAAGCGCCCATGATGGAACACGAGCCCCTGGCCGCGGGCGCGTTCCACCGTCACCACTTCCCCCACGAACAGCACGTGATCGCCGGCGCGATGACGGGCGTAATGCCGGCATTCGAGCCAGGCAACGCAGCCTTCGATGAGCGGCGCATCCGCCCAGCCCAGGCGATAGGGGACGCTCGCGAAGCGGTCGGCGTGCGGACGCGAGAAGCGGCGCGCGAGGTCGACCTGCCGCGCGGAGAGGACGTTCACCGAGTAACGCGACGCCGCCTCGAATGCAGCAAGGCTCGCCGAGCGCGCGGCGAGGTTCCACACCACCAGCGGCGGGTCGAGCGAAACGGAACTGAACGAATTGGCGGTGAACCCGACGTAGCGCTCCTCGGCGGCGCGCGCGCACACGATCGTCACGCCCGTGGCGAGCTGCGCCATGGCGTCGCGAAACTGACGATCGTCGAACGCGCTCGGCGCGTCGCCGGCAGAGCGGCTCGGTGAGGTCATCGGCGGCGGGAGGCGCGCCGGGACAGGAGGCGCGGCGACCGAGCCGATGGTAGGGGCGCTGCCCGCGGGTGTCAAAAAAGGGGCCGCGGCGGGTACGGAGCATGCTTGCATGCCATTGCAAACGCCGCAGGCCCGGATTCGGGGCTGCTGGAGAGCCGGGCGTCAGGCTTGCTAAACTGCTCCTCCCCCGGCATGCGTGGCAGAAGGCACGACGATCATGGCCTTATCCCTCCCGAAGCTCATCGCCGATCGCTACAGCGGGCGTGACTTGCCCATCGCCCTGGTGCTGCCGGACGGCGCCCGCGTGCCGCTGTCACCACGGCCCGAGGTCGACGTCATCGCCCGTACCTTTGCGGGCTTGCGCGCCCTGGCCTCGCCCGCGTTGGGCGCGCTGGCCCGCGCCTACGTCCACAACGACGTCGACTTCACGGGAAGCGCGCGGCGCGTGCTCGCGATCGCGGAGGCCATGGTCGGGGACATCGCGCATGGCCGCGACTCCGTCACGTCCTGGTTCCGCCATGTGCTGCACCAGAGCCGCACCAATCGCGCGAACATCGCGCATCACTACGACGTGTCGAACGCCTTCTACCGGACGTTCCTCGACCAGCGGCTCGTCTACTCGTGCGCGTATTTCCGCACGCCCGAGGACACGCTCGACACCGCGCAGGCGCAGAAGCTCGACCACATCTGCCGCAAGCTGCGCCTGGCACCCGGCGAGGAGTTCCTGGACATCGGGTGCGGATGGGGCGCGCTCATCCTGTGGGCGGCCGAGAACTACGGCGTGCGCGCGCACGGCATCACGCTGTCGCGCAACCAGTTCGAGCACGTGACCGCGGAGATCGCCGCCCGCGGGCTCGGCGATCGCGTCCGCGTCGAGCTGCGGGACTACCAGGACCTGCCCGACGTGGAGCGCTATGACAAGGTAGCCAGCGTCGGCATGTTCGAGCACGTCGGCGTGCGGCGCTTCCCCAGGTACTTCGGCAAGATCCGGCGCATCCTCAAGCCGGGCGGGTTCGTGCTCAACCACGGCATCACGCACAACTGGCTCGGCGCCCAGAGCCTCGGCAGCGGCATCGGCGACTTCATCGAGGAATACGTGTTCCCGGGCGGCGAGCTCACGCACGTATCGAAGGTCGTCGAGGGCATGACGGCCGAAGGCCTGGAGGTGGTCGACGCCGAGGCGCTGCGCGAGCATTACGCGCGCACGCTGTGGCATTGGGTCGATCGCCTCGAAGCCCACGCCGATGCGGCGCGCAGCGAGGCGGGCGAGGAGCGCTTCCGGGTGTGGCGCATCTACATGGCGGGGTCGGCGCACGGCTTCGATCGAGGCTGGATGTCGCTCTGGCAATTGCTGGCCGGCAAGCCGCTGCCCGGTGGACGGCTCCCGCACCCGCTCACGCGCGAGTACATGTACGCGCGCTGACCCGGTTGCACGACGGCGCTTGCAGCCCCATATTCCACGGAATGGTGCGGGCGTTGCCCGTCTTGGTGGAGCTTTTCCGATGAGTCTCGAGCCCGTTGCCGCCCAGGTGTCCGCGCTGGAATTTCCGTGCGCCTTCCCGATCAAGGTGATGGGACGCACGCAGCCGGGCTTCGCGCAGCAAGTGGCCGACGTCGTCCAGCGGCACGCGCCCGACTTCGATCCGGCCACCCTGGAGATGCGCGCGTCGAGCGCGGGCAATTATCTGTCCGTCACGGCCACCATCCACGCGACGTCGCGCACGCAACTCGACGACCTGTATCGCGAGCTGTGCGCCAATCCCATGGTCACGATGGTGCTGTGATCGTCGAGGAAGCGACGACACTGGCTCCGCGCCTGCGCGGGGGTGACGAACGCAGCTTGTCATTCCCGCCGGGGCGGGAATCCAGTGAGGTTGCCGTTGACGTCGTTTCCCTCGGCCGCACGGACTACCTGGCCTGCTGGCGCGCGATGCAGGCCTTCACCGATGCGCGCACGCCGTCGACCCGCGACGAGCTCTGGCTCACCGAGCATCCGCCCGTGTACACGCTGGGACTCGCGGGCCGGCGCGAGCACTTGCTCCGCGACAACGCCATCCCCGTGCACCAGGTGGATCGAGGCGGCCAGGTGACGTATCACGGTCCTGGGCAGCTCATCGTCTACGTGCTCGTGAACTTGAAGCGCCGGGGCTTCGGCGTGCGTGCGCTGGTGCGCAGGTTGGAAGGCGCCGTCGTGGACTGGCTCGCGGAGCAGGGCATCGCGGCGCGCGGCCGGGTCGATGCGCCCGGCGTATACGTGCGTGCCGGCGGGCGGGAAGCGAAGATCGCCGCGTTGGGCCTCAAGGTGCGTAACGGCTGCACCTATCACGGCATCGCGGTGAACCTCGATGCCGATCTCGCGCCGTTCGGCGACATCGACCCCTGCGGTTATCCGGGCCTCACCGTGGCACGGCTGGCCGATTTCGGTCTGAGTCCGCCACTGGAGGCCGCGGGGCAGGCGCTCGCGCAACACATCGTCCGCCGCCTCGACCCGGCGGTTGCGTAAACTCACGGACCGAGGCCCGCCCTTGTCCGACATCTCTTCCCCGGCAGACAACCCGCCGCTCACCGCGCCGGGCGTTCGCGCGGGCGTCAAGGAAAAAGGCGCGGGCAAGACGGCGCGCATCCCGATCAAGGTCATCGACCGCGAGCCGCTGCGCAAACCCGACTGGATCCGCGTGCGCGCCGGCGGCTCGCCGCGCTTTCACGAGATCAAGCGCATCCTGCGCGAGCACAACCTGCACACGGTGTGCGAGGAAGCGTCCTGCCCGAACATCGGCGAGTGCTTCGGCAAGGGCACGGCGACGTTCATGATCATGGGCGACATCTGCACGCGCCGCTGCCCGTTCTGCGACGTGGGCCACGGCCGGCCGCTGCCGCTCGATGCCGACGAGCCGGCCAACCTCGCCGCCACGATCGCCGCGCTGCGCTTGTCCTATGTCGTGATCACGAGCGTCGACCGCGACGACCTGCGCGACGGCGGCGCGCAGCATTTCGTCGACTGCATCCAGGCCGTGCGCGACCGATCGCCCGCCACGCGGATCGAAGTGCTCGTCCCGGACTTCCGCGGCCGCCTCGACCGCGCGCTCGACATCCTCACCGCCGCGCCGCCCGACGTGATGAATCACAACCTGGAAACCGTGCCGCGCCTCTACCGGCAAGTGCGGCCGGGTTCCGATTACGCGCACTCTCTGCGGCTTCTTCAAGCCTTCAAGGAGCGCTTTCCGGCCGTGCCGACCAAGTCGGGCTTGATGGCAGGACTTGGCGAAACGGACGATGAGATCGTGGCCACGCTGCGCGACATGCGCGCACACGCCATCGACATGCTCACGCTGGGGCAATACCTCCAGCCTTCACGCGGCCACCTTCCGGTCGACCGCTACGTCACGCCGGAGGCGTTCGCAGCGCTCGAGCGCCAGGCCTATGGGCTTGGCTTTCGCCACGCCGCGGTGGGCGCGCTCGTGCGTTCGTCGTATCACGCCGATCGCCAGGCCGAGGAGCTCCTTGAAGGCCACGCGCCGTAAGGTTGTTGCAAGCTTGTCTCAAAACGCTGATTTGTCGAAAAATTTTACAACCGCGGCTTGACGCTCGGACGCGACGCAGCATAGCTTGCAGGGGTTGCGAGCCGCAGTAGGGGTACAGCGGCCCGCCGATCGACCTTTCAGGGGGGTTGTCTATGAATCTGCGTCGCAGCGCGCTCATGTCATGCGCGCTTCTAGCAATGCTGCCGCTCGCGCAACTTGCCTCAGCGCAGACGGCCATCCTCGGCAGCACATCGGCTAATGCTGCCTACGTGTTTCCCAACGTAACCTTCGCGGGCAGTTGCCCGGCCACGCTGCCCAGCAGCAACGTCACGGGCATCAGCGGCACGCCGCATGGCGTCGGTTATTACGGCAGCGACTTCGCGCTGATCTCGAACTTCAGCGGCTCTCAGGTCTGGAACGTGCAGATCTCGACGCACACGGTGCTCAACACGATCAGCACCGGCGCAGCGGGCTACAGCGGGATAGGCAGCATCGCGGTGGCGCCGAACCTGCAGTTCGCGCTGATGTCGGGCGGCAGCTCGTCGCTCGTCGTGATGCACGCGCCGTTCAGCGCGCCGACGTTCACGAACGTGCCGTTGCCCGGCTCGATCTCGTCGTTTCAGACCGAGGCGATCGTCTTCGACGCCGCGTCGCGCGCGTACGTCGGCAACAGCGGCGGCATCACGGTCCTCGACCCGCCGTACACGTCGGTCGCCTTCACGATCCCCATCGGCGCCGTGCAAGGCCTTGCCATCACGCCGGACGGCAACACGCTGCTCGCGACGTCGCTCGGCAACACCGTGCGCATCGTCACGGGTCCGTTCTCGGCAGCCTCCACGGCAGTGACCTTGCCCATCCCGGGCTCGAGCCAGCTGGATGGCATCGTCGCCTCGCCGGACGGGCAGCACGTGCTGGTGGTCGACGCAAGTGGCGTGAGCTCGATCTTCTCGATTTCCGCGCCGTACAGCGCCTCCTCCACCGTCCAGGCGATTCCAATCCCGGCCGGCACCGGGTCGCTCGAGGACATCAGCATCAGCGCCGACAACAACTTCGCACTTGCCACGGGCAATACGAGCGGTCCGATGCTGTTGATCAAGGCGCCGTTCACCACGGCTGGCGCGGTGTCGTGCGCCATTCCCGTGACGGGTGGCCGCGGTGCAGGCGCCGTGCGCTTCCTGCCGGTCAACCTTCAGCCGCCGGTCGGTGGTCCGCCGCCGCCGACGCTGCCGGTGCCGACGCTATCCGAATGGGCGCTCGCAGCACTGGGTCTGCTGCTGTCGCTCACGGCGTTCGGGGCGTTGCGCCGGCGCATGCGCTAGTCGGCTTCACGCTGCGACGAAAAGCCCCGCGCGTGCGGGGCTTTTTGTTTGTGGGGGCACGCGTGTGCGGCCAGTTGGCGTCAGCCTGCTCCGGGCAACGTCGCGCCACGCGGCCACAGGATCCACATCCGGCCTTGCTGGCGCATGCGGCCGGCCTCGCGGCCCGCTGCGTCGCCAAAGCCCCAGAAATAATCCGCGCGGGCGATGCCGCGGATGGCGCCGCCCGTGTCCTGCGCGAACGTCAGCCGCTCGATGCCCGCCTGCGTGACGGGGTTCGTCGTGTCGAGGAACACGGGCGTTCCCAGCGGCACGTAGCGCGTGTCCACCGCGATTGTGCGTTGGGCGAGCAGCGGCACGCCGAGGCTCCCGATCGGCCCGTCGATGCGCGCTTCGAGCGATCCGGGCGCGGGCGCCGGAATCTCGCGAAAGAAAACGTAGCTCGGATTTTCCGCGAGCAGGGCGGGCAGTGCGTCGCGATGCGCCCGTCCCCATGCCTTGATCGCCTGCATCGACGCGGTGTCGGCCGTGAGCTCGCCGCGGTCGATCAGCACGCGCGCGATCGAATGGAAGGGATGGCCGTTCTGATCGGCGTAGCCGACGCGCATGACGCCGCCACCGGGCAGCGCGATGCGTCCCGAGCCCTGGATCTCGAGGAAGAACGCTTCGACGGCGTCCGCGACATAGGCGAGCGCCTTGTCGTGCAGGTCCGGCTTGCCGGCGTCGATCTCGGCCCGCGACCAGTACGGCACGATGCGCCTGCCGTCGAGGCGGCCGCGCACGCGCTTGCCCTTGAGCTCGGGATAGAGGCTCGCGAGATCGACGACGAGCAGGTCGTCGGGCACGCCGTACAGCGGCACGGCATAGCGCTCCGACGGTGAACGGTCGCCCTGCAGCAGCGGCTCGTAGTAGCCGGTCACGAGCCCGGTGTCGAGACCGCCTGCGTCAGCGACCCGGTACGCCGTAAAATGTGCTTCGAAGAAGGCGCGCGCCGCCGCCGCATCGGGTGCGCCGGCTGCTGCGGCGTCGTTGCAGATGGGCGTCCAGGCGTCGCGCGTCGCCGGGGCATCGACGAGCGCGCGGCATCCGGCGAGCAATGCAGGCCATGCCGCGTCTTGGGCGTCCGACGACCAGCCGGGCAGGGCGTCGTACGCCACCGGCGTGTACACGACGCGGCCGGTGGCCGCTGGAGGCGACGGCCGCGCGGGCGGCGCCACCGGCGTCGTCTGGCATGCAGCCAGCAACAACGTGCCGGCGAGCGCCAGCACGCGCACAATCATCGGAGCCGCGATCATGGGCTGGCTGCTGTTCGAATCGTTCGTGGCGGGTGCCATCCTGGTAGGCATCGTATGGTGGACCATGCGCCCGGCCCGCAAGCGCGACCGCGACGGCGACGACGACGCGAATCAGTGAAGCGTGCGGGGAACCGACAGCGTGAAGCTCGCGATGGGCGCATCGAACGTGTGGCCGTCCTCCGCAACCATCTGGTAGCTGCCGCGCATCGTGCCCACCGGCGTGGGCAGGCTCGCGCCGCTGGTGTACTCGAACCGCTCGCCGGGCTTGAGCACCGGCTGCTGCCCGATGACGCCCAGGCCCTTCACTTCCTGCGTCCGATGCTCGCCGTCGGTGATCACCCAGTGACGGCTGATGAGCTGGGCCGTCACGTCTCCCGTATTGGTGATGGTGATCGTATAGGCGAACACGTACTGGTTCTTCGCCGGATCGGATTGATCGGCGAGATAGGCTGGCTTCGCGACCACCTCGATCTCGTAGCGCTTGCTGTCCGCCATCGCTCGTCTGCACCTCGACCGTGAGATTATAACGAGATGCCGCGCACGTTCCGCATCGCACCCTCGCTGCTGTCGGCCGACTTCGCCCGGCTCGGCGAGGAAGCACGCGCCGTTGCGGCCGCCGGCGCCGACTTGCTGCACTTCGACGTGATGGACAACCATTACGTGCCCAACCTCACGATCGGGCCGCTCGTGTGCGCGGCACTGCGTCCGCACGCGAGCATTCCGATCGACGTGCATCTCATGGTCAAGCCGGTCGATCGCATCGTGCCCGATTTCGCACAGGCGGGTGCAGCGATCATCAGTTTCCACCCCGAAGCGTCCGAGCACGTCGACCGCACGATCGGACTGATCCGCGACAGCGGCTGCAAGGCGGGTCTCGTGTTCAATCCCGCCACGCCGCTCGACTGGCTGATGCACACCATCGACCGGCTCGACCTCGTGCTCATCATGTCGGTCAATCCCGGCTTCGGCGGTCAATCGTTCATCCCCCACGCGCTCGACAAGCTGCGCGCGGCCCGCAAGCTCGTCGACATGGCGATGCAGCGCACCGGGCGCGAGATCCTGCTCGAAGTCGACGGCGGGGTGAAGGCTTCGAACATCCGCGCCATCGCCGAAGCGGGCGCGGACACGTTCGTGGCCGGCAGCGCCGTGTTCGGGCACGACGACTATGCCGCCACCATCGCCGGCATGCGTGCCGAGCTGGCTGGGGCGGTGCTATAGTCTTTATCGCACCATGTCGACCTATCGCTACCCTCCCCCTGCCCGTCGCGCGTCCGCGTGGCGATGGCGCGCACGCGCCTGGCGCTGCTGGCGCCGCTCGTAGAAACGCCCGTCGCTCCGCCGTCGCCTTTCGCGCGACGTTTCCGCACCACCGACTGCGAGGGTCACGTGATCACCGAAGCCGAATTTCGCGCGCTCGCCGCGCAAGGGTACAACCGCGTTCCGCTCGTCCTCGAGTCGTTCGCCGATCTCGACACGCCGCTGTCGCTCTATCTCAAGCTCGCCAACCAGCGGTACACCTTCCTGCTCGAATCGGTCGTCGGGGGCGAGCGCTTCGGCCGCTATTCGTTCATCGGCCTGCCCGCGAAGATCCGGCTGCGCGTGCGCGGCACGCACGTGGAGGTGGAGGACCGCGGCGGCGTGATCGAACGCCACGACGGCGACCCGCTCGCGTTCCTCGAAGCGTTCATGCAACGCTATCGCGCTGCGCCGCAGGCCGGCCTGCCGCGCTTCTGCGGCGGCCTCGCGGGATACTTCGGCTACGACACGGTGCGCCACATCGAGAAGCGGCTCGCGGGCCACGCGCCGGGGGAGCCAAGCGATCTCGACGACCTGCCCGACATGCTGCTCATGCTCACCGACGAGCTCGCGGTCATCGACAACCTGTCGGGCAAGATCTATCTCATCGTGTATGCCGACGCCGCGCTGCCGAGCGCGTACTGGGACGCGCACGACCGGCTGCAGGAGCTGCGCCGCCGGCTGCGCACCATGCCGGCGATTCCATTCCAGACGGCGACCACGGTGACCACCGCCGAGAGCCTCACCGGTGCCGCCGCCTTCCAGGCCGCGGTGCGGCGCGCCAAGGAATACATCGTCGCGGGCGACATCATGCAGGTGGTCCTGTCGCAGCGGCTGCGGCTGCCGTTCACGGCTTCGCCGCTGTCGCTCTACCGCGCGCTGCGCTCGCTCAATCCGTCACCGTACATGTTCTATTACGACTTCGGGGATTTCCACGTGGTGGGCGCTTCACCGGAGATCCTCGTGCGCAAGGAAGGCGACACCGTCACGTTGCGCCCCATCGCGGGCACGCGTCCGCGCGGCGCCACGCGCGACGCCGACGAAAAGCTCGCCACCGAGATGTGCGCCGATCCCAAGGAAGTGGCCGAGCACGTGATGCTGCTCGACCTCGGGCGCAACGACGTCGGCCGCGTCGCCGCGATCGGCAGCGTGCGGGTCACCGAGCAATTCGCGATCGAGCGCTATTCGCACGTCATGCACATGGTGTCGAACGTCGAAGGCACGCTGGCGCCCGGATTGACGAGCTTCGACGTGCTTGCCGCGTCGTTTCCGGCGGGCACCGTGAGCGGCGCGCCCAAGGTGCGCGCGATGGAGATCATCGACGAGCTCGAGCCGTTCCGCCGCGGCGTATACGCCGGCGCGGTGGGCTACGTCAGCTTTCAGGACGACATGGATCTCGCCATCGCCATCCGCACCGCGGTCATCAAGGATGGCGCGCTCTACGTGCAGGCGGGTGCCGGGATCGTCCACGACTCGGTGCCCGAGAGCGAATGGCAGGAGACGCAGAACAAGGCGCGCGCAGTGCTGCGCGCGGCGGAAATGGTGCAGCTCGGCCTCGATGCGGAGGGCTAGTTGTGAAGCTTCAACACGTTGTTACTGTTCATTCGGGCTGAGTTTGAGAGACTGGGAGGTGCGACCCAACCCACATCTCTCAGGGACTCAGCCGAATGAACATTCACAAGAATGCCCGACTCACGCTGCTCCGTCGAATGGAACTGGTTCAGGACGTGGTCGACCGGAAGCTGAGCTTGGCGGCCGCGGCCGGCGCGCATGGCGTTAGCGTGCCAACCGTGCGGAAGTGGGTGGGCCGTTTCCTGGCCCAAGGCGAGGCTGGTTTGCGCGACGTTTCCTCGCGGCCGCAGGTGAGCCCCCGAGCGATCGCGCCGGCTACAGCACTGGGCATTGTGGAGCTGCGCCGGCGGTTTTTGACTCAGGCGCGGATTGCCCAAACGCTCGGTGTGTCGGCCAGTACGGTGGGCCGGGTGCTGCGCCGTGCAGGCCTGTCGCGCTGGAGCGACTTGGCGCCCAGCGAGCCGGCGATGCGCTATGAGCATGCCGAGCCAGGCGACTTGATGCATATCGACACGAAAAAGCTCGGCCGCATCGAGCGGATGAGCCACCGCGTCACCGGCAACCGGCGCGACTCGGTGGATGGTGCCGGCTGGGAATACCTGTTCGTGGCCGTGGATGACCATGCGCGTCTGGGCTTTACGCAGATGAAACCGACCGAGCGCGGCGACTGCGCCGCCGCCTTCTTGCACGCCAGCGTCAAATATTTCGGCCAGCTCGGCGTGACGGTGCGCCGCGTGCTGACCGACAACGGCGCGCCGTTTCGTTCGGGCAAGTTCGCCGCCGCGTGCCATCAGTTGGGCTTGCGACATCATTTCACGCGTGCCTACCGGCCTCAAACCAATGGCAAGGCCGAGCGCTTCATTCAATCGGCCCTGCGCGAATGGGCCTACGGCATTCCGTACAACAGCTCGGCGGACCGAACGACTATGCTTCATCGTTGGATGCATCACTACAACTGGCATCGCCCGCACCAAGGCATTGGCGGGTCAGCACCGGTCAGCCGCTTGGG
>DATILY010000086.1:0-2729 GCA_035475895.1 Casimicrobiaceae bacterium | reverse complement strand
CGCAGGAGCTCGCGCATGCGGCGCGCCTTGGTCTTGGGTGCCACATCGGAACGCGCGTGATCGGTCATTGGACTTTCCTCTGCGGTGCGGACGTGGCGCGGCGCTTCGGGCTCACTGCGGCTTGATCCCGCTCGCACGGATCACCTTGGTCCACTTCGCGGTCTCCTCCCGCAGGAACGCGGCGAATTCCTCGGGCGTGCTCCACGCCGGGTCCTGCCCGATCTTGCCGAGCAGGTCCTTCATCGCGGGTGAGCGCATCGCCTTGACGATCGCATCGTTGAGCCGCGCGACGATCTCCGGCGGCGTGCCGGCGGGCGCGAGCAATCCGTTCCACGTGAGCGCGGTGTAGCCCGGCACGCCCGCCTCGATCATGGTCGGCACGTTGGGCAGCGATTCGGCGCGCGTCTTGCCGGTCACCGCCAGCGCGCGCAGCGTGCCCGCCTGGATCTGCGGCAGCGCCGAAGGCAGCACGTTGAACATCATCTGCACCTGTCCGCCCATCACGTCGGTCTGCGCCTGCGAGCCGCCTTTGTATGCGACGTGCACGATGTCCGTGCCGGTGTCGAGCTTGAACAGCTCGCCCGCGAGATGCAGCGACGTGCCCACGCCGGGCGACGCGTAGTTGAGCGATCCGGGCTTGGCACGCGCCAAGGCGATCAGGTCGGCGACCGACTTGACGGGCAGCGACGGCGCCACGATCAGCACGTTCGGTACGGTGCCCACGAGGCTGATCGGCACGAAGTCCTTCAGCGGATCGAACGGCAGCGTCGCGTACAGGCTCGGATTGGTGGCGAGCCCGGGAGTGCCCATGAGCAGCGTATAACCGTCGGGGGCCGCCTTGGCGACCGCTTCCATGGCCAGGTTGCCGCCCGCGCCCGGCCGGTACTCCACGATGATCTGCTGCCCGAGGTTCTCGCTGACCGCCGGAATGATCGTGCGCAGCAGGATGTCGGCGCCGCCGCCCGCGGCGAATCCATGGATCACCTTGATGGGACGGTCGGGATACGCCGCGTGCGCCGCCGTTGCCAGGCACAGCAGCGTGGCCGCGGCGATGCGCACCACGGCGTTCATGAACCTCGACATCGCGAACCCTCCATCGCGCCATGGTATGCCATGGCATGCCACGCGATTGTACAATCCGCAGGTGCAGACCGCGGCGCGCATTCTCTCCACGTTTGCAGCGGGCTTGCGCCACGAGGCGATTCCCGCGCTCGATCGCGAGCGCGCACGCGCGTGCCTCGTCGACACGGTTGGCGTGTGCCTGCTCGGCAGCCGGCTGCCTTGGGGCCGCGCCGTCGCGGACTATGCGCATCAGTACGGCGGCCATGGCACGAGCCGCATGGTCGGGGTCGCGGGCGCCGTCAGTGCGCCGCTCGCCGCACTCGCCAATGGCGTGTTCGCGCATGGCTTCGAGCTCGACAGCCTGCGCAAACCCGGCGCGGGCGTGCATCCGGGTGCAGCACTCGTGCCCGTCGCGCTGGCGCTTGGCGAAGAAACCGGCTGCAACGGCGCCACACTGGTCACGGCGATCGTCGCCGGCTGCGAAGTGATGTTCCGCATCGGCGCCGCGTCGAAGCACAGCAGCGAGCGTCTCGGGTTTCACGCGCCCGGCCTCACCGGTCCCTTCGGCGCCGCCGTCACGGCAGCGCGCATCCTCAACCTCGACGCAGCGACGCTCACGCAGGCACTCGGCATCGCCGGGTCGTTGTGCGGCGGCCTGCTCGCGTTTGCCCAAGCGGACAATGGCGCCATGGTCAAGCGGCTGCACCTGGGGCGCGCCGCGGAGTCGGGCATCCTCGCCGCGCGTCTCGCGCAGCGCGGCTTCGAAGGCCCCGACACGATCCTCGAAGGCGGCTTCGGCTTTCTCGCGACGTATTGCGCGGAAGCCGATCCCGCGCTGCTCCTGGCGGGGCTCGGCGAGCGTTTCGAGACGCGCAACCTGTGCATCAAGCGCTACCCGTGTCACGTCACCGCGCATACGCCCCTCGTCGCCATCGAGATGCTGCGGCGGCAGCATGCCTTTGGCGCCGACGACGTGACGGCCGTGGTGGTGCGCGCAAGCACCAAGGTGGTGAGCCATCACGCCGATCCCGCCCCGGCCGACACGATGGCCGCGCAGTACAGCGTCCCGTGGTGCGTGGCCGTCGCGTTGCGCGACGATCCGATGGACCCGCAAGCGTACGGCGCGCGCGGGTTGGCGGACGCGCGGCTGCGCGCGCTCTGCCGCGCGGTGCGCTGCGAAGCGCTGCCGGCACCCGCCGGCGGATGGACCAGCGAAGTGGAGCTCACACTGTCCGATGGTCGCGTGCTCACCCGTATGCAGGACGATTTCCCCGGCACGCCGACGCAGCCACTCGACGAGGAAGCGCTCATGATGAAATTCCGCCGCTGTGCCGCCGCGTATGCGCGGACCGATGAGCTGCTCGATCAACTCATGCGCATCGACTCGCTGTCCGACGTGCGCATGCTGGCCCTGGCGTGAAGCGCATGGCACCGCGCGACGACAGTTCGGCCGCCGCGCTCGATGCGCTGGTGGCGTGGACCACGAGCGATGCGGCACGCGAGGTGCCCGCCGCAGTGCTCGCGCGCGCCGCCCGCGTGCTGGCGGACGACGCGAGCGCGATGATCGGCGCGCGCGACGAGCCGGAGGTCGCAGCGTTCCACGCCCGGGTGCTCGCCCGGGCGGGCCGGCCCGAAGCGACGATCTTCCGTGGCGGCCGCGACCGGAC
>DATILY010000085.1:0-97780 GCA_035475895.1 Casimicrobiaceae bacterium | reverse complement strand
GCTGCTGCTCGGCGCGCTGCAGCTGTATGCCGCCCCGGCGCTCGCGCAGAAGACGCAGCTGCTCGTCTACACGGCGCTCGAGACGGACCAGATCAAGGCGTACCAGGAAGCGTTCAACAAGACGTATCCGGACGTCGAGCTGAAGTTCGTGCGCGACTCCACCGGCGTGATCACGGCGAAGGTGCTCGCGGAGAAGGCGAATCCGCAGGCGGACATCGTGATCGGCACTTCGGCCTCCAGCATGGCCGTGTTCGCCAACGAAGGCATGCTCGAGCCGTACGCGCCGAAGGGTGTCGACAAGATCCCCGCGCAGTACCGCGACTCGCAGAACCCGCCGCGCTGGGTCGGCATGGATGTCTACGGCGCCGCCATCTGCTTCAACACCGCAGAGGCGCAGAAGCAGAACCTGCCGAAGCCGACGAGCTGGAAAGACCTTACCAAGCCCGTCTACAAGGGCAAGATCGTGATGCCCAATCCCGCCTCTTCGGGCACGGGCTTCCTGGACGTGTCCGGCTGGATCCAGATGTGGGGCGAGCAGGACGCGTGGAAGTTCATGGACGCGCTGCACGAGAACGTCGGCGTGTACACGCACTCGGGCTCGCAGCCGTGCAAGCAGGCGGGCGCCGGTGAGTTTCCGATCGGCATCTCGTTCGAGTACCGTGCCATGCAGACCAAGAAGTCGGGCGCGCCGGTCGACATCGTGTTCCCGTCGGAAGGCCTCGGATGGGACCTCGAAGCGAGCGGGATCATCAAGGGCACCAAGCATCTGGACGCGGCCAAGAAGCTGATGGACTGGCTGGCGACACCCGAGGCGATGAAGCTCTTCGCCAAGAACTTCGCGATCGTCGCCATGCCGGGCATGAACGAGCCGCTCGAGTTCATCCCCGCGGACTACGACAAGCACCTCATCAAGAACGACTTCGGATGGTCGGCCGCGAATCGCGACAAGATCCTGGCCGAGTGGACCAAGCGCTACAACGGCAAGTCGCTGCCGAAGTGATGCACGCACGTCCCGCGGGCGCGTCGCTCGCCCGCGGGCTGGCGTGCCCGGCATGACGAGCATGACGCCCGCGCCAGGCACGCCCTTCCTCGCGCTCGAGGGCATCACCAAGACCTTCGGCCGGTTCACGGCGCTTGGCGGTGTGTCGCTCGACGTGCCGCGCGGTGCGCTCGTCACGTTCCTGGGGCCCTCGGGCTGCGGCAAGACGACGCTCCTGCGCATCATCGCGGGACTGGAGACGCAGGATAGCGGCCGCATCCGGCGTGAAGGCCGCGACATCTCGCGGCTGCCCGCCATCAAGCGCGATTACGGCATCGTGTTCCAGTCGTACGCGCTGTTTCCCAATCTCACGATCCACGAGAACGTGGCGTACGGCCTGGTCAATCGCCGCGCCGGGCGCGCGCAGATCAAGGCACGCGTCGCCGAGCTCCTGCAGCTGGTCGGCTTGCCCGACGCGGGCCCCAAGTACCCCGGCCAGCTCTCCGGGGGCCAGCAGCAGCGCATTGCCCTCGCGCGGGCACTGGCGACAGCGCCCGGCCTGCTGCTGCTCGACGAGCCGCTCTCGGCCCTCGATGCGCAGGAGCGGGTGCGCCTGCGCACCGAGATTCGGGCGCTGCAGCAACGCCTGTCGGTCACGACCATCATGGTCACGCACGACCAGGAAGAAGCGCTGTCGATGGCCGACCAGGTCGTGGTCATGAACCACGGGCGCATCGAGCAGGTGGGCACGCCGCAGGCGATCTACCGCGAGCCTGCATCGGCGTTCGTCGCCGACTTCGTCGGCAAGGTCAATATCCTGCCCGCGATCGCGGAAGGCAACAGCCGGTTTCGCGTCGGCAGTCTCGTGCTGCAGGCCCTGCCTGCCAGCGCCACGGTCGCGCCGGGCACGGCCGTGAACCTGTACCTGCGCCCCGAAGATGTGGTGGTGAACGGCAACGCGGCCGACGCGGCGAATCACGCGAGCGCGCAGGTACAGAAGATCGAATTCCTGGGCGCGTTCTGCCTCGTGACCGTCCGCCTGACGGACGCGGACGAGCATCCGCTCATGGTCACCTTGTCGCGCCATAGCCTCGATCGCATGGCGCTGGACGAAGGCGCGCCGCTGTCGGTCGGGTTTCCGCCCGAGTGCATGCGCCTGCTCGGCTGAGCGCCGTGGCGAGCGTCGCGACCTCCGCGCCAATCACGCGCCCGCCGCGCGTCGTCGACGGGCAGCGCCGTATCGCGTTGGCGCTGCTCGTGCTGGCGTGCGCCGCACTGGCGGCGTTCCTGCTGGCCCCGCTGTGCGCGATCCTGGTGAAGAGCGTCGAGGATCGCAACGGTGCGTTCGTGGGCCTCGCGCAGTTCCGCGACTACATCTCGTCGCCCGCGCTCATCGACTCGGCCGGCAACACGCTGTTCGTCGCGCTCCTCGTGACGCTCATCACGGTGCCGCTCGCCTTCGGCTTCGCGTACGGCCTGACGCGCAGCTGCATGCCCGCCAAGGGCGCGTTCAGGCTGGTCGCCCTCACGCCCATCCTCGCGCCATCGATGCTCGCCGCGATCTCGTTCATCCAGTGGTTCGGCAACCAGGGCGCATTGAAGAGCTTGATGTTCGGTCACACCGTCTACGGGCCGATCGGCATCGTGATCAGCGCGGTGTACGCAATCTTCCCGCACGCGCTGATGATCATCCTGACCGCGTTGCTGTTGACCGACCGGCGGCTCTACGAGGCGGCCGAATCGCTCGGCACGTCGCGCGCACGGCAGTTCTTCACGATCACGCTGCCCGCGGCGCGCTACGGGCTCGTCAGCGCGGCGATGGTCGTGTTCTCCTACACGGTGAGCGACTTCGGCATCCCGAAGGTCATCGGCGGCAACTATCACGTGCTGGCGATCGACATCTACCAGCAGGTGATCGGCCAGCAGAACTTCAATCGCGGCGCGGTCGTCGGCCTCATCCTGCTGATGCCCGTCGTGCTCGCGTTCGCGGTCGACTGGTGGATGCAGGGGCGCGCGCAGGCGCAGTTCTCGGCGCGCGCCGTGCCCTACGTGCCGCGCCCGTCGCGTGGCTTCGACCTCGCGATGACGACGTACTGCGCGCTCGTCTGCCTCGTCATGATGGCCGTGCTTGGCATGGCCGTCTACACGTCGTTCATCAAGCTGTGGCCCTACGACCTGCATTTCAGCCTGCGTCACTACGTGTTCGGCCTGGTCGACGGCGGCGTCATCGACTCGTACTTCAACAGCCTCGAGATGGCGGTGCTGACGGCGCTGTTCGGCACGCTGATGATCTTCGGAACCGCCTATCTGCTCGAGAAAACGCGCGGTGCGCGGCCGCTGCGTGGCGGCATCCGCTTCCTGGCCACGATCCCCATGGCCGTGCCGGGGATGGTGCTGGGCTTGGGCTACATCTTCTTCTTCAACGCGCCGGGCAATCCGCTCAACGTCCTCTACGGCGGGATGACGATCCTCGTCGTCTCCACCGTGATCCACTACTACACCTCCAGTCACCTTGCCGCCGTGACGGCCCTGAAGGCGCTCGACAACGAGTTCGAGGCGGTGTCCGCCTCGCTCAAGGTGCCGTTCTACACGACGTTCTTCCGCGTGACCGTGCCGGTGTGCCTGCCGGCGATCCTGGACATCGCGCGCTACCTGTTCATCAATGCCATGGTCACGCTGTCGGCCGTGGTGTTCCTGTATTCGCCCGACACGAAGCTCGCATCGGTGGCCATCGTGAACCTCGACGAAGCGGGCGAGATCGGAGCCGCCGCCGCGATGGCCACGCTGATCGTCGCGACCTCCACGGCGGTCTGCCTCGTCTACGCGCTGCTCACGCACGTGCTGCTGCGGCGCACGCAAGCCTGGCGTGCGCCACCTTCGCCTTGACCTCGATCGAAAGCCCTCCATGAGCAATTACAGCCGCGATCCGATTCTCCTCACGCCGGGACCGCTCACGACGTCGCTGTCCACGAAGGCGGCGATGCTGCGTGACTGGGGCTCCTGGGACGCCGCGTTCAACGCCGTGACGGCGCGCGTGCGCGAGCGGCTCATGAACGTCATCGGCGCGCCCGATACGCATGTCTGCATTCCGTTGCAGGGCAGCGGCACGTTCTCCGTCGAGGCGGCCATCAACACGCTGGTGCCGCGTGACGGCCATCTGCTCGTGCTGGTCAATGGCGCCTACGGCAAGCGCATGGCGCGCCTGACGAGCCTCATGGGCCGGCGCATGTCCACGTTCGAGACGCGCGAAGACACGCCGACCACCGCGGCCGACGTGGACCGCCTGCTGGCCCGCGATCCTTCCATCACCGACGTCGGCCTCATCCACTGCGAGACCTCCACCGGCATCCTCAATCCACTGCCGGAGATCGCCGCGGTCGTCGCGCGCCATGGCAAGCGCCTCATCGTCGATGCCATGAGCTCGTTCGGCGCACTGCCGATCGACGCGCGCGCCGTTCCGTTCGACGCGCTCGTCGCAGCATCCGGCAAGTGCATCGAGGGGCCGCCCGGAATGGGTTTCGTTTTCGTGCGCAAGGCGGTGCTCGAACGCTCGGCGGGCAACAGCACGTCGCTCTCGCTCGACCTGCACGATCAGTGGGTGTACATGGACAAGACGACGCAATGGCGATTCACGCCGCCCACGCACATCGTCGTCGCGCTCGATGCTGCATTGGACGAGTACGCGGCCGCCGGCGGCCAGCCGGCCCGGCTTGCACGCTACGCGAGCAACTGCGCGACGCTGGTCGACGGCATGGCGGAGCTCGGCTTTCGCCCGTTCCTCGATCCCGCCATCCAGGCGCCGATCATCGTCACGTTCCACGCGCCCGCCGATCCGCGCTACAGCTTCCGCGAGTTCTACGACCGCGTGCGCGAGAAAGGCTTCGTGCTGTATCCGGGCAAGCTGACGGAGCTCGAGACGTTCCGCGTCGGTTGCATCGGCGCCATCGGCCCGGAGGAAATGCGCCTTGCGGTGCACGCCGTGCGCGACACGCTGGCCGAAATGGGCATCACGCAGGTGAAGCCCGCGAGCGCCCGCGCCGCCGCCTGACGCTACGCGGCCGCAGTGCCGGCATGCCGGCGCAGGCAGGAGAGGGCGACCATCGTTGCATCGAGCGTCATCACCTCCGCGCCGCTCGTTTGCGCAAGCACGTCCGCGACGGCGGGCAGGCCGAGACAGCGATGCTCGACCGCTTCGCCGTCCTGGCTGGCCGGCCGGAAATCGCCCGGCAAGGCCAGGTCGTAGGTGAAAATCGTTTCGCGCTGAAAGCCATCGGGCACTGCGCGCTCGACATGGATCGTCCCGGTCGCGCGTGCCTGCATCGCGAGGTCGGCTGTGATGCCCGCCTCCTCCCATGCTTCGCGCACCAGGGTTGCGAGGGGGGCCTCGCCGGCGGTGATACCACCCCCGACGAGATTGTCCAGCAGGCCGGGATCGATGGCCTTGGTCGCGCTGCGCCGCGCAAGCCACATGCGCACGTCCGCGCCCGTGCCGACCAGGCCGTTCGCGTGCGCCGCATATGTCTGGATGCCGAAATAGCGCGCGGCCGCGCGCTCGAGGTCGAAGGCGGGCGGAGCCTCGAAGCGGCGCGCCACGGCGTAGCGCTCGTTGCGCCAGGCGGTCAGCGCGCCTTCGTCGCGCAGCGCGCGCACGACGGACTCGAGCGCATCGGTGCGGGCCGGTGGCGTGGCGAGCGTCGCATGCAATGCCAGGCCTTCGGCAGCCGGCTCGAAAACGTCGGTCCAGCGAGCGAGGCGCGCTTCGCGGTCTGCGTCGACGAGACCAAACGTCCAGCCATCGACCAGCAGCGCGCGCTGCGGTCGCGGACGGGCGGTAAGGAGCGCCGCGACCCGCGCATCGATGGCGGTTAGAATGCGGGCCTCGATCACGCGGCGCATTGTAGTCGCCCCGGGGCATGCCCCACGACGTTCTCGTCCTGTTCGACCTCGACCACACGCTGCTCCCGCACGACACGGACGAGCAGTGGGTGGACTTTCTGCTCGAGCGCGGCGTGCTCGATCGGTCGACGTTCGAGGCGGCCAACCGCGATCTGGTCGCGCGCTACGCGCGTGGCGAAGCCGGTGCGCTCGAGTTCACCGAGTTCTACCTGTCGACGCTCACCACGCGCACGCTCGACGAGCTCGACGTCCTGCACGAGCGCTTCATGCACGAGCGGATCCTGCCCTCCATTCCGGCCGCTGCGCGGGCGCTGGTGGAGCGGCACCGCACCGCGGGCGACATGACCGTGCTGACGACCGCAACCAGCCGCTTCCTCACCGGGCCCATCGCAGCCGAGCTCGGCTTCGAGCATCACATCGCGACCGAGCCCGAGGTCAAGGACGGCCGCTACACCGGGCGCGTCGCAGGCACGCCCAACATGCGCGAAGGCAAGGTCGAGCGGCTGCTCGCGTGGCTGCAGGCGCGCTCGCTGCGGCTGGCCGACTTTCGCGAAAGCTGGTTCTACAGCGATTCGCAGAACGACCTGCCGCTGCTGTCGCATGTCACGCACCCGGTCGCGGTCAACGCCGATCCGGTGCTCGCCGCGCACGCGCGCTATCGCGGCTGGCAGCAGCTGACGATCAAATGAGCGCGGCCGCGTGACCGCACGCGTGCTAGACGGCAAGGCGCTGGCCGCTCGTGTCACCGACGACGTGCGCGCGCGCGTTGCGGCGCGCGTGGCGAGCGGCGCGAGCGCGCCGGGCCTTGCGGTCGTGCTGGTCGGGGAGAACGCGGCGTCTGCGGTGTACGTGCGCAACAAGCGGCGCACGACGGAAGCGGTGGGCATGCGCTCGTTGGCGTTCGATCCGCCGGCCGACGTCGCGCAGGACGAGCTGCTCGCGTTGATCGATGGCCTGAACGCCGATCCGGCGATCGACGGCATTCTCGTGCAGCTTCCCTTGCCGGCGCAGATCGATCCCAATCGGGTGATCGAGCGCATCGACCCGCGCAAGGACGTCGACGGGTTTCATCCGTACAACGTCGGTCGTCTGGTGCTGAAGACGCCGACGCTGCGTCCTTGCACGCCCTACGGCTGCATGCGCCTGCTGGCCGAGACGGGTGAAGCGCTGGCCGGCAAGCACGCGGTCGTGATCGGGCAGTCGAACATCGTCGGCCGGCCCATGGCGCTCGAGCTGCTGATGGCGCGCTGCACCGTCACCATTTGCCATTCGGCTACGCGCGACCTGCCCTCGATCGTGCGGCAAGGCGACATCGTCGTGGCCGCGGTGGGCAAGGCCCGCATGGTGCAGGGCGACTGGATCAAGCCCGGCGCCATCGTGCTCGACGTCGGCATGAATCGGCTGCCGGACGGCAAGCTCACCGGCGACGTGGATTTCGCGGCGGCCTGCGAGCGCGCGTCATGGATCACCCCCGTACCCGGTGGCGTTGGGCCCATGACCGTTGCCATGCTGTTGCACAACACGCTGCACGCAGCGGAGTTGCGCAGCACGCGATCCTAACGCCACGCTCAGGCGCTGCGCAGGTGCCAGGCCTTGGGCCGGGTGAACGCCTGGATGCCGTACGTGGAGAGCGTGAGGCCCAGGCCCGAATGCTTGACGCCCGACCAGGGCAGGCGCGGGCTCACGCGATCGCAGCAGTTCCAGTAGACGCTGCCGGCATGGACCTGCGCCAACAGCCGCTTGGCACGCTCTTCGTCGGACGTGTAGACGCCCGCGGTCAGGCCATAGTCGGTGTCGTTCATTTGCGCGACCGCATCGGCATCGTCGGCCACCGACTGCACCCCGATGACGGGGCCGAACGTTTCGTCGCGCATGACGCTCATCGAATGGTCCACTTCGGCCAGCACGGTGGGCGCGAACCAGTTACCCTTGCCGCGCAGCGGGGCGCCGCCGGTCAGCACGCGCGCGCCCTTGCGCTTCGCGTCGGCGACCTGCGCGCGCAGCACGGCGAGCTGGGGCTTTCGGGTGATGGCCCCGATGTACGTCGATTCGTCCATCGGATCGCCGATCCTGAAGCCGTTGACCTCGGCCGTGAACGCCTCGACGAACGCATCGTAGATCGAGGCATGGACGTACACGCGCTCCACCGAGCAGCACGACTGGCCGGTGTTGTAGAACGCGCCGTCGGCGACCGCGGCAGCGGCGGCCTTGACGTCGACGTCTTCGCACACGTAGACCGGATCCTTGCCGCCGAGCTCGAGCTGTACCTTGACCATGGCGCGTCCGGCTGCGGCGGCGATGCGCGCGCCCGTCGCGTACGAGCCCGTGAAGAAGATGCCGTCGACGGGCTGGCGCAACAGCGCGGCGCCCACTTCGCCGGCGCCGATCACGGGCACGAACACGTCGTCGGGGACTTCGGAGGCGTGCAGGAGATCGGCGATGTGCTGGCCGGTCAGCGTCGCGTACTCCGACGGCTTGTACAGGACCGCGTTGCCCGCGATCAGCGCCGGAACGAACACGTTGCTGCCGACGAAATACGGATAGTTCCAGGCCGAGATGTTGGCGACGACGCCGAGCGGCTCGTGCGAGATCCGCTCTTCCATCTTGTCATCGCCGTAGACCTTCTCGTCGCGCAGCGTGCGCGACGACGCTTCGAGGAAGAAATCCAGGCGGGTCAGCAGGCCCTTGAGCTCGTTGCGCGATTGGCGGATCGGCTTGCCGACTTCGAGCGTCAGCGTGCGCGCGAGATCCTCCGAGCGGTCCTGCACGAGCTCGCGGAACCGCGCGATGGCAGCAAGCCGCTTGCGCAGCGGCAGGCCAGCCCACGCGGGTTGTGCTGCGCGGGCGCGCCGGTACTTGTCGCCGACGCTGCGCGCCGTGTCGGCGGGCACGCGGGCAAGGAGCGTTCCGTTCGCCGGGTTGGTGATCGCCAGCGTCGGGCCATCTGCCTGCCTGCGTGGCTTCATCGTGCGTCTCGCGAGCGTGCCGCCCGAGGCTTTGTGGCGTGGCTTCATTTGCGTTGCGCGGCCTTGCACGCCCGCGCTGCTTCGAGGAATTCGTTGAGGATCGGGGTGCCGTCCAGGTGCCCTTCCTGCGGCGTCACGGCGTGCATGAACTCGGGATGCCACTGGACGCCGAGGACGTAGCTCGGGCCGCGCCAGCGCACTGCCTCGATGACGTTGTCCGGAACGGACATCGCTTCCACGCGCAGCCCGCGACCGAGCTTCTTGACCGCCTGGTGGTGGATGGTGTTGATCGTGGCCTCGGGCTTGCCGGGATACAGGGCCGCGAGCCGCGACTCGGGCACGAAGCGGACGCCGTGATACTGCTGCTCGTACTTGGCCGTGTCGCGATGGACGAGCGCATCGGGGACCATCGTGCCGATGTCCTGGTAGAGCGTGCCACCGAACGCGACGTTGATCAGCTGGCAGCCCCGGCAGATGCCCAGCACCGGCTTGCCCTTGCCGACGAACGCCTCGAGCAGCTCGATCTCGTAGCGGTCGCGCACGCGGTCTCCGGTCCACTCGGGATCCTGCGCCTGCTCGCCGTAGGTCGGCGGCGCAACGTCCGCGCCGCCTTGCAGCACGAGCCCGTCGAGCGCTTCGGCATAGTGGTAGAGCCGCATCTCGCTGCGCTTGATGAGACCCTCGCTCTCGACCGCCGGAATCATGAGCACGAGCACGTTGCGCGAGATGATCCAGTGCGCCACCGATTGCTCGAGGTAATGCAGCGTCTTGGTGTAAACGCCACCGAGCGCGCGCGCCTGGTCCGTCGGATGGTGGATCCGGGACGAGACGCCGATCAGGAGCGGGGCGGCCATTGGCGTGCGGGCGGTGCGTGCGCGCGCTACAGCGCCGCGGCGAAGATGCGGTCGAAATCCTCGCGCGTGCACGGCCGCGGGTTGGTCTGGTGGCACACGTCGGCCACGGCAATCGCGGCCAACGCCGGGATATCGCCTTTGACGACCGGCCGCGGTGCGCAGTAGTCCGACAGTTTCGCCGGGATGCCGATGTCCGCCTTGAGGGCCGCCAGCCAGTCGATGAACGCTTGCGCGCGCGCGTGCTCGGTGCCCCCGTCGCCGCCCGGTGCGTGCACGACGCGGGCGAGCTCGGCGAGCTTGCCAGCGGCGGCAGGCAGGTTGAAGCGCATCACATGGTCGATCATGATGCCGTTGGCCAGGCCGTGATGCAGGTCCGCGACCGTGGAGAGCGCATGCGCGCACGAATGGACCGCACCGAGGTCCTTCTGGAAGGCGATCGCGCCCATCATCGAGCTCATCATCATGTCGCTGCGCGCGGCCAGGTCGTGGCCGTTTTTCACGGCAGCGCGCAACGACCGCGCGGCGATGCGCGCACCTTCGAGCGCGATGCCGTCGCACAGCGGGTGATAGGCGGGCGACAGGTACGACTCGACGTTGTGCGTGAGCGCGTCCATGCCGGTCGCTGCGGTGATGAGCGACGGCAGGTCGAGCGTGAGCTCGGGGTCGGCAAACACCGCGCGTGCGAGCAGGGCCGGCGCGAAGATCACCTTCTTGACGTGCGTCGCATCGTCGGAGATCACCGCCGAGCGCCCGACCTCCGAGCCGGTTCCTGCCGTGGTGGGCACGGCGACGAAGTACGGCAGCTCGCGCTCGATCGGCCGCACGTTCGGGTGATCCCATGCGTATTCGAGCACGTCCCCGGGGTGGTCGACCATCAGCGCGATCGCCTTGGCGACGTCGAGCGCTGCGCCGCCGCCGATGCCGATGATGCTGTCCGCGCGATGCGCGCGATAGGCGGCGACGCCGTCGGTGACCTGGACCCGCACGGGGTTACCCGCAACGCCGGCGTACAGGGCTGCATCGACGCCCTGCAGCGCGGCGACGAAGTCCTTGAGCACGGGGAGGGCGGCCAGCCCGCGATCGGTCACCACGAGGGGCCGCATCCGGCCTGCCTTGACGAGATGCTCGGCGACGCCGCGGCGGGCGCCGGGGCCGAATGCGATGGCGGTCGGGAACGCGAAGCGATGGATCATGGGGCCGCGATGAGCGTCGCTCGGGCGCGCGACAACCCGTCATGATACCGCGCCCGCTTCAGATGATCTCGAAGTAGCGCTTGCGCTCCCAGTCGGTGACGGCGTCCTGCCATTGGCGCCATTCCCACTCGCGCGTCGCGGCGTAGTGGTCCACGAAGTCGTCGCCGAACCAGTCGCGTGCGAAATCCGATTGCCGGAAGATGCGGGTGGTCTCGATCAGCGAGCGTGGTGCGCGTGCGATGTTCTCGGCGCCGACGTTCGTGCCCGTGATGGGCGGCGCGCTGAGCGCGAGATTGCGCTCGACGCCGTGCAAGCCGGCCGCGATGCACGCGGCCACCGCGAGGTACGGATTCACGTCGGAGCCGGGGCAGCGCGTCTCCAGACGCGTCGACTTCGGCGACCCCGGGATGACGCGAAAGCTGGCCGTGCGGTTGTCCACGCCCCAGGTCGGCTTGACGGGCGCCCAGAAGCCGTCGACCAGCCGCTTGTAGCTGTTCACCGTCGGCCAGATCATCGGCGCGATCTCGAGCAGCACCGCGAGCTGTCCGGCCAGATAGTGCTCGAACAGCGCGCTCATGCCGTGGCGGCCGTTCGCGTCGTGGAACAGGTTGCGCTTGCCGTCGGAGAGCGACTGGTGGCAGTGGCCCGAGCAGCCGGGATATTGCGCGCTCCACTTCGCCATGAAGCTTGGCATGATGCCGAAGCGCGCGCCGATCTCCTTCGCCGCCGCCTTGAACAGGATGCCCCGGTCGGCCGCTTCGAGCGCCTCGGAGAAGACGAGAGCGACCTCGATCACGCCGGGGCCGGTCTCCGTGTGCAGGCCTTCGATCGGCACGCCGAATGCCTGCAGGTCGTCGAACAACGCCTGGAAATATTCGCGCGAATGATTGGCCCGGAGCAGCGAGTACCCGAACATGCCCGGCGTGATGGGGGTGGGGTCGATGCCCTGCTTGGCGGCCCACGTCTGCGGCGTCTCGGTGAAATTGAAGAACTCGAACTCCAGGCCGCACATCGGCTGCACGCCGAGCTTCGCGGCGCGCCTCAGCACGCGCTTGAGCACCTGGCGCCCGTCGAGTGGAAACGGCTCTTCCTTGCCGTCGCGCACCTGGATGAAGTCGCCGAGGAAGAAATCGACGTGGTCGTCCCAGGGCACTTTGCGATGCGTGCCGAAATCGAGGCGTGCGACCGCGTCGGGAAAGCCCTTGTGCCAGCCGGTCAGCGTCGTGTTGTCGTAGCACTGGTCGTTCAGGTCCCAGCCGTACACGACATCGCAGAAGCCGAAGCCGCCTTCGACGACGCCGGTGAACTTCTCCTTGTGGATGTACTTGCCGCGCAGGATGCCGTCGATGTCGGACACCGCCACCTTCACCCGGTGGCCGGGCGACTGGCGGACGGCAGCGAGGGCTTCGGCCGAGGTGAGGGCAGTGGGCATCGGGGCTCCGGTTGAACGCGCTCGCCACGCGTGTGCGCGGGGAAGCGCGGCCGATTCTAGCGCAGGCCGTCGGGGCCGGCCGTTCCCGTCGCCGGGGTGGCAGAATGGCCCCGCCGGCGTCCCGGCGTCGAGGTCCTTGTGTCGTCCGTCGCAGCACTTGCCGCCCTCCACGCCGCCGTCGCCTTGTTCGGCCTTGCCGGCCTGTTCGGCAAGCTCCTCGAGCTGTCCCCACTGGCGATCGTGCTCGGGCGCACGCTCGTGGCAGCGGTGGCCCTCGGCGCTTTCGCGCTGGTTCGCCGCGAGCCGCTCGGCCGCCTCGATGCCGCGATGCTGCTCAACGGCGCCATCCTCGCGTTGCACTGGGTCACGTTCTTTCTCGCGATCCAGATTGCGAGCGTGGCGATCGGGCTGCTGGGCTTCGCCGGCTTTCCGCTGTTCACGCTCGCGCTCGAGCGGCGCGGCCGCCTGCGCGGCGTCACCGGACCCGAATGGGCCACCGTCGTGCTGGTGGTCGCGGGCTTCGCGTTGCTGGTGCCGCATCCATCCCTGGCGGATCGCAACGTGCAGGGCCTCGCGCTGGGCGCGCTGTCCGGGTTGACGTTCGCGTGGCTGGCCGTGCGCAACCGCGCGCTCGTCGCGCAGCGCAGCGCGATCGGGCTCGCGTTCTGGCAAAACGCATGGGCGGCAACCTGGCTCGTCGTCGCGGTGGTGCCCATCGCCAGCACGCTGCAGGCGCCGTCGCTCACCGAGCTGGGCGCGCTCGTGACGCTCGGGGCACTGTGCACGGCGCTCGCGCATACGCTGTTCATCGCGAGCATGCGCAGGCTCTCCGCGCACACCGCGAGCGTCGTCGCAGCCCTCGAGCCGATCTACGGCATCGCGTTCGCCGCGTTGCTGCTCGACGAGATTCCGGGATTGCGTGAAGTCGCTGCTGCTGCGCTCCTGCTTGCCGCGGCCGTGCTCGTCATGCGCCGGGCCGTCGTGCTGCCGTGAGCGCCTCGTTGCCGCGCAACACGGCGTTTGGGTAGCATGGCTCTTTTCTTCCGCAGCGGACGCCATGGACATCGGCTTCATCGGACTGGGACGGATGGGCGGCAACATGGCGCGCCGGCTTGCGGCGGGCGGCGTGCGTGTCGTGGGATTCGACCCCGATCACGCGGTTCGCGCGGCCCTCGGCAACGAGGGGGTCATCGAGCCGGCCGCGTCGCTCCAGGCGGTCGCGGCCCAGCTCGAGCCGCCGCGGGTCGTGTGGCTGATGGTGCCTGCCGGCCGCACGACCGAGCTCGCCGTGCAGGATCTGTGGCCGGAGCTCGCGCGCGGCGACGTGATCGTCGATGGGGGCAATGCCAACTACAAGGACTCGCAGCGACGTGCCGCCGGGCTCGCCAGCGCCGGCCTCGAGTTCGTCGACTGCGGCGTCTCGGGCGGCGTGTGGGGCCGCGAGCATGGCTACACGCTCATGTACGGCGGCTCCGCCGTGGCCGCACAACGCATCGAGCCGTTTGCCCGGCTGCTCGCGCCGGCGCAGGACCGCGGCTACCTGCACTGCGGCCCGGCCGGCGCCGGCCATTTCGTGAAGATGATCCACAACGGCATCGAATACGGGATGATGCAGGCGTACGCGGAAGGCTTCGCGCTGCTCGAGGGCAAGCGCGAGCTCGACCTCGACGTCGCCGCCATCGCCGAGACGTGGCGTCACGGCAGCGTCGTGCGCTCGTGGCTGCTCGACCTCACGGCGCAATTCCTCAAGGATGATCCCGGGCTCGCCGGTGTCGCCCCGATCGTCGCCGATTCGGGCGAAGGCCGCTGGACCGTCAACGAGGCGATCGAGCAGGGCGTGCCTGCGCCGGTGCTGTCGCTCGCCTTGATGGCGCGCTTCGCGAGCCAGGGCCGTGACGACTTTGCGGGCCGCGTGCTCGCAATGATGCGCAAGAGCTTCGGTGGCCACGCGGTCGCACGTGCCGACAAGCCGGCATCATGATCGCCGTGCTGATGGGCGTGTGCGGCTGCGGCAAGACGACGGTGGGCCGCGCGCTTGCGACCACGCTCGGCTGGCCGTTCCACGATGCGGACGACTTCCATCCGCCGTCGAACGTCGAGAAGATGGCGGCCGGCATTCCGCTGACCGATGCCGATCGCTGGCCGTGGCTCGCCCGCGTCGCGGAGGAGATGCAGCGCATCGAGGACGGAGGGCGCAACGCCGTGCTCGCCTGCTCGGCGCTGCGGCAGGTGTACCGCGACCGCATCAAGGTCGCGGGTGACGTGCGCTTCGTGCATCTGGCAGGCCAATACGACACCATCGCCGAACGCCTGGCGGCGCGCTCGCATCGCTACATGCCGGCGACGCTGCTCACGAGCCAGTTCGCCACGCTCGAGCCGCCGGCCGATGCGCTCGTGATCGACATCCGTGAAAGCGTCGAGCAACAGGTCGCGGACATCCGGGCCGCGCTGCTCGGTGCAGCCGCATGAGCGGCGCCTCCCGCTACCGCGTGGCAACGCAGGTTGCCCACCTCGGCCGCGCGCCGCGGCGGCACCTGGGCGCCGTGAACACGCCCGTCTATCGCGCATCGACCATGCTGTTCGACTCGGTCGCCGACCTCGAGCAGGCGGCACGCGGCGAGTATCCGGGCATCAGCTACGGCCTGCACGGTCTGCCGACGGTGACGGATTTCCAGTCGGCCGTTGCCGCGCTCGAAGGCGGGCACGCGGCGCTCGCGGTTCCATCCGGGCTCACGGCAACCACGTTCCCCTTGCTGGCGCTCACGCAGCCCGGCGATCACGTGCTCGTGACCGACGCCGTCTATGGACCCACCCGCCGCTTCTGCGACAACCATCTACGGCGTCTCGGCGTCGAGGTGACGTACTACGATCCGCTGATCGGGGTGGACATCGAGCGCCTGTTCCGGCCGTCCACGCGCCTCGTGTTCCTCGAATCGCCCGGCTCGCTGACCTTCGAAGTGCAGGATGTGCCTGCCATCTGCAGCGTTGCCCGTGCGCACGGTGCGCGAACGATCCTCGACAATACATGGGCCACGCCGCTCGGCTTCGCGTCGTTCGCGCACGGCGTGGACATCGCGGTGCATGCAGCCACCAAGTACATCGGGGGCCATTCGGACGTTCTGCTCGGCGTGATCATCGCCAACGCGGCGACCCATGGTGCGCTGCATCGGCTGTGGACCGACATGGGGATCGCGCCATCGAGCGACGACTGCTTCCTCGCGTTGCGGGGCTTGCGTACGCTGGCCCTGCGCCTGGCACGTCATCAGCAAAGTGCGCTCGAGATCGCGCGCTGGCTGCGCGAGCGCGGCGAGGTCGCGGAGGTGCTCTATCCGGCGCTGCCCGGCGCGCGCGGCCACGCGCTGTGGCAACGTGACTTCAAGGCAGCGTCGGGGCTCTTTGGCGTGATCCTTCGGCCGGTCGACAAGGCGCGCGTGGATGCGATGCTCGACGGCATGCGTGTGTTCGGCATGGGATGGAGCTGGGGCGGATTCGAGAGCCTGGTCATTCCCACCTGGCCCGAGCGTGCGCGCAGCGTCACGACGTGGGACGTCCCCGGTCCCTGCCTGCGATTGCAGATCGGCCTGGAAGACCCGGCTGACCTCATCGCCGACCTGGCAGATGGCTTTTCGAGGCTCACTGCCTAGCTGCGTGTCCGCCGCCATCCAGGCGCGCACGTCATTGTCGAGAAAAGCAAGGCCGCCGCGCACGCTGCCGGCCGACAATCGACCGTCATCACCAGCAAGGGCTCCATGCCGCCGCATTCGGTCCCGACGCCGGCCCGCGCGGCCATGTCGATCGACGACCTGCTCGGTCCGCGGGACGGCGGGGGTCGCGTGCTCGACGTCGTCGATCGCGTGTCGGAGCTCCTGTTCGGCTTGTTCATGGCCCTGACGTTCGTGGGCGCGGTGTCGGTCGCCGAAGCGGGGCGCGCAGAGATCCGCGAGCTGTTCGTCACGGCGTTCGGGTGCAATCTCGCATGGGGCCTCGTGGATGCGGTCATGTACGTCGTGCGCGCGATCACTGCGCGCGGACGATCGCTCACCCTGCTGCGGTCGGTCAAGACGGCGGATGCCGTTACCGGCCGGCGCTTGATCCAGGACTCGCTGTCGCCCGCCGTCGCGGCGCTCGCCTCGGACGTGGCGCTCGAGGACATGCGTGTGCGCATGGCGGCTCTGACCGGCGTACCCGCGCGGCCCACTCTCCTCGCGCAGGACCTGTGGGCAGCGCTCGGCATCTTCCTCATCGTGGTCGCCTCCACGTTCCCCGTGGTGCTGCCCTTCGCGCTCATGCAGGACGTCGGCACGGCGAAGATCATTTCGCGCGTGATTGCGCTCGCGATGCTGTTCGCAGGCGGGATGGCGCTCGGGCGCTACGCCGGATACGGCAGCTGGAAAGTCGGGCTGATGATGACCGGCATCGGCGCGGGCGTCGTCGCCGCGGTCATGGCGCTCGGCGGTTGAACGCAACGCGCATGCTCGCGGTCATGTGCGCGGTCCTTGCGCCGGCCGCGCATGCGGCAGACGAGCCCGCCATCGCCGGTGCCGCGCCGGCCGCCCGAGCGTGGTCGTTCGGCATCACGGCCTATCCCACGGCCGTGCGCGGAGGCGAAGACTACACGTCGGTCATCGCCGTCGCCGACCACGACGCGCTCCACCTTGAAGCACGCTACAACTACGAATCGGTCGGCGCCCGCTCGGCGTACGCCGGCTGGACGTTCAAGGGCGGTGATGTGTTCACCTGGCAGGCGACGCCGATCGTCGGCGGCGCGTGGGGCACGACCCAATCGTTCGTTGCGGGCGTCGAGGCCAGCCTCGCGTGGCGCACGCTGGACCTGTATGTCGAGGCGGAGCACGTGCCGACCAGCTCGCAGGGCGATGCCTACCTGTACGCATGGTCGGAGGTCGGCTGGCGTCCGGTCGAGTGGTTGCGCGTCGGCATCGTCGGTCAGCGCACGCGTGCATACGGCAACGACCGCACCATCCAGCGCGGACCTTTCGCGCAGGTTACGGTCGGCGCCTTCTCGATCGGTGTCTACGGCTTCAATCCAGGCGGCGACGATCAGGTCATCACGGGCATGATCGGCGTGAAGTTCTGACGGCGCGGAGGCCCGGCACGCCGGCGGCCGGGACGTGCAGGGGGCAATCCCGTCCGCGCATCGTGCACTTGTCCAGATAGGCGAAGAAAGGGGCTGCCGGAACGAGCAAGCTGAAGCGTTCCATCACATCTGGAAAAGACCGCATGGATCACGGCCGTTACATGGCGGATGCCCAGGACGTGGCGACGAAGGTCGCTGTGGTCTTCAACAAGCGCGCCAAGGTGGCACAGGACAGCCTCGCTGCCAAGGTCAAGAGCGCTTACGCCGACAACGGGATCGGCCAGGTGCTGACCAATCCCGCGGCGGGCGCAAAGTTCTGGACGGACGCCTGCAGCTACGCGGTGGACGCGGCGCAACGCTCGATCCTCTTCTGGGACACGATGCGCCAGCGCGGCAACGCGTTCATCGAGCGCAACCAGGCCGGGCTTCCTCCGGTCCTCCATTTCGATTACGAGACGATCATCGACGGACGCTCGCTGGCGCGTCCGGTCAACTATGCGCTGGTGCGCATCGTGCCGCCCGACGGCGTGCAGGTGGACGACCGGCGCCGACCCTACGTCATCATCGACCCGCGCGCCGGCCACGGACCGGGCATCGGCGGGTTCAAGGACGATTCCCAGGTCGGCGTCGCGCTGCGCGAGGGTCACCCGGTCTACTTCGTGATCTTCTTCCGCGACCCCGTTCCCGGCCAGACGCTGCTCGATGTATGCGAGGCGGAGAAGGCATTCGTACGCGCGGTGCGAGGCCTGCATCCCGACAGCTCGAAGCCGGCGATCATCGGCAACTGCCAGGGCGGCTGGGCAGCGATGATGCTCGCGGCCGCCGATCCCGACGAGACCGGCCCGATCGTGATCAACGGCGCGCCGATGTCGTACTGGGGCGGCGCGTGGACCGAAGGCGAGGGCGACAACCCGATGCGCTACTCGGGCGGGATGCTCGGTGGCACGTGGCTCGCGTCGCTCACGTCCGATCTGGGCGACGGCGTCTTCGACGGCGCCCACCTCGTGCAGAACTTCGAGAACCTCAACCCGGCCAACACGTTCTGGGACAAGTATTACCACCTGTACTCGAATGTCGACACCGAGCCCGCGCGCTTCCTCGATTTCGAGCGCTGGTGGGGCGGGTTCTATCTCATGAACCGGGAAGAGATCGAATGGATCACGCGTAATCTCTTCGTCGGCAACAAGTTGTGGAAGGGCGGCGTGCAGGGTCCTGGCGGGGCGAGCTTCGACCTGCGCGCGATCAGGAGCCCGATCATCCTGTTCGCGTCGATGGGCGACAACATCACCCCGCCGCAGCAGGCGTTCAACTGGGTGGCGGACGTCTATGGGTCGACCGACGAGATCAAGGCCCGCGGCCAGGTGATCGTCGGCCTCATGCACGAGAGCGTCGGGCACCTCGGCATCTTCGTGTCGGGCAAGGTCGCGAAGAAGGAGCATGCGCAGATCGTTTCGGTGCTGAAGTACGTCGAGGCGCTGGCGCCCGGCCTTTACGGCATGTCCATCGCGGAGCACAAGGCACCCGACGGCAGGACGGAGTACGAAGTCTCGTTCCGCGAGCACCGGCTCGAGGAGGTGGTGGCGCGCCTCAATCGCTTCGAGCGTGCCGACGAGCGGCCGTTCGAGGCGGTCGCGACGATCTCGGACTTCAACCAGCAGGCCTACGAGCTGTTCGTCCAGCCGCTGGTGCAGTCCATGTCGAACGAGTACACGGCCAAGTTGCAGCAGCAGTTCCATCCGCTGCGCTTCCAGCGCTGGGCCTTCTCGGACCTGAACCCGATGATGGCGTGGCTCGCTCCGGCGGCCGAAATGGTGAAGGCACAGCGCAGGAAAGTCGATGCGGACAACCTCGCGCAGCGCATGGAGCGCGGCGCCGCGGTGGCGATCAGTGCCTCGCTGGATTATTACCGGGCGTTGCGCGACGCGGCGAGCGAGGCGGCGTTCTTCCAGACCTACGGCAGCGTGTTCTCGCTGTATCTGGCCGACAAGCGCGGTGCGAGCGAGCCAGCCGTGCCGGTGGCGGAAGGCCGCGAGCTGCCGTTCGTGCAGGAAGCGCTCGCCGCGATCGGCGATGGCGGCTATGCGCAAGCGCTGGCGCGCGTCGCCTGCCTGCTTGCGCGCAAGGGCGAGCCGCTGCTGCTGTCGAAGCTGCAGATGAAGCAGGAGCTCGTGGCCGAGCACGGCGACCTGCTTCCCAAGATGCCTGCCGACGAGTGGCGGCGCGTGCGGGGCGAGCAGGAGATCATCGTGCGTTACGCGCCGGAAGAGGCGCTCGCGACGCTGCCCAAGCTGCTCGCCGATCCTGCCGACCGAGCCCGTCTCGTCACGCTCGTGCGGCGCCTGCTGGCCGACCGGCGCGCGCAGCCTTCGAGCGAACAGATCGCCATCATCGAGAGCATCGGCGCCACGCTGGCGGTCGAGCATCGCGCGGGCCGCAAGACGGGACCGGCGCGCAAGCGCAAGGCAGCACCCGCAGCGCGGCGCAAGGCCAAGAGCCGCTGACCATGGCGCGCGCCCACGAGAAGTACCAGCGGCTCCTCGATTTCTGCAAGGGGCTGCCTCCTACGCCCACGGCCGTTGCGCACCCCTGCGACGAAAGCTCGCTGCGTGGTGCGATGGATGCCGCGCGACTGGGCCTGATCGCGCCCATTCTCGTCGGACCGCGCGCGCGCATCGAGGCGTTGTCGAAGCAGCACGACATCGCCCTGGGCGGCACGCCGATCGTCGACACGCCGCACAGCGAGGCGTCGGCCACCAAGGCCGTGGAGGTCGTGCGCGAGGGCAAGGCCGAGGCGCTGATGAAGGGCAGCCTGCACACCGACGAGCTGATGGCAGCCGTCGTGCGGCGCGAGACCGGCCTGCGCACGGCGCGGCGCGTCAGCCACTGCTTCGTGATGGACGTGCCGTCCTACGCCGAGACCCTGATCGTGACCGACGCCGCCGTCAACATCGCGCCCACGCTCGAAGACAAGGTCGACATCGTGCAGAACGCGATCGACCTCGCGCATGCACTCCGCTTCCCCGAAGTGCGCGTCGCGATCCTCTCGGCGATGGAGACGGTCAATCCGAAGGTCGCCTCGACGATCGAGGCCGCCGCGCTGTGCAAGATGGCCGATCGAGGCCAGATCACGGGGGGCGTCCTCGATGGTCCCCTCGCGCTCGACAACGCGATCAACCTCGAGTCCGTGCGCATCAAGCAGATCGACTCCCCGGTGGCGGGCCGCGCCAATGTGCTCGTCGTGCCGGACCTCGAGGCGGGCAACATGCTCGCGAAGAGCCTGTCGTTCCTGGCCAATGCCGATGCGGCCGGCATCGTGCTCGGCGCACGCGTGCCCATCATCCTGACCAGCCGGGCCGATTCCCTGACCACGCGCCTTGCATCCTGCGGCATCGCCGCGCTGGTCGCGCAGGCGCGTCGCGAGGCGGCCTCCAAAGCAGTCGCGTGATCATGGGCGACGCGATCGCCGTCATCAATGCCGGCTCGTCGAGCCTGAAATTCTCGCTGTTCGCGCAGGAGGGCGAGCGCCCGGTGCTCGTCGCACGCGGTCAGGCGGAAGGCCTGCAGACCTCTCCACGCTTCGCCGCGAAGGGGCCGGACGGCCGCATCCTCGCGGAGAAGGCCTGGGGCGACGGGGACGTGCTCGGACACGAGGGCGCCCTGGACTACCTGGTGGCGTTCCTGCGCGAGCGGCTCGCCGAGCATCGCCTCGTGGCCGTGGGCCATCGCGTCGTGCACGGCGGCCTCGACTACGTGAAGCCCGTGCGCATCGATGCAGGCGTGGTCGCGGCCCTGCGCAAATACGTTCCCCTGGCGCCGCTGCACCAGCCGCACAATCTCACGCCCATCGCGCTGCTGCTCGAGCGCCAGCCGTCGCTCCCCCAGGTCGCCTGCTTCGACACGGCCTTTCATCGCAGCCAGCCGCTCGTCGCGCAGTCGTTCGCGCTGCCTTCCTCGATCACCGAGCGCGGCGTCGTGCGCTACGGCTTCCATGGCTTGTCGTACGAATACATCGCCAGCGTGCTCCACCACTACGGCGTCCATCTCGCGCAGGGCAAGGTCGTCGTGCTGCATCTTGGCAACGGGGCCAGCATGTGCGCGCTCGCGCACGGCCGCAGCGTCGCGAGCACCATGGGCTTCACGGCCGTGGACGGCCTGCCGATGGGCACGCGCAGCGGCAACCTCGACCCGGGGGTGATCCTGTACCTGCTGGACGAGCTGCACATGGACGCGCGCGCCATCGAGGACCTGATCTACAAGCAGTCCGGGCTGCTGGGCGTGTCGGGGATCTCGAGCGACATGCGCGTGCTGCTGGGCAGCGCGGACCCGCGTGCGAAGGCCGCGATCGACCTCTTCGTCTATCGCGTCGCACGCGAGCTCGGCTCGCTCGCGGCAGCGCTGGGCGGACTCGACGCGATCGTGTTCACCGCCGGCATCGGCGAGAACAGCGCCGCGCTGCGCGAGCGCATCTGCCGCGATGCCCGCTGGCTTGGCGTGGACGTGGATGCAGCCGCGAACGAACGTCACGACCCCTGCATCACCACGCCGGCCAGTGTCACGTCGGCGTGGGTCATCCCGACGAATGAAGAGCTGATGATCGCGCGCCATACGCGCGCGATCGTGCGCGGCATCCCATGAGAACCGCGCGCGTCGACGAAGCGGTTGGCAGGATCGCAGACGGTGCAAGCGTGATGGTGGGCGGGTTCATGGGCGTCGGCACGCCCGAGCGCGTCATCGACGAGATCCTCCGGCAGGGCAAGCGCAACCTCACCGTGATTGCCAACGACACGGCGTTGCCCGGCGTGGGCATCGGCAAGCTGATCACCGCGGGCGTCGTCGGCAAGGTGATCGCAAGCCACATCGGGCTCAATCCGGAAACGCAGAAAAAGATGCTGGCCGGCGAGATCGACGTCGAGCTCGTGCCGCAGGGAACGCTCATCGAGCGCATCCGCGCCGGCGGCTGCGGGCTCGGTGGAATTCTCACATCGACCGGTGTAGGGACGATCGTGGAAGAAGGCAAGCGCAAGCTCGAGGTCAACGGGCGGGAGTACCTGCTCGAGCTTCCGCTGCGCGCCGACTTCGCGCTCGTCGGCGCGTTCCTCTCCGATTACCTCGGCAACCTCACGTACGCGCTGACGGCGCGCAACTTCAATCCGGTGATCGCCATGGCTGCAGAGACCGTCATCGTGGACGCCGAGCACGTCGTGCCGGTCGGGATGATCCCGCCTGACCACGTCATGACGCCCTGCGTGCTGGTCGACTACCTCATCGCCCCGGCGTGACCATGGACGCGCAGACCATCATCGCGAAGCGCATCGCCCTGGAGCTTACCGACGGCATGCTGGTGAACCTGGGCATCGGAATTCCCACGCTCGTCGCCAATTACGTCCCGCCGGGCATGCACATCTTCTTTCAATCCGAGAACGGTCTGATCGGCACTGGCCCCATTCCCGCCGACGGGCTCGCACAGGCGCGGCTCACCGACGCCGGCGGCAAGCCGGTCAGCGCCATTCCAGGCGCCTGCACCTTCGACAGCGCAACGTCGTTCGGGCTCATCCGCGGCGGACACGTGGACATGACGGTGCTCGGCGGCCTGCAGGTCGATGCCCAGGGCCAGCTCGCCAACTGGACGATCCCCGGCAAGATGGTGCCCGGCATGGGCGGTGCGATGGATCTCGTGTCCGGCGCCAGGCGTGTGATCGTCGCCATGCAGCATACCGCCAAAGGCAAGGCGAAGATCGTGCGCCGCTGCACGCTGCCGCTGACGTCGGTGCGCAGGGTCGACCTCGTAGTCACCGAGCTGGCCGTCATTTCGTTCGACGGCGGGCATGCGAACCTGGTCGAGACCGCACCTGGCGTCAGCATTGGCGACGTGGTGGCCGCAACCGAGGCCGAGCTCGCGGTGCCGCATCAGGTGCCCAGCATGCGAATCCAGTGAGGTCATCATGAGCATCGAGATCCCGCGGCCCATTCTCAAGGGCAAGAAGGCGCTGGTCGTCGGCGTCGCCAACCAGCATTCGATCGCGTACGGCTGCGCCAAGGCGTTTCGCGAGCTCGGCGCGGAGCTGGCGATCACCTACCTGAACGAAAAATCGAGGCCCTATGTCGAGCCGCTGGCGCAGGAGCTCGCCGCGCCCATTTTCGTGCCGCTCGATGTGGCGACGCCCGGGATGCTGGAGACCGTGTTCGAACGCATAAGGAGCGAGTGGGGCGAGCTCGACATCGTCGTGCACTCGATTGCATGGGCGCCGAAGGAGGACCTGCAGGGTCGGCTGATCGACTGCTCGGCCGAAGGCTTCAAGCAGGCCATGGACATTTCGTGTCACTCGTTCCTGCGCATGGCGCGCCTGGCCGAGCCGCTCATGAAGAACGGCGGCGCCATGTTCGCGATGAGCTATTACGGCGCCAACAAAGTGGTCGCGAACTACAACGTGATGGGACCGGTGAAGGCGGCGCTCGAGGCTTCGTGTCGCTATCTCGCCTTCGAGCTTGGAGGCAAGGGCATCCGCGTGCATGCGATCTCGCCCGGACCACTCAAGACGCGCGCTGCGTCCGGGATCAAGGACTTCGACCTTTTGCTCACGGCGGCGGCGCAGCGCGCGCCCCTCGGTGAGCTGGTCGACATCATGGACGTCGGCTTTACGTGTGCGTTCCTCGCAACCCCGTATGCGCGCCGCCTCTCCGGCGAAACGCTCTACGTCGACGGCGGCGTGAACATCATCGCCTGATGCGCACGCGAGCGTATCCAGCTGCGCGGGACGCCCTGTAAGAACTGCCGCGCGTTGTAAAAGAGCGATGCCGCAGCGCCTCGTTTGCAGCTTTGAACTGTCGTCGCACGGCGACGTGCCGGCGCGGTTGTAACAACCTGCTTCAGCAGCCCTCCAACGCGAAGCTTGCGGCGTTAAGCCGATTGCAAGCTCATTGCCAATGGAGGAAGCACCATGCTGAAGAAGACCTTTCTCGCCACGCTCGTCGTCGCCTCGCTCGGCGCTGCAACCGCTGCACCGTCGGCCTCCGCGGAAGTGTTCGTGCGAGTAGCACCCCCGGCGCCGCGGGTCGAAGTCGCGCCGGCGCCGCGCCACGGGTACGTCTGGGTGCCGGGCTACTGGGACTACCGGGGCCACCGTTATGTGTGGGTCCAGGGGACCTGGGTGCGCGAGCGGCCGGGCTACCGCTATTACTCGCCGCGCTGGGTGCAGCGTGACGGACGCTGGGTGATGGAGCGCGGCCGGTGGGATCGTGGCGATCGCGATCATGACGGCGTGCCCAACCGCTACGACCGCGATCGTGATGGCGACCACGTGCCGAACCGGTTTGATCGCGCACCCAACAACCCGAACCGGTCCTAGTCCGGTGTAGCGGGCGGCGCCGCGCTTGCATTCAGGCGGGCGCGCCGAGATACGCGGCCTGCACGCGCGGATCCGTGCGGATCTGCGCGGGCGGGCCCGTCGCGATGATCGCGCCTTCGTCGAGCACGACCACGCGATCGGCGTGCGCGAAGACGACGTCCATGTCGTGCTCGGTGAACAGGACCGCGGCGCCGTCGCGCGCTGCCTCGGCAACGATGCGCATCACCGCCTCGCGCGCCTGGGCGCCTGCGCCGGCGGTCGGCTCGTCCATGAGCAGCAGCCGCGGCGCGCGGGCCAGCGCGAGCGCCAGCTCCACCCGCTTCGAATCACCATACGCGAGACCCGCGCAGTGAGCGGAAGACAAGGATGACAACGAGAGACGCGCGAGGAGTGCATCCGCTTCATCGCCCGCGTCGCGCAGGCTGCCAACGAGGGCCGTGTCGCGCCCCGCGCGCGCGAGCAGGGCCACGGCCACGTTCTCGCGGACCGTCATCGAAGCAAACGTCGCGGCCACCTGAAACGTGCGGCCGACACCCGCGGCGGCGATACGCCGTGGCGGCCATCCTTCGATGCGCCTGCCGGACAGGAGGACCGCGCCGCGGTCGGGGGCGAGCTGACCGTTGATGATGTTGAAGCAGGTCGTCTTGCCGGCGCCGTTGGGGCCGATCAACGCGACGCGCTCCCCGTGTGCGACGTGGAAGCTGACGCCGCGCAACGCGTGCACGCCGTCGAACGACTTGGCCAGATCGCGCACTTCGAGGACGGCGTCCGTCATGGCCGCAGAGCGCCGCGGACGCGCGCATAGGCGCCGCCGATGCCGTTGGGGAACGCGATGACCAGCAGCACGATGAGCGCGCCCACGCATGCGCGCCAATACTCGGTGACGCGTGCAAGCGCGTCCTGCAGCCACACGAAAGCGCCGGCGCCGAGCAGCGGACCGAACGGCGCATTGAGCCCGCCGAGCAGCAGCATCACGAGCACGTCGATCGAGCGTCCGAGGCCGAGCGTTTCGGGCGAGATGCTGCCCTTGGAAAAGGCGAACAGTCCACCGGCGAGACCCGCGAAGCCGCCCGCCAGGGCGAAGGCGCGCCACTGCCGTGCGCGCACGTCGATGCCGAGCGCTTCGGCGCGCTGGGGCGCATCGCGTGCGGCGCGCACGGCGAACCCGAACGGCGTACGCGACAGCGCGAAGGCTGCCACGCAGGCGAGCGCGACCAGCGCGAGCGTGAAGTAGTAGAAGACCGCGCGGCTGGCGAACGGGCCAGGCGGCCACACGCCGACGAGGCCGTTGGAACCGCCGGTGACGCGGTCCCATTGAAACGCGATCGACCAGACGATCTGCGCGAAGGCCAGCGTCAGCATCGCGCGGTAGATCCCGGACAGCCGCACCGAAAGCCCGCCGAAGACCCACGCGGCCATCCATGCGGCCAGCGGCGCGAGTGCCATGGCGGCGGCGAAGGGCAGGCCGTGGCGCACACCGAGCGCCGCCGCATAGGCGCCGACCCCGAAGTACGCAGCGTGCCCGAAGGACACGATGCCGCCGGTGCCGGTGAGGAACTGAAGGCTGGCCGTGAACAGCGTGGCGACCAGGATGTCGGTGCCGAGCACGCGCGTGTAATCGTCGGCTGTGCCCAGTGCCAGTGCCGCGGCGAGCACGGCGGCAAGACCCCATCCGAGCGCGCGGCCGGGTGGCCGCACCAGCGCGCGCTGCTCCGGCAACAGCGTGGTCGCGGCCGGCGCGACGCTCTTGCCGAAGAGCCCATGCGGACGCACGGCAAGCACGGCCGCCATCACGATGAATTCGACCACGAGGGTGGCCTTCGGCAGCGCGACGGTGACGCCCGCGAGCGTGACGTCGCCCAGCGCAATGCACAACGCCTTGGTGATGCCGATCAGCAATGCCGCGATGAAGGCGCCGGGGATGGACCCGAGTCCGCCGACCACCGTCACGACGAATGCATCGGCGATGACGGCGAGGTCCATGCCCAGATTCGCAGGCTCGCGGGGTAGCTGCAGGCCACCCGCAAGACCCGCGAGACCGGCCCCGAGCGCAAACACCGCGGTCGCGAGCAACGCCTCGTCGACACCGAGCGCGGACGCGAGCGAACGATGCTCCGCGGTAGCCCGCACGAGCAGCCCGAACCGCGTCCGCGCGACGAGCCAGGTCAGCACCAGCAGCACGACCGGACCGGCGAGCATGACGACGAAGTCGTACTGCGGCACCGCGCGGCCAAGCACTTCGACGCTCCCCGCGAGCCCGGGAACGCGAGGTCCGAGCAGGTCTTCGGGACCGAACAGCGCGAGCGTCGCGTCGCGCACGATCAGCACGACGCCGAAGGTGGCCGTCAGCTGCAAGAGCTCGGGCGCAGCGTAGAGCCGGCGCAGCAGCAGCCGCTCGACGAGCGCGCCGAGCAGGGCCATGGCAAGTGCAGCCCCGACGACACTGACGACGAACTCGGGCAGCGTGCGCCCGTGCGCCGCGAGCAGCGTGCCGATGGCGTACGCCACATACGCCCCCAGCATGTAGAACGAGCCGTGCGCGAAGTTCACGATCCGCGTCACGCCGAAGATCAGCGTCAGGCCCGCAGCGACCAGGAACAGCGACGACGCGGAGGCCAGCCCGTTCAGGAGCTGGATCGCGAGCACGGCAACCGTCAACGAAGCTCCCCGCGTACCGGCGCGCGCCGGCGAGCGGCGATTCTAGCGGACGGGCAGCCGTGCGCCCGGCGCGGCGCTCAAGCCGCCTGGCGGCGATTCGTCGCGAGCCAGCCGTCCACGCGCGCGACGATCGCGTCGATCGCGTCCGACTGCATGCCGCGTTGGACCAGCAGCGTCTGCACGAGGCGGTCGACCCGCTCGATGTTCGTGGCGCCAGCGGCCAGCGCGCGCGCCGCGGACGAGGGGCTGCCCAGCGAGCGTGCGGCCTCGGCGTACTTGTCGAACGGCACCAGATCGGCGTCGGCGGCGCCCAGCGCGCGGCACAGCTCTGCCACGGTTTCGTACACGGCCCGGGTGGCGGCGAGGTCGCCATGCACGGCATCACGGATCGACACCATCGCGTCGGTGCCGACGCAGCGGTAGTTGCCGGCGAGCAGCATGCTCCACTTGGCCAGCGGCACGAAGATCGAGTCGTGCACCTTGAGCTTCACCGGCAGCTCCAGGCGCTCGAAGCCGAAGCGCGCCGCCTCGATGCCGGCGGCAATGTCGCGGAGCATGGCCGTATGCGCGTCGGATTCGAAGCGTGCGGCCTTGAAGTTGGTGGGCAGCCGGACCTGGAGGACGTTGGTCTTCTCCTCCGGTGGCCGGAACGCCTGCGGATCGGGGCTGCACAGCGTCATGAGCGCAGGATCGAGCCCGTCCCACACCGTCGGATCGGTGTAGCAGGCGCGCAGCGGCTCGAGAGAAATGCCCGGGATGCGCGCCAGATACGGCAGCGGCGGCATGTTCATGATCGACATGCACGGGCGCTTTGCGCGAATCACGCCGGCGAGGAGCTCGCGCACGCCCGGCGAGCGGTATTGCGGCTCCTGCATCGCCAGCACGACGAGATCGTAGCCCTGCGGGTCGACCTCGGCCGGCGTGGACGCCGACAGGCGGCCGGGCAGGGCGCGCGAATCGATTTCGTAGAGATCGTCGCGACCCTTGATCGGCATGCGCACGCGCGCGCCCTGCTCGTTGAACAGCGCCGCTTCGGCGGGCAGGCACGCAAGGCGCACGACATGGCCGGCGGCCAGCAATTTGACTCCGAGCAGGGAGCCGTAAGAGGCGCCCATCACCAGCACGCGATACCACTTCGACATGATCATCCTCCTATCGAGCAGCCCGAAGGGCCGGGCCGCGAAAGCCGCCCCGCCTCTTGCAGGCGCGGTGGCGCTACCCCGCAGGTTACTACTGTGCGGGGCGCAGCTTGCGTACGACGTCGTCGGGCGGCAGGTAATCCTTGCCGTCGGCGTAGCGCCAGTCGACCATGACGCCCTTGCCATCCCGCACTGCGGTGCGCCCGACGTACGCCCCCATGGTGGACTGATGGTCCAGGGCGCGGAACACGATGGGCCCGAACGGCGTTTCCACCGGCAAGTCGTTCATGGCGGCGATGAGCTTCGCCGTATCGGTGGATCCGGCCCGCGCCAGTGCCGCCGCCGCGGACTTCACCGCGCTGTAGCCGACCACGGACCCCAGTCGCGGATAATCGTTGAACTTCGCCTGGTAAGCCGAGCGGAAGCGCTGATGCGCCGGCGTCTCGATGGCGTACCAGGGATAGCCCGTGACGTACCACCCGACAGGCGCTTCGTCCTTCAACGGATCGAGGTACTCGGGCTCGCCGCCGAGCAGGTTGAACACCGGCCGGTCCTTGAACAGGCCACGCAGCTCGCCTTCGCGCACGAAGCGTGCGAGATCGGGCCCGAACAACGAGGAGAAGATGGCGTCGGGCTTGGCGTCGATCAGTGCCTGCACGACCGGACCAGGCTCGATCTTGCCGAGCGGCGTCGCCTGCTCGACGAACTCGACGTTGCCGCCTTGCCGGGCGGCCATCTGCTGCTTGAACGTCGCGGTGGCCGTCTGGCCGTATTCGTAGTTCGGATACACGATCGCCCAGCGCTTCTTGCCGAGCTTGGCGGCATCCGGCACCAGCATGGCGGTCTGCATGTACGTCGACGCACGCAGGCGAAAGGTATAGGCGTTGCCGTTTTCCCACACGATCTTGTCCGTCAGCGGCTCCGCGGCCAGGAAGAGCACTTTGCGCTGGCGCGCCAGATCCGCCACTGCGAGCCCCACATTGGACGCGAAGGTGCCCATCAACAGGGTGACACCCTCGCGCGAGAGCAGTTCCTCTGCCGCCCGCACGCCGTCGCCCGGCGTGCCGTTGTCGTCGCGAATGATGATCTCCAGCGGACGGCCCAGCACGCCACCCGCGGCGTTGATCTCGTCGCGCGCGAGCTCCATGCCCTTGCGATACGGGTCGAGGAACGCGGGAAACTGCTTGTAGCTGTTGAGCTCGCCGAGCTTGATCGGCTGAGCGTGCGCCAGCAGGGGAAGCGCACCCATCAGGGCAGCCAAGAGCGCAGCAGGCCAGCGAATGCGCATGTCACCTCCGGTGAGCGACGGGACATCCGCCACCCCAGTGCGCGATGGTAGCAAAGGGCCCCGTCCAAGCGCGTTGTAAGCATATGCCCGCAAAGTCGTCCTCACGGTCATAAGATCGGTAGAATCAAGGGCTTTGCGTCTGCGGCGGCTGCCGCGAAAACGGCTTCCAACGCCTTGCAACGCCTTCCATGAACGCACGCCTTCCCGCTCCCACGCTGCGCCTCGCCCACGGGGTCGGCTTTGCCGACCTGTACACGGTCGAGGGCGCGCGTGCGCTCGATGCGCGGTTCGTCGCGCAAGTGTGCGCAGCCGATGCAGAGCTCGCCGGGCGGCTGGAGCAGGCGCGCGCCGATCCGTCCGCGTTGAGCGCAAAAGACGAATCGGCGCTGCTCATCGCGCTCGCGCCGCATCTCGAGGATTTCATCGCGGCGCTCTTCGGCATCGAAGCACAGGTGCGCGAGCTCGAGGCTCAGCATCATGCGCTCGCGCCGCTGTTCGCGGTCAAGCGTCAGTTCGTGCAGCGCAAGGCCATGAACGCCTATCGTGCCGACGTGGCCGGGACGTTCGACGGGGCAGCGTTGCGCGCGCAGGTCGACGCGCTGCTCGGCCCGTGCACCGACGTGCCGGCGTTCGAGCGCGCGTTCGCCGACGCCGTCACTGCGTGGCAACGCGATGAGCCCGCGCACGCGGAGCCGCTCGACACCGCCATGCGCTACGCCGCCTGGGCCGCCCATACGCCCGCCGGGCGCGCCGCGCATCGGGGCGGCGTGCTGTTCCGTGCGCCACGCAAGCTCGACCTGCTGCATCTGGTGCCGGCGCGCGTGGTGCACACGAATGGCGTCGCGGCACTGGAGCTCGCACAGGACCACGGTCACGGGCTGCGACGGCGCGAAGGCTTCGGGCTGACGGATCCGGGCACCGATCTCGTGGGCGGCCTCGACCAGGCGCACTACTGCATCTGGTGTCACGAGCAGGGCAAGGATTCGTGCGCGCGCGGCCTGCTGGAGAAGCCGGCCATCGCGGCGACTGCGCCGCATCCATTCAAGCAGTCGGTGTTCGGCGTGACGCTGGCCGGCTGTCCGCTCGAGGAGCGCATCTCCGAATTCCACAAGCTGCGCGCGGAAGGCTGGCCGATCGGCGCGCTCGCGATGATCTGCGTCGACAACCCGATGGCGGCGGCGACGGGTCATCGCATCTGCAACGACTGCATGAAGTCGTGCATCTACCAGAAGCAGGATCCCGTCGACATCCCGCAGTCGGAAACGCGCGTGCTGAAGGACGTGCTCGCGCTGCCCTGGGGCTTCGAGATCTATTCGCTGCTCACGCGCTGGAACCCGCTCCATCTGCGCCGGCCCGTGCCGCGCGCACCGACCGGCAAGCGCGTGCTGGTCGTGGGGCAGGGGCCGGCGGGTTTCACACTGGCGCACCATCTGCTCAACGACGGTCATGCGGTTGCGGCCGTCGATGGGCTCAAGATCGAGCCGTTGCCCGCGACGCTGTGCGGTGTCACGCCGCAAGGTGAGCGCGCGCCGTTCGAGCCAGTGCACGACGTCGCGTTTCTCACCGAAGATCTCGACGAGCGCCCCATGGCCGGCTTCGGCGGCGTCGCCGAGTACGGTATCACCGTGCGGTGGGACAAGAACTTCCTCAAGATCGTGCGCCTGCTGCTGGAGCGGCGGGCGGCGTATGGCCTGTACGGCGGCGTCCGCTTCGGCGGCACGCTCGACGTCGAAGACGCCTTCGCGCTCGGCTTCGATCACGTGGCGCTGGCCGCAGGCGCGGGCCGGCCGACCGTGCTCGACCTGCCGAACGGGCTCGCGCACGGCGTGCGTACTGCATCGGACTTCCTGATGGCGCTGCAGCTCACCGGCGCCGCCAAGCGCGAGTCGATCGCCAACATGCAGGTGCGCCTGCCCGTCGTCGTGATCGGCGGCGGGCTCACGGCGATCGATACGGCAACCGAAGCGCTCGCCTACTACCCCGTGCAGGTGGAGAAGTTCCTGGCGCGCTACGAGGCGCTCGTGGCGGAGAAGGGCTGCGCCGCGGTCGAATCGGCCTGGAGCGACCACGAGTTCCTGGTGGCGGAGGAGTTCCTGTCGCACGCACGCGCGATCCGGGCCGAGCGTGCGGCGGCGCGGGCCGAAGGCCGCGCGCCACGCCTCGCCGAGCTGCTGCAGGGCTTTGGCGGCGCCACCATCGCGTATCGCAAGCGCATGGTCGACAGCCCGTCGTACACGCTCAACCACGAGGAGGTCGAGAAGGCGCTCGAGGAAGGCATCCGCTTCGCCGAAGGCCTTACGCCCCTCGCCATCGAAACCGACGAAGCCGGTCATGCGATCGGGCTGCGCGTCGCGGTGAACGTCCACGAGGCCGACGGTACCTGGCGCGAGACGGCCCGCACGCTGCTGCCGGCGCGCACGATCCTCATCGCGGCGGGCACGCAGCCCAATACCGTCCTCGCGCGCGAGGATCCCGACCACTTCGCGCTCGCCGGCCGCTACTTCAGGCTGCTCGATGACGCCGGTGCTCCGGCCGACGTGGTGCGCGGCCTCGCCAAGCCCGCGCAGCCCGCCGTGATCACCGACGTGCGGCCCGACGGCCGCGCGGTCAGCTTCTTCGGCGACCTGCATCCGTCGTACTTCGGCAACGTCGTGAAGGCCATGGCGAGCGCCAAGCAGGGTTATCCGCTGGTGTCCCGCATGCTCGAGCGCGTCGCGCCGGCGTCGACGATCGACGACGCGACGTTCTTCCGCCGCTTGAATCGCGAGCTGCGCGCGACGGTGGAGCGCGTGGTGCGCCTGACGCCCACCATCGTGGAGGTGATCGTGCGCGCGCCTGCGGCTGCACGTCGGTTCAAGCCCGGGCAGTTCTATCGCCTCCAGAACTACGAGTCGCGCGTGCCGCTCGTCGACGGCACACGGCTTGCGATGGAAGGCCTCGCGCTCACGGGCGCCTGGGTCGACCGCGAAGCCGGGCTCATCTCGACGATCGTGCTCGAGATGGGCGGCTCCTCGAACCTGTGCGCGCTGCTCGAGCCCGGTGAGCCGGTCGTGCTGATGGGACCGACCGGCACGCCCACGGAGATCGAGCCAGGAGAGACCGTCGTGCTCGTCGGCGGCGGTCTCGGCAATGCGGTGCTGTTCTCCATCGGCCGCGCGTTCCGCGAGGCCGGCTCACGCGTGCTGTATTTCGCGGGCTATCGGCGCATGCAGGATCGCTACCACGTCGACGACATCGAGGCCGCGGCCGACGCGGTCGTGTGGTGCTGCGACGAGGGACCCGGGTTCATGCCGACGCGCCCGCAGGACCGCGCGTTCGTGGGCAACATGGTCGAAGCGCTGCGCGCGTATGCGAGCGGAAGGCTCGGCGAGCAGGCGATCCCGTTCGGCGCCACCGACCGCATCATCGCGATCGGCTCGGACAAGATGATGGCGGCCGTGGCCGCCGCGCGCCATACCGTGCTCGCCCCGTATCTTTCACCGGCGCATCGCGCGATCGGCTCGATCAACTCTCCGATGCAATGCATGATGAAGGAGATCTGCGCGCAGTGCCTGCAGCCGCAGCGCGATCCGGCAACCGGCAAGGTGGAATACGTGTTCTCGTGCTTCAACCAGGATCAGCCGCTCGACCGCGTCGACTTCCCGGGCCTCGATGCGCGCCTCAAGCAGAACGCCGTGCAGGAAAAGCTGACGGCGCAGTGGGTCGCCCGCACGCTCGGGCGCGCAGGGGCACGGTCCGCGTAGCGCGCCCCGCGCACGACGAGCGAATCGGCGCTCAGTGCAGCGGCGCCTGCTCCACTTCGCGTTCCAGGATGACCAGATGCGCGGCGAGATAGTCGGCCGCCGAGCGCGTCGCATCCTCGTCGTCGCCAGCCGGCAGCTTTTGACAGGCCTCGCGCAGGAGCTCGGCAAGCTCCTTGCAATGGCGCACGAGCTCGCGCGCCTCGTCGTCGCGCCGGCCGGTGGAGACGCGCACCCGCAGCTCGTTGAGCGCGTCCTGCAGCGCACGCTCGGTGCGAGCGATCTCGAGCGTGAGCTCGGGGTCGTGGGGCGCGGCCATCACCCGACGCGCGGTCCTGCGACCTCAGGGCACGGCGGACGGAATCGACGCAGTGTTGCCGGCGGCATGGCGACTATTCTGGCACGATCGCCGGCTGCCCGTGGGCGGTGTCCGCAGCGTTCCCCCAACCGGCGTCGTCCAGCAAGCGAGAGCCACCCCGTGTGGGCCGCGGCTCTCCTTGGCGAATAGCGGCAAGCGCGTTTTCCCGCCCGCGTCCAACTCGTAACGGTTGCGCTTTACCCCGCGGCGCAACCAATTACGGGCACAGCGCCCCTTATTGCGGCGCGCACATCACCACCATGTCGGGCCCGTCGCCTTCCGCCAGCCAGCCCCGCGCCACCATCTGGTCACGCACGGCCTTGTCCGTCATGTAGCGGTGATTCGCGTCGGGACGGTTGCTGAAGACGCGGTAGATCTGCGTCGTATTCGCCGGACAGGTTCCGAGCGTTGGCAGGAACATCTGCATGAACGCCGGGTCCTCCAGGACGAAGCTCGGGTTCTTGATGCCCGTGGCGTCGCACTCCGCCGTGCCGCGTCCGAAGAAATGCGAATCACCCAGTCCGGGCGGGATGTAGAAGCGGCACACGGGCGATGTCCCGCCCTGTGCGTTGGTGTAGGTCTTGAATGTCCTGCCGGTGCGCGTCCAGCCCTTGATCACGGTTCCCGCGTCCAGCTTGTCGATCTCCGCCTGGACCCAGGTGATGAAATAGTGGTCCAGGCTGGCGTTGTAGTACTCCACGACGTCGGTGCTTCCCGTGCCCAGACCCGTGAAGTCGAACGTCTTGCCTGCGCAACCTTGTCCCGCGGCCGAAAGGGCCATGGGCGCGAGTTGCGTCATGTTCACGACCGGCAACGTGATGGCCGGCACGTTCGCGAACGTCGTGACGCAGGGATAGATCGGGATGTAGTAGGTCTGCGAGGCCTTCGCGGCGGGGTCGGCACCAACCGCCTTCGAACCCGCCGTGATCTTCGCGGCGAACAGCACCTTGATCGAGCTTGCCGTGCCCGAGAACTGGAAGTTGAGGGTGTAGGTGCCCAGCGGGACATTGGTCGGCGACTGGAAGTCGATGATCACCAGCTGCATGCCGGGCTCGGCGACCAGGTTCTGGGTGGCGTCGATCGGAACCGAGGTGAGGCCCGAGACGATGGACAGCGGTGTGTTCGAGGCGACGCCCGGCGGGCCGACCGCGATCGAGCCACTGAAATTCGACATGGTGGCCGGAACCTGCATGATCAGGGGGTCCCAAAGCGTCAGGGGAGTTTCCCAGCCCACGAGGTCGATGGGGAAGTCGACACCGAAGGTGCCGCTCGGAAGTTGCGCATGCACGAGGACGTCGCACGACGTCGTATGCGTGACGGTATTGGGCGTGCAGGGCGCCTGGTCCTGAAGTGTCACGGTGACCTGGCCGGAAAAGAGGCCGCCGGCGCTACCGCCCGAAACGCCGCTGATGAGGCATCCGTCAAGCGCAAGAGCTGTGGTGCACACAATGGCGAGCAAAGCAACTCGCCTCACGTTGCGAAGCATTTGAAATCCCCCCGGGTTGTCGAGCACGAGACATGCGCGGGCATCTTCGTGGATGCCCTTGTCGTTGTTGTCAGCGCGCTGATCGTTGCGTTGAAGCGCGCGGCGCGATACTACGCGTGTTTCGTACGCGAAATGGAAATACTTCTTGCACGGGGGCTCAATTCCAGACGGGAGCGTGCATCGAAACGCCGGCAGGCTGCGTCGCGTTCGCAGCGCATGCGCGGGAATGCGCGATACCGCGGAATGCATGTCTGGACGTGCGTTGCACGCAGTCGCTGCGCACGACGAGCTTCAACGGAATCGTGGCGAATGCAGGTGCACGAGCTTGCAGCACTCGAGCCATCGCCAATGACGGCATGCGAGCGAGGACGCTCGCGGGCTGCGTGTGGGTCGTTCGAGCGATCGCAACTCCGCACGGGGTGAGGACCCGGCCGCTCGAAACACTGATTGTGGTGCCGGTAGAGGGAGTCGAACCCCCGACCTTCGCATTACGAATGCGCTGCTCTACCAGCTGAGCTACACCGGCACGAAGCCGTCGATTATAGCAGCAGACTCATGGGCTTCCAACCGGTTCACGTGCGCCCGATCAAGGCCGCGATGCCATTCCACAGGATCTGTACGCCGATGCACAGCAGGATGAAGGCGGACAGGCGCGTGAGCACGACGGTGCCGACATCGCCCAGCCGGCGCAGGATGGGTTCGGCGAAGCGATAGCAGGCGTAGATCGTGATCGCGACGACGACGACCGCCGTCACGTGCGCCGACCCGATGACAAGCGCCGAATGCACGCTTTGCGCCTGGTTGGCGCCAAGGGCAATCGCCACCGAGATCGAGCCGGGACCCACGGTCAGCGGCATGGTGAGCGGATAGAACGCCCGCCGGCGCAGGTCCTCGCGCGTCACCGCGCGCTCCTTTTCGGCCTGAAGCGGTGGCGTCGCATCGGGCGCATTGAGCAGGCTCCACGCGATCGAGCAGACGACGAGCCCGCCCGCGATCTGCACGATCGGAATGGAGAGGCCGAAGAAGTCGAGCAGGTACGCGCCGAGAAGCAGCGAGGCGAGCAGCAACAGCGCGCAATTGCGGGCGACGCGCTTGGCGAGCTCCGCGTGCAGGTCGCTCGACAGATCGACCGTCTTGGCCAGATAGATGGGCGCGCCGCCAAGCGGGTTGACGATGGGCAGCAGCGCTGCGACGGCAACGAACACGGTCTCGATGAACTGGCGCAGATCCGTGATCACCGACGATCCCCCGATGCCCGCGGCACGGCCGGTACACTAGCACGCCATGCGCCTGCTCCACGGATTTCACGCCGTCACCGCGCGGGTGCGCCAGCATCCGGGCAGCGTGCATGCGCTCTACGTGGATGCGTCGCGCAACGATGCTCGCGCGCGCGACATCGCGGCGCGAGCAGCCGCGGCGGGGATCAAGGTGCATCCAGTCGAAGGCAGCCGGCTCGACGCGCTGGCTGGTCACGCGCGCCATCAGGGCATCGTGGCGCAAATCGACGACGCGCTGCCCCACGTCACCGTCGACGACGTGCTCGACACGCTGACCGAGCCGGCGCTGCTCGTGATCCTCGATGGCGTGACCGACCCGCACAACCTCGGCGCGTGCCTGCGCAGTGCCGATGCGTTCGGCGCGCACGCGCTCATCGTGCCCAAGGATCGCGCCGTCGGCGTCAATGCAACGGTCGCCAAGGCCGCCAGCGGCGCCGCCGACACGGTGCCCGTGATCGCCGTGACCAACCTGGCCCGCACGCTGCGGGCGCTGAAGGAGCGCGGCGTATGGCTGCTGGGCGCCGAGGCGGGCGGCGAGCGCCTCTACGACGCCGATCTCACCGGGCCGATCGGCTGGGTGCTGGGTGCGGAGGGTACGGGCCTGCGGCGCCTCACCCGAGAGCTGTGCGATCGCATGGTGGGCATTCCGCTCGTCGGCAGCGTCGAGAGCCTCAATGTCTCGGTGGCGACCGGCATCTGCCTCTACGCCACGCGCGGCGCGCGGACGCCCTGAGCGACGCCCGTTGCGCTGCCTTGCCCGCGCGGCTAGCATGCCGCGTCGCTCATCGCTCTTTCACGAGGCCCTCATGACCAACGCTCGCCATGCCGTCCTTCGCATCGCGCTTTGCGCCGTTCTCGCGGGTGCTGCCTGCGGGGCGCTCGGCAAAGGCACGCTCGTCTATTGTTCCGAAGGCAGCCCCGAAGGCTTCCAGCCGCAGTTCTTCACCACCGGCACGACGTTCGATGCGGTGTCCGTGCCGATGTTCAACCGGCTGGTCGAGTTCGAGATCGGCACGACCAACATCGTGCCGGCGCTGGCCGAATCGTGGACCGTGTCGCCGGACGGCAAGGTGGTCACCTTCAAGCTGCGCAAGGGCGTGAAGTTCCACAGCAACGCCAACTTCAAGCCCACGCGCGACTTCAACGCCGACGACGTGCTGTTCTCGTGGTATCGCATGGCCGACGACAATCATCCGTTCCACAAATTGACGGCGGGCCAGACGTTCTCGTACTTCGAGGACATGGGCATGAAGAACATCGTCGACAAGGTCGAGAAGCTCGATCCCTACACGGTGCGCTTCGACCTCAAGCGCCCCGAGGCGCCGTTCCTCGCCGACATCGCGATGGACTTCGCGTCGATCCTCTCCAAGGAGTACTTCGAGACGATGCAGAAGAAGGGCTCGCCGAATGCCGCCGACGTGTATCCGATCGGCACGGGCCCGTTCGAGTTCGTGAGCTACCAGAAGGACGCGACGGTGCGCTACCGCGCGTTCGACCAGTACTGGGGCGGACGCCCGAAGATCGACAATCTCGTGTTCTCCATCACGCGTGATGCGACGGCGCGCTACGCCAAGCTCAAGACGGGTGAGTGCCACGTGATGGCGTTCCCCAAGCCTGCGGATCTCGACGAGATGAAAAAGGACCCGAACCTCCAGGTGCTGGAGAAGCAGGGTCTCAACATCGGCTACATCGCCTTCAACGTCGAGAAGAAGCCGTTCGACAACAAGCTGGTGCGCCAGGCGCTCAACTACGCCACCAACAAGGAGGCGATCCTCAAGGCGGTGTACCAGGGTCAGGGGCAAGTCGCGAAGAATCCGATCCCGCCCACGCTGTGGAGCTACAACAACGCGGTGCAGGACTACGCGTACGATCCGGCGAAGGCCAAGCAGCTGCTCGCCCAGGCGGGATTCCCGAATGGCTTCGAGCTCGAGCTGTGGTATCTGCCCGTCACGCGACCGTACAACCCGGACGGCAAGCGCATGGCGGAGCTGATCCAGGCCGATTGGGAGAAGGTCGGCGTGAAAGCGAAGCTGCTGACCTACGAATGGGCCGAGTACCGCAAGCGCGCCAAGGGCGGCGAGCACCAGGTCGTGATGTTCGGCTGGTCGGGCGACAACGGTGATCCGGACAACTTCTTCGTCCCGCTGCTCGGCTGCGAAGCGGTCAAGGGCGGAGGCAACAACGCCCGGTGGTGCAACAAGGCGTTCGAGGATCTCGTCATCAAGGCCGCGCAAACGCCCAAGCAGGCGGATCGCGCAAAGCTCTACGAGCAGGCGCAGGTGATCTTCAAGGAAGAAGCTCCATGGATCACGCTCGCGCACTCGGTGCGGTTCGATCCGATCCGCAAGGAGGTGAAGGGCTACAAGATGGACGCCACGGCGCATCATTATTTCGACAAGGCGGATCTCGCGGCGGCGCCGTAGCAGCGCTCGTCGTGCCCGCGCTGGCGGGGACCAGCGTTCAACGGCACTGGATTCCCGCTTTCACGGGAACGACGGATGACCGGTCGTTCCCGTCGGCGCCGCTCTGAGCGTCGCGCCAAGGCGCTCGTTGTGGCGGCACCGCCACTCGGCTAGAGTGCGCAGCGCATGCTGTCCTTCATCCTGCGCCGCGCCGCGCTGATCATCCCGACGTTCCTCGGCGTGACGCTCATCGCGTTTGCGCTGATCCATCTCATTCCCGGCGACCCGGTCGAGAATCTTTCCGGCGAGCGCGGCATGGATCCGGCACGGCGCACGCGCCTCTTGCACGAGTTCGGCCTCGACCAGCCGTTGACCACGCAGTACGGCCACTATCTTGCCCAGGTGCTGCGCGGCGACCTCGGCAGCTCGCTCACCACGCACGAACCGGTCCTGGCTGAATTCGGGACCTTGTTTCCCGCCACCGTCGAGCTTGCGTGCTTCGCCCTCCTGTTCGCGGTGGCGTTGGGCTTGCCGGCCGGCATTCTCGCCGCACTGCGTCGCAATACGGTGGCCGACTACGCGGTCATGGGCGTCTCGCTGACCGGCTATTCGATGCCGATCTTCTGGTGGGCGCTGCTGCTCATCCTGCTCTTTTCCGTGCAGCTCGGCTGGACGCCCGTCTCGGGCCGCATTGCGGTGGAGTACGACGTGCCGGCCGTCACCGGCTTCATGCTCGCGGATACGATGATCGCGCATGATTGGGGCGCGTTGCGCTCGGCGCTGTCGCACCTGATCCTGCCCACGATCGCGCTCGGGACGATTCCGCTCGCCGTGATCGCGCGCATGACGCGCTCGGCCATGCTCGAGGTGCTGCGCGAGGATTACGTGCGCGCCGCGCGTGCCAAGGGCCTGACGTTTGGCCGCGTGGTCGTCGTGCACGCGCTGCGCAACGCGCTCATTCCCGTGATCACCGTGATCGGCCTGCAGGTCGGGCTGCTGCTGTCGGGCGCGATCCTCACCGAGACGATCTTCTCGTGGCCGGGCATCGGCAACTGGCTCGTGCATGGCGTGCAGTCGCGCGACTATCCGGTGGTGCAGGGGGGCATCCTGCTGGTCGCGCTGATCGTCATCAGCGTAAACCTGATCGTCGACCTGCTCTACGGCGTCGTCAATCCGCGCATCCGCCATGGCTGAGGTCGCCATGTCCGCGGCGCCACCGGGCCCGTGGCGCGAGCTGTGGCGCTCGTATGCGCAAAGCCGCGGCGCGTTGCTCGGGCTTGCGCTGGTCATTGCGCTGATCGTCGTGGCGATCCTTGCGGACGCGATCGCGCCGCATCCGCCGAACGAGCAGTACCGCGACTTCACGCTCGCACCGCCGGCATGGTCGGCCGGCGGCTCGTCCCAATTCCTCCTGGGCACCGATCCCGTCGGGCGCGACATGCTTTCGCGGCTGATCCACGGGACCCGGCTGTCGCTCGCGATCGGCTCCATTTCGGTGTCGATCTCGCTTGCGCTCGGCATCGCGCTCGGCCTCCTCGCCGGCTACGCACGCGGGCTCACCGAGACGGTGATCATGCGATTGATGGACGTGATGCTGTCCTTGCCGAGCCTGCTGCTCGCGATTGCGGTCGTCGCCATCCTGGGACCCGGCCTCGCGAACGCGATGTACGCGATCGCCGTCGTGCTGCTGCCGCACTACGTCCGGCTCACGCGCGCGGCCGTCATCGCGGAGGCGAAGCGCGACTACGTCACGTCGTCGCGCATCGCGGGCGCGGGCCCGCTGAGGCTCATGGTCATGACGATCCTGCCCAACTGCCTCGCACCTCTCATCGTGCAGGCGACGCTGGGTTTCTCCAACGCGATCCTCGACGCGGCCGCGCTCGGCTTCCTCGGCCTCGGCGCGCAACCGCCGACGCCGGAATGGGGCTCGATGCTCGCCTCGGCGCTCGAGTTCATCCAGCGCGCACCGTGGGTCGTCACGTTTCCTGGGCTCGCGATCCTCATCACCGTGCTCGCGTTCAACCTCATGGGCGACGGGCTGCGCGATGCGCTCGACCCGAAGCTCAAGCAATAGCCCATGGCGCTGCTGGAAATCCGCGGCCTGACGGTGTCGTTCGGGACGTCGCGCACGCCGCTCATCGCGGTGGACCATCTCGATTTCGCCATCGACGCGGGCGAGATCGTCGGACTCGTCGGCGAATCCGGCTCGGGCAAGAGCGTGACCGCGCTCGCGGTGCTCGGTCTGGTCGACTTTCCCGGGAAGGTGACGTGCACGCAGCTGACGTTCGACGGCCGCGAGCTGCCCGCACTGTCTGCGGCCGGACGCCGCGCGATGCTCGGCGGCAAGCTCGCGATGATCTTCCAGGATCCGCTCGCGAGCCTGGATCCTTGCTACACGGTCGAATACCAGCTGGGCGAGGCGCTGCGCCTGCATGGCGGGACCGCCGAGCGCCGCAGTGCCAAGGCGCGCCGTGCGCGTGCGCTGGAGCTTCTGCGCCAGGTGGAGATTCCCGATGCGCCAGCGCGGCTGCGCGCGTATCCGCATCAGCTCTCCGGCGGCATGGCGCAGCGGGTGATGATCGCCATTGCGCTGGCCGGCCAGCCACGCCTGCTCATCGCCGACGAGCCGACCACTGCCCTCGACGTCACCGTCCAGGCGCAGGTGCTCGATCTGCTCGTGCGCCTCGCCGAAGAGCGCGGCATGGCGCTCGTGCTCATCACGCACGATCTGGCCGTGGTGGCGGAAACGGCGCATCGCGTCGTGGTGATGTACGCCGGCCAGGCCGTCGAATCCGGACCGCTGCCCGCATTGTTCGACGCGCCCCGTCATCCGTACACCAAGGCGCTGCTCGAGGCGCTGCCCGAGCACAACCGCGGGCGCGCACGGCTGCAGGCGATCCCGGGTGTCGTCCCCGGCGCACGCGACCGTCCGCCCGCGTGTCTGCTTGCACCGCGATGTCCGTTCGCGCGCGCCCGCTGCACCGTCGAGGCGCCGCCGTTTACCGGCGCGGAAGGTCGGCGCGCGCGCTGTCACTTCCCACTCGATGCGAGCGGGCGCCCGGGCAACGACTGGGCGACGGCCGCACCGTTGCCCGTGCCCGCTGCGGAAGGCGTCCGATGAGCGAACCGGTCGCGCCGCTGCTCGCCGTGCAGGGCCTTGCGCGGCACTACGTCGTGTCGCGCGGGTTCCTGCGCGGCAAGGCGGTCGTGCGCGCGCTCGACGGCGTGTCGTTCACGTTGACGGCTGGTCGTACCCTTGCCGTGGTCGGCGAGTCGGGATGCGGCAAGTCGACGCTCGCGCGCGCGGTCACGATGATCGAATCGCCCACCGCGGGAACGCTCGCGGTGGCCGGGATCGACGTTGCCCGCGCGGATCGCCGCGCACGGCGCCGCCTGCGTCCGCTCGTCCAGATGGTGTTCCAGAATCCGTACGCGTCGCTCAACCCGCGCAAGAAGGTGGGTGCGCTGCTGGAGGAGCCGCTCGTCATCCAGGGCACGCACGATGCCGCCGCGCGCCGCGAGCGCGTGCACGCGATGATGGCGCGGGTGGGCCTGCGCCCCGAGCACCACGAGCGCTATCCGCACATGTTCTCGGGCGGACAGCGGCAGCGCGTCGCGATCGCCCGCGCGCTGATGTCCGAGCCACGGCTGGTCGTGGCCGACGAGCCCGTCTCGGCGCTGGACGTATCGATCCAGGCGCAGGTCCTCAACCTGCTCATGGACCTGCGCGACCAGCTCGGCGTGGCCTACCTTTTCATCTCGCACAACCTCGACGTGGTGCGCCAGATCGCCGACGACGTGCTGGTGATGTACCTCGGCCATGGCGTGGAGCACGCCCCGCGCGACGCGCTGTTCGCGCGGCCCGGCCATCCCTATACGCGCGCGCTGCTCGCCGCGACGCCATCGCTGCACGGCGGCCGCCGGCGCGCCGCGCGCGCCGTGCGCGGCGAGCCGCCGTCGCCGCTGGCGCCGCCCGGCGGCTGCCCTTTCCACACGCGATGCCCTTACGTTGTCGAGCGCTGCACGGTCGAGCGGCCGCTGCTGCGGCCCGTAGGCGGCACGGTGGTCGCCTGCCATCGCGCCGAGGACGTGCTTGCCGATCCCATGCCCGTGCATTGACGGTGCAGGGACCTTTGGGCATGATCGCGCTCGCGTCGCGTCGCCGTCACCAAGGCTGCCGATGCGCCTCGCACTCGTGCTCGCCTTCGTCCTTCGCCGCATCCTGCAATCGGCGTTCGTGCTCGCGCTGGTCGCTTTCATCGCCTTCGGGTTGTTCAATTTCACCGGCGATCCGGTGACCTTCATGGCCGGCCAGGAAGCCACTGCCGCCGACAAGGCGCGGTTGCGCGCCGAGCTCGGGCTCGACCAGCCGTTCTACGTACAGTTCGGCCGCTTCGCCGGCAACGCGGTGCGCGGCGACTTCGGCCTGTCGCTGCGCCAGGGCCGCAAGGTCGCGACGCTGCTCGAGGAGCGCCTGCCCGCTACGCTCGAGCTCGCGTTCACGGCCTCGGTGCTCGCGCTCGTCGTCGGCATACCGCTCGGGGTCTACACGGCCCTGCGGCGCGACGGCGTCCTCGCGCATGTGCTGCTCGCGTCCTCGCTCGTGGGCGTGAGCCTTCCGACGTTCCTCATCGGCATCCTGCTGATCCTGGTGTTCGCCGTGCAGCTCGGCTGGCTGCCATCGTTCGGCCGCGGCGACACCGTGGCCATCGGCTGGTGGACCACGGGATTGCTCACCGCGAGCGGACGCAAGGCGCTCGTGCTGCCGGCCATCACGCTGTCGCTGTTTCCCCTGACGCTGATCATGCGGCTCGTGCGCGCGGAGATGCTCGAGGTGCTGCGCACCGACTACATCAAGTTCGCCCGCGCCCGCGGCTTGCCGGAGCGCGCGATCCACTTCGGGCACGCGCTGCGCAATACGCTCGTGCCCGTCATCACGATCACCGGATTGCAGCTGGGCGCCATCATCGCGTTCGCGATCATCACCGAAACGGTGTTCCAGTGGCCGGGGATGGGCTTGCTGTTCATCCAGGCGGTCAACTTCTCCGACGTGCCGGTGATGGCGGCCTACCTGTGCTTCATCGCGCTCGTGTTCGTCGCCATCAACCTCGTCGTCGACCTGCTGTACTACGCGGTCGACCCGCGCCTGCACGTCGAGCGCATCGCCCATTGACCTCCGAGGGAGCCGCATGATCGATGCCGTCGACCACGTCCGCCGCTGGCACGCCGAGCTGACCGACGTGCGCCGCGACCTGCACGCGCATCCGGAACTCGGCTTCGAGGAGCACCGCACCGCGCGCATCGTCTGCGAGCGGCTGACCGCGTACGGCATCGAGCATCACGCGGGCGTCGGCCGCACCGGCATCGTCGCGGTGGTGCGCGGGCGCGACGACAACGGCCGGCGCGTGGGACTGCGGGCGGACATGGACGCGCTGCCGATGCAGGAGGAGAACGACTTCGGCCACAAGTCGCGCTACGACGGCCGCATGCACGGCTGCGGCCACGATGGCCACACGACGATGCTGCTCGCAGCCGCGCGCTACCTCAACGAGACGCGCGCCTTCGACGGCGTGGTGCATCTCATCTTCCAGCCGGGCGAAGAAGGCCACGGCGGCGCCAAGGCGATGATCGACGATGGCCTGTTCGAGCGTTTTCCCTGCGATCAGGTGTTCGCGCTGCACAACTGGCCCGCCCTCGCGCCGGGACGCATCGGCATCACGCCGGGGCCGGCGATGGCGGCGGCCGACCGCATCGAGATCACGATCGACGGCCGCGGGGGGCACGGCGCGCACCCGCATCTCGCCGTCGACCCGGTCGTGGTCGCGGGCCACCTGATCACGGCCACGCAGTCGATCGTCAGCCGCAACGTCAACCCGATCGACACCGCGGTGATCAGCCTGTGCTCGCTGCAGGCCGGCAATCCCGGCGCGATGAGCGTGATTCCGTCGCATGCCAGGCTCGTCGGTACCGTACGCACGTTTCGCACGGCGACGCAGGACATGATCGAGCGGCGGCTCAATGAGCTGGTGCCCTCGATCGCCGCGGCGTTCGGCGCGACCGCGTCGCTCAAGTACGAGCGCGTCTATCCGCCCACCATCAACCACGATGCGCAGGCGCAGCTCGCAGCCGAAGTCGCCGAAGCCCTCATAGGGCCCGGCAACGTCGTGCGCAACCTGCCCCCGTCGATGGGCGCGGAGGACTTCTCGTTCATGCTGCAAGCACGTCCGGGTGCGTTCGCGCGGCTCGGGCAGGGCGGCGCCGAAGGCGGTTGCTTCCTGCACAACAGCCGCTACGATTTCAACGACGCAGTCATTCCGCTCGGCGGCGCGTATCTCGCGGCACTCGCGTTGCGCTCGTTGGGCAGCGCACCGGAACCGCGATGAACGACCTCAGAACGGCCTTCGCGGCCGACTATGCGAGCGCGCGAGCGCGCTTCCGCGCCGCGGCTGCCACGCACGCTGCAAAGCTGACCGAGCACGTACATCCCACCGCCAAGGGACCGGCCGGCGAAACGCTGGCGATCGACGTTGCGCTGCTCGGTTCGCACGATGCGCCGTCGTTGCTGGTGGTCACGTCCGGTACGCATGGTGTGGAGGGCTTTTGCGGCAGCGGCGTCCAGGTCGCGCTGCTCGAGGATCCTGCCGTGCTGGCGATGCTCGCCGGCGCGAAGGTGACCGTTGCGCTGGTCCATGCAGTCAATCCGTACGGCTTCGCGCACGTGCGGCGCACCAACGAGGACAACGTCGACCTCAACCGCAACTTCATCGACTTCAGCGCACCGCTGCCCGCCAATCCGGCTTACGCGGAGGTGCACGGCTTCATGGTCCCGACCGCCTGGCCGCCCGCGACCGATACCGAGCAGCGCCTCGGTGCGTATCTCGCGCAGCACGGGCCCGCACGCCTCCAAGCCGCCGTGACCGGCGGTCAGTACGACTACCCCGATGGCATGCTGTATGGCGGCCGCGCACCCGCCTGGAGCAACACGACGCTGCGCTCGATCTTCCGCGCGCTGGGCAGTGGCCGGCAGCACATCGGCTGGATCGACATCCACACCGGCCTCGGGCCGGCCGGCCATGGCGAGAAGATCTTCTCCGGTCCGAACGATGCCACCATGCTGGCGCGCACGCGGGCCTGGTTCGGCGCCGACGTGACGTCCTTCTACACGGGCTCATCGTCGTCGGCGCAGGTCACGGGCAGCGTCTCGGCAGCAGCCGTCGAGGAATGTCCGGTCGCGCGCTATGCCGGTATCGGCCTCGAGTTCGGTACGGTGCCGCTCACCCACGCGATGCAGGCGCTGCGCGCCGACCTGTGGCTCGGCAACCAGCGTGACCGGCCGCCGCAGCATGCCGCGATCAAGCAGGCGATGCGCGACGCGTTCTTCATCGACACGGACGAATGGAAGGGCATGGTCTACGGACAGGCGCGCGTCGCGCTCCTGCAGGCGCTGCGCGGCCTGGCGGCGGAGACGGCATGACGGACACCGCCGGTGTGCCAGTCGCGTCCAACAGCGCCGGCTGGTGGCATCGGGCCTGGGACAGCGACGTCGCGTGGAGCTTTCGCCATGCGCCGGTCGCCGTCGCCGCAGCGATCGTGCTCGCCATCCTGCTCGGCGGCGCGGTGCTCGCGACGTGGGTCGCACCGCACGACCCGTTCGACCTGCGCACGCTGAACCTGCTCGACGCAATGAAGCCGCCGGCCTGGCTGGCCGACGGCACGTCGACCTACCTCCTCGGCACCGACGACCAGGGGCGCGACGTGCTCTCCGCAATCCTGTTCGGGTCGCGCATCTCGCTGCTGGTCGGGCTGGCCGCGGTCAGCCTCGCGATGCTGCTCGGCGTCGCGCTGGGTCTCATCGCCGGCTACGCGGGCGGCAAGACCGACGCCATCATCATGCGCATCGCCGACGTGCAGCTGTCGTTTCCCGCGATCCTCATCGCGCTGCTGGTCGATGGCGTCGCCCGTGTCGCGCTGCCGCGCGCTGCGCACGACAACGTCGCGTTCGTCGTGCTCGTGCTGGCCATCGCGGCGGCCAACTGGGTGCAGTACGCCCGCACGGTGCGCGGCACGACCATGGTCGAGCGGCACAAGGAGTACGTGCAGGCGGCGCGGGTGGTTGGCCGCTCGCCCCTTGCGATCATGCGCCTGCATCTGCTGCCGAACGTGCTCGGCCCCGTGCTGGTGCTCGCGACGATCAACCTGCCGACGGCCATCGTCACGGAGGCGACGCTCTCGTTCCTCGGCGTCGGCGTCCCGCCCACGCAGCCGTCGCTCGGTACGCTGATCCGCATCGGCAATGATTTCCTGTTTTCGGGCGAATGGTGGATCACGATCTTCCCGGGCGCGGCGCTCGTGCTCATGGTGCTCGCCGTCAACCTGCTGGGCGACTGGCTCCGCGATGCACTGAACCCGCGACTTCAGGCATGATCCTACGTATGGAATGGGCTGCCCTCGCAGCCTGTTGTGCAGGGACGCATCCTGAAAGGAGTCGCAATGAGCCTTCGTGCGCTGTTGTGGGCAGGGCCGCTGGCGGGGCTCGCCGCTGCGGCGGGCCTGGTCGGCTGCCAGAGCTGGGGGCCCGCGTGGAGCGAAGTGAGCGGCGCCCGTTACAACGTGACCGACCTGAACCATTTTTCCACGGCGATCAATCTGGTCGACAGCAACAATCCCGGGCCGCGCTACGGGTACGCCGGGTACTCGTACTACAAGGTCGAGCCGGGGCGTCACACGATCGAGCTGTCCGCGCTCAACACCAATCCCAACTGGGTCTCCGGCATCAATCGCGAGAACCTCGTGATCGACGTCGAGCCCTGCAAGCGCTACTACCTGAACGCGCAGTTCGAGAACAACCTGCTGGCACAGTGGCGCCCGGTCGTCGACTACGTCGAGCCGATCGCCGGCTGCGGCACGGGCGGTCCGCGCTGATCCTGCGCACATGCGGCGCGCCATGACCGGCGCGTCGCAGGCAGCCCCTTCGGCGCCGCCGGTCCCGATGGCGGCGACGCCACTGCTCGACGTCGACCGCCTCTCGATCGAGTTCCCGAACCGCCGGGGGCGCCTGTTGGCGGTGCGCGACGTGTCGTTCGCCATTTTGCCGGGCGAAGTGCTCGGATTGGTGGGTGAATCGGGTGCCGGCAAATCGGTCACGGGCGCTGCGATCATCGGCCTCGTCGATCCGCCCGGCCGCATCTGCGGCGGACAGGTGCGCCTTGCGGGGCGGCGCATCGACGACCTGTCGCGCGCGCAGATGCGCCGCGTGCGCGGACGCGAGATCGGCGCGGTGTTCCAGGATCCGCTCACGGCACTCGATCCGCTGTACCCGGTCGGACGCCAGCTCGTCGAGACGATCCGCGCGCATCTCGAGCTCTCCATGCAGGCGGCGCGCGGCCGGGCGCTCGAGCTGCTCGGCGAAGTCGGCATTCCGGCTCCCGCGGCGCGCTTCGATCAATATCCGCACCAGTTTTCGGGTGGCATGCGGCAGCGGGTCGTGATCGCGCTTGCCCTCGCAGCCGGGCCGCGCCTGATCGTCGCCGATGAGCCCACGACCGCGCTCGACGTGTCGATCCAGGCACAGATCATCGCGCTCCTCAAGCGCCTTGCACGCGAGCACGCAACCGCGATACTGCTCATCACGCATGACATGGGCGTCATCGCCGAGATCGCCGATCGGGTGGCCGTCATGTATGCCGGACGCATCGTCGAGATCGGCGCGGTGGATGCGATCATCCACCGCCCGCGGCACCCGTATACGGCCGGCTTGATGGCGTCGATTCCTTCGGTGCGCCAGCGGCGCGAGCGCCTCGCGCAGATCGACGGCGCAATGCCTCGCCTGACCGCCGTTCCGGCCGGCTGCGCCTTCCATCCGCGTTGCGGGCGCGCCCACGGTCCGTGCGCGTCGGAGCTGCCCGAGCTGGCTGCGCTCGACGCCACGCGGGCGGCATGCCATTGGCCATTGCCGGCGCCGGGCGCGCCGCGCGACACAGGCGCCGCAGCGTCGTGACGTGAGCGCGCTCGTGGAACTGTCGGGCGTGGCGCGCTATTTCGACGTGTCGCCCCCCTGGCTCGACCGCGCGCTCGCGCGGCAGGGACGAAGCGTGCTGAAGGCGGTCGATGGCGTAGACCTTGCGCTGGCGCGTGGAGAGACGTTTGGCCTGGTGGGCGAATCGGGCTGCGGCAAGTCGACGCTCGCGCGCCTGATCGTCGGGCTGCATGCGCCCACGCGCGGCACGATCCGCTACGACGGTGCCCTGATCGCGCAGCCTGGCACGACGCTGCCCGACCGGCGCGCGCGGCGCGGCATGCAGATGATCTTCCAGGACCCGTACGCAAGCCTCAATCCGCACTGGCGGGTGGCCGACGTCGTGGCCGAGCCCATACGAGCGCTCGCGCCGCGCACGTCGAAGGCGAGCATCGCCGCGCGCGTGCACGAGGTGCTCGTGCAGGTCGGCCTGTCACCCGCCGACGGCGCGCGCTTTCCACATCAGTTCTCCGGCGGGCAGCGTCAGCGTGTCTCCATTGCCCGCGCGCTCGCGGCCGCACCGCAGTTCCTCGTCTGCGACGAGCCCACCTCGGCGCTCGACGTGTCGGTGCAGGCGCAGGTGCTCAACCTCATGCGCGACCTGCAGAAGCGCCTGGACCTCACGTACCTGTTCATCTCGCACAACCTCGCGGTCGTGCGCTACATTGCCGACCGGGTCGGCGTCATGTATCTCGGCCGCATCGTCGAAGCGGCACCCACCGAGGTCCTCTTCGACGCGCCGCGCCATCCGTACACGCGCATGCTGCTCGATGCCGTGCCCGATCTCGATCGCACGGGCACCGCGCGCACGGCCGTTGCCGGCGAGGTCCCCAATCCGCTCGCGCCGCCCTCGGGCTGCGCCTTCCATCCACGCTGCCCGCACGCCGCGCCGCGCTGCCGTGTCGACGCGCCGCTGCCGCTCGCCGTGGGCGCGACGACGATCGCGTGCCACGCGGTTGCCGAGGGTCGCCTGGCGGAGCGCGCCGCGTTGGTGCGCTGAGGCCAACTCGCACGCGGAAACGCGGCGCCTTCCGCTATAATTTCGCCCTGCATGCGGCGGCTCAGCCGTCGTGCAGCCTTCGCTTACCTCCGGATCCGCCTTGCGCCTCACCCAGATCAAGCTCGCCGGCTTCAAGTCGTTCGTCGACCCGACCACGATCGCGACGCCCGGCAAGCTGGTGGGCATCGTCGGGCCGAACGGCTGCGGCAAGTCCAACGTCATCGACGCCGTCCGCTGGGTCCTGGGCGAATCGAAGGCGTCCGCGCTGCGCGGCGAATCGATGCAGGACGTCATCTTCAACGGCGCGGGCGAGCGCAAGCCGGTCGGCCGCGCGTCCGTCGAGCTGCACTTCGACAACAGCGCGGGGCGCATCGGCGGGCAGTGGGGCCAGTACGCGGAGATCTCGATCAAGCGGGTGCTCACGCGCGACGGCGACAGCACGTACTACATCAACAACATCCCGGTGCGCCGGCGGGACATCCACGACCTGTTCCTGGGCACGGGGCTCGGTCCGCGCGCCTACGCGATCATCGAGCAGGGGATGATCTCGCGGGTCATCGAGGCGAAGCCCGAGGAGCTGCGCATCTTCCTCGAGGAAGCCGCCGGTGTGTCGAAGTACAAGGAGCGGCGCAAGGAGACCGAAGGCCGCCTGTCGGACACGCGCGAGAACCTGTCGCGCGTCGAGGACATCCGCATCGAGCTCGGCCTGCAGCTCGACAAGCTGGACCAGCAGGCGCGCATCGCCACCGACTACCGCGAGCTCGAGACGCGCCTGCGCCAGTCGCAGCACATGCTGTGGTTCGCGCGCCAGCAGGACGCCGTGCGTGCGCGCGAGCGCGCAGCCAGCGAGATCGCGGCGCACACGGTGGCGCTCGAGGCAGTGCAGGCGGAGCTGCGCGCGGCCGAGGCGCGCCTCGAGACGCTGCGCGCCGAGCACTATGCCGCGGGCGATGCGCTGCACGTGAAGCAGGGCGCGTTCTACGCGGCCAATGCCGAAGTGTCGCGGCTCGAGCAGCAGCTTGCCTTTGCGCGCGAGAACGAATCGCGCATCGGCGCGCAGCTGGCTCAACTGACCGAAACGCTCGCAGCGCTGGGCGGCCAGGAAGGCGCGCTGCGCGACGAGACCGCAGGCGCCCAAAGCGCCATCGCGGCGGCGCTCGCCGCGCGGGAAGCCGCGGCGGCCGAAGAAGCGGCGGCGCACGCTGCGCTGCCGGCGCAGCAGCAGGCCGTCGACGAGGCTGCGCGGGCCCTGGGTGAGCTGCAAACCGCCATCGCGGCGACGGAGCAGAGCGTGCGCGTCGCCGAAACGCGGCGCGACAACGTGCAGCGCACGCTCGCACAGCTCGCACAGCGGCGGCAGCGCCTCACCGCAGAAGCAGGCGACCTCGCTGCGCCGCTCGGCGATCCGGTGGCCGACGTCACCGAGCAGCTGGCGCAGGAAGCCGCCGAGCTCGCCACCCGCCAGGCCGCGCTGGCGCAGCTGCAGACGCTCGTGCAGGAGCTGCAAGCCCACCAGCGGGACGCTTCGGCCGCATGGCAGTCGGAAAGCCGGTCGCTGGCCGATCTCGAGGCCCGCGCGCAGGCGCTCGCGGCGCTGCAGGCGCGCATCGGCCGTGGCCAGGACATCGATCGCTGGCTGGGTGAGCATCATCTCGACACCGCGCGGCGGTTGTTCCAGGCGCTCGACATCGAAGCCGGCTGGGAGGACGCGCTCGAAGCCGTGTTGCGCGAGCGGCTCGAAGCCCTGGAGCTTCCCTCGCTCGACGACGTGCGCGGCTGGGAGCACGGTGCGCTGCCGCGCCGGCTTTCCGCGTTCGTCGCAGCCGCGGCGCGCCACGAGCCGCAGGGCGATGGGGACGCGTTGATCGGCAAGGTCCGCCTCAAGGACATGGCGGTGGCACGCGTGCTCGCGGACGGCCTGCACGGTATTCGCTGCCGGCCCGATCTCCCGGCAGCGCTGGCGGAGCGCGACGCGCTCGCGCTCGGCGAAGCATTCGTCACCCCGCAAGGGCACATCGTCACGGCGCAGGGCGTCACCTTCTTCGCGCCGGACAGCGAGCTGCACGGCGTGCTCGCGCGTCAACGCGAGCTCGACGAGCTTGACGGCATGCTGGTCGAAGCACGCGCGCGGGCGGCCGAGTCGCGCGCAGCGCTCGACACGGTCGAGCAGGAGCTTGCGCGCAAGCAGGAGGAATACCACCAGGAAGGCCTGGCGGTCGGATCGCAGCAGCGGCGCACGCACGACCTGGAGCTCGAGCTCTTGCAGCTCAAGCAGGCAGCCGAGGCTGCGGCAGCGCGGCGGGCGCAGATCGCGCGCGAAGAAGAGGAGCTGGCGGCGCAGGAGCAGACCGAGCGTGCCCAGCTAGCGCGCATCGGGGCCGAGATGGCGGACCTGCAATCCGGCATGCACGATCAGATCGCTCGCCGCGAAGCGCTGCGGCACGCGCGCAACGAAGCCGAAGTTGCGCTCGCGCGGGCCCGCGAGCGGGTGCGCGCCGCCGAGCGCGCCGCGCAGGAAGCGGGATTCGCCGAGCGCAGTCGCCGCGATCGCCTGGCCGAGCTCGAGCGACGCGCCGAAGCGCTCGCCGCGCAGATGCTGCAGCAGCGCGATCTGCTCGCGCAACTGACGAGCGAACGGCAGTCGATCGACTGGACGCCGGTCGAGGAAGCGCTGCAGCGTCAGCTGGCCGAGCGCGGCGCAGCCGAGCAGGCGCTTGCCGCTGCGCGCGACCGCCTCGAAGCGCTCAGTGCCGAGTTGCGGGCCGGCGACGAAATCCGCCTTGCCGCAGAGCAAAAGCTCGAGCCCGCGCGCGCGAAGATCCAGGAGATGCAGCTGAAGGAGCAGGCCGGCATGCTGGCCGAGCAGCAGTTCACGGAGCAGCTCGCCGAAGCGCAGGCGGATGTGCCGGCGCTGCCCGAGGCGCTCAAGGCCTTCGGCCATCCGCGCGGGCTGCCCGGCGAGATCGAGCGCCTTACCAGGGCCATCGCCGAGCTCGGTCCCGTCAACCTTGCAGCACTCGACGAGCTTGCGCAGGCACGCGAGCGCAAGGATTACCTCGACCGCCAGGCCGCCGATCTGAACGAGGCGATGACCACGCTCGAGACGGCGATCCGCCAGATCGACCGTGAGTCGCGCGAGCTGTTGCAGCAGACGTTCGACGTGGTGAACGATAATTTCTCGCGCCTCTTCCCGGCGCTGTTCGGCGGCGGACAGGCGCGCCTGGTGCTCACTGGTGAAGAGATCCTCGATTCGGGCGTGCAGGTGATCGCGCAGCCGCCCGGCAAGCGCAACACGTCGATCCACCTGTTGTCCGGCGGCGAGAAAGCGCTCACCGCCATCTCCCTGGTGTTCGCGCTGTTCCAGATCAACCCGGCGCCGTTCTGCCTGCTCGACGAGGTCGACGCGCCGCTCGACGACCCGAACACCGAGCGCTTCTGCAAGATGGTGCAGGAAATGTCCGCGGAGACGCAGTTCCTCTTCATCTCGCACAACAAGATCACGATGGAGATGGCCAATCAGCTCGTCGGCATCACCATGCCCGAGCCCGGCGTGTCGCGTGTCGTCGCCGTCGACATCGCCGAAGCGCTCGAGCTGGCGGCGAATGCCTCGGTGGCCGTCGCGGCCGACTGAGCGCAAGCGTCGTCGCGGCGCGCTTATCGAAACGAGCGCGGCTATAATGGCGCTCATGGCGAGTGACCCAACGCGGCAGCGCGGCGTGTTCGTCGCATGAGGATGACCACGCTGCAGCTCGCGATGATCGCGGCCGGCGTCGTGCTGGTGCTCGCGGTGATCGCGTACAACGTGTGGCAGGAGCGGCGGGTGCGCCGGCGCATCACGTCGGCCTTCAATCCGCCGGCTGCTCCTCCGTCCGACGCCGAGCGTGCGCGCCGCATCGAGCCGACGCTCGGCGCGCGCGACGATGCGCCCGCCACCCCGGGCGATGCGCGCGGCGTTGTGCGCGAGGCGGTCGAGCCGCCCGGCTCGGCCTTCGCGATCCCGATGGACGAGGTGACCGTTGCAGCGGGCGGCGAAGCCGCCGCGGTCGATGACGGCGCGCCTGCGCCCGAAGCGGCCACGCCGGCGATCGACGACGCGGCGGGCGACACGCAAGCCGGGGCCGTCGCAGCAACGTGGATCAACAGCGCGCAACCCGATCCGGACATCGAATGCATGGTGTTGCTCGCACCAGTCGAGCCGCTGCGCGCCGCGCTGTTGTCGTCCGGGTTGTCGGCCCGCCTCGGCAAGACCCTGCGCTGGTTCGGCCGCGCCCAGCCGGGCGCACCGTGGGAGCTGCTGAGCGCCGATTCGCCGGGCCGGTATCACGAGGTGTGTGCCTGCCTGCTGCTGGCGGATCGCAACGGCGCCTTGTCGCAAGCGCAGCTGCATGCGTACTTGCGGCTGGTCGGCGAGCTCGGCGCTGCGGTGGGCGCCAACGTCGATGCGCCCGATGCCGCCGACGAGCTCGCGCGCGCGCAGGCGCTCGACCGCCTGTGCGCCGATCTCGACGTGCAGATCGGCTTGACGCTTCTCAAGCCCGAGCCTGGCTCGGTGGCCGGTACGCGGTTGCGCGGCGTCGCCGAGGCGGCCGGTTTCCGCCTTGCGCAGGGCGGGCGCTTCGAGCTCCTGTCCGAAGACACCGGCACGGTGCTCTACTCCCTGCACAACGTTCGCAGCGAGCCCTTCACGGTGGAATCGCTGCGCCTGACCGCCACCAACGGCGTCGTGTTCGTGCTCGACGTACCGCGGGTGCCCGATCCTGCGCGCGTCTTCGACCACATGAAGCTTGCCGCGCGGCGCATGGCGCACACGCTGGGCGCCGAGCTCGTGGACGACAACCGCCGCGCGCTCGACGATGCGGCGCTCGCCAAGATCCGCGCGCAGGTCCAGGCGGCTGCCGACGCACTGTCCGAAGTGCACATCGAGCCGGGCAGCGCGCGCGCGATGGCGCTGTTCGGCGCCTGAATGCCCGCGTCGCTGCGCGCCACCGCGGCGAAGAGCGCCGGCGTGCCCGCCGCTGCATCCCGTCGCGCGGCCGCGCTGCGGCGCGAGATCGAAGCGCACAACCGCCGCTACTACGTCGACGATGCGCCGCTCATCTCCGATGCCGAGTACGACGCGCTGTTCCGCGAGCTGCAGGCGCTCGAAGCCGAGTTTCCGTCGCTCGTCACGCCCGACTCGCCGACGCAGCGCGTCGGCGGCGCGCCGGTCAGCGGCCTCAACCCGGTGCGCCACGCGATCCCGATGCTGTCGATCCGCACCGAGACCGACACCACGGCGAGCGCTGCCGCCAAGTTCGATGCACGCATCCGCCGCGACCTTGGCCTCGCGGCCGATGCGCCGCCCGTCGCCTACAGCGCCGAGCTCAAGTTCGACGGGCTCGCGCTCAGCTTGCGCTACGAGCAGGGGCGCCTCGTGCAGGCGGCCACGCGTGGCGACGGCGAGGTGGGCGAGGACGTCACGCACAACATCCGCGCCGTGCGGGCCATTCCCGCGCGGCTCGATACCGCGCGGCCGCCCGCGCTGCTCGAAGTGCGCGGCGAGGTCTACATGGCGCGCAAGGACTTCGACGCCCTCAACGAGCGCCAGAGGGCGGCGGGCGGCAAGCTCTTCATCAATCCGCGCAACACGGCCGCGGGTGCCGTGCGCCAGCTCGATCCGGGCGCGGCGGCGCAAAAGCCGCTGCGCTTCTTCGCCTACGGCATCGGGGTGACCGAAGGGTTCGCGCTGCCTGCCACGCATAGCCAACTGCTCGCTGCGCTGGGCAAGCTCGGGTTGCCGGTCAACGCCGACCGGCGCGTCGCCCACGGCCCGGACGAGCTCGCAGCGTTCTACGAGGATGTCTCGAAGCGCCGCGACAAGCTGCCGTTCGACATCGACGGGGTCGTCTACAAGGTGGACGAGCTTGCGCTGCAACGGAAGCTCGGCTTCGTCACGCGCGAGCCGCGCTGGGCGGTCGCGCACAAGTTTCCCGCCGAGGAGATGCCCACGCAGGTGCTCGGCATCGAGGTCCAGGTCGGCCGCACGGGCGCGATCACGCCGGTCGCCCGGCTTGCACCGGTCTTCGTGGGCGGCGTGACCGTGGTGAGCGCGACGCTGCACAACGAAGACGAGGTGCGGCGCAAGGACGTGCACATCGGCGATACGGTGATCGTGCGTCGCGCAGGCGACGTCATCCCGGAAGTCGTGCGCGTGCTGCCCGAGCGGCGGCCCGCGAACGCGCAGCCGTTCGTCATGCCGACGCGATGTCCCGAGTGCGACTCGGCGATCGAGCGGCTGCCGGATGAAGCCATCGCACGCTGCACCGGCGGCCTGGTCTGTCCGGCGCAGCGCAAGCAGGCGCTGCTCCATTTCGCCGGCCGGCGCGCGATGAACATCGAGGGCCTCGGCGAGAAGCTCGTCGACCAGCTGGTGGACGGCGGGCTCGTGCGCACGCCGGCCGACCTGTATCGGCTGGGCCTCGCGCATCTCGCCGCGCTCGAGCGCATGGCCGACAAGAGCGCCGCCAACGTCCTCGCGCAGATCGACAGGAGCAAGGACACGACCCTCGCGCGCTTCATCTTCGCGCTGGGCATCCGCCACGTCGGGGAGGCGACGGCACGCGACCTTGCACGGCACTTCGGCGCGCTCGATCCGCTGCTCGACGCCGACGCTGCGGCGCTGCTCGAGGTGCCCGACGTCGGTCCCGTGCTCGCCGAAGCGATCCACGATTTCTTCGCCGAGCCGCACAATCGCGAAGTGATCGCCCAGCTGCGCGCGGCCGGCGTGCACTGGCCCGAAGGACCGCCGCAGCGCGCGGCCGCGGGTCCGCTGGCCGGCGTGTCGGTGGTGCTGACGGGCACGCTGCCGACACTGTCGCGCGAGGCGGCCAAGGCGATGCTCGAAGCCGCCGGCGCGAAGGTCGCGGGCAGCGTATCGGCCAAGACGCATTACGTGGTCGCCGGCGCCGATGCCGGCAGCAAGCTCGCCAAGGCGGAGTCGCTCGGCGTGCCGGTGCTCGACGAAGCCGGCCTGCATGCGCTCCTCGCAGGCAAGATCTCCCGGGGGGACTCATGAAGCGCATCACGAAAGCCGTTTTCCCGGTGGCCGGTCTCGGCAGCCGTTTCCTGCCCGCCACCAAGGCGAGCCCCAAGGAGATGCTGCCGGTCGTCGACAAGCCGCTCATCCAGTACGCGGTGGAGGAAGCCGCCGCCGCGGGCATCACCGACATGATCTTCATCACCGGGCGCAACAAGCGCGCGATCGAGGACCATTTCGACAAGGCGTACGAGCTCGAGACCGAGCTTGCGCTGCGCAACAAGGCCGCGCTGCTCGAGCAGGTGCAGCAGGCCACGCCCCCCGGCATCAACTGCATCTACATCCGCCAGACCGAGGCGCTCGGCCTCGGGCATGCCGTGCTGTGCGCCGAGCCCGTGGTCGAGGACGAGCCCTTCGCCGTCCTGCTCGCGGACGACCTGATCGATGCCGAAGTGCCGGTCATGAAGCAGATGATCGACGTCGCCGGCCGCCACAACGCGTCGGCGCTCGGCGTCATGGAGGTGCCCCCGTCCGAGACGGGCAGCTACGGCATCGTCGAAACCGCCGGCGATCCGCTGGAGGCGCGTGCGCGTCGCATCACGCGCATCGTGGAGAAGCCCAAGCCTGGCACGTCGCCGTCGAATCTCGCCGTAGTCGGCCGCTACCTGCTCACGCCGCGCATCTTCCATCATCTGCGCACCATGCCGCCCGGCGCGGGCGGCGAGATCCAGCTCACCGACGGCATTGCGCGCCTGCTCGAAGACGAGCCGGTGCTCGCGTATTCCTTCGCCGGGCGGCGCTACGATTGCGGCAACAAGCTGGGCTATCTCGAGGCCACGGTGGAGCTTGGCGTCAAGCACCCGGAGGTCGGCTCGGGCTTCCAGCGCTTCCTCGCCGGGCGGCGCGCGTGAGCGGCGCGCGCGGATGACGCTCAACGAGCTGCGGTACATCGTCGCCGTCGCGCAGGAGCGCAGCTTCGGCCGCGCGGCGGCCAAGTGCTTCGTCAGCCAGCCGGCGTTGTCCGTGGCGATCCAGAAGCTCGAGGAGGAGCTCGGGGCGCCGCTGTTCGAGCGCGGCAAGAGCGAGGTGACCGTCACACCGGTGGGCGCGCGCGTCGTCGAGCAGGCGCAGAAGGTGCTGGAGGAAGCGGCGCGCATCCGCGAGCTCGCCCAGGCCGGGCGCAACCAGCTCGTGGGAACGTTCAGGCTCGGCGTGATCTACACCGTGGCGCCGTACCTCCTGCCCGATCTCATCCCGGTGCTGCACGAGCGCGCCCCGCAGATGCCGCTCGAGATCGAGGAGAACCTCACCGAGCACCTCGAGGTCGCGCTCAAGAGCGGACGCATCGACGCAGCCATCATTGCGCTGCCGTTCAATCCGCCGGGCGTGGTCACCGAATTTCTCTACGAGGAGCCGTTCCAGGTGGTCGTGCCGGTCGGGCACAAGTGGGCGAGACGCAAGTCCATCTCGCCCGACGAGCTGCCGGCCGAGCACACGATCCTCCTGAACGTCGGCCACTGCTTTCGCGACCAGGTGCTCGACTCCTGTCCCGAGCTCAACCGCAGCGACACGCAGGTCACGCGCACCAACTCGCTGGAGACGGCGCGCAACATGGTCGCTTCGGGCCTTGGCATCTCGGTGCTGCCGCGCGACGCGCTCACGCCGAAGTATCACAGCCAGCTGGTCGTGCCGGTGCCGTTCACGCGGCCCACACCGTCGCGGCGCGTCGCGCTCGCGCATCGCAAGAGCTTTCCGCGGCCCGATGCGATCGCCGCGATCCGTGACGCCGTGCTCGAGTGTCGCCGTCCCGCGGCGGCGAGGAGCAGCGAGCCGCGCGTGCGCGCCGCTTCCTGACGCGTCCGTGGCTGCCGGCGGTCAGGCGAGCGTGATCGCGGCCACTTCGGCGAGGGAGCCCACGACGTAATCGGGTGCGGCGCCGTGGCGCTCGACCGGTGCTCCGGCGCGATTGATCCAGAACGTCGTGAAGCCAAAGGCTTTCGCGCCCGCCGCGTCCCAGCCGTTGGCCGACACGAACCCGATGCGCGCCGGCGCAAGCTGCAGGGCGTCGACCGCCAGCTGATAGACGCGCGGGTGCGGTTTGTACACGTCGACAGCGTCGACCGACCAGACGGCGTCCAGCAGCGGCGCGAGGCCGGACGTTGCCACGAGCGGCTCGAGCATGCCGAGCGTTCCGTTGGACAGGATCGCACGGCGCCGCGGCGCGAGGCGCTCGAGCGTGCGTGCCGCGTCGGGGAAGGGCGCGAGCGCTCGATACGCCGCCAGAAGTTGCATGCGCGCACCCCCGTCGACAGGCGCAACGAGCGCGGCCACGGCATAATCGAGCGCATGAGCGGTGATGCTCGCGAAGTCTTCGCGGGGTCGATCGGGCGTGGCCATCAGCGATTGCAGCCACGTGTACTCGACCTGCTTGGTGCGCCAGATCTGCGACAAGGCCGCACCTTGTCGCGGTGCGAGCGTCTCGGCGAGCGCGGTGATGGAGTGCACGTCGAACAGCGTGCCGTACGCGTCGAACACGAAAGCATCGAGCATCGGAACGTCCACCGCGCATGGCGCGCGGCCAAAAAAAGAGGGGTTACACTCGCGCGTAACCCCTTGGTTCAGTTGGTGGGCGATGCTGGGTTCGAACCAGCGACCCCTGCCGTGTGAAGGCAGTGCTCTACCACTGAGCTAACCGCCCGCGAACCCAGACAGGAGCCGCGATTTAACCATAGCGACAGGGGGCAGGCAAACCGCGTTCCTCCGCCTGTAGAGCCTTGTCCAGGACGCTGATGCACAATAACGGTGCATGGGTCGGCCAAGGTCGGGCGCCAGGGCGCCCGAGCGCCGGGCCGTGAATTCGGCCCCCATTCCGATCAAGCGCTTGCGTGCCTGGCTCGCCGCTTGCTAACACCACCCATCCGTTGCCTGGCGCCTCCATGTCCCCCCTCTGTTACGACGAAATGCGCGCCGCCGACGGGGCGCTGCGGGCCCATTACAGGCCCTTTGCCGACTGGCTCGAGCGCACCGCGCCGGACCGCATCGCGCAGAAGCGCGGTGAGGCCGAGCGCGCATTCCATCGCGTCGGGATCACGTTCGCGGTGTACGGCGAGGAATCCGGTGCCGAGCGAACGATTCCCTTCGATCTCGTGCCGCGCATCATTCCGGCGACGGAGTGGCGCACGCTCGAAGCCGGTCTGAAGCAGCGCGTGACGGCGCTCAACCGCTTCCTGCACGACATCTATCACGACCAGGCGATCCTTGCGGCAGGCCGCATTCCCGCGGAGCGCGTGCTCGGCAACGCGCAATACCGCCGCGAGATGATCGGCATCGACGTGCCCGGCGGCATCTATGCCCACGTGGCGGGCGTCGACGTCGTGCGCGCCGGGGAGGGCGCGTACTACGTGCTCGAGGACAACTTGCGCGTCCCGTCCGGCGTGTCGTACATGCTCGAGAACCGGCGCATGATGATGCGGCTGTTCCCGGAGCTGTTCGCCACGCGCTCCATCCGCCCGGTGCAGCATTATCCCGACCTCCTGCTCGAAAACCTGCATACCGTCGCGCCCGCGGGCGTCGAGCGGCCGACCGTGGCAGTGCTCACGCCGGGCGCCCACAACTCGGCGTACTTCGAGCATGCGTTCCTGGCCCAGCAGATGGGCGTCGAGCTCGTCGAGGGCCAGGACCTGTTCGTGCAGAACGAGACGGTCTTCATGCGCACCACGCGCGGCCCCCAGCGCGTGCACGTGATCTATCGGCGGGTGGACGATGATTTCCTCGACCCGCTCGCCTTCCGGCGCGATTCGATGCTCGGGGTCCCGGGCCTGTTCGCGGCGTACCGGGCGGGACGGGTCACGCTGGCCAACGCGATCGGCACCGGCGTCGCCGACGACAAGTCGATCTACCCGTACGTGCCCGACATGATCCGCTTCTATCTTGCCGAGGAGCCGATCCTCAACAACGTGCAGACGTACATGCTCTACCGGCCGGACGAATGCGCCTACGTGCTCGAGCACCTCGCCGAGCTGGTGGTCAAGGAAGTCCACGGCGCAGGCGGCTACGGCATGCTGATCGGACCGGCTGCCACGCGCGCGGAGCGCGAGGCCTTCCGCGCCCGCATCCTGGCTGCGCCCGAGAAGTACATCGCGCAGCCGACGCTGGCGCTCTCCACGTGCCCCACCTTCGCCGCCGAAGGGCTCGCCCCGCGGCATATCGACCTGCGGCCCTACGTGCTGTCGGGGCGCGAGGTGAGCCTCGTGCCGGGCGGCCTGACGCGCGTTGCCCTGCGCGAAGGGTCGCTCGTGGTCAACTCATCCCAGGGCGGCGGCACCAAGGACACCTGGGTGCTTGCGGAGCCGCTCGACAGCGCCGCGCAAGCTGCGCAGGAGCAGCGCGACGGAACGATGACCCAGACGCTGGGCGGGATGACCCAGACATCGAGTGGGCCAGCGCGGCCCGCCCAGGCCTGAAGGGGCGAACGACGCATGTTGTGCCGCACCGCCAACGAGCTGTTCTGGATGGCCCGCCACATCGAGCGGGCCGAAAACACGGCACGCCTGCTCGACGTCACGTATCGCACGTCGCTGCTGCCCTACCAGCCGCGTGAGCCGGGACTGTCATGGGCGGAGCCGTGGTCGGTTCCCCTGGTCACCTCGGGCCTCGCGACCACCTATTACCAGCGCCATCCGCAGATGCGCGCCGAGGACGTGCTGCGCTTCATGATCCTCGACCCCGACAACACGTCGTCGATCTACAGCTGCCTGCGCGCGGCGCGCGAATCGGCCCGGTCGGTGCGCGGGGCGATCACCTCGGAGATGTACGAGGATCTCAATTCCGCCTGGCTCGACATGCGCAGCTACGATTACGCGCGCATCGAGGCGGGCGGCATCTCCGACTTCCTCGACTGGGTGAAGATGCGCTCCCACCTCTTTCGCGGCGTGACGTTCGGCACGATGCTGCGCGACGAGGCGTATCACTTCATCCGCCTGGGAACGCACATCGAGCGGGCGGACAACACCGCCCGCATCCTGGATACGAAGTACCACATCCTGCTGCCGTCGGTCACCGACGTGGGCGGTGCGGTGGACTATTACCAGTGGCTCTCGCTGCTCCAGTCGGTGTCGGGCTTCGAGTCGTACCGCAAGATCTACAGCGACACGATCACGCCGCTTCGCGTCGCGGAGCTGCTGGTGCTGCGCGAGGACATGCCGCGCTCCCTGCACAGCTGCATGAACATGATCCACGAGACGCTCGAGCGCCTGTGCGATGCCAACAGCCGCGAGCTCGAGCGCCGATCCGGCGAGCTGCACGCACGCCTGCACTATGCCCGCACCGAAGACATCATCCACACGGGGCTCCACGAGTACCTCATGGATTTCCTCGAGCGGGTCTCCGACCTGGGCGACGAGGTGAACCGCGTTTTCCTCGTCCCCACGTACTAGCTGCTCCGCATTGGTGCGCTCGATACGCTAAACTCGACGCTTCGCCCTCAAGCAACGCCACTTCGAGCAGCATGACTTATTGCGTCGCCATGGCCCTCGACGCGGGCATGATCTTCGCGTCGGATTCCCGCACCAACGCCGGGGTCGACCAGATCGCGCGCTTCTCCAAGATGCGGTCGTTCACCCGCGACGGCGACCGCGTCATCGTGATGCTGTCCTCCGGCAACCTGTCCATCACGCAGAGCGCCGTCAACCTCGTGGAGCAGCGCGCGCGTTCCGACGGCGAGCTGTCGGTCTGGAATGCCGAGTCGATGTTCGACGTCGCGCGGCTGATCGGTGATTCGCTGCGCGAAGTGAAGAGCCGCGACGGGCCCTACCTCTTGCAGAACAACATCGACTCGTCCGCCAACTTCATCGTCGGCGGCCAGATCCGCGGCGAGAAGCCGCGCCTGTTCGACGTCTATAGCGAGGGCAACTTCATCGAGGCCACCGCCGAGACGTGCTATTTCCAGATCGGCGAAAGCAAGTACGGCAAGCCGGTGATCGATCGCGTGGTGAGCCGCGCCACCTCGCTGCTCGACGCCACCAAGTGCACCATCGTGTCGTTCGATTCGACCATGCGCTCCAACATCTCGGTGGGCCTGCCGATCGACATCCTGGTCTACGAGTCCGACAGCCTCAAGGTCAAGCTCAAGCGCCGCATCGAGGAGTCCGACGGCTATTTCCAGCTCGTGCACACGCAGTGGGGCGAGGGCCTGCGCCGCGTGTTCGCGCAGCTGCCCGATCCGGACTGGCTCTAGATGTACGACCCTCACGCTCGCTGCGCTCGCTGCCCCCGAAGGGGGAGCAGTCAGTTGCTTGGAGCGGTCCGGCGCAACTGACGCATGGCAATCCGCGTCGCGCTGTCCCATCGCACGTCGTACCGGTTCGACCGGCTGGTCGCGCTTTCGCCGCACGAGATTCGCCTGCGGCCGGCACCGCATTGCCGCACGCCCGTGCTCGGCTACTCGCTGACGATCGAGCCGGCGGGCCACTTCCTCAACTGGCAGCAGGATCCCTACGGCAACTGGGTGGCGCGCGCGGTGTTCCCCGAGCGCACCGACCGTTTCGACGTCACGGTCGACCTGACGGCCGACATGACCGTCATCAACCCGTTCGATTTCTTCGTCGAGCCGTACGCCGAGACGTACCCGTTCGATTACGCGCCCACGCTCGCCAAGGAGCTCATTCCGTTTCGCGAGCTGTCGCCGCCGGGTCCGCGCCTGGCCGCGTGGCTCGAGCGCTTTCGCGCCACGATTCAACCCGGCGAAGCGATCGTGAACCTGCTGGTGCGCGCCAACCAGCAGCTCCAGCACGACATCCGCTATCTCGTGCGCCTGGAGCCCGGCGTGCAGGATCCCGACGACACGCTGGAGCTTGCCAGCGGCTCGTGCCGCGACTCCGGGTGGCTGCTCGTGCAGATCCTGCGCCACCTCGGGCTTGCCGCACGTTTCGCGTCGGGGTATCTCATCCAGCTCAAGCCCGATGACAAGCCGCTCGACGGCCCGCCTGGACCCGACCGCGACTTCACCGACCTGCATGCGTGGGCGGAGGCGTTCATCCCGGGTGCCGGATGGGTCGGCCTCGATCCCACGTCCGGCCTGATGGCGGGCGAGGGCCACCTGCCGCTCGCGTGCACGGCCGAGCCCGGCAGCGCTGCCCCGATCAGCGGTTACACCGACGTCGCGCAAGTGGATTTCAGCTTCGCGATGAGCGTCACGCGCATCCACGAGGATCCGCGCGTGACGCGTCCCTACACCGACGCGCAATGGAGCGCCATCGACGCGCTCGGCGCGCGGGTGGATGCCGATCTCGAGGCCCGCGACGTGCGCCTCACGCAGGGCGGCGAGCCGACGTTCGTGTCGGTCGACGACATGGAAGGGCCGGAGTGGAACTTCACGGCGCTCTCGCCGCGCAAGCGCGCGCTCGCCGAGGCGCTGCTGCGCAGGCTCAAGGCGCGCTTCGCGCCGGCGGGCTTCGTGCACTTCGGGCAGGGCAAGTGGTATCCGGGCGAGCCATTGCCGCGCTGGGCGCTCGGCGTGTTCTGGCGGCGCGACGGCGAGCCGTTGTGGCACGACGAGTCGCTCGTCGCGGACACCACGCAGCCGGGACGCACCACGATCGAGGCGGCGGGCGAGTTCGCCGCCGCGCTCGCGCGCACGCTCGGCCTGCCGGCGGAGCTCGTCATCACGGCGTACGAGGACGTGCCGCAGCTGCTTGGCGACGAAGCCGCGCTGCCCGTCAACGCGGAGATCTTCGCGGCCGATCTCGCCAAGCCCGGCGAGCGCGCCCGCCTTGCGCGCCTGCTGCGCGGCGGCTTGACCAAGCCCGCCGGCTTCATCCTGCCCCTGCGCGCGGCCGAAGAAGCGACCGACGTCGTGGTGTGGGAATCGAGCCCTTGGCCATTGCGCCGCGAGCGGCTCTACGCCATCGGTGGCGATTCGCCGCTGGGCTTGCGGCTGCCGCTCGGCTCGCTCCCCGACGTCCTGCCCGAGGAAGCGGAGCCGGAATTCGCGCTCGACCCGTTCGCGCCGCGCGATGCATTGCCGAGCCGCGACGCGCTGCGCCGCGCCCGTGCGCGCGCGAGAAGCGCTGCGCCGCGCGAGGTCGTCAAGACGGCGCTTGCGGTCGAGATGCGCGACGGTCACCTCTTCGTGTTCATGCCGCCGCTGCAGCGCCTGGAAGCGTACGCCGCGCTGCTTGCAGCCATCGAGGAGACCGCGCAGGCGCGCCGCTTGCCGGTGGGCGTCGAAGGCTATGCGCCGCCGCGCGACCCGCGCGTGCGCGTGCTGCAGGTGACGCCCGATCCCGGCGTCATCGAGGTCAACATCCATCCCGCGCACAGCTGGAGCGAGCTGGTCGACACGACGACTACGCTGTACGCGGCCGCACGCGAGACGCGCCTCGGCACCGAGAAATTCATGCTCGACGGCCGCCACACCGGCACCGGCGGGGGCAACCACATCACGCTCGGCGGCGCGACGCCCGCCGACAGCCCGCTGCTGCGCAGGCCCGACCTGCTGCGCAGCCTCATCACCTACTGGCAGAACCATCCGGCGCTGTCGTACCTGTTCTCGGGCATGTTCATCGGGCCGACGAGCCAGGCGCCGCGCGTCGACGAAGCACGCGACGACCGTCTCTACGAGCTCGCGATCGCCTTCCAGCAGCTCACGCGCAAGGCCGCCGAGGGGCAGGAATCGGCACAGCCATGGCTGGTCGACCGGCTGCTGCGTCATCTCCTGACGGACCTGACCGGCAACACGCACCGCGCCGAATTCTCGATCGACAAGCTCTATTCACCCGACTCGCCCACGGGCCGGCTGGGGATCCTCGAATTTCGCGCCTTCGAGATGCCGCCCCATCCGCGCATGGCGGCGCTGCAGGTGCTGCTGCTGCGTGCGCTGGTGTCCCGTTTCTGGCATACGCCGTATCGTGCCGACCTGATTCCGTGGGGGACTGCGCTGCACGATCGCTGGCTGCTGCCGCATTTCGTCGCATCGGACTTGCGCGACGTCGTCGCCGATCTCGACCGTCATGGCTATGCGTTCTCCACGGCGTGGTTCGATCCGTTCGTCGAGTTCCGCTTCCCGCTGTACGGCGCCGTCACGTACGACGGCGTCACGCTGGAGTTGCGCCAGGCGATCGAGCCGTGGCACGTGCTCGGCGAAGAGCTCGCCACGGCCGGCACGTCGCGCTATGTCGATTCGTCCGTCGAGCGCATGCAGCTCAAGGTCACCGGGATGACGGCCGGACGCCACGCGGTCACGTGCAACGGCCGCGCGCTGCCGCTCACGCCGACCGGCGTGCCGGGCGTCTTCGTCGCAGGCGTCCGCTTTCGCGCCTGGAGCCCGCCCTCGGCGCTGCATCCCACCATTCCCGTGCAGGCGCCGCTGACGTTCGACCTGATCGATACATGGGCGCAGCGCGCGCTCGGCGGCTGCACCTATCACGTCGTCCATCCGGGCGGACGCAGCTACGAGACGTTCCCCGTCAATGCCAACGAAGCCGAGGCACGGCGTGTCGCGCGCTTCTGGCCGCATGGGCACACGCCCGGCCCGATCACCGTGCATCCCGAGCCGCCGAATCCGGCGACGCCCACGACGCTCGACCTGCGGTGGATGCCGTGAGCCGCAAGTGCGCATCGCAGGCGATGCGGCGCGCGAACGTCCATCGCCGCGTCGCGGCATCGCGTGCGTGAGGCCGCGATGAGCGGCGTCCGCACGCGCTTCGCGCCAAGTCCCACGGGCTTCCTTCACCTGGGCGGCGCGCGCACCGCCCTGTTCGCCTGGGCGTATGCACGCCATCACGCCGGCGCCTTCGTGCTGCGCATCGAGGACACGGACGTCGAGCGCTCCACGCCGGCCGCCGTGCAGGCGATCCTCGACGGCATGGCCTGGCTCGGTCTCGATTACGACGAAGGCCCTTACTTCCAGATGCAGCGCATGGACCGCTATCGCGCGGTCATCGACGACATGCTGTCACGCGGCCTCGCCTATCACTGCTACGCGTCGCCTGCGGAGCTCGACGCGCTGCGCAGCGCGCAGATGGCACGCGGCGACAAGCCGCGCTACGACGGCCGCTGGCGCCCGGAAAACGCCGCCGCGGCAGGGCTGCGCCCGCCCGAAGGCGTACGGCCGGTCGTGCGCTTCCGCAATCCGGACGACGGCGTCGTCGCGTGGGACGACGGCGTCAAAGGGCGCATCGAGATCGCCAACGCGGAGCTCGACGATCTCGTCATCGCGCGGGCCGACGGCACGCCGACGTACAACTTCTGCGTGGTGGTGGACGACTCCGAGATGCGCATCACGCACGTCATCCGGGGGGACGACCACGTCAACAACACGCCGCGGCAAATCAATATCCTGCGCGCGCTCGGGGCGCCGCTGCCTGCCTATGCGCATCTTCCGACCGTGCTGGGCGAGGACGGCACCAAGCTGTCGAAGCGCCATGGCGCCGTATCGGTGATGGAATACGAGGCGGAAGGCTTCCTGCCCGAAGCGGTGGTCAACGGGCTCGCGCGCATCGGCTGGGCGCATGGCGATCACGAGGTGTTCACGCGCGCCGAGCTCGTGGAATGGTTCTCCTTGAGCGCCGTCAACCCGGCTTCGTCGCGCTTCGATCCCGCGAAGCTGCGCTGGCTCAACCAGGAGCACATGAAGCGCCTCGCGCCCGACGAGCTTGGACGCCGCCTCGTGCCCTATCTGATGCGCGCGGGCCTCGATCCGGCGCACGGACCGCCAGCGGGCGAGGTGGCCGGGCTCCTGCGCGAGCGGGTCGAGACGCTGCGCGAGATGGCCGATGCCGCGCATTATTTCTATGCGCGGCCGGCTGCGCCGCTACCCGAGAAACTGGCAGCGAGCCTCACCGATCCGGTCAGGATCGCATTGCACGACTTCGCCGAAGGGCTGGCGCAGCTGACCTGGTCGCGCGAGGCCATCGCCAGCGCGATCAAGGACGTGGCCGCCCGGCATGGCCTCAAGCCACCGCAGGTCATGATGGGGCTGCGCGCAGCGGTGACCGGCGAGCCCCAGACGCCGGCCATCGATGCGATCGTTGCGCTGCTCGGGCGCGAGACCGTGCGTGCGCGCCTCGCGAGCCTGCCGCCCGCGCGGGCTTGAGCGTCGAGCGCTACTTCTGCACGTAGCGCGCGAGGCGCGCAAGATCGGGCTCGATGCCAAGGCCCGGCGCGTCGCCCAATGTCACGACGCCGTCCACGACGCTCACTGGAAACACCTCCTCGCGCAGCGGATTGGGGTTCGCGTCCACTTCGGCGAGGCTTGCCGCCGTGCCGCACGCGGCCAGCATGTGCATCGACGCCGCGAGCCCGATGCCGCCAGCCAGCCAGTGCGGACAGACCACCGCGTCGTGCAGGCGCGCGAGCCCCGCGATGTCGCGCGCCGCGCTGATGCCGCCCCACTTGCCCACATCGGGCTGCACGAAGCGCAGCACGCGCGCTTCGAGCATCGTGCGAAAGCTGTCATCCCCGCGCATGTTCTCACCCGCGGCGAGCGGAACGTCGGATGCGGCGGCGAGCGCGCGCCACGCGTCGAGGCGCTCGTCGGCCATGATCGGCTCCTCGATCCAGTGTGGCCGGAAGGGCGCGAGGCCCGCGATGCGTGCCGGTGCCTCCGCCGCTGTCCAGGCCTGATTCGCGTCGGTCATGATCAGCGCGTCGTCGCCGAGGGCCTCGCGTAGTGCACGCAGGTTGCCGACGTCGCGCTGCGCGCCAAAGCCCACCTTGAGCTTGAACGCGCGATAGCCTTCCGCGTGCTTGGCCCGCGCGGTGGTGACCACGTCGTCCGGCCCGATGCCGCTCGCGTAGACGCGCACGCGCGGGCCGCCGCCGAGCAGCTTCCACAGGGGCACACCGGCCCGGCGGGCGGCAAGATCCCACAGCGCCTGGTCGATCGCGCCGATGACCTGCGCGAACGGCCCGGGCTCGCCGCATTGGAGGGCCATGCGCCGGGTGCGCGCGTCGAGCAGCGCGCGGGTCGCCGCGATGTCGTCGGACGCACCGGACAGCAGCGGCGCGAAGATGCTCGACACGAGGCGCGCCCGGTGCTCGGCGCCGACCTGCGGGAAGTTGGCGAACACCTCGCCCCAGCCGTGCGCGCCGTCGCTCGCCTCCATGCGCAGGAACACGGCCGGCCGATTGGTCATCGCGCCGAACGCGTTGGCCACCGGCACGGCGATCGGTGCGCGCAGCACCCAGCAATCCAGACGAGCGATGGTGGTGGTCATGACGGTGTCGACGAAGCTGCGCTAGTCTAAACTCCCGCGCGAGGAGGCAACCATGAACCGCAACCGTCGACAGTGGATTCGTGATTCATTGGCGCTGGTGGCCTGTGCCGCGGCCGGGACGCTGCACGCGCAACCCGCGTGGCCTGCGCGGCCGATCCGCATCATCGTGCCGTTCCCGCCCGGCGGCGCGGTCGACTATTACGCGCGCATCGTGCAGGGACCGGTCGGTGAAATGCTCGGCCAGCCGATCGTCATCGAATCGCGGCCGGGTGCGAGCGGCATGATCGGCGCCGATCTCGTCGCCAAGGCCGCGCCCGACGGCTACACGCTGCTGCTCGGCAACATCGCATCGCTCGCGATCAACGCCGGCATCTACGACAGGATGACGTACGACCCGGTCAAGGACTTCACGCCGATCCTGCATGTCAACGATGTCAACTACGTGCTGGTGGTCAATGCCGCAGCGGTGCCGGCGAGGACCACCGCGGAGCTGATCGCGTACGGCAAGGCGCATCCGGGCACGCTGTCGTACGGGTCGGCCGGCAGCGGCAGCCTGCCGCAGCTTGCGATGGAGCTGTTCAAGCAGCGCACCGGCAACGATTTCGTCCACGTGCCGTACAAGGGCGGCGGGCCGATGGTGACGGACATCATCGGCGGCCAGACGCAGTTGACCATCGCCGACCAGGCCAACCTGATGCCGCACGTAGCGACCGGCAAGCTGCGAGCGCTTGCCGTGGCGAGCCCCAGGCGGTCGACCGTTTATCCCGATTTGCCCACCATCGGCGAGACGCTGCCCGGATTCGAGGCGACGGCATGGCAGGCGCTGGTAGGCCCCGCAGGACTGCCGGCCGACATCGTGAAACGCATCAACGACGCATTCAACCGCGCGATGGCCGACCCCGCGGTGCGCAAGCGCATGGTCGAAGGTGGGCTGGATCCGGTCGGCGGCACGCCGGACGCGCTCGGCGCGTTCATCCGCAGCGAAAAGAACAAGTGGACCGATGTCGCGCGCGCCGTCGGGGTGAAGGCCGAGTGATTCAGGCTTCGCCCAGCACCAGTCGTGCGCCGCGCTCCCCGATCATCAACGACGCGGCATTCGTGTTGGCCGACGTGACGGTCGGCATCACCGACGCATCGATCACGCGCAGGCCTTCGACGCCGCGCACCCGCAGCGACGCGTCCACCACCGCCTGCGCGTCGTCGCCCATGCGGCACGTCCCGACGCAATGGAACACGGTGCCGCCCTGCGCGCGCGCGAAGTCGACGAGATCGCGCTCGCTTCGCGCGGCCGCACCGGGCAGCACCTCGGCATCGACCAGGTCCCGAAACGCCGGCTGCGCGTAAATGTCGCGCAGCATGGCGATGCCGGCGGCGAGCGTGCGCCGATCGCGGTCGGTGGACAGGTAGCGCGTCTCGATGCGGGGCGAGGCGAGCGGATCGGCGCTGACGATGCCGATGCGACCCCGTGCTTCCGGATGGCATTGCCACACGGCGGCCGTGAAGCCGGAATAGCGGTGCAGCGGCGTCCCGGGCTTGTCCACCGACAGCGGCATGACGTTGAACTGCACGTCGGGTCGACGGCCTCGTGCCTGCGGCGTGCACGCGGCGCCGCCGACCTGGCCGGCGCCGACGGTCAGCGGCCCCGCCCGGCGAAACAGCCATTGCGAGCCCATCGCTGCGAGCTTCAGCGGGTTGCGCACATCGTCGTTGAGCGAGCGCCGCTCACGCAACCGCACGATGGTGCGCGCCTGGTAGTGGTCCTGCAGGTTCTCGCCGACGCCTGGAAGATCGGCCACGACCGCGATGCCATGGTCGGCAAGCAGGGATGCCGGCCCCACGCCGGAGAGCTGCAGCACCTGCGGTGACTGGATCGCGCCTGCCGCCAGGATGATCTCGCGCTCCGCGACCACCGACTGCGCCATCCCGCGCTCGACCCAATCGACCGAGCGCGCACGCGTGCCGTCGAAGCGCACGCGTGTAACGCTCGCGCCGGTTCGCAATGCGAGGTTCGGGCGCGCAAGCACCGGATGCAGGAATGCGCGCGACGAGCTGGCGCGCCAGCCGTTGTGGATCGACAGCTGATAGGCACCCACGCCGAAGGTGCTCGCGCCATTGAAATCCGGATTGCGCGGCAGCCCGTATTGCATGCCGGCCTGCACCCACGCGTCGCAATACGCGTGCTCGTTGCGCAGGTCGGACACCGGCATCTCGCCGTCACGGCCGTGGAATGCATCGGCGCCGCCCGCGTAACGCTCGAGCCGCCGGAAGTGCGGCAGCACGTCGGCGTAGGCCCAGCCGCGCGCACCCTGGGCGGCCCAGTCGTCGAAGTCCTCGTGCTGGCCGCGGATGAAGATGAGACCGTTGATCGACGACGAACCGCCGACCACGCGCCCGCGCGGCCACACGATGTTGCGCCCCGCGGTGCCTTCGCAGGGCTGCGTGTCGAACAGGCGCGCGTAACGCGGGTCGTAGATCGTGCGGAAGTAGCCGACCGGCAGGCGCAGCCAGAAGCCTGCGTCCGGCCCGCCCGCCTCGAGCAGCAGCACGCGCACCGACCGATCGGCCGACAGCCGGTTGGCGAGCACACAGCCCGCCGATCCGGCGCCGATGATCACGTAATCGACGGTGCTGCGCGCGCCCGCCATGCGCGACGCTCAGGCCTTCAGCGTCTCGAGATACAGGGCAGGGTCGAAGTACTTCGATGCCGGGACCGGATTGGCGATGTTGCCGAAGCGCACGAAGAAATCCGTCACCTGCTGCAGCCAGCCGGTCACCGTGCCATCGGCGTAGAGCTTGCGCCAGTCGGCGGACGTGAACATCTTCTGCGCCTTGTATTGATCCTTGAGCTCGGGCAGCGCGACGTTGGGATAGTGCTTCTTCTGCAGCTCGTCGAGCGCCGCGTCGGTATTGCCGATCATGTAGTCGTTCGCTTCGGCCCAGCCGCGGATCACGCCCGCGCACGCGGCGCGATTCTTCGCGTAATAGTCGTCGCGCGTCGCCCAGCCGTCGACGATCGCCGCCTTCGGGTAGTACGCGGAGGCGTCGACCAGCATCTTCGCGCCCGGCACCTTCTCCTTCACCGTCACGTTGAAGGGCACCCACAAGGCCACTGCCGGCACGGCGCCCGAGATGAACGACGTGACGGCCTCGGTCATGCGCTGGTTGACGATCTCGACGTCGCCACCGCCGAGGTTGTTCGCCCGCATGGCATTGTCCAGGAACACATGCGCGGTCGTGCCGGTCGTCGTCGAGATCTTCTTGCCCTTCAGGTCGGCAAAACTGTTGACGCCCATGTCGGGCCGCACCCACAGCTGGGCCGTCGCGAACTCGATGTCGTTGACGAGGAACATCTTGCCCTGGCCGCGGGCGGGGAAGTTGGAGATCACGGCGCCGGTCGACAGCATGTCGATGCTCCCGCCGATCATGGCCTGGAAGAGCTCGAGGCCGGTGGTGAACATGAGCGGCTCGAACTCGATCCCGTGCTTGGCGAAGCTGCCGCGATCGATGCCGAGCCAGATCTGCCCGTCGACGGCGAGCGTGTGCAAATAGCCGAGCTTGATCTTGGTGCGCGATTGCGCGAGCGCGGGTGCGCCCAATGCGGCCGCGCCGAGCGCGGCGCCGGTCTTGAGAAACGTGCGGCGATCGGTGGTCATGAGGCTTTCTCCTCCTGGGTGGACGGCATGTCCGTCTGTTGCCGCGCCTGCGCGGCGTACTCGCGCATGACGAGCGCGCGGATGTGGGAGCGCAGTGCGCCGAACGCCGCCGATTCGTGCAGCGATTCGTCGCGCGGGTAAGGGAAGGGCACGTCGATGATCTCGCGTACGCGAGTTGGGCGGGCGCTCATCACCACGATGCGTGAAGAGAGGTAAATGGCTTCCTCGACCGAGTGCGTGATCAGCATCACGGTCTTGCCTTCCGCGGCGAGCACCTCGAGCAGCAGGTCCTGCATCGCGGTGCGCGTCTGGGCGTCGAGCGCGCCGAACGGCTCGTCCATGAGCAGGAATTGCGGCCGCACCGCATAGGCGCGTGCGAGCGCCAGGCGCTGGCGCATCCCGCCGGAGAGCGTGCGCGGCCAGGCGTCGGCGAATTCGCTCAGGCCCATCAGCCGCATGTAGCGCTCGACGATGTCGCGGCGTTCCCCGGCCGATACGCGGTTCGCGGCGAGCGTCAGCCCGAACGCGATGTTGTCGCGCACGTTGAGCCAGGGAAACACGCCGTACTCCTGGAACATGACGCCCCGATCGGGACCGGGGCCGCCGATCTCCTTGCCGTCGAGGCGCACCGCGCCGGTGGTCGGGCGCATGAAGCCTGCCACCATGTTCATCATCGTGGTCTTGCCGCAGCCCGATGGACCGATGAGCGAGACGAACTCGCGGTCGGCGATGGTGAAGCTCACGTCGTCGACGACACGCACGACACCGCGGCGGGCCCGGAACTCGACGCTCACCCGGTCGAACACGATCCGCGGCGCCGCGGCCGTCATGCAATGCGCTCCTGCCAGGCGACCATGCGACGGCTCACCGCACGCAGGACGATGTCCATGCCGAGCGCGATGAGCCCGATGCAGATGATGCCGACGTAGATGATGTCCAGCTGGAAGAACGACGATGCGTTCTGGATCAGGGCGCCCAGTCCCTGCTGCGCCGCGATGAGCTCCGACGCGACCAGCGTGGCCCAGGCGACGCCGAGCGCCACCCGTATCGCGGTCAGCATGTGCGGCACGGTCAACGGCACGATGACCTTGCGGAAGATCTCCGCGTCGGTGGCCCCGAGCGTGCGCGACACGCGAACGTAGATCGGACTGATCTGGGCGATGCCTTCGTACATCACGATCACGCCGGCGAAGAACGCCGCGTAGAACAGGATCACGATCTTGGCGGGCTCGCCGATCCCGAAATACACGATCACGAGCGGAATCAGCGCGATGGGCGGCAGAGCGCGGAAGAAGTTGAGCAGCGGATCGGCGAAGGTGCGCACGACGGGATACCAGCCGAGGACGAAGCCGACCGGCACCGCAAGCGCGATGCCGAGCGCCACGCCGACGACGACGCGCTCGGTCGACATCGCAATGTCGAGCGGGAGCCGCGCCTTGGTGAGGAGCTCCCAGAACTTGGCCGCGACCTGGTGCGGTGCTGGCACGAGCGCCGGGTTGACGAAGCCGGAGAGCGCGATCGCGTACCACAGCGCCACGACGACGATCCACGGCGAGATGACGAGCAGCGCGCGGCGCATGCGAAAGTAGGTGACGTCGACCGGTCTTGAGGATGCGCGACCAAAGGTACTATAGTTGGAACCTTATGTACAAGGCGCGCAACGCAACGAGCGGACCGCTGCTCGGCGACAGTCCCGTGCCGCGCTATGCGCAACTGTCCGCGCTGTTGCGTCGCCGCATCGAACGGGGTCAATGGTCGCCGGGCACGCAGTTGCCCACGCTCGAGGCGCTCATGCGCGAGTTCGGCGTGGCCCGCGTGACGGTGCGCCAGGCCGTCAACCTGCTGGCGCGCGAGGGGCTCGTCGCACCGCAGCGTGGCCGCGGCACGTTCGTGACGCGGCAACCCGCAGTGCGCGGTGGGCTGCGGCTTGCAACGACGCTCGCAGCGCTCGCCGACGTCTACCGCGACGACGAGCCGCGGCTCACCCTGGTGGACGAAGCCGCCGCGACCCCCGCTTTGCTACCCGCGGACGGCGTGCCTGCGCCACGCTACCGCTACCTGCGCCGGGTGCATTCGCGCAAGGGCGAGGCGTACTGCGCGATCTCGATCTATCTCGACGAGCGCGTCTTCCGCAAGGCGCCGACGCGCTTTCGCCGGCACACGGTCATTCCGGTCCTGCTCGACCTGCCTGGCGTGACCATCGCGCAGGCCTGGCAGACGCTGCGCATCGGCACGGCCGACGTCGAGGTGGCGCAGCTCATCGGGATGCCGGTCAACGCGCCGGTGGCGGAGGTGCGCCGCGTGTGCCGCGACGCGGCGGGGACCGTCATCTACCTGGGCGAGATCACGTACCGGGGCGATTACATCCACCTCGAGATGGATCTTTCGCCCTGATCGTCGCACTCGCATGCGCCAACGCGGCCGGTTTCCGGTAAAATACCAATTTCCGGAACCTGGCGAACCATGACCAAGTTCGTGTTCGTTACCGGTGGCGTCGTGTCCTCGCTCGGCAAGGGGATCGCCGCCGCGTCGCTCGCCGCCATCCTCGCCTCCCGCGGCGTCCGCGTCACCAATCTCAAGCTCGACCCCTACATCAACGTCGACCCGGGGACGATGTCGCCGTTCCAGCACGGCGAGGTGTTCGTGACCGAGGACGGCGCCGAGACCGACCTGGACCTCGGCCACTACGAGCGCTTCGTGTCGGCCAAGATGTCGAAGCGCAACAACTTCACCACCGGCCAGATCTACGAGAGCGTGATCCGCAAGGAACGGCGCGGCGACTACCTCGGCGGCACGGTCCAGGTGATCCCGCACATCACCGACGAGATCAAGGCGTGGATCCAGGCCGGGGCCGGCGATGCCGAGGTCGCCGTGGTCGAAGTCGGCGGCACGGTGGGCGACATCGAGTCGCTGCCCTTCCTCGAGGCGATTCGCCAGCTCGGCATCACGCTGGGGCGCGACAACGTCTGCTACATCCACCTCACGCTCGTGCCGTTCATTCCCACGGCAGGGGAGATGAAGACCAAGCCGACGCAGCACTCGGTCAAGGAGCTGCGCGAGATCGGCATCCAGCCCGACGTCGTGCTGTGCCGCGCCGACCGGCCGATTCCCGAAGGCGATCGCAACAAGATCGCGCTCTTCACCAACGTGACCCCCGAGGCCGTGATCCCGGCCCTGGACGCCGACTCGATCTACAAGATCCCCGGCGCGCTGCACGCCGAGGGCCTCGACGTGATCGTGTGCAAGAAGCTCGGCATCGAGCCCAAGCCTGCCGACCTCCACACGTGGAATGCGCTCGTGTACGCGCTCGAGAATCCCGAGCATGCCGTGCACATCGCCATGGTGGGCAAGTACGTCGACCTGACCGAATCCTACAAGTCGCTCTCCGAGGCGCTCACGCACGCGGGCATCCACACGCGCTCGAAGGTGCACATTCATTACCTCGATTCCGAGCAGGTCGAGCGCGATGGCGTGGAGAGCCTGCGCGGCATGGACGCCATCCTGGTGCCCGGCGGCTTCGGCAAGCGCGGCGTCGAAGGCAAGATCGCGGCCATCCGCTACGCCCGCGAGAACGGCATCCCGTACCTGGGCATCTGCCTCGGCATGCAGCTCGCGGTGATCGAATATGCGCGCCACAAGGCGGGCCTGGCCGGCGCCAACAGCACCGAGTTCGATCCCGCCACGCCGCATCCGGTCGTGGCGCTGATCACCGAATGGCAGAACCGCGACGGCACGATCGAGAAGCGCGACGCCCGCTCGGACATGGGCGGCACCATGCGGCTCGGCTCGCAGGGTTGCGAGGTCGTGCCCGGGTCGCTCGCCCACCGCATCTATGGCAGCACGCGCGTGGCCGAGCGCCATCGCCACCGCTACGAGGTCAACAACCACTACCTGCCGCGCATCGAGGCCGCCGGGCTGGTCGTGGGGGCGTGGGCCAAGAGCGAGTCCGCCGGCGACCTGTGCGAGATGATCGAGCTGCCCGATCACCCCTGGTTCTTCGGGTGCCAGTACCACCCCGAGTTCACGTCCAATCCGCGCCGCGGTCATCCGCTGTTCGTGAGCTTCCTGCGCGCCGCGCTCGAGCACCAGCAGCGCTCGCGCGAGCCGGCGGCGCCCGCGCGCGCCAAGCTGGTCGCGTCGGCCTGATCATGCCCGTCGTGAGCGCTTCCGCCGCCTCTCGCGCGGCGGCGCGCCGCCGCACGCCATGAACCTGTGCGGCTACACCGTCGGGCTGCACGCGCCACTGTTCGTCATCGCAGGCCCGTGCGTCGTCGAGTCGCGCCAGCTGCAGATGGATGTCGCGGGCGAGCTCAAGGCAATCTGCGCCGACCTGGCCATGCCGCTCATCTTCAAGTCGTCCTACGACAAGGCCAACCGCAGCTCGCACCAGTCGTTTCGCGGCCCCGGCATGGAAGAAGGCCTGCGCATCCTCGCCGACGTGCGCCGCCATGTCGAAGTGCCCGTGCTCACGGACGTGCACGACGCACGCGACGTGCCGGCCGTGGCCGAGGCGGTGGACGTCCTGCAGACACCCGCCTTCCTCTGCCGCCAGACCGACTTCATCCAGGCGGTCGCATCCGCCGGCAAGCCCGTGAACATCAAGAAGGGCCAGTTCCTCGCTCCGGAGGACATGCTGCAGGTGGTCGCCAAAGCGCGTGCGGCCAGTGGCGCCGACAACATCCTCGTCTGCGAGCGCGGTGCATCGTTCGGCTATCACAACCTGGTGTCGGACATGCGGGCGCTCGCGATCATGCGCGCGAGCGGCTGCCCGGTCGTGTTCGATGCGACGCACTCGGTGCAACTGCCGGGCGGGCAGGGCACTTCGTCGGGCGGACAGCGCGAATACGTGCCCGTGCTCGCACGCGCCGCCGTCGCGGCGGGCGTCGCCGGCGTGTTCATGGAAACGCATCCGCAGCCTGAAAAGGCGCTGTCCGACGGCCCGAACGCGTGGCCGCTTCACCGCATGCGCGAGCTCCTCGAGACGCTGAAGGAGCTCGATGCCGTCACCAAGCGGCACGGCTTCGCCGAAGCCGATCTGATGCGCTCCTGATCGCGCGACGATCCGACGCCAATCCCGACACCCATGCACACGCCCTCAACACCAGCGAGCCATTGCCCATGAGCGCCATCGTCGACGTCATCGCGCGCGAGATCCTCGATTCCCGCGGCAACCCCACCATCGAAGCCGACGTGGTGCTCGAATCGGGCGTGTCGGGGCGCGCGGCAGTGCCCTCGGGCGCGTCCACCGGATCCAAGGAAGCGATCGAGCTGCGCGACGCCGACCCCGCGCGCTATCTCGGCAAGGGTGTCACCCGCGCCGTCGAGAACGTGAACACGGAGATCTGCGAAGCGGTGCTCGGGCTCGACGCCTCCGAGCAGTCGCTCATCGACCACACGCTGATCGAGCTGGACGGCACGGAGAACAAGGGCCGCCTCGGCGCCAATGCCATCCTCGCCGTGTCGTGCGCGGTTGCCAAGGCGGCGGCCGACGAATCGTCGTTGCCGCTGTATCGCTACCTTGGCGGCGCCGGCGAGATGCAGCTGCCCGTGCCGCTCATGAACGTGATCAATGGCGGGGCGCATGCGAACAACCGCATCGACCTGCAGGAATTCATGATCGTGCCGCTCGGTGCGCCGACGTTTCGCGAGGCGCTGCGCTACGGCGCCGAGGTGTTCCAGACGCTCAAGAAGCTGATCGACGAGCGCGGCATGCCGACGACGGTGGGCGACGAGGGCGGGTTTGCGCCCGACCTCACGTCGAACGAAGCCGCGCTGCAGCTGCTCGTCGAAGCGATCGATCGCGCCGGCTATGAAGCGGGCACCGACATCGCGTTGGCGCTGGACTGTGCCGCCACGGAGTTCCACACCGAAGGCACGTACCGCCTCGACGCAGAGAATCGCGCGCTGCGGGCATCCGAATGGGCCGACGTGCTGGCGACCTGGTGCGACAAGTATCCCATCGTCAGCATCGAGGACGGCATGTCCGAGCAGGACTGGGACGGCTGGACGCTCCTCACCGAGCGGCTCGGCCGCAAGGTGCAGCTCGTCGGTGACGACCTCTTCGTGACCAACACGAAGATCCTCAAGGAAGGCATCGCGCGCGGCGTCGCGAATTCCATCCTGATCAAGATCAACCAGATCGGCACGCTGTCGGAGACGTTCAGCGCCATCTCGATGGCCCATCGCGCTGCGTACACGGCCATCGTGTCGCATCGCTCGGGCGAAACCGAAGATTCGATGATTGCGGACATCGCGGTCGGCACCAACGCCGGCCAGATCAAGACGGGCTCGCTGTCGCGCTCCGATCGCATGGCCAAGTACAACCAGCTGCTGCGCATCGAGGAAGACCTGGGCGACGCCGCCCAATACGCCGGGCGCGACGCGTTCTTCAGCATTCGTCGATGAACGACCTCCACGCCCGGCCCCCAATGACCTGACCATGCGCTGGCTCGCCCTCATCTTCGCTGCGCTCATCCTCGCGCTGCAATATCCCATGTGGCTCGGCAAGGGCGGCTGGCTGCAGGTGCGCGAATACGATCGCGCGCTCGCCGAGCAGCGTGAGCAGAATGCACGACTGAGGGCCCGCAACGAAGCGCTCGACGCCGACGTGCGCGACCTCAAGACGGGATCCGAGGCGATCGAGGAGCGTGCACGCAATGAGCTCGGCATGATGCGGCAGGATGAAGTCTTCTTCCAGCTGCAGCCTGCCGGAAGCGCGCCGAAAGCCCCTGCCCGAAAGCCGTGACGCGCCCATGCAGCGCGTCGTTTCGCCCCAGAATCCGCGGCTGCGCGCAGCGCTCGCGCTGATCGCCTCGTCGCGCGAGCGGCGCAAGACAGGCCGCTGCGTGCTCGAAGGGGTGCACCTGCTGCAGGTCTACGTGCAGCGCGTCGGCGCGCCCGATCCGCTGATCGTCGCCGACGAAGCGCTTGCCAACGACGAGGTGCGCGCGCTGCTGGCACGGGTGCCGCCGGACAACGTCCTGGCGGTACCGGCGCGCCTGCTGGCGGAGCACACGGCATTGCCACCGCACGCGAACGTGCTCGGCGTGGTGGCCACCCCGCGAGGACGTGCATCGCAGCAAGCGTCGTTCACGCTCATGCTCGAAGACGTCCAGGATCCCGGCAATGTCGGCTCGATCCTGCGCACCGCCGCCGCGGCAGGCGTCGACCAGGTGCTGTTGTCGGCAACCTGTGCGTTCGCGTGGTCGCCGAAGGTGCTGCGCGCAGCGCAGGGCGCGCACTTCCTCACTGGCATCGCCGAAGACGTCGACCTCGTCGCCTGGACCGCCGGCCTGCGCGCCCGGAAAGGCCGGGCGGTGGCGACGGTCGCGCGCGGCGGCGCGGACGTCTACACGCTGCCGCTCACGACACCACTGGCCATCGCGATCGGCAACGAAGGCGCGGGATTGTCCGCAGCGCTGGTGGACGCGTGCGACCTGCGCGCGACCATCCCGATGGCCGCGGACAACGAGTCGCTCAACGCTGCTGCCGCGGCGGCCGCGGTGCTGTTCGAAGCGGTGCGCCAGCGGCGATCAGTGAAACACCGCTGAGAAATTGGCGTTCTCCTGGCAGCCGTTGGGTAACGTCGCGGTGAAGCGTCCTTCAATGCCGAGCGACGTCTGCTTCAGCTCGTAAACAGTTGCGGTGGTGTTGAAGCTTAGTCCAGTGGGCGAGTTGGGCATACATATGTAAGAGGCGCTTGGCATGCGATAGAGCTGTCCACGTTGGTCAAGTTGCCCGGACAGCGTGCAGGTGGCGTCTCCACCGCCGGGCGGGTATGCGAACGTCAGCGTGCCGGTTCCGCCCGGTGTTTGGGCTACTGTCAATGTATAAGTATCCGTGTATGGGCCATTGCTGCTGCTGGTGTTGCAGCTCGCATAAGCCCCGGCCTGTCCGCCGGTATAGGTTCCGCCGAGCGCGATCGTGGTGAGGGTCTGCCGCTCGATCGCCTTGGTCACGGCCCCGATGCCATTCACCGAGTACACGAGCGTGCCCTGATAGGCGTTGAGGGCGCTTGGCGTGAACGTGGCGGTGCCCACCGCCTGCGCGGCCGGATGATTGGCGGGATTCCACGGCACGGCCCAGTAGCTTCCCTGCGTCAGGTAGAGGCCGCCGGTGTACTTCGCGCCGTCCCATGTGAGCTGGCCGGTGTACCAGGTGGGCTTGTTGTCCGCGCCGTAGATGAAGAACGTGAGAAACAGGAAGTTGTCCGCCTGCACGATGTTGACGCCCCAGCCCGATTCGGCAGGCACGTACCAGATGTCGGTGTAGTCGACCGCCCGTGCGGGCGCGGCGATCAGGCAGGCGAGGGCGAGCAGAACCAGGCGCAAGCGAGCGAGCAGGGACATGACGGCGACCGCGATGAAGAAGACGCGGGCAGTGTATCGGCTCGCGCGGCGCCTGGCCACTTCCCGCGCCACGGCGAGACGTTTCAAAGCGTGTCGGCGAGCGCGCGAATCGCGTCGTGCACGGGCAGTGCAGCTTGCGCGCCACGCTGCGTGCAGGCCAGCGCGCCCGCGGCAAGACCCTCGCAGATGGCCCGGTCGAGCGGGGCTCCGCGGTCGAGCGCGGCGGCCAACGCGCCGGTGAACGCGTCGCCGGCACCGACTGCGTCGATCGCGTCGACCACCGGTGCCCGGCGGGCGATGACGTTCCCCTGCGCGGTGTACAACGCGCCTTCGGCGCCCAGCGTCACGACGAGCGTGCGCGGCGTACGCGCATACGCGCGACACAGATCCTCCACCGTCGCCGCGCCGGTTTGCCACGCCAAGGCCTCGCCCTCCGTGCGGTTCACCACCAGCACGTCTACAGCCTCGAGCAGCGGACGATCGAGCGCTGCGATCGGCGCTGCGTTGAGCACCACCCGGGCGCCGCGCGCGCCGGCGCGCAGCGCGAGCGACGCGACTTGCGGCAGCGCGATCTCCAGCTGAAGCAGGATCGTCGCGGACGGATGCAGCAGCGCGTCGGGGACCTGCGTGGCGCGCGCTGCGCCGTTCGCGCCCATGGCGACCACGATGGTGTTCTCGCCCTTTGCATCCACCGCGATCAGCGCCGTGCCGGTCGGCTGGTCGACCGCGGCGACACCGGCAAGATCGACGCCGTCGCGCTCGAGCAACGTCAACGCCACCGGCGCCAGGGCATCGCGCCCGACGCATCCGAAGAAACGCACGTCTGCGCCCGCCCGGCGCGCGGCCAGCGCCTGGTTGGCGCCTTTGCCGCCCGGCACCATGGAGAAGTCCTGCGCGCGCAGCGTTTCGCCGGCGGCGGGCAGCCGATCGACGCGCGCGACGAGGTCGACGTTGAGCGACCCCAGTACGACGATCACGTCGCCTCGGCGCGCACCACGCCCTTCACGAGCAGGATGTTCGCGTAGCGCCGCGTATCGCCGGTGCGCACCACGGCGAAGGCGTGGCGGGCGCGCTCGTAGAACTGCTGGCGCTCGAGGTGCCCGAGCGCGCGCGCATCGCCCGTGCGCGCGGCAAGCGTGGCCGCGAAGTCCGCCACCGCGGGTGGCGTGGCGCGCGGGTCGCCCACCACTTCCATCGTGACGGCAGCCGGCGAGACCATCGTATCGAGCGGCAGGATCGTCAGGACCGCGTCGAGCACCGCGGTTGCGTCGGCTCCCGCCACGTCGATGACGCGCCGTCCGACGCTCGCCGCTGGAAAATTCGCATCCACGATGACGACTTCGTCGCCGTGTCCCATGGAAGCGAGCGCATGCAGGAGATCGGGGACGAGCAGCGGAGAGATGCCGATCAACATGGTCAGGCCTTGACGCCGCCGGCGGTGAGGCCGACGACGATTTCCTTCTGGATGAAGACAGTGAGAAGCAACACGGGCAGCGTGACGATGATTGCGGCCGCTGCGAGCGGTCCCCACGCCAGCTGCTCGAAGGTGAGCACGTTGTACACGGCCGCGGGCAGGGTGCGCGTCGCGCGCCCCGCCAGCACGGCGCCGAAGACGAAGTTGTTCCACGAGAAGATGAACGCGAGGATCGTCCCGACGACGATGCCCGGACGCGCGAGCGGTAGCGCCACGTAGCGGAACGTCGTCCAGACGCTGCCGCCGTCGATCAGCGCGGCTTCCTCGAGCTCGCGGGGCAGCGTCTCGAAGTACCCGGCCATCACGTAGACGACGATCGGCACGGTGATCACGAGATGCGTGATCACGAGCGCGGTGAGCGTGTTGTTGAGGCCGAGGAACTGGAACACCGTGAACAGCGGGATCAGGAACGACAGCGCCGGCGTCATGCGCGCGATCAGGATCAGGATGAGCGTGCGGGCCGCCTGCAGTCGTGCGATGCCATACCCGGCCGGCACGCCGACCGCCAGCGCGAGCAAGGTTGCGCATCCCGACACGATGACGCTGTTGAGGAAATAGCGCCCCATCGCATTCTCGGCGAACACCTGCGTGTAATTGGCGAGCGTGGGCGGGGCGGGGATGAACACCGGCGGGTACGCCAGGTTGTCGATCTCGTTCTTGAGCGACAGCGACAGCATCCACAGGAAGACCAGGATCGCCGGCGACACGATCACGGCCACGGCGAAGCCGAAGCCCACGCGGCGCAGCCAGCGGCGCGCGCGCGTGCGACCGGTCGTGCGCCGTCGTGGCGATAGCGCGGTGGTGGACGAGGCGGAAGCGACCGACGCCATCAGGCCGCCCACTTGGTGCGCTGGCGCACGTGCAACAGCAGCAGCGCCAGCGCCAGGATGATGGCGAAGAACACCACCACGACCGCCGACGCGTTGCCCACGTTGTAGAACGCGAACGCCTGCAGGTACAGGTAGAGGTTGATCGTCTCGGAGGCCGTGCCCGGGCCGCCCTGGCTGATCACGTAGATGGTGTCGAATGCCTTCACGGCGTCGATGGTGCGGATCACCGCCGCCACCACGATGAACGGCGCGATGAGCGGCAGCGTGATGTGGCGGAACAGCTGCCATTCGGTGGCGCCGTCCAGGCGCGCCGATTCGTACGGCTCCGTAGGCAGCGCCGCGAGGCCGCCCAGCACGATCAGCATGACGAGCGGCGTCCAGTGCCAGATTTCGACCAGCACGAGGCTCGGGATGACCAGCGTGGGCGAATACACCCACAACGAGGGCGGCAGCCCGACGAGGCTCAGCAGGTAGTTCAGAACGCCCTGCTGCGGATGGAACATCATCGTCCACACCAGGGCCACCGCGACCGGCGTGGCCATCATCGGCATCGTGAAGATCGCGCGGAGCACGCCGCGCCCGCGGAAATTGCGATGGAAGATGAGGGCGGCGAGCGTGCCGAGCAGCAGCGGAAAGACGACCGCCAGCGCGGTGAAGTAGAACGTGTGGGCGATTGCCTCGAGGAACCGCTGGTTGGTGACCAGTCCCGTGTAGTTGCCGAGCCCGACGAAGTGCGCGACGGAGCCGATCTTCCAGTCGAACGCGCTCATGTACATCGTGAAGAGCCACGGAAACACGATGACCGCCGCCACGACGAGCAGCGCCGGCAGCGTCAGCAGTCGATAGCTGCGCTGGCGCCGGCGAAAAAAGCCGGGTCGCGACGCAACGGGCAGCGCAGCAGGCAGTGCTGACATGTCGGCTCGTGCGCGGCCGCCAGGCGAAGGCGGCCGCACGAAGCGTCGGGTCAGGCCTTCTCGCTCTTGTCGAGCACCGGCTGGAACTCTGCCGTGGCCTTGCGCAGCTCGCCCGCAGGATCAGCGCCGTTGATCATGTTCGTGAGCGCGATGCCAAACACGTCACGGAACTCGGTGACCGGTGCAATGATCGGGAGGCCCGGCTGGGCGATCGCGGCCGACTTCAGCATGCACTCCACCCATTCCTTCGGCGCCTTGAAGTCGCTCGATTGCTGTGCAGCCGCGTAGGCCGAGTTGCGCACGGGCGCGCCTGCGGCCGCCTGCAGCATGCGCGTCTGGTTGGCCTTGTTCGACGCCCATTGCAGGTAGTACCAGGCCGGCCCCTTTTTCTTGCTGGTCGAGACGATGCCTTCGCCGTCGGCGAACAGCGCAGACACCTGCGCCTTGGGTCCGGCCGGCATCACGCCGTAGCCCACCTTGCCCACGACACGCGACTTCGAGGGATCCTCGAGCGGTTGTGCAAAGCCGATGCCATCGAGCCACATCGCGGCCTTGCCCTGCAGGAAGAGACTCTGCGACTCGTTCCAGTTGAAGCCCGCCACGCCCTGCGGACCGTACTTGGCCATCAGGGTCTGGTACATGCGCGCCGCCTCGATGGCCTCGGGCGCGTCCGTCATCAGCTTGCCCTTCGCGTCGATGAAGCCGCCGCCATTGCCCAGGACGAAGCTCGTCCACACCGGCACGTTGGCGTTCTTCAGTCCACGGCCGACGAAGCCCGCAACGCCCTTGCCTGGGTCGTTCAGCTTGCCCGCAGCATCGATCATCTCGGCGAACGTCTTCGGATACGCGACGTTCTTCGCGGCGAACAGCTCCTTGTTGTAATAGACCACCCACGGGTCGAGGTTGAGCGGAAGGCTCATCACGCGGCCGTCGGCTTCGACGGCGTATTGCAGCCCGCCCTTGGCGAAATCGGCGAAGTCGAGATCCGGTGCAGTCATCGACTTGTCGTTGAGGTACGGACGCACGTCGGTGAGCCAGTTGTTCTTGGCGAACTGGCGCTTCTGGACGTGATACGACAGCGCGATCACGTCGAAGCTCGGATTGCCCGAGTTGAACTCGATCACGGCTTTCTGCCGCTGCTGCTGCTCGGGGATCATCTCCGAGCCGACCTCGATGCCGGTCAGGTCCTCGAATTCCTTGTGATACTTGGTGAGCAGGTCGCCGCGCGGGCTCTTCACCAGCAGGATCTCGATCTTCTCGCCCTTGAAGCGCTTCCAGTCGAACGCGCCTTGCGCAAGCGCGTCGCGCAGGCCCACCGTGCCGAGCGCACCGAGCGTGGCCGCGCCCGCACCGGAGAGCAACAGCCGCCGGCGCAGCGCATCGGGATGGTCCGGGTGCTTGGTGTGATCGCTCATCGTTTCCTCCTGGTCATCGTGTCTGGACGCGGTCGCTGCAAGGCAGCCGGTCCTTCGGGGTGATGGTGAACCGCTCGTGCGGACCGGTCAACGCTGCATCAATGGATTTCGTCCAGCTCGTCGAAGGTGCGCAGCAGCGACTCGGCGGTGCAGTGCGGCGCGCGCGCCACGGCGAGGATGCGTGCTTCACGCGCCGCGACCCGCGCGGCGGCGTCGGCCACGCCATCAACGGCCTCGCGTGGGATCACGACGGCACCGTGACGATCGGCGTGGATGAGATCGCCATCCTGCACACGCATGCCCGCGACGTCGACCGCGGTGCCGAACGCGACGAGGTTGGCATAGGCGTGGGAAGGCGACACCGAGCCGGCCAGGAATCCGAAGCCAGGCGCCCACTGGTCGATGTCGCGCACGGAGCCGTTGGTAACGAGCCCCCGGGCACCCAGGCCGCGATGGATCGCGGACTGCACTTCGCCCCAGAAGGCGCCAAAGCCCGCGTCCGGCCCGTCGAGGTCCTCGATCACCACGATGGCAGGTGCGGGCCCTGCTTCGACATAGCGGTAATACGCCGCGCGCAGCGCGCGCACTTCGGCGCGCGTTCCACTGGGCGGCGCCTTGGCGCGGATGGTCGCAGTGCGCGCATAGCCGACCATGGGCGCCTCGGTGGGAAAGCCGCACAGCAGCGGCCGATGGGTGTAGCCGGTGGCCTGGGTTGCCGGGGCCACCTGCTCGAGCGCGTTGCAGATGGTCGGCGTATCGAACGCTGCCAGGCGTTGCAGCAGCGCGGCGCTCAACGGTGCGCTCATTGCTGCGCCCCCACGCTGCGTGCAGCGAAGCCCGCGGCCTCGAGGGCGTGCAGCAGGTTTTCCCGTGAAGCGTCCGGCAATGCCATCCACGGCGAGCGTGGCGTACGCCAGCCGGGATCGTCCACCTGCGCGGCCTTGATCGCCTTGAAGGCGGGCAGGAACGGGAAGCCGAACAGCACGTCGATGAAGCGCTGGATCCGCACTTCATCCTCCTGTGCGACGTCGCGGGCGAGCAGCGCGCGCACGATGCCCGGATACACGTTGGCCACGCCGCAGATCGTGCCCGCGCCACCGGCGCGCATGAGCTGCGGCAGGTGCGGCTCGTGGCCCACCAAAATGTCGAGCGACGGCGCAAGCGCCAGCAGCGCCTCGGTGTTCGACCATTCGCCCGCGCTGTCCTTCACGCCCGCGATGACGCCCGGAAACGTGTCGGCGAGCCGCGCGACCACCGCCGGGCGCACCGGCACGCCGCTGAATTGCGGGATGTGATACAGGTACAGGCGCAAGCGCGGATCGTTGACTCCGTCAACTACTTGCGCGAAGAACGCGTAGACCGCCTCGTCGCTCACGTCCTTGAAGAAGAATGGCGGCACGACGAGGCAGCGCGACACGCCCACGCTCAGTGCGTGCCGCGTGAGCTCCACCGTGTCGGTGAGCGCCGCGCAACCGGTGCCCGGCACCAGGCGCGCCGCGGTGATGCCGCTGCCGAGCAATCCATCGAGGCCGCTGCGCCGCTCCGCCACCGAGAAGGACGGGCCTTCGCCGGTGGTGCCGAAGGGCGCGATGCCGTCCACCGCCTGCGAGAAGAGCAGTCGCGCGTGCGCCGCAAGCCGCGCCGCGTCCACGCGGCCGTCGCGGTCGAGCGGAGTCAGCGTCGCGCACCACAGTCCGCGCACGCGGCCAGGATCGGTCATGGAAGGGTCCTCATAGTCCGAGCGCGCGGTTGCGCGCGTGGGTCAGGTGGGCGTCGACTGCGGCGATGGCGAGCCGCGGGTCGCGCGTGCGCAGCGCCGCAATGAGCGCCAGGTGCTCTTCCATCGCAGGCAGCAGGACGTCCGCGTCGAGCGTGACGCGGTCGAGGCGGATGAGGCGGATGCGCAGGCTGTTGACGCGATAGAGCGCGGACACGATCTCGTTGCCGAGCGCGTCGACCATGGCATCGTGCAGTCCCCAGTCGACGGCTTGCGCGTCGGAGAGCAATTGCGCGGTCACGCCCGCCGCGGCACGCCGCACGATATCCCGATGCGCGGCGTCCAGCGCGCCAAGCTGCGCGTCGGTGGCCGCCAGCGCGAAATGCGCCGCCGCCTCCTTCTCGATCATGGCGCGCAGCTGGAAAGCGTTGCGGATGAGCTTGACGTCGACGTTGGCGATCTGCAGGCCGCGCTGCGGCACGGTGCGCAGCAATCCCTCGGCCTCGAGGCGCGGAATCACTTCCCGAATGGCGCCGAGCGGCAGGCCGGTGAGCGTGGCGAGCTCGCGCTGCGAGACGAACTGGCCCGGCCGGATCCGCGAGGCGATGAGCTGCTGCTGGAACCGCTCGTACGCCTGCCAGCGCAGCCGCCGCGGCCCCGGCGGGGTGCGGGCGCGGCGCGGCAGGCCAGCGCTGCGCCGTTCAGGCATGCCGCTCGGGAGGACGCATTTGCGTGGGCCGCGGGTCGGAGCTTAAGATGGACCATTCTAGCGGCCTGACATGTCAGTGTGCAACCAGACGGTGCCGTTCCTCTTCGGGCGCGCCTCGCGTCGAACCGCCCGGCGCTCGGCGGCGCACCGCTCGGCAACCTGTTTCGCGCGCTCGACGACGCCACCGCGCACGCCACGGTGCAGGCGGCGCTTGCGGCGGGCACGTCGTATTTCGATACGGCGCCGCACTATGGGCATGGACTGTCCGAACGTCGCATCGGGGCTGCGTTGCACGGCGTGCCGCGGCCCGCCTTCCTGCTGTCGACCAAGGTCGGCCGGCTGCTCACGGCATGCACGGATGCGCCACGCGCGCAACACGGCTACGTCGACACGCTGCCGTTCGTGCAACATTACGACTACACGGGGCGGGGCATGCGCCGCTCCCTCGAGGAGAGCCTGCGCCGGCTCGGCTTGGGGCACGTCGACATCGCGTACGTGCACGACATCGACGCCGCGACGCACGGCGCGGAGCATCCGCGTCACCTGCGCGACCTCTATGCCAGCGGCCTCGCCGAGCTTGCGCGCATGAAGGAAGAGGGCATCATCGCAGCCTATGGGCTCGGCGTGAACGACGTGGCCATCTGCATCGAAGTGCTCGCACGTGCGGATCTCGACGTGCTGCTCGTCGCTGGCCGCTACACGCTCGCCGACCAGAGCGCGCTTGCCACGCTGCTGCCGATGTGCCGTGCGCGCGGCGTCGCGGTCGTGCTCGGCGGACCGTTCAATTCGGGCATCCTCGCGAGCGGCGCCCATCCGGCCGATGGCACCGCGCCGTATTTCAACTACGCACCCGCGCCAGCGTCGCTGATCGAGCGCGTCGCGGCCATCGAAGGGATTTGCAGTGACTACGGCGTGCCGCTCAAGGCGGCCGCGCTGCAGTTCCCGCGCGGCCACGCGGCGGTTGCCTGCGTGCTCGCCGGCGCGCGCACGCCGGCCGAAGTCGAGGAGAACGCGCGCCTGGCGCGCTTGCCGATCCCACGTGCGTTCTGGACCGCGCTGGTGGAGCGGCATCTCGTCGACGCGGCATCACCGGTCCCGGAGGCTGCGTGAACGTCGTCGACAGCCACCACCACGTATGGTCGCTGGCCCGCGGCGATTACGCGTGGCTTACGCCCGAGGTCGGCGTGATCTACCGCGATTTCGACCTCGAAGATTACGCGCGTGCGGCCCCGCAGGTGCGCGCCAGCGTCCTCGTGCAGGCCGCGCCGACGGTCGAAGAGACGCGCTTCCTCATGCAGGTCGCGCAGGGCAGCGGCGGCCATGTGCTCGGCGTGGTCGGCTGGGTGGATCTCGACCGCGACGATGCGCCCGCGATGCTCGCCGAGCGGGCGCGCGTCTCCCTGCTGAAATCGCTGCGCCCCATGCTGCAGAACATCGAGGACCCGGAATGGCTGCTGCGTCCACGCGTGATGCGCGCGCTCGGCGCGCTGCCGGAGCTCGGCCTGCGCTTCGACGCGCTCGTGAAGGTGCCGCAGCTGCCGGCGCTGCTGCGCATGGTGCAGGCCCAGCCTTCGCTCGACGTGGTGATCGACCACTGCGGCAAGCCCGACATCGCGAACGGCCAGTGGGAGCCCTGGGCGAGCCTCGTGCGCGAGCTCGCGCAAAATCCGCGCGTGCATTGCAAGCTGTCGGGCCTGGTCACTGAAGCAGGTCCTGACTGGACCGTGGATACGTTGAGCCCGTACGTCGATCACGTGCTCGGCAATTTCGGCGCCGGGCGCGTCATGTGGGGCAGCGACTGGCCGGTGGTGGAGCGCAACGGCGGCTTCGACCGCTGGTGGCAGGCGACGCAGACGCTGCTCGGTCCGCTCGACGACGCCGCGCGCGCCGCCATCCTGGGCGGCAATGCGCGCCGCTTCTATCGCCTTGCGGCCGCGACCGCTCAGTAGATGTGCCGCGCGAGCTTCGCGCGATGCAGGACCGTCGTCGCGATCTCCTCGATCGACTTGGTGGTCGTGTCCAGCATGGAGATGCCATGCTGCTGCATCAGGTGCTCCGCTTCGCGCACTTCGTAGCGGCAGTTCTCCAGCGTCGCATACTTGCTTCCGGGGCGGCGCTCCTCGCGGATCTCGCGCAGGCGCTCCGGCTGGATGGTGAGCCCGAAGAACTTGTCGCGAAACGGCACGATGGACGCCGGCAGGCGATGGTCGCTGAAGTCGTCGGGCGTCAGCGGAAAGTTCGCGGCGCGGATGCCGAATTGCAGCGCCAGGTACAGCGACGTCGGCGTCTTGCCGCAGCGCGACACGCCGACCAGGATCACCTGGGCCTTGTCGAGGTCGCGCGTGGTGGCGCCGTCGTCGTGCGCCTGGGTGAAGTTGATCGCCTCCATGCGCGCGAAGTACTCATGGCTGTTGGCGATGCCATGCGAGCGCCCCGCCGCGTGCGAGCTCTTGCTGCCGAGCTCGGCCTCCAGCGGTGCGATGAACACCTGGAACAGGTCGAGCGTCAGGGCATTGGCGTCGCGGCGGATCTGCTCGCTCATCGCCTCGTCCACCACCGAGCTCACTACGATCGGCCGGCGGCCTTCCGCGGTGGCCGTTGCGTTGACCTGCCGCAGGGCTTCGGCCACTTTTTCGTGCGAATCGACGAAAGGAATGGTGACGCGCTGGAACTGGAATTCGTCGAACTGGGTGAGCAGGCTGTTGCCCAGCATCTCCGCGGTGATGCCGGTGCGGTCGGAGATGAAAAAAACGGTGCGGCGCGTCGCCGTCATCGTCGACTCACCACGCGGTCCATACCGGTGTGAGCCCGGCCGGCATCTCGGGCAGGTCGCCCAGGTCGAGATAGCTTTCGCCGGGCCCGTGGTAATCCGAGCCGGCGGACGCCAGCAGCCCATGGACGCGCGCGATGCCGCTGAACTCGGCGACTTGCGCCGCCGTGTGCGAGGACGAGAGCACTTCGATGCCGCGGCCTCCGCAATCGCGGAATTCGCCGATGAGCTCGCGCAGCGCGCTGCCGTGCAAGGCATAGCGGCCGGGATGCGCCAGGACGGCCGTACCACCGGCTCCCCGGATCCAGGCGAGCGCGTCACCCATGGTGGCCCACGCGTGCGGCACGTAGCCCGGCTTGCCCGGCACGAGGAAGCGCTTGAACACGTCCTTCACGTCGCGCGCGATGCCGCGCTCGACCAGGAAGCGCGCGAAGTGCGAGCGCGAGATGAGGCGCTCGCTGGTGACGTAGCGCAGCGCGCCTTCCAGGGCGCCCGGGATGCCGGCCTGCGCGAGCGCCTCGTCGATGCGCCGCGCCCGCGCGTCGCGGCCGCTGCGCACCGCGGCGAGCCCGGCGTTCAGCGCTGCGTCATCAGGATCGACCTGGAGCGCAACGACGTGGATGGTGTGCTCGTTCCACGTCACCGACAGCTCGGCGGCCGGGACCAGGGTAATGCCGCATTGCGCGGCGGCGGCTCGCGCCTCGGGGATGCCGGCCAGCTCGTCGTGGTCCGTGAGGGCGAGCACGTCCACCCCGCGGCTCGCCGCACGCTGCACGACTTCCCCCGGGGCGAGCAGGCCGTCGGAGCGGGTGGAATGGCAGTGGAGGTCGTAGCGAGGCATGCGGCGGCGCGCGGCGAGGAAGTCACCGCAAGTGACCCCGATTCTAGCGCGCGGGCCATCGCACCTTCCGTGCGTCGGCTCGCCATCGCACGCTTGCCGTTTGTCGTGGTCCAATGTTCGAGTGGCATGCAGGCGTCCGTTGTAAACCCGCGACGCGCGTGACGAAATTGCTTTGAAACGCGGGACCGTCCGTCGGGGTCGCTTGCGAAACCGCTGGTTATGGCAGAAAATATGCCATTGGTATAGGATGTGCTTCAAGTCGTCACGCTTGCGTATTTTCGACGACCTCGGAGCCGGGAACAGCAGCACCGTGATAGCAGCGGAGCATTCGTGAAGATTCTGGACCGCGTCCTCAACCCCCGTGAGATCCGGCGGCGCCTGGGCATGAACCAGGAGCAGTTCTGGACGCAGATCGGCGTTACCCAAAGCGGCGGCTCGCGTTACGAGAGCGGCCGCGAAATGCCGCGCCCCGTCAAGGAGCTGCTGCGGCTTGTCCACGTCGAGCAGATCGACCTTTCGCAGGTCAAGCGGATCGACTTCGAGATCATCAGCTATCTCAAGGAGTCGCATCCCGACCTCTATCGCAGCCTTCGCCGCGCCGTGCGCGGGCGACAGCGCGGTAGCACCGAGGCCGTCGATCTCGCGTCCGATACGGGCGCAAGCGACGAAGCCGGCGAGCCCGATGCCGGGCTGGCCTTGCCGGAAACCGGTAACGGCCACCCCTAGTCTGCGAGCTCGCGTCCGCGAGCGCGTCGCAAGGGTCGTCTGCAACGCTCACCAGGCGCGCGCTCGCTCGTCCTGCATCGCGCCGCCCGGCGTCGATGTCAGGCCCAAGTAGAATCTCGTTCTCGCGCGCCAGATCGCGCCGGCCCGGCCGCTGTCCTGCGGCCGCGCATCCTTGCATCGAGGATTCCATGAACGAGCCGGTCCGCGTCATCCCGTTCGAGCGCCTGCGCATGACCGACGTCGAGCGCGTGGGCGGGAAGAACGCGTCGCTGGGCGAGATGATCGCCAACTTGTCGCAGGCCGGGATCCGCGTGCCGGGCGGGTTCGCCACCACCGCCGAGGCCTTCCGCGAGTTCCTCGCCTTCGAGGGCCTCGCCCAGCGCATCGAGGCGCGCCTGGCCACGCTCGACGTGGCCGACGTCAAGGCGCTCGCCGCCGCCGGCGCGGACATTCGCGGCTGGGTGCTGGCCGCGCCCCTGCCGCCGGCGCTGGAACAGGAGGTCGCTGCAGCCTACGCCGCGCTGGTGGGCTCCGATGACGGCGCATCGCTGGCCGTGCGCTCGTCGGCTACGGCCGAAGACCTGCCCGAAGCGTCGTTCGCTGGTCAGCAGGAGACATTCCTGAATATCAGTGGTTTGCAGAACGTTCTTCATGCGATGAAGGAGGTATTTGCGTCCCTGTACAACGACCGCGCGATCGCCTATCGGGTGCACCAGAATTTCCGCCACGCCGATGTCGCGCTGTCGGCCGGCGTGCAGCGCATGGTGCGCAGCGATGCGGGCGCCGCCGGGGTGATGTTCACGCTCGACACCGAGTCGGGCTTCGACCAGGTGGTGTTCATCACGTCGGCCTTCGGGCTCGGCGAAACCGTCGTGCAGGGCGCGGTGAATCCGGACGAGTTCTACGTCTACAAGCCGAATCTCGCCGCCGGCCGGCCGGCGATCCTGCGCAAGACCGTGGGCAGCAAGGCGATGCGGATGGTCTTCACCGACCACGCGCGCGCCGGTCGATCGACGGTCACCGAATCGGTGCCGGAAGCGGAGCGTCGTCGCTTTTCGATCACCGACACCGAGGCCGAGACCCTGGCGCGCTACGCCGTGGCCATCGAGCGCCATTACAAGCGGCCGATGGACATCGAATGGGGTCGCGATGGGCGGGATGGCCAGCTCTACATCCTGCAGGCGCGCCCCGAGACGGTGAAGTCGCGTGAAAGCGGCAACGAGCTGTCGCGCTTCCGGCTCAAGTCCACCTCGAAGGTGCTCGCCAGCGGGCGCGCCATCGGACAGAAGGTCGGTCAAGGCGCGGTGCGCGTGGTCCGCTCGGCCAGCGAGATGGATCGCGTCGAGGCCGGCGACGTGCTCGTCACGGACATGACCGATCCCGACTGGGAGCCGGTGATGAAGCGCGCGGCGGCGATCGTGACCAATCGCGGCGGGCGCACGTGCCATGCGGCGATCATCGCGCGCGAGCTCGGCATCCCGGCCGTGGTCGGTTGCGGCGACGCGACCGAAGTGCTGGCCGAATCGAGCGAGGTGACCGTGTCGTGCGCCGAAGGCGATACCGGCCACGTGTACGCGGGCCTGCTCGAAGTCGAGAAGGTCGACGTCGCGCTCGACCGCATGCCCGCGATCGCGACGCAGCTCATGATGAACGTCGGCAACCCCGAGCTCGCGTTCGAGTTTCGGCGGCTGCCCAACGAAGGGGTGGGGCTCGCGCGGCTCGAATTCATCATTGCGAAGAACGTCGGCATTCATCCCAAGGCGCTGATCGAGCTCGCCTCGCAGCCTGGCGACCTGAAGGCGGAGATCCAGGCCCGCACGGCGGCTTATCCGTCGCCGACCGAGTTCTATGTCGCGAAGATCGCCGAAGGCGTCGCGACGATTGCCGCCGCCTTCCATCCAAAGAAAGTGATCGTGCGGCTGTCGGACTTCAAGTCCAACGAATATTCGAACCTGCTCGGCGGCGATCGCTACGAGCCGCACGAAGAGAATCCCATGCTCGGCTTTCGCGGCGCGTCGCGCTACATTGCGCCCGCGTTCTACGACTGCTTCGCGCTCGAATGCCAGGCCATGAAGCGCGTGCGCGACGACATGGGGTTCACCAACGTCGAGATCATGATCCCCTTCGTGCGCACGCTCGAGGAAGCCGAGCAGGTGGTCGGCCTGCTGCGCAAGAACGGCCTCGAGCGTGGCCGCCACGGCCTGCGCGTGATCATGATGTGCGAGCTGCCGTCGAACGCGCTGCTTGCCGACGATTTCCTCGAGCACTTCGACGGGTTCTCGATCGGGAGCAACGACCTGACGCAACTCACGCTCGGCGTCGATCGCGACAGCGGTGGACCGATTGCCGCCACCTTCGACGAGCGGGATCCGGCCGTGAAGGCGATGCTGTCGCTGGCGATCAAGGCGTGCCTGAAGAAGAAAGCGTACGTCGGCATCTGCGGGCAGGGTCCGTCCGATCATCCCGACCTCGCGCGCTGGCTGGTCGAGCAGGGGATGCAGAGCATCTCGCTCAATCCCGACACCGTCGTGGAGACGTGGCTGATGCTGGCGGGGAAGACGCCCAAATGATCGTCGTCCCGCGCAGGCGGGCGATCCAGCGTCGTAGTATTTGACCTCGATCTTGTGACGACCCGAACCGCCTCCTGCAGCTGCGGCAATCTCCGCGTGACATGCGAAGGCGATCCGGTCCGCGTGTCGATGTGCCATTGCCTCGCGTGCCAGCAACGCACCGGCAGCGTGTTCGGCGTGCAGGCGCGCTTCGCGCGCGAGCAGATCACGCAGATTGAAGGCGCATCGTCGGAATACGTACGCACCGGCGACAGCGGCGGGCGTGCGCGCTTCCACTTCTGTCCGTCGTGCGGCTCGACGGTGTACTGGGAGCTCGACGGTGCGCCGGGTATCGTGGGTGTTGCAGTCGGCGCATTCGCCGATCCGCATTTCGGCACGCCGACCCGCTCCGTGTACGAGTCACGCCGGCATGCCTGGGTGCACATTCCGGATGCACCGGGCATGGAGCACCGGGACTAGCGCACGGCGCGTCGCTCGCCTGTCGATCCGCCGCAACACCTAGGCCGTGCGGTCGATCGCGCCTCGCAGTGCGCGCATGGTTCCATTGCGCCATGCGCCTCCCGCCCGCCGTTCACGTGCAGCTTGCGCCATCGCGCCTTGCGGTCGCCTGGATCGTCGGCGTCGCGCTGGCCGCCTGCGCCGTGCTGTGCACGCTGCCGTTCGACCCCGCGCTGATCGGCCTGGCCGTGTTGGCGATTGCCGTCTGGGCGGGCGACCGGGTCGTGGTCATCGCGTTGCGCCGTGGTCCGCGCGCCATCACCGGGCTGTGGCTCACGGGCGATCGCATGGTCGTCGTACGCACTGGACTAGGCGCGTTGGTCGCGGGCCACGTGCGCGCTGCGAGCTACGTCGGCGCACGCATCACCACGATCGTGTGGCGGCCGGATGGCGCGCGACTGTCACGCGCCGAGTGGATCCTTCCCGACATGCTGCCCGCCGACGACTTTCGTCGTCTGCGCGTGCTGTTGCGCTACGGCCGCAGCGACGTCGCGCAGGGCAGTCCGGCCAGCCACGCCTGAGCGTCCACCAGCGTGCCGCTCGCCGCCTTCGCCTGTCGTCCAATGAGCTCCAGATACAACGGCACCAGCTGCTCGGGAGGCGGCAACTGCGTCGGGTCTTCGCCTGGATGCGTCTGGTTGCGCAACGGTGAGCGGATGGGGCCGGGCACCACGGCATTCACCCGCAACGTCGGCCGGTTTTCCCATTCGTCCGCCAGTTCCCGGGCGAGCGCGGCAATCGCCGCCTTGGTCACGGCGTAGCCGCCCCAATAGGCGCGCGGCGCCTCGCCGCGGCTGTCCAGTGTGAACAGGACGCTGGCATCCTTCGCGAGCGCGAGGAGCGGCATCACCGCCCGCGTGAGACCCATGGGCGCCGCAACGTTCACTCGCAAGAGCGCGAGCCAGGAGTCGAACGATTGATGCTCGAGCGGGCTCAGCGACCCGAGCAACGCAGCCGTGTGGACGAGGGCGTCGAGACGTCCGAGCTGGGCGTCGAGCGCGTTGGCCACGTTCGCGAAATCCGACGCCTCGGCTTTCGCAAGGTCGAGCGGCAGGATCACCGGCTCCGCGTGCCCGGCATCCATGATTTCGTCGTAAAGCGCTTCGAGCTTGCGCACCACGCGCGCGTGGATGACCACCGTCGCGCCTGCTGCCGCGCAGGCAAGCGCCAGCGGCCGGCCCAGCCCGCCCGTCGCGCCCGTGATGAGGACAACGCGGTCGCGCAGATCTGCAGGCGGAAAGGACGGCGGCAGTAGGGTCGGCGCGGTGGGCATGGGCAACGGTGCAGGCCGCTCGGATGATAGCGGACCGCCGCAATGGCTTTGGCGCGCCGGGAGGCCTTTGCTATAATCCGCAATTCGCCGTGGGGGTATAGCTCAGCTGGGAGAGCGCTTGCATGGCATGCAAGAGGTCAGCGGTTCGATCCCGCTTACCTCCACCACAGCACCAGTCGCGGTCGTGCAATGCGTCCGCGAAGCCTCAAGCAGTCCCTATCGTCTAGAGGCCCAGGACATCGCCCTTTCACGGCGGTAACGCGGGTTCGAATCCCGCTGGGGACGCCACACCAACCTGGGGCCGCTACCCCAGAAATCGACCCCACTATCGCAAGGTGTCGAATGGACCGGGCAACGTTCGTGAAGGAAACGCTCGTTTGACACCGCGCGCGGCGTCAAGACGGCGGACGTCGAGATGAACGGCGGCGACAAGCAGGCAGGCGACGACGGGCGGCAGACCTACTTCGTGATGCATGGCCGCGGCACAAGCCAACGGCTCGAGTTCGACATGGCCGTAACCGAGGAGGTCTCGTGGGTGAAGTTCGGCGTGGCGCTTGACTGGAACATCACCTGAAGCCATCGCGCGCAGTCCACCCGGGCGGCGGCCGCATTCGCTTTCCTCTGCTACGCCGCCCCTTCGCTCAGTGCTCGCACCACGCGCCGGCGCATGTCTAGCTGGCCCAGCGCT
>DATILY010000084.1:0-9145 GCA_035475895.1 Casimicrobiaceae bacterium | reverse complement strand
CAGGCGCCTGGTTCACGAAGCCGGCGCGGGGCACCCCACCCTCCGACGCAACCAGGCACAGGCGCCTGATTCACGAGCCGCAGCGGCACACCGCCCTTCCACGCAAGAGGGGTACCTGGACGTCCGACGCCGCTACGACGTGCCGATCACGCCCCGGCGGACCTGGTCGCGCTCCATCGACTCGAACAGCGCCTTGAAATTGCCCTCGCCAAAGCCTTCGTCGCCCTTGCGCTCGATGAACTCGAAGAAGACCGGCCCGAGCTGCGTCTGCGAGAAGATCTGCAGCAGCAGGCGCCGATCGTCGCCTTCGACCTTGCCGTCCACCAGGATGCCCCGTTCCTGCAGCTCGCGCTCCGATTCGCCGTGACCGGGTAAGCGCTCGGAGAGCATCTCGTAGTACGTCGCCGGCGGCGCTGTCATCAGGGGCACATTGGCACGCCGCAGGCTGTCCACGGTCGCCCGCAGGTCCTCGCACAGCAGCGCGATGTGCTGGATGCCTTCGCCGTTGAACTGCATCAGGAACTCCTCGATCTGGCCGGTGCTCTTGGAGGCCTCTTCGTTGAGCGGAATGCGGATCTTGCCGTCGGGCGCCGTCATCGCCTTCGACGTGAGGCCGGTGTACTCGCCCTTGATGTCGAAATAGCGGATCTCGCGAAAGTTGAACAGCCGCTCGTAGAAGTCGGCCCAGTACTTCATGCGCCCGCGATACACGTTGTGCGTCAGATGGTCGATGCGCAGGAATCCGTGGCCCTTCGGATGCCGGTCGACGCCAGGGATGAACTCGAAGTCGATGTCGTAGATCGACTTGCCGTCCTCGAAGCGGTCGATGAGATACAGGGGCGCGCCGCCGATGCCCTTGATCGCGGGCAGCCGCAGCTCCATGGGGCCGGTCGGCAGCTCGATCGGCTGCGCGCCCAGGTCGAGCGCGCGCTTGAACGCCTGGTGTGCGTTGCGCACGCGAAACGCCATGCCGCACGCCGAGGGACCGTGCTCCTGCGCGAAGTACGACGCCACGCTCGGCTGCTCGTTGTTGACGATGAAGTTGATCTCGCCCTGGCGGTACAGGTCGACGTTCTTCGAGCGGTGGTGCGCGACCCTCACGAAGCCGAGGCGCTGGAGCACCGGCTCGACGACATTGGGCGTGGGCGAGGCGAATTCGACGAACTCGAACCCCATGAGGCCCATCGGATTGTCGAACAGGTCAGGCATGGCGATCCTCCAACGAAGCGGCGCGGGCAGGTGGTGCGAGGCGTGTCGCCCGACATCCATTATGCTGTGCGGGCGCAGGCGGCCTTGGCCGAAGCCGCACATGGGCGCGGGCCCCCACGAGGAATCCCATGACGAACGTGCCTTGCATCGTAACGGTAGCCATCACGGGCTCGGTGCCGCGCAAGAAGGACAATCCCGCGGTGCCGATCGCGATCGCCGAGCAGATCGAGTCCACGCATGCGGCGTTCGAGGCAGGGGCCACGCTCGTGCACCTGCATGTGCGGCGCGAAGACGAGTCACCAACCTCGGATCCGGATCGGTTCGCCGCATTGCTCGACGGCATTCGCACGCATTGTCCCGGCATGATCACGCAGATCTCCACGGGCGGCCGCTCCGGCGCCGGCAAGGAGCGCGGCGCGATGCTCTCGCTTGGTCCGGACATGGCGTCGCTTGCGACCGGCTCGTGCAACTTCCCGACCCGCGTGTACGAGAATCCGCCCGAGCTCGTCGAGTGGCTGGCCGACGAGATGCGCCGCTTCGGCATCAAGCCGGAGATCGAGGCTTTCGACCTGTCCATGATCTTCAAGGCCTCCGAGCTGCGTCGCCAGGGGCGGCTCGCAGCACCGCTGCACATCCAGTTCGTCATGGGCGTGAAGAACGCCATGCCGGTCGATCGGGAGGTGTTCGAGTTCTACGTGCGCACGCTGCGCCGCCTCGAGCCCGATGCCACCTGGACCGGCGCGGGGATCGGCAAGGATCAGCTCACGCTGGCCCGCTGGTCGCTCGAGCTCGGCGGGCACTGCCGCACCGGCCTCGAAGACAACGTGCGACTGGACCGCCACACGCTCGCGCCGTCGAATGCGGCGCTGGTGCGCCAGGTGGTGGAGTTGTGCGGCGAATATGGCCGGCGGCCCGCAACGGTGGACGAGGCGCGCCGTCTGCTGGCACTCGCGCCGTCGGGCGGTGCGCATGCGCCGTGAATGCAGTCCGGTCGCGCGCCGTGTCACCCGCCGGCTCGGCCGCGGAGCGTGCGCGCATCGCCGGGTCCATCGCGGCAGCGTCCGGGACGGCCGAGATCGACGTGCAGGGAGAAACCATCCGCGCCACGCATCTCGACCGCGTGTACTGGCCTGCGCTCGCGCAGGAGCAGGTCCCTGCGGTGACCAAGCGGGACTTCCTGCGTTACCTGCTCGCGGTTGCGCCCCTCATGCTGCCGCACGCGATCGACCGTCCGCTGACGCTGTTCCGCTGGCCTGAAGGCGTCGGCACGCGGCGCGTGCGCCAGAAGCACTGGGAGATCCCGCTCCCTTCCTTCGTCGAGCGCGTCGAAGTCTTCTCGGACAGCAAGGGCCGGCCCGATCCGTACATCCTCTGCAACAACCTCGCGACCCTCCTGTGGCTCGGCCACATGGGCACGCTCGAGTTCCACGTCTGGCATTCGCGCGTGCGGCCGGGCCCGGACACGCCGGTGGCGAGCATCGACTTCACCTCGTCGAGCGCTGCCTTGCAGGCGTCGATCCTGAGCTATCCCGACTACATCCTGTTCGACATCGATCCATACCTCTATTCCGGCAGCGAAGCGCCCGGCAAGGATCCCGAGCTCAATGCACCTGCGTTCACGCGCGCGAAGGAGGTCGCGTTGCAGTTGCGCGAGCTGCTTGCCACGCTGTCGCTCGACTCCCGGGTCAAGACGTCGGGCAAGACCGGGCTGCACGTCGTGGTCCCGATCTGCCGCACGCTCCCCTACGACGGCGTGCGCGACGTGGCGCGCTTCGTGGGTGAGCACCTCGCCCAGGCCCATCGCGCGCTGATCACGACGGAGTGGACGGTCGGCAAGCGCCGCGGCAAGGTCTTTCTCGACACCAACATGAACGTGCGGGCCAAGTCGATGCCGCTGCCGTATTCGCCGCGCGGCCTCGCCGGTGCGCCGGTATCGATGCCGCTGCGCTGGGAGGATCTTCCGCGCGCCTATCCCACCGATTTCCGGCTCTCGGGCCTGCTGGCGCGGCCGATGCCGCGCTCCGACCCGTGGACCGGCCTTGGGCGCCACAAGCAGAACCTGGAGACGCGGCTGACCAGGCGCCCGGCCCGATGATGCGCAGCGCGCGACCTCGTCGGCGAACGCGTCCAGCAGGGTCGATTCACCGGCAAGCCGTTGATCGTGCGTGATCGTTTTGGGCATCGTGGCCGAGAAGCGAAACGCCAGCGGCACGCTCGCGGCCCAGCGCGCGTAGGTGGACGGCCGGTGGCTGCGGTGGAACGTCGAGTTGATCTCCGCCGCGCCGAGCACGCGCGCATACCGGACGAGGTGCGGGTCGTCCCTCGGGAATCGGTCCTGCATGCCACGCGGCAGCGCCCAGCCTGCAGGCCGATGCGGATCACCGGCGACACCTCGTGCTAGCCCCAGTCAAACGTTCGGGCCACGCCGGTGCGCTGCAGGTCCACCATATGGCGCATCGGGCAGGAAAAGGTGGGCCGCAATGTCCAAGATCGACCCGGAGGAAATCCGGCGCGTGGCGTGGACGGATCCGCACGACGAGGATCCGCAGGAGACGCAGGAGTGGGCCGATGCGCTGGCCGCGGTGGTTCGCCGCTGCGGCAGCGCGCGCGGGCTGTTCCTGCTCAAGCGGCTGGAGGAGGAGGCGCAGCAGCTCGGGGTCGTCGCGCACGTGCCGCCGCACTCCGCGTACCAGAACACCATTCCGTTGGCGCAACAGGGCCCGTATCCCGGCGATCTTGCGCTGGAGCAGCGGATCACCTCGATCATTCGGTGGAACGCGCTCGCGATGGTGGTGCGTGCCAACCAGGCCGCCGGCGAGCTCGGCGGCCACATCGCGAGCTATGCGTCGGCGGCCGAGATCTTCGAGGTCGGGTTCAATCATTTCTTCCGCGCCAGCAACGGCGACCAGGGCGGTGACCTCGTCTTCTACCAGCCGCATTCGGCGCCCGGCGTCTATGCGCGGGCGTTTCTCGAAGGCGCGCTCGACGAGGCGCAGCTCGCTCATTATCGCCGCGAGGTGGGCGGTCACGGCTTGTCGTCGTATCCCCATCCATGGCTCATGCCGGACTTCTGGCAATTTCCGACCGGATCGATGGGGCTCGGCCCGATCAGCGCGATCTACCACGCGCGCTTCATGCGGTACCTCGATGACCGGGGCCTGGCGAAGACGAGCCGGCGCCGCGTGTGGGGCGTATTCGGCGACGGCGAGATGGACGAGCCGGAGTCCGTCGGCGCATTGACGCTGGCCGCGCGCGAGCGGCTGGACAACCTGACGTTCGTCATCAACTGCAACCTGCAACGGCTCGACGGACCGGTGCGCGGCAATGGCCAGATCATCCAGGAGCTCGAAGCGCTCTTCACCGGCGCCGGATGGAACGTCGTCAAGGTGCTCTGGGGCTCGGACTGGGATGCGTTGTTCGCACGCGATACCACCCACGCGCTGCTGCGGCGTTTCGCGGCGACCGTCGACGGCCAATACCAGACGCTCGGCGCGAACGACGGCGTGTACAACCGCGATCATTTCTTCGGGCTCGACCCGGAATTGCAGCGGCTGGTCGCCCACATGACGCCGCTGGAGATCGACGGTCTCACGCGCGGCGGCCACGACTTTCGCAAGCTGCATGCAGCGCTCGACCTCGCGCGCCGCCACGAGGGCCAGCCCACCGTCATCCTCGCCAAGACGAAGAAGGGCTATGGCATGGGCGCCGCGGGCGAATCGCGCATGACGGCGCACCAGCAGAAGAAGCTCGATCTCGACGCCGTGCGTCTGTTCCGCGATCGCTTCGCGCTGCCGCTTTCCGATGACGATCTCGCGCAGTTGCGCTTCTACAAGCCGCCCGCGAACAGCCCTGAGATGGCGTACCTGCGCGCACGCCGTGAAGCCCTGGGCGGCAACATGCCGCGGCGGGTGCGCCGCGCAGCCGCGGTGCCCATTCCAGCGCGCGAGAAGTTCGCGCGCTTCGCGCTGGAGGCCGAAGGCAAGGAGATGTCGACGACGATGGCGTTCGTGCGCCTGCTCGGCAACCTGCTCAAGGACAAGGCGCTCGGCCCGGCGGTGGTCCCCATCGTGGCGGACGAAGCACGCACGTTCGGCATGGCGAGCCTGTTCAGGCAGGTGGGGATCTATTCGCCGCAAGGCCAGCTCTACGAGCCGGAGGACCAGCACTCGATGCTGTCGTATCGCGAAGCGCGGGACGGACAGCTGCTCGAGGAAGGCATCACCGAAGCAGGCGCCATGTCCTCGTGGATGGCGGCGGCGACGTCGTACAGCGTGCACGGCCGCGCGCTGCTCCCGATGTACATCTATTACTCGATGTTCGGCTTCCAGCGGGTGGGCGATCTCATCTGGGCCGCGGCGGACCAGCGCGCGCGCGGCTTTCTCATCGGCGCCACGGCGGGCCGCACGACGCTTGGCGGTGAAGGCTTGCAGCACCAGGATGGCAGCAGCCATGTCGTCGCGGCGACCGTTCCGAACTGCCGCGCCTACGACCCGGCATTCGCCTACGAGCTGGCGGTCATCATGGACCACGGCATGCGCCAGATGATGGAGCGTCACGTGGACGAGTTCTACTACATCACCGTGATGAACGAGAACTACGCCCATCCTTCGCTGCCGCCAGGCATCGAGGAGGACATCGTGCGCGGCTCGTACCGGCTCGAAGCGCACGGTGACGCGGGCGCACCCCACGTGCGCCTCGTCGGATCGGGCACCATCCTGCGCGAAGTGATGGCGGCGGCGCGGCTGCTCGCCGACGAGTGGCGCGTTGCGAGCACCGTGTTCAGCGCGACGAGCTTCAGCGAGCTCGCCCGCGACGCGCGCGACGTGCAGCGGTGGAACCGGCTCCATCCGACAGCGCCGCAACGCGAAAGCCATGTGCGGAGGCTCCTCGGCGGCACCGACCCGATCGTCGCGGCCACCGACTACGTACGCGCCTATCCCGAGCTCATCGCCGCGCACGTGGACGCGCCGTTCACCGCACTCGGCACCGATGGCTTCGGGCGCAGCGACACCCGCGTTGCGCTGCGCGCGTTCTTCGAGGTGGACCGGCATCACATCGTCGCCGCCGCGCTGTCGGCGCTCGCGACGGCAGGCCGCCTGGACGCCGGCGTGGCCGCCGCTGCGCTGGCCAGGGCGGGGCTCGATGCCGAACGGCCGCCACCGTGGCAAACGTGACGCCTGGCGAGCGGAGCTGCGCTGACGGCAGCGTGCGGCGTGCGCTGGGCGCATTTGCGCGGCCGTGCAGTCGTTGTAAAGCGACGACAGCCACCTGAAAGGCGCGTCGCTGTATTTTAAGGTGGTGTGCCCCCGACCGGAGAACCAACTTCGGCGAGCCAGGGAAGGCGCACGTCGTCGGAGGAATCGTGCAAGCACTTTCCCACAAGCGGGTACGGGAAACCGTTGGCGGCGCCCTGATGCTGCTGATCGGCATCGGGTCGGCGTGGGGCGGCAGCCGCTACTCGATCGGCACGCTGAGTCGCATGGGGCCGGGCTTCTTTCCGCTCGCGCTCGGCGTCATCCTCGCCTTGACGGGCGTCGTTCTCATCGTGCTCGCGCAGGTCGCCGCGCCCGAGGCGCCGCGCCAGCTGCTGCCGCCGGAATGGCGCGGCTGGCTCTGCATCGTGCTCGCGGTGATTGCGTTTGGCGTGATCGGGCGCTACGGCGGCCTGGTCCCTGCGACCTTCGCGACCGTCTTCATCTCCGCGCTGGGTGAGCGCCAGAACACGCTCAAGAGCGCGGTGCTGCTCGGGCTGCTGATGGTCGCGTTCTGCCTGCTCGTGTTCATCTGGGGACTGCAGATCCAGTTCCCCCTGTTCACCTGGGGCGGCCGATGATCGAGAAGTCGCTGCTCGACCTGTGGTACGGCTTCGGCGTCGCGCTGCAGCTGCACAACCTGATGTGGTCGTTCTTCGGCGTGCTGGTGGGCAACCTCATCGGCGTGCTGCCGGGCATGGGCGCGCTCACGGCCATCTCGATGCTGCTGCCCTTGACGTACACGCTGCACCCGGTGCCCGCCATCCTGATGCTGGCAGGCATCTTCTACGGCTCGCAGTATGGCGGGGCCATCGGTGCCATCCTCCTCAACATGCCCTCGCATCCGCCCCATGCGGTGACGTGCCTCGACGGCTATCCGATGACCAAGCAGGGCAAGGGCGGAACGGCGCTCGGCATCACCATGATCGCGTCGTTCTTCGCCGCGTCGTTCGGCATCATCGTGATGATCTTCGCGTCACCCGCGCTGGTGGCCGTGGCCTTCAAGTTCGGGCCCACCGAGATGTTCTCCATCATGCTGCTCGGCCTGCTGGCCGGCGCAACGATGGCGCGCGGCTCGCCGATCAAGGGTGTGGCGATGACGACCGTCGGGTTGTTGATCGGCGTGGTCGGCACGGACGTCAACAGCGGCGTCCAGCGGTTCACCTTCGGCTTTCCCGAGCTGTCCGACCGGGTCGAGCTGGTGGCCCTTGCGATGGGCCTGTTCGGCATCGGCGACTTCCTGCTCAGCGTCAACCGCATGCACTTCATCAGCACCACGGGCACGAAGGTGCGCCTGCGCGACATGCGGCCGAGCAAGGCGGAGCTCAAGCAGTCGTTCATGCCCATGCTGCGCGGCACGCTCATCGGCACGCTGTTCGGCGCCATGCCCGGGACGGGACCCACCATCACCACGTTCATCGCGTATGCCGTCGAGCGCCGCATTTCCAAGACGCCCGAGCGGTTCGGCCATGGCGCGCTCGAAGGCGTCGCCGCCCCCGAGGCGTCGTCGCACTCCAAGACGCAGGTCGATTTCATTCCCACCATGAGCATCGGCATTCCGGGCGATGCGGTGATGGCGCTGTTGCTCGGCGCGCTGATCATCCAGGGCATCCAGCCGGGCCCTCAGCTCATCAGCGAGCACCCCGACCTGTTCTGGGGCCTGATCGCGAGCTTCTGGGTCGGCAACGTGCTGCTGGTGATCCTCAACGTGCCGATGATCGGTGTGTGGGTCAAGCTGCTCGCGGTACCGTTTCGTTACATGTATCCGTGCGCGCTGTTCTTCATCGCCATCGGCGTCTACAGCACCAACAACAGCCTGTTCGACGTGTACGAAGTGCTCGTGTTCGGTGTCGTCGGCGCCGTGCTGCTGGCGCTCGACTTCCCGGTGGCGCCCATCCTGCTCGGCTACGTGCTCGGCCCGCTGGTGGAGGAGAACTTCCGCCGCGCGCTCTTGCTCTCGCGAGGGGACATATCGGTGTTCGTCGAGCGGCCGATCAGCGCGGTGTTCATCACGATCTGCACGCTGCTCGTCGCCGGACAGCTGTTCTTCGCCGCGCGCGCCGCGCTGCGCAAGCGACGCGGTGGGCCGGTCGCGCAGCTGCCTCCGCTGGCAGCGATGCACGAGGTCCCGGACCTGGATTGAGCGCTCGTCCGGCGGGCGCAGCGCGACGCCCGCAGAGTTGCATGACGGCGCGCCGGAGGGGCGTGAGCGCCGCGCATTGCGGCCGCTACTCGCGCCCGCCTTCGACGGGATTGCCCTCGGCGCGCCAGCGCAGCATGCCGCCGGCCAGGTTGGCGACATCCCGCAGACCGGCCTTTTGCAGCAGCACGACGGCCTGTGCCGAGCGCGCGCCGGAGCGGCACACCGCGACGATCGGCCGGTCGATGGCGAGCTCGGCGGCGCGGGTGGGCAATTCGTGCAGCGGAATCAGCCGCGCGCCCTTGATGTGCCCCAGCGGGCCTGCGAACTCGTCGGGCTCCCGCACATCGACGATCTGCACCTTGCCTTCGTGCTCCTCGAGCAACGCGGGCGCGATCTCCCAGATGCCGGCGAACGTGAACGTGAGCGGCGCCCAATGCGGCTCCGCGGGCAGGACGGTGTCCTGTTCCGGCCGTCCGCAACGCAGGTTCGCGGGCACGGCAATGTCCATCAGCTTGGGATGCGGCAGCCCGAGGTTGCGCAT
>DATILY010000083.1:0-48471 GCA_035475895.1 Casimicrobiaceae bacterium | reverse complement strand
CGCGGGCAAGATCCCGCCGGCGCGCGTCTTCATCGCCGGTGCCGGCGTGGCGGGCCTGGCCGCGATCGGCACGGCAGCCAACCTGGGCGCCATCGTGCGCGCCAACGACACGCGCGCGGAGGTCGCCGACCAGGTCGTCTCGCTGGGCGGCGAGTTCGTCAAGGTCGACTACGAGGAAGAGGGCTCCGGCGGCGGCGGCTACGCCAAGGTCATGAGCGAAGGCTTCCAGCAGGCGCAGCGCGAGATGTACGCGCGCGAAGCCAAGGAGGCGGACATCATCATCACGACCGCGCTGATTCCCGGCAAGCCCGCGCCCAAGCTGATCACGGCGGAGATGGTGCGCAGCATGAAGCCCGGCAGCGTGATCGTCGACATGGCCGCCGAGCAGGGCGGCAACTGCGAACTGACCGAGCCCGGGCAGGCCGTGGTGAAGCACGGCGTCACCATCGTCGGCTACACCGACCTGGTGAGCCGGCTGGCCAAGCAATCGTCCACGCTGTATTCCAACAACCTGCTGCGCCTGGCCGAAGAGCTGTGCAAGGCGAAGGACGGCCGCATCGACGTCAACATGGACGACGACGCGATCCGCGGCCTCACGGTGGTCAAGGAGGGCAACATCACCTGGCCGCCACCGCCGCCCAAGGTCGCGGCAGCCGTCGCCAAGCCCAAGGCCGCGATGCCGGTCGCCGCACCGAAGGGGCACGGCCACGGCGCCAGCGAGCCGATGTCGGTCAAGTCGCTGGCGATCGTGTTCGGCGTCGGCGCGCTGCTGTTCCTGCTGGTGGGCCTGTACGCGCCGGCGACCTTCCTGTCGCACTTCGTGGTGTTCGTGCTCGCCTGCTTCGTCGGCTACATGGTGATCTGGAACGTGACACCCTCGCTGCACACGCCGCTCATGAGCGTGACCAACGCCATCTCCTCGATCATCGCGATCGGCGCCCTGGTGCAGGTCATGCCACCCCTGACCGGGCCGGCGGCCGACCGGCCCAGCCAGCTGATCCTGGGCCTCGCCGTGTTCGCGCTGGCGCTCACGGCCGTGAACATGTTCGGCGGCTTCGCGGTCACGCGCCGCATGCTGGCGATGTTCCGCAAGTAAGGAGGCCACGGTCATGAACGCAAATCTCGCCACCGTCTCCTACATCGGTTCCACCATCCTCTTCATCCTGAGCCTGGGTGGGCTGTCGAATCCGGAGACCGCCCGCCGCGGCAACCTGTTCGGCATCATCGGCATGGCGCTGGCCGTGCTGGCCACCGTGTTCGGCCCGCGCGTCTCGCCGGCCGGCTACCCGTGGATCATCGCGGCGCTGGTCGTCGGCGGCACCATCGGCGTGCTCGCTGCCAAGAAGGTGCAGATGACGCAGATGCCGGAGCTGGTCGCGCTGATGCACAGCCTGGTCGGCCTGGCCGCCTGCCTGGTCGGCTTCGCCAGCTACGTCGACACGTCCACGGTGTTCCCGACCGAGGCCGAGAAGGCGATCCACGAGATGGAGATCTACCTCGGCATCCTGATCGGCGCCGTGACCTTCTCCGGATCGATCATCGCGTTCGGCAAGCTCTCCGGCAAGATCGGCGGCAAGCCGCTGCTGCTGCCGGGCCGCCACTGGCTCAACCTGCTCGGCTTGCTGGTGGTGATCTGGTTCGGCCGCGTCTTCCTGCATGCCGAGACCATCCAGGCCGGCATGGGCCCGCTGATCGTGATGACCGTGATCGCGCTGCTGTTCGGCGTGCACATGGTGATGGCCATCGGCGGCGCCGACATGCCGGTGGTGGTGTCGATGCTCAACAGCTACTCGGGGTGGGCGGCCGCGGCAACCGGCTTCATGCTGTCGAACGACCTGCTGATCGTCGTGGGCGCCCTCGTCGGCTCGAGCGGCGCGATCCTCTCGTACATCATGTGCACCGCGATGAACCGCAGCTTCCTCGGCGTCATCGCTGGCGGCTTCGGCACCGACAGCAGCGCGCCTGCCCCGGCGGCAGGCGGCGTGCAGCCGGCGGGCGAGGTGCATCCCATCACTGCGGCCGAAACGGCCGAGCTCCTGAAGGAAGCGAAGAGCGTGATCATCGTGCCGGGCTACGGCATGGCGGTGGCGCAGGCGCAGCACACCGTCTACGAGATCACCAAGGTGCTGCGCGAGCGCGGCGTGAACGTGCGCTTCGGCATCCATCCGGTGGCCGGCCGCATGCCGGGTCACATGAACGTGCTGCTCGCCGAGGCGAAGGTGCCCTACGACATCGTGTTCGAGATGGACGAGATCAACGACGATTTTTCGAACACCGACGTCGCCATGGTGATCGGCGCGAACGACATCGTGAACCCGGCCGCGCAGGAGGATCCCAACAGTCCCATCGCCGGCATGCCGGTGCTCGAGGTGTGGAAGGCGAAGGACTCCGTGGTGATGAAGCGCAGCATGGCGTCGGGCTACGCGGGTGTCGACAATCCGCTCTTCTACAAGGACAACAATCACATGCTGTTCGGCGACGCGAAAAAGATGCTCGACGAGGTGCTCGCCGCCCTCAAGGTTGCCTGACGTCGCGTCGCGGGCAGCGCGCCGCCGCCGCCATGCCAGGTCCACTCGCGCACCTGACGGTGCTCGACCTCTCCCGCGTCCTCGCGGGGCCGTGGTGCACGCAGCTGCTCGCCGACCTCGGTGCCACGGTCGTCAAGATCGAGCGCCCCGGCAGCGGCGACGACACGCGCGCGTGGGGCCCGCCCTACCTGCGTGACGCGCAGGGTCGTGACACGAGCGAAGCCGCGTACTACCTCGCGTGCAATCGCGGCAAGCTGTCCGTCGCCGTCGACTTCACGCGGCCGGAAGGCCAGGCGATCATCCGCGACCTGGCGCGCGCGAGCGACGTGCTGATCGAGAACTTCAAGGTCGGCGGCCTCGCGAAATACGGCCTGCACTACGACGCGCTGCGCGACGTGAATCCGCGCCTGGTCTACGCGTCGATCACCGGCTTCGGGCAGGACGGTCCGTACGCCGAGCGCGCGGGCTACGACTTCATCATCCAGGGCATGAGCGGATTCATGAGCGTCACCGGCGAGCGCGACGACCTGCCCGGCGGCGGACCGCAGAAGGCTGGCATCGCGATCAGCGACCTCATGACGGGCATGTATGCCGCCACGGCGATCCTCGCCGCGCTCGCGCACCGCCAGCGCACCGGCGTCGGCCAGCACATCGACGCGTGCCTGCTCGACACCGCGGTCGCGATGATGGGCACGATGAACATGAACTACCTCACCACCGGCGTCGCGCCCGCACGCGCGGGCAACGCGCACCAGAACATCGTGCCCTACCAGGTGTTCGCGTGCGCCGACGGGCATCTCATCGTCGCCGTCGGCAACGACGCGCAGTTCGCCCGGTTCTGCGACGCCGCAGGCCGGCCGGAATGGGAGTCCGATGCGCGTTTCGCCACCAACGCGGCGCGCGTGCGCCATCGCGACGTGCTCGTGCCGCTCATCGCAGACGTCGTGCGCACGCGCGCTCAGCGCGACTGGCTTGCGGCGCTCGAAGCGCGCGGCGTGCCGTGCGGGCCCATCAACACGCTCGACCAGGTGTTCGCCGATCCCCAGGTGATCGCGCGTGGCCTGCGCCGCGACCTGCCGCACCCGCGGGCGGGCCATGTGCCGCAGGTGGTTGCGCCGCTGCGCTTCTCCGCGACGCCGCTCGATTTCGACCATCCGCCACCGTTGCTGGGCGAGCACACCGGTCAGGTGCTGTCTGCGCGCCTGGGCATGGGCGCCGAGCGGCTGGCTTCACTCGCGGCGGCCGGCGTCATCGCCATGGCCGGGAAAGGGCCCGCATGACCAACTTCACCCGCATGCCCGGCTTCTGGATCGGGTATGCCGTCCTGTCGGTGGCGGCACTGTTCATTGCCGCGCGTCTTTTCCCGCTTGCCATTCCGGTGGTCAACCTCGACATCACGCAAAGTCGCGGCGAAGCGCTCGCCAGGGCGCAGTCGCTGGCGGCCGAGCGTGGCCTTCCGCCGCGCGCCATCGCCGCGGCGCGCTTCGACCACGACGGGCTCGCGCAGAACTACGTCGAGCTCGAAGGCGGCGGCAAGCTCGCGTTCGCCGCGCTGACCAGCGGCAAGCTCTATTCGCCCTACTGGTGGGAGGTGCGGCGCTTCACGCCGGGGGAGATCGAGGAGGACACGCTGCGCTTTCGCCCCGATGGTGCACCGCTCGGCTTCAGCCGCACCATCGCCGAGAGCTACGTGCACGATGCCGCCAGCAAGGCGCTCGCCCGCGATGCCGCGCGCGCGCTGGCCGAAGCGCGGGCGCAGGCCGACTGGGGCGTGGACCTGTCGCACTACGCGTTGATCCAGCAGTCGCAGGAAACGCGTCAGACCGGACGGGTCGACCACGAGTTCGTGTACGAGCGGCCCGAGAAGCTCGGCGATGCGACGATACGGTTGCGTCTGGTGGTCGCGGGCGACGAGCTCGTCGGCGTCGCGCCCTACGTCAAGGTGCCCGAGCGCTTCCAGCGCCGCTTCGAGGAGCTGCGCAGCGTCAACAATCTCATCGCCAACGTCGCGAGCGTGGCCGCGTTGCTGCTCTACGGCATCGGTGGCGTGGTGTTCGGGTCGCTGTGGCTTGCGCGGCGCCATTGGCTGGCGTGGCGGCCGGCGCTCGTTGCCGGGCTGTGCGTCAGCGCGCTGCTCGCGCTCGCGTCGCTCGCCAACGCGCCGGCCGCGTGGTACGCCGCGCGCACGACCGAGACGGTCGCGACGTTCTGGACCAAGCAGGGCGCCGCGGCGCTCGCGGTGCTCGTGTTCGCCGGCATTGCGCTTGGCGCCGTGTTCATGGCCGCCGAAAGCCTGTCGCGGCGCGCTTTCCCGCATCAGCCGCAACTGTGGCGGTTGTGGGGTGCCGAGGCAGGAGCCTCGCGCCAAGTCCTCGGCCGTACGCTCGGCGGCTACCTGTTCGTGCCGATCGAGCTTGCCCTCGTCGCGCTGTTCTATTACGCGACCAACCGGTGGCTGGGCTGGTGGCAGCCATCCGAAGTGCTGACCGATCCGAACATCCTCGGGTCTTCCGTGCCGGCGCTGTCCCCGATCGCGCTGTCGCTGCAGGCGGGCTTTCTCGAGGAATGCGCGTTCCGCGCCATTCCGCTGTCGCTCGGCGCGCTCATCGGCGCACGCTACGGGCGGCGCGGACTCGGTATCGCGATCGCGCTGGTGCTGCAGGCCGTCGTGTTCGGCTCGGCGCACGCCAACTACCCTGGCTTTCCCGCCTACTCGCGGCCGGTGGAGCTGTTCGTCCCGTCGATCATCTGGGGCCTCATCTACCTGCGCTTCGGCCTGCTGCCGACGATCCTGCTGCACGCGACGTTCGACCTGACGCTGTTCTCCATCCCGGTGTTCCTGCTCGACGCACCAGGCGCGCTCGTGCAGCAGGCGCTCATCGTTGCGGCAGGCGCCGTGCCGCTGCTGGTCGTCGCATGGCGGCTCATGCGCGCGCGCACGCTGCACGAGCTGCCGGCCGGACTGTGGAACGGCGCGTGGCAGCCGCGATTGCCACGCGCCGAGGTCGAAGCCGCCGCACCGGTTGCGCACACCAGCAATCGCTACGCGGCGGCATTCCAGCGCGCGATGCCGCTCGTCGGGCTCGTCGGGCTGGCCGCGTGGGCGCTGTTCGCGCCGTTTCGCCCGGATGCGCCTGCACCGCATGTCGATCGCGCCGCTGCGGTCGCCGCTGCCGAAGGCGCCCTCGCCGAGCGCGGCGTGCGGCTGGGCGCGGAATGGCAGCGGCTGTCCACCGTGCGCGCCGCGCCCGACGATCCGTCGCAATGGCTGATGCACACCTTCGTTTGGCGCGAAGGCGGTGCGGACACGTATCACAAGCTGATCGGTGGCGTGCTCGCGCCGCCCGTCTGGGACGTGCGCTTCGCGCATTTCGAGGGTGACGTCGCGGAGCGCGCGGAAGAGTGGCGCGTGACGGTCGGGCCGAATGGCGAGGTGCGCACCGTTCGCCATACGCTGCCCGAGAGCCGGCCGGGTGCCACGCTCACGCGCGAGGTGGCACAGGCCAAGGCCGACGAGGTCCTGCGTGCGCGCTTCGACGTGGATCCGGCAACGTTGCGCTCGGTCGCAGCAGACGAAACCAAGCGTCCCGCGCGCACCGATTGGACGTTCAGCTGGGCGGATCCGCGCATCCCAGTGGGCGACAGCGGCGAGGCGCGCTACGTCGTGGGTCTGTCGGGCGACGAAGTGACCTCGTACGGCCGTTATGTGTTCGTGCCGCAGCAATGGCAGCGCGCCGAGGAGCAGCGGATGAACCGGGCACAGTTGGCGACGATCGCGGCCGGGTTGATCTTCGTGGCCGCAGGGCTCGCCGCATTGGTCATCGGCATCGTCGCGTGGATGCGCCGGCACTGCGACGTCGGCGCGCTGTGGCGCGTGCTGCTGCTCGCGGCGGTCGTCACGCTGCTCGTGGCCGCCAACAATCTGCCGAGCATCGCGCTGCAGTTGCGCACCGCCGAGCCGTTGTGGTCGCAATGGCTGATGCGCGCGTTGGGGGTGGCGGCTGCGGGCCTGGTCGCCGCGCTCCTCTACGGCTTGCTCGCCGGCGTGGGTGCTTGGGGTGCGCGGACCGCGCACCGCCTTCCGCTCGACGGGCGTCTGCCCGTGTGGCTGGCGGGCGTCGCCGGCGCGCTGCTGGTCACGGGCCTGCAGACGGCGCTCGCGCAGATCGCGCCGCGCACCGCTCCGGTATGGCCCACGCTGGCGGACGGACAGTGGTCGGCGTTGGCCGGCGGGCTGCTGGCCGGCGTCAACACGATCCCGCGCGTCGGGGCGGCGTTGTTCGTGGTGTACGTGATCGCGCGATTGACGCGCGGCTTCACGCAGCGCGCGTGGCTCGGCGTGGGCCTTCTGGTGCTGCTGCAATGCGCAACCGCGTTCGCACAGGCGGGCGGTCAATACGTCGGTGCAGCCATCGCCGGCGTCACCGCGGGCCTCACGAGCGCCGCGGTGTTGTGGTGGCTGCTGCGCTACGATTTGCGCATGGTGCCCGCGTTCGTGGCAACGGAGGCAATCCTCGGCGCCACGTTGCGCGCCATCCAGGTCGGCACGCCCACCGCCTTCGCCGCCTTGGCGCTGGATGTCGCCGCGACGATCGCGATGGCGTGGATCGCGACGCGCTACATCGCGCAGCCGCTGCGCGTCGCCGATCCGCTGCCTACTGGACCTTCACCCACTGCGGGATGACGTAGTTGTCCGCGCGGTGCACCAGCGTGACCGTCGCGCGCGAGGCCCACGGGATGACCTGCCGGTGCAGCGGCACGGTGTTGACCTCGGCCGCCTGTGACGCGAGCGCCTCGCGGATCATTCCGAGGCGCGCGTCGGGGTTCATCTCGACCTTGATCTTCGCGGTCAGGGCGTCGAGCTTCGCGTTCGCATAGCGGCCGTAGTTGTAGTCGCCGTCGCCCTTGCCGCTCCAGCTCGAGAGCACGGGCTGCAGCGTGAAGATCGCGTCCGTGGTCGCGCCGCCCCAGCCGAGCATGTACAGGCTCGTGTCGAGCTTCTCGAGCTTGGGGAAGTAGGTGGCGCGCGGCATCGCATTGACGCGCGTCGCGACGCCGATCTGCGACCACATCGCGGCGAGCGCCTGGCAGATCTTCTCGTCGTTGACGTAGCGGTTGTTCGGGCAGTCGAGCGTGACCTCGAAGCCGTCGGGATAGCCGGCGTCGGCGAGCAGCTTTTTCGCCGCGGCCTTGTCGTAGGGCAGCCGCTTCTCGAGGTCGGGGGTCGATTGGCCCGGATTGGGCAGCATGACACCCGTCGGCGTCGCCAGTCCGCGCATGACGGTGCGCTGGATCGCGCCGATGTCGATCGCCTGATACAGCGCCTGGCGCACGCGCTTGTCCTTGAACGGGTTCCTGCCCTTGACGCTGCCGTACGCCAGCTCGTCGCTGTGCTGGTCCATGCCGATGAAGACGATGCGATTCTCCGTGCCTTCGATCACCTTCACCCCGGCGGTCTGCTTGAGGCGCGGCACATCCTGCGGCGGCGGATCGTTGATGACGTCGATCTCGCCGGAGATGAGCGCTGCGAGGCGCGTCGCATCCGAGCCGATCGGCGTGAACACGACCTCGTCGGCGTTGCCCTCGAACAGGCCGGCCTTGTTGCCCCACCAGTTGGGATTGCGCACGAGCACCGTCTTCACGTCGGGCTCGCGCGACTTGAGCATGTACGGACCGGTGCCATTCGCCTGGTGCGCGGTGACGAGGTCCTCCTTGCCCGCGTAGTTCTGCGGCCTCGTCGCGCGGTTCTTCTCGCACCACGCCCTGGACATGATGTTGATGAGCGCGACGTCCTCGACCTCGACGGGGTTGGGTCCGTTCGTGGCGAACTCGACCGTGAGATCGTCGACCTTGCGCGGCATGCCGGAGGCGTTGGCATAGGCGCGCAGCTGGGACGTTTCGGCGCGTGCGCGCTCGAAGCTGAACACCACGTCGTCGGCGGTGAACGGCGTGCCGTCCTGGAATGTCACGCCGGGGCGGAGCTTGAACCGCCAGGTCGTCTCATTGACCTGCTGCCAGGACTGCGCGAGCCGGGGCACGAGCTTGAGGCTCTTGTCGCGGTCCACCAGGAACTCGTAGATGAGGCTGTTGATGTTGTTGGTCAGGCCTTCGTTCTGCGAATGCGGGTCGGTCGTCTGCATGTCCCCGCGATTGGCCCAGCGCAGCGTCTTGGCGTCGAGCGGCAGCGCAGCCGTCACAGTCGTGATGCCGGCTGCGAGGACGATCAGGCGAGCGAGCGGGCGCATGCGGAGCTCCGGTCGAGCCGGGCAAAAGGCCGGCAATCGATCGATCATAGCCGTCGCATGCGCGGCGTCAACGTCTGCACCGGCATCGAACCGGCGTCGGCGGCAAGGGCGGGACGCTAGAATCGGCGCGCCGCATCCTTGCCTGATCGCTCCCCGTGCCTTCTCCTCCCCGTCCGCGTCCCGCTCATGCGGACGGCCCGGACGCCACCTTGCGCGCGCGCCTCGACGAGGCGACGCTCGCCGATGCGCGCAAGCTGCGGCGCCGCATCGATGTCGCGATGCATCGGCGGGCGGGCGAGGCGGAATGGGCGCGGCTGAAGTCGGAGGTCGAGCGCGCGGTCGAGCGGCGGCAGGCGCGGGCCGCCGCGAAACCGGCGATCGACTATCCGCCCGAGCTGCCCGTGTCGCAACGCGCCGACGAGATCGCCGCGGCGATTCGTGCGCATCCCGTCATCATCGTCAGCGGCGAGACGGGCTCGGGAAAGACGACGCAACTGCCCAAGATCTGCCTTGCCGCGGGGCGCGGCGAGCGCGGCCTGATCGGCCACACCCAACCGCGGCGCATCGCCGCGCGTGCCGTGGCAGCCCGCATCGCCGACGAGTTGCGCACGCCGCTTGGCACGGCGGTCGGCTACAAGGTCCGCTTCACCGACCATACGTCGCCCGACGCGTACGTCAAGCTCATGACGGACGGCATCCTGCTCGCCGAGACGCAGGGCGACCGCGAGCTCCTCGCGTACGACACCATCATCGTCGACGAGGCGCACGAGCGCAGCCTCAACATCGACTTCCTGCTCGGCTACCTGCGCCAGCTGATCGAGCGGCGGCCGGAGCTGCGCGTGGTCATCACGTCGGCCACGCTCGACGCGCAGCGCTTTGCGCGGCACTTCGCACTACGCGGGCGCGAGGCGCCGGTGATCGAAGTGTCGGGCCGCCTCTATCCCGTCGCAGTCCGGTACCGCGCGCTCGGCGGCGACGAGGAGGCGGACGACGAGGCGCCGCTCGAGGAGGCCATCGTCGAGGCCGCCGAAGAGCTTTGGCGCGAAGGTCCCGGCGACATCCTCGTGTTCCTGCCCGGCGAGCGCGAGATCCGCGAGACCGGCGCGCTCGCGCAGCGCGCGCTCGCGCGCCGGCCCTATGGCGCGGCGGTCGAGGTGCTGCCGCTCTACGCGCGGTTGTCGGTCAACGAGCAGCAGCGCGTGTTCGCGCCCTCACGCGGACGTCGACTGGTGCTCGCGACCAATGTCGCGGAGACGTCGCTCACCGTGCCGGGCGTGCGCTACGTCGTCGACAGCGGCCTTGCGCGCGTCAAGCGCTATTCGGTGCGCAACAAGACGACGCTGCTGCAGATCGAGAAGATTGCCCGCGCGGCGGCGCAACAGCGCGCGGGCCGCTGCGGCCGGGTGCAGAACGGCATCGCCGTGCGGCTGTACGGCGAGGACGATTTCGCCGCGCGACCGGCCTACACCGACCCGGAGATCCTGCGCAGCTCCCTTGCCGGCGTCATCCTGCGCATGGCCTCGCTCGATCTGGGTGACGTCGCGCGCTTTCCCTTCCTCGATCCGCCGACCCCGCGCGCCATCGCGGACGGCTACCAGCTCCTGCAGGAGCTCGATGCCGTCGACGCGACCAATGCGCTCACCGCGCGCGGACGCGAGCTTGCGCGGCTGCCGCTCGATCCACGCGTGGGCCGCATCGTGCAGGCAGCGCGCGACGAAGGCTGCCTGGCCGAAGCGCTGGTGATCGCGAGCGCGTTGTCGGTGCCCGACCCGCGCGAGCGTCCGCTCGACAAGCGCGCTGCCGCCGATCAGGCGCACCTGCGCTTTGCCGACGAGCGGTCGGATTTCCTGTCGCTGCTCGCACTGTGGGAATTCTTCGGCGATGCGCTCGGGCAGAAGATGGGCCACCGGCGGCTCGTGCAGCATGCACGCGCGCATTTCGTGTCGTTCCTGCGCCTGACCGAATGGCGCGACGTGCATCGGCAGCTCGTTACCGTGCTGCAGGAGGCAGGGTGGACCATTGACGACACGCTGCCGAAGAGCGTCGACGCCGCGCGCTATGCCGGGCTCCATCGTGCGCTGCTCGCGGGATTGCTGGGCAACATCGGTTTGAAGAACGAGGACGGTGATTACCTCGGGGCGCGCGGCATCACCTTCCGCCTGCATCCTGCGTCCGCGCTCGCGAAGAAGGCACCCAAATGGGTCGTCGCCGCCGAGCTGACCGAGACCACGCGGCTGTTTGCCCGCTGTGCCGCGCGCATCGAGCCCGAGTGGGTGGAAGCCGTGGCCGGCGAGCGCGTCGTGCGCGATTACTTCGAGCCGCACTGGGACCGCCGGCGCGGCGAAGTGGTGGCGAGCGAGCGCGTCACGCTCTACGGCCTGCCGATCGTGCCGCGGCGGCCGGTGTCGTTCGGCCGCATCGATCCGGCGCGTGCGCACGAGGTCTTCGTTCGCGAAGCGCTGGTGCCCGGTGATCTCGACACGGCGGGGTCCTTCCTCGCGCACAACCGCGCGCTCCTGGAGGAGGTCGCGAAGCTCGAGCACAAGACGCGCCGGACCGACGTGCTGGTGGATGAGGAGGCGCTCGCTGCGCTCTACGCCGAGCGCGTGCCCGCCGAGGTCCATTCCGCGCGCAGCTTCGAGACCTGGCGCAAAGCGGCCGAGCGCAGCGATCCGCGCCTGCTGCACTTCACGCGTGAAGCGGTGATGCGTCACGCGGCAACGCACGTCACCGAGGAGCAGTTTCCCACCGCACTCGCGCAGGACGGCACCAGCCTGCCGCTCGACTATCGCTTTGCGCCGGGACATCCACGCGACGGACTCACGCTCACCGTGCCGCTGGCGCTGCTCAACCAGGTCGACGAGGCGCGCCTCACCTGGCTCGTGCCCGGACTCATCCGCGAAAAGGTCACGCTGTACCTCAAGGGCATGCCCAAGGCGTGGCGCAACCGGCTCGTCCCGCTGCCCGATGCCGTCACGGCCTTCCTCGAAGCCGTCCCCTTCGGCACCGATGCCCTCGACGCCGCGCTGCGCAGCTGGGTGCGCCAGCGCCTGGGCGAACCGCCTCCGCTCGATGCGTTCGACAGCGTGGCGCTGCCGCCGCATCTGCGCATGAACGTACGCGTGGTCGACGCTGCGGACGAGGAGCTTGCCGAAGGACGCGACCTCGCGGCGCTGCGTGCGGAGCTCGGCGAAGCGGCGCAGCTGTCGTTCGCGGCCGCCGGTCCGGCGTTCGAGCGCACCGGCCTGCGTGCGTGGGATTTCGGCGCGCTGCCGCAGACGCTGACCGTGGAGCGCAACGGACACAAGCTCACCGGTTACCCGGCGCTGGTCGACGAAGGCGACACGGTCGCACTGCGCCTGCTCGACACGCGCGATGCCGCCGAGGCGGCGACGCGCCTGGGCGTGCTGCGGCTCATGCGCCGGGAGCTGCGCGACGCGCTCGCGCGCCACGACAAGCCGCCCGCCGGATTCCAGCCGCTGGCGTTGCAGCTGCGCAGCGTCGCGCCGCCCGATCGGCTGCACGACGACGTGCTGCAGGCGATCGTGGACCGCGCGTTCATCGGCGACGACCCGTTGCCACGCGATGCGGCGGCCTTCGCAGCGCAGGTCAAGCGCGCGCGCACGCGCCTGCCCGCGGTGGCCGAGGGCGCGTGGCGGCTCTTCGCGGCGATCACCGGCGCGCATGCGGCGCTGTCGCAACGCCTCGGCGCCGCACCGCCTGCGCAGGCGCGCCTCGTCGCCGAGCTGCGCGCGCAGCGCGACGCCCTCGTCCATGCCGGCTTCTTCAGCGCCACGCCATGGGTGCAGCTCGGCCACTTGCCACGCTACCTCCAGGCGCTCGAGCGGCGGCTCGCCAAGCAGCCGGGCAATCCCGACCGCGACGCCCGGCACGCGGCGCAGGTGGCGCAATGGTGGGCGAGATACCGCGAACGTCTCGACCAGGATCGTGCCGCGGGCCGTACCACGCCCGGGCTGGCCGAATTCCGCTGGCTGCTGGAAGAGCTGCGGGTGTCGCTGTTCGCACAGGAGCTGCGCACGCCCACGCCCGTCAGCTTCAAGCGGGTCGAGCGAGCCTGGCAGGCGTTACAAGCATGAAAGCCCCTGTTATTGTTGTGGCGGCCTGCGGGTCGCCGTGCTAGAGTAACTTGGCCATTTAATGGGCTAAGGCGTTGAAGATGCGCCTGCTTTTGGCGTGCACCCATCCACCGATCCCTTGAACGCGACCCCGACCACCGAGGCGCCGCCGCGGCGCCCGCCGCCGCGCGAGATGGCGAAGATCCTGACGGATTGCCGGGATCTCGCGGTGCATCGCCTGTTGCTGTCCATTTCCGGCGTGCTCGACAAGATCGGCGACCTGCTGATGGACCGGGCCAGCAAGTCGGACATCCGCGACGAGCAACAGCTCTATCTCGATTCACGCCAGTCGCTCAAATCCGAGCGCGCGAACCTGATGGCCGAATTCGAGCGCAAGCTGCGCCGCCTCATCGACGAGCGCATCGCCGGCAAGGAGCAGCCCAAGGCGGATTTCTCCAAGATCGACTCCACCAAGCTCACCCTGGTGGACACCTCGTCGATGGACGAGTCCGTCATCACCGGCAACATCGTGCGCATCGTCGAGAACCTGTGCCACGACGAGCTCGGTGCGCTGAATCGCGGCATCGGCCACCTGCTCGGCCGGCCCGACCTCGAGACACCCGACAACCCGTTGTCTCCGGCCACCATCGTCAATGCGTTCTCCGAGGCGCTCAAAGGCGTCAAGGCCGAGAACCGCATCAAGTTCCAGATCCTCAAGGAGCTGAACCACGCGCCGCTGGGTGACATCAACGCCATCTACGCCGATCTGAACCGGCACCTGACGAACCTGCGCGTGATGCCGTCCGTGGCCGGCCAGCGCATCGTCAACCGCGGCAGCCCCGCCGACCGTACGCGCGGCGCCGCCGCACCGCTGCCCCCCGGTGCTCCGCCGCCAATGCCGCCGCAGGCGCCGGAAGTCGACGTGATGTCGCTGTTCCGTCGCATGGCATCGCACGGCGGCTTTCCGATGGCCGGCCGGGCGCCGCCGCAACAGATGCCGCCGGGCATGCCGGGCGGCATGCAGCAGCCGCAGGGCTTTCCGAGCTACGCCGGCGGCGCACCGGCCGCCGCGCCCGGCGAGCTGCCGCAGATCGACTTCGGCGGCATGCAGTCGATGTCGCAGCCGATGTCCGCGTCGGGCGCGCAGATGCGCACGTTCGCGCCGATGGCGCCGACGCCTTCGGGCTACGTGCCGGGCGCGCCGATCATCTCGACGGCCTCGCTCCACGAAGGCCTGACGCGCCTGCAGGCCGGCCAGACGGGCTTCGACGTCGAAGGCGCGATGGTGTCGTTCTCCGGCATCCCGGAGGGGCTGCACAACGTCCTGCGCGACCTGCAGGAGTCTCCGCTCGGCCAGAAGGCGAACCAGCTCGAGTCGATGACCATCGAGATGGTCGCGATGCTGTTCGACTTCGTGTTCGAGACGAAGGACCTGCCGGACGGCATCAAGGCGCTGCTCGCGCGCCTGCAGATCCCGGTGCTCAAGGCCGCGATGCTCGACGGCGCGTTCTTCGCCAAGAAGACGCACCCCGCGCGCCTGCTCGTCAACGCCCTCGCCGAAGCCGGCCTGGGCTGGTCGCCCTCGATGGGCAACGAGGATCCGCTCTACAAGAAGGTCGAGTGGATCGTGCGCGCGATCCTCGACGGCTTCTCCGACGACCTCGCGATCTTCGACGAGCTGCGCGAGTCGCTCGAGGCGTTCCTCGCCGAGGAGGAAAAGGCCGCCGAAGCGAACATCGCCACGAGCGCCGAGGAGATCACGCGCAAGGACCGCGAAACGGTCGCGGGCACGGTGTCGCGCAGCGAGGTCGAGCGGCGGATCGAGACGTACCCGATTCCCACGTTCCTCGCGCACTTCCTGCGCACGCGCTGGCAGGCGGGGCTCGAGCACACGTACCTGCACGAGGGCGAGGACAGCGAGGTGTGGAGCTCCGGCGTGACGACGCTGGAGGACCTCGTGTGGAGCGTGCAGCCCAAGAAGACGCCCGAGGACCGCAAGCACCTGGTCGCGCTGTTGCCCTCGCTGCTGAAGCGCCTGTCGGCCGGCATGCAGACGCAGCAATGGCCGCAGGACGAGCGCGAGACGTTCATGTCTAACCTGGTCGAGGCGCACGCGGCTGCCGTCAAGCCGTCGCTGTCCGCCGTGCCGTCGCCGACGGCGGCGGTGGCCGAGCAGGCGAAAGTGCAGGCCGAAGTCGCCCGCGCGTCGGGCGACGAAGTGGCGGCGGCCAAGGCGGAAGCGCTCGCGGCCGCCATGATCCCGGCCGAGCCGCCACCGCCGGAGCCCGAGCGCGAGATCCTCGACGACGAATACCTCGAGATCGCGCGCGGGCTCGAGCGGGGCGTATGGGTGGAGTTCGAAGGGGACGACGGCCAGCTGGCATTCGCCAAGCTGGCCTGGGTGAGCCCGTTGCGGGGCACGTACCTGTTCACCAACCGCCAGGGCCAGAAGGCGTTGTCGATGACGGCCGAGGAGCTCGCCGAGCGCTTCCGCGCCGATCGCGCGCGCCTCGTCGAAGCCGAGCCGCTGATCGACCGCGCGTTCTCGAGCGTCCTCACGCAGATCAACGAGAAGTTCGGCGAAGAGACCGAAGCGGCGTGAGCGCGGCGGGCGCAGCCGAGACCCGCAGGGCCGGCGCCGCGCGAGCGCACGAGGCCGACGACGCGACGATTCGAACCGGACTACGCGCAGATGAGGCCGAGGCGTGAGCGCGGCGGGCGCAGCCGAGACCCGCAGGGCCGGCGCCGCGCGAGCGCCGGGCGGACGACAACGCAACGTCACGCTGGGCGAATCCGTACACGAGGCCGCGGCGTGAGCGCGAAGCGTTAGGGCGTGGACGATGCGGCCACCGTGCGCGCCATCGGCGCGCTCATCATCGGCGATGAGATCCTCACGGGCAAGCGCGCGGACAAGCATCTTGCGCACGTGATCGAAACGCTCGGTGCGCGGGGCATCGTGCTCGACTACGCGCAGTACCTCGGTGACGATCGCGCCCGCCTCACGGACGTGCTGCGCCACACGTTCGCGCGTGGCGACGTCGTGTTCAGCTTCGGCGGCATCGGGGCCACACCCGACGACCACACGCGCCAGGCTGCGGCTGCGGCGCTCGGCGTTCCGCTCGAGCGCCATCCCGATGCACTGCGCGAGATCGAAGCGCGCTTCGGCGAGCAGGCGTATCCGCATCGCGTCCTGATGGCCGAATTCCCGGCCGGCAGCCGGATCATCCCCAATCCGTACAACCGCATCGCGGCGTTCGCCATCCGCGACCATCACTTCTTTCCCGGCTTCCCGCAGATGGCGTGGCCCATGCTCGACTGGGTGCTCGCGCAATGGCTGCCCGACCTTGCGCGCGAGCCGCATGTCGAGCGCGGCGTCGTGGTGCACGACGCGGGCGAGAGCCAGCTGTTGCCGCTGATGGAGTCGATCACGGCGGCGCATCCGGCGGTCAAGCTCTTCAGCCTTCCGGCGCTGCTGCCCGACAACGTGCGCAGGATCGAGCTCGGTGTGCGCGGTCCCGCCCCTGCCGTCGAGGCCGCATTTGCACAGCTGCGCGAGGGCGTGATCGCGTCGGGGTTCCGGTGGGAGCCGCTGTAGCGGGCGCCGCCGTGGCGCCCGATTCCGCGTGGCGCGCCATCGTGCGCGCCATGCGGCGTGCGCTGCCGCTGGTGTTCAGCCCGCGGCTGCTCGGTGCGCTGGCAGGATGGCTCCTGGGCGCGTGCGTCGCATGGCTGGTCATCGGCCTCGTCGTCTACACGACCGCGACCGATGCGCTCGCGGAGATGCTGGGCAATTCCATTGGCGATCGCATCTTCGCCGCGTTGATCGTCATGGCCGCGCTGGCACTCGCTGCGCTGCTGACGGCGTTGTGCGCCATCGCGGTCTTCACGATGCCCACGATCCTGCGCCTGGTTGCGCAGCGGCATTTCCCGGCGCTCGAGCGCCGCCGCGGCGGCACGATCGCCGGCAGCGTGGGCAATCTCATCGTGGCAGTCGGCGTGTTCCTGCCGCTGTGGCTCGCCTCGTTCCTGCTGCTCGCCATCCCGCCGCTCTACGTGCTCGCGTCGTGGGCGCTCACCGGGTGGCTCAACCAGCGGCTGTTCCGCTACGATGCGCTCGCCGAGCACGCCGATCGCGCGGAGCTCGCTGCACTGCCGCGGGCGATGCACAAGCGGCTGTGGCTGCTCGGCTTCGTGCTCGCGCCGCTCGCCCTCGTGCCGATCGTCGACCTGTTCCTGCCGCTCTTCGCGGGCATTGCCTTCGCGTGCCTGTGCCTCGATGCGCTGGCCCAATGGCGCGGGCGCGGCCCATGAACGGCGAGGACGGCAGCGGCGCCTGGTTCGACGACGTACGCGTTGGAGACCGCTTCGCGCGCACGCTCACGGTCACGGAGACCCACCTCGTGCTCGGCGCCGGGCTCATCGGCGACTTCAATCCGCATCATGTCGACGAGGAATACGCGCGAGGCTCGCGCTTCGGCACGCGCATCCTGCACGGCATGCTCACGTCCGCCATCATGGGGGCGCCGGTCGGGATGCATTTCCATGGCACCGCGCTCGCGTATCTCGAGCACAACACGCGCTTCACTGCGCCCGTGCGCGCCGGCGACACGCTCACCACCCGCTGGACCGTCACCGAGCTCATGCCCAAGCCGAAGCAATCGGGCGGCATCGTGGTGTTGACCGGCGTCGCGACGAACCAGCACGGGATCGTGGTCGCGGAAGCGCTCGGCAAGATCCTCGTGTCGGTCCGCCCGGCCGCTCAGGCCGCGGGGACGCGCGCGTAGCCGGCGGTCGCGCGCACCGCTTCGGTCACCACGGCGGGCCCCCGGTAGATGAGCCCGGTGTAGAGCTGCACCAGCGTCGCGCCCGCGTCGAGCTTGGCCCGCGCATCGGCGCCGGAGAGCACGCCGCCTGCGCCGATGATCGGCAGCGCGCCATCGAGCGCGCGGGCGAGCGTGCGAATGACTGCGTCGCTGCGCGCGCGCAACGGTGCGCCCGACAGGCCCCCGGCCTCGGCGGCATGGGGCATGCCCTCGACGCCGTTGCGTTCGAGGGTCGTGTTCGTCGCGATGACGCCATCGACGCCGCACTCCACGAGCACCCTGGCTGCACCGCGGAGCGCGTCGTCGGTCAGGTCGGGCGCGATCTTCACCACGAGAGGAACGTGGCGGCCGTGCGCGTCGGCGAGCATGGCCCGCTCCCGTACCAGCGCCGCGAGCAGTGCGCGCAGCGCATCTTCCGATTGCAGGTCGCGCAGGCCCTTGGTGTTCGGCGATGAGATGTTGATCGTCACGTACGACGCACGTGCATATACGGCGCGCAGGCCGACCAGGTAGTCGTCGGCGGCGCGCTCGTTGGGCGTGTCGAAGTTGCGTCCGAGGTTGATCCCGAGCACTCCGCGATACGCGGCGCGCTCCACGTTGGCGACGAGCCGTGCAACGCCGTCGTTGTTGAAGCCGAGGCGGTTGATGAGCGCTTGCGCCTCGACCAGCCGGAACAGCCGCGGCCGCGGATTGCCGGGCTGCGCGCGTGGCGTCACGGTGCCGACCTCGAGGAATCCGAAGCCCAGCGCGGCCAGGCCGTCGACGTGCGCCGCGTTCTTGTCGAGCCCGGCCGCCAGGCCGATGCGGTTGGGAAACGTGATGCCCATGACGTTCACCGGCGCCGCGGCCGCGCGGGGCACGAGCATGCGCGCCACGCCCATCCGCGCGGCAGCATCGAGCGCAGCGAAGGTCGCCGCATGCGCGGCTTCCGGATCCGCGGCGAACAGCAGCGGCCGGAACAGGGGATAAAGGTCCGTCATCGCACGCAATCGAAGCGGGCGCGATGGTACCATCGCGCGTCGCATTCCTCGCATTGCACGTCGTGTCGTCGTCGCGTCGCTCGTTCGTCCTGGCTGCCGTCCTCGCAACGCTGTCGCCGGTGGTTGCCGCTGCCGCAACGCATGCCGCCGCGCGCAAGCCTTCCGCACCGTCCTCCGACTATGCCGGGCGCGCCGATGTACGGGCGTTCGTCGATGAGCTCGTGCGCGACCACGGCTTCGACCGCAGGGCCCTCACCGGCTGGATGCGCGATGCGCACTTCCAGCCGCGGATCGTCGCCGCGATGCAACGGCCGCTGCTCGAGCCGCCGAAGTGGTACGAATACGCGCCGCGGTTCCTCAACCAGGAGCGCATCGACGGCGGCCTCGCGTTCTGGCGGGCCAACGCGGCGGCGCTGGAGCGCGCCGAGCGGCAGTTCGGCGTGCCGCCGCAGATCGTGGTCGCCATCATCGGCGTGGAAACGTACTACGGGCGCAACGTCGGCTCGTATCGCGTCATCGACGCGCTGTCCACGCTCGCGTTCGACTATCCTCGCCGCGCGTCGTTCTTTCGCGGCGAGCTGAAGGAGTTCATGCTGTTCGCGCGCGACGAGCGCATTTCACCGCTCGATCCGAAGGGATCCTTCGCCGGCGCGATCGGCGTGCCGCAGTTCATGCCGGGCAGCGTACGGCGCTATGCGATCGACTTCGACGGCGATGGCCACGTCGACCTGTGGCGCAGCGAGGCGGACGCCGTCGGCAGCGTCGCCAACTACCTGGCGCGGCACGACTGGGTGCGCGGCCAGCCGGTGGTCCTGCCCGCTGCCATCGACGCGACGCAACGCGACGCCCTCATGCGGCGCCTCGACGGCGGCATCAGCGAGCGTCGCAGCATCGACGCGTGGAACGCCGACGGCGTGATGGCGCTCGGCGCTCCTGCCGATCTCGCGACCGAGCCCGTCGGCCTCCTGCTGCTCGAGGAAGCCGACGACGGCACGGCGAGCTACTGGATCGCCTGCCCCAACTTCTACGTCATCACGCGCTACAACAAGAGCCGCTTGTATGCGGCCGCGGTCAACGCGCTGGCCGATGCGCTGCAGGCCGCGTACGCCAACGGGCGCTGACGGCCTGGATCATTCGCGCGCAAGGCGTTGCACCTGTCCGACGAGGGCGCGGGTGGACGCATCGGCGGTGTCCGGCAGCGGTGCGCCGTCGCGCAATGTCGCGAGCAGCGGCTTGGCCAGCGACTTGCCGAGCTCCACGCCCCACTGGTCGAACGAGTTGACGCCGAACAGCACGCCTTCGACGAACGTGCGGTGCTCGTAGAGCGCGAGCAGCGCGCCCAGGTTGCGCGCATCGAGCGTGGGCAGGAGCAGCGTGGTCGAAGAGCGGTTGCCCGGACAGCGGCGTGCCGCGATCGCCGCGTCGAGCGCCGCCCCGCTCAGCGTTCTGCCGAGCTCCGCGCGCAGGGCGTCGTCGTCGCGTCCCACCAGCAGCGCCTGCGCCTGCGCGAGCGCGTTCGCTACCAGCAGCGTCTGCTGGTCGCCGACCGGATGGCGCGCGCGCACGGGCACCACGAACTCGACCGGCACGTCGTGCGTGCCCTGGTGCAGCCACTGGAAGAACGCGTGCTGGCTGTCGGTGCCCGTGTCGCCCCACAGCGCCGGTGCAGTCGGTCCGTCGACCGCACGGCCGTCGCGCGTGACGCTCTTGCCGTTGCTCTCGAGCGAGAGCTGCTGGAGGTACGAGGGCAGGCGGGCGAGGGCGTGCGCATACGGCACCACGATGCGCTGCGGGCGCTGGAGCCACCGGGTTTGCCACCAGCCGAGCAGGCCCAGCACGACGGGAAGGTTTTCGCCCGGCGGCGCAGTGGCGAAGTGCTCGTCCATCGCGTGTGCGCCGGCGAGGAGCTCGGCGAAGCGTTCGACACCGGTCGCGATGGCGATCGGCAGTCCCACCGCCGACCAGAGCGAATAGCGGCCGCCGACGCCTTCGGGCAGCGCGAGCACGTCCTCGGGCCGCACGCCGAATGCATGCGCGGCGGATGCATTCGCGGTGACGGCGACGAAATGCGCCGACAGGTCGGCCGCCGGCAGTGCGTCGGCGAGCCACGCGCGCGCGGCCTGCGCGTTGGCGAGCGTCTCCTGCGTCGTGAAGGTCTTGGACGTGACGATGAACAGCGTCGTCGCCGGGTCGTGGATCGCCAGGGCGCGCGTCAGGTGCTCGGGGTCGACGTTGGAGACGAACGACACGGACACGCGCGCGGGGTCGGCGGGTCCTTCGAGGCTGAGCGCGTCGCACACCAGGCGCGGTCCGAGATCCGAGCCGCCGATGCCGAGGTTGACGACGGCGCGCAACGGGCGGCCGCTTGCGCCCATGCGCCGACCGGCGCGCAACGCTGCGGCCAACGCGCACGTGCGCTCGCGTGCCTCGCGCATCTGCGTGCCGACGTCTTCCCCGTCGACGACGAGCGGGCCGAGCGCCGGTTGCCGCAGCATCGGATGGAGCACCGGCCGGGCTTCCGACAGGTTGAGCTTTTCGCCGGCGAACAGCGCGCGAACCCAGTGTTGCAGGTTGGCGCGCTGCGCGTGGGCAAGCAGCGCCGCCAGCGTGTCGCCGTCGATCCGCTCCTTGGAGAAATCGACGTGCCAGTCGTTCCAGCGCAACGCGAATGCCTGCGCGCGCTGCGGATCGCGCGCGAACAGATCGGACAGGCGCACGGCGCGCAGCCTTCGCGCGGCGGCGGCGAGCGGCGATTCGGTGTCGGTTGTCATCGTTTGCTATTGTTGCACTATCCGATGAACGCGCCTTCGCCCGCCGACAAGGACCTGCCGCTGCGCGAGGACACGCGCCTGCTCGGGCGCGTACTGGGCGAGGTGCTGCGCGCGCAGACCGGTGAGGCGGGCTTCGCCCGCATCGAAACGATCCGCCAGACCGCCATTCGCTTCCGCCGTGCCGACGCCGGCGAGGCGGCCGCCGCACGCGCCGAGCTCGGCGCACTGCTGAACCCGCTGCCGATCGGCGACGTGCTGCACGTGGTGCGCGCGTTCAGCTACTTCTCCCACTTGTCGAACATCGCCGAGGACGTTCACCACAACCGCCGTCGCCGGGCGCATGCAGCGGCCGAAGCGCCGCCGCGTCCGGGCAGCGTGCGGCATGCGGTGAAGCGGCTCGCCGACGCCGGCATGTCGCCGGGCGCCGTGCAGGCGTGGCTCGACGCCGCGCTCGTCTGTCCGGTCCTCACGGCGCATCCGACCGAAGTGCAGCGCAAGAGCATCCTCGACACCGAACGGGAGATCGCGCGCCTGCTGGTGTGGCGGGATCGCACCACCCTCACGCCCGAGGAGCGCGCAGCGTTCGACCAGGGGTTGCGCACGCAGGTTCTGTCCCTGTGGCAGACCGCCATGCTGCGTCTTACCCGGCTCGCCGTGCGCGACGAGGTGGACAACGGCCTGTCGTACTACAGCTACACCTTCCTCGAGGAAGTGCCGCGGCTCTACACCACCTTCGAAGACGCCCTGGCCGACGCGTTTCCTGGCGTCACCCGGCTGCCGTCGTTCTTTCGCACCGGTTCGTGGATCGGCGGCGATCGCGACGGCAATCCCAACGTCACGGCCGAAACGCTCGACTACGCGATCAACGCGCAGGCCGTCGTGGCGTTCGAGCATTACCTGGACGCCGTGCATCGGCTGGGCGCGGAGCTCTCCCTGTCCACGCGGCTCATCAACCCGAGCGCTGCGCTGCTCGCGCTGGCGCAAGGCGGTCACGACGCGAACCCGCATCGGCAGGACGAGCCGTATCGCCAGGCGCTGTCGGGCGTCTATGCCCGGCTGGCTGCGACGGCGCGCAGCGTCGCGCATCATGCGAGCGCGCGACCGCCGCACGCCGATGCGCCGCCATACGCCTCGCCGGACGCCTTGCGCGCCGACCTCGACGTCATCGCGGCCTCGCTCGCCGGACACGGCGCGGCCGCGCTCGCGAGGCCGCGGCTCGATCCCCTGCGCCGCGCCGTCGACGTCTTCGGGTTTCACCTGGCCTCGCTCGACCTGCGCCAGAACAGCGACGTGCACGAAGCCGTCGTCGCGGAGCTGCTGCGCCTTGCCGGGTTGCACGAAAGCTATGCAGCGCTGGACGAGCCCGCGCGCATCGACGTGCTGCTGCGCACGCTGCGCGATCCGCGCCTGCTGTGCTCGCCGTTCGCGCAATGGTCCGAGCGTACGGCGGGCGAGCTGTCGATCCTGCGCAAGGCGGCGGAGCTCCATGCCCGCTTCGGTGCACGGGCCTTGCGGCACTACGTCATCTCCAAATGCCAGTCGGTCTCGGACCTGCTCGAAGTCGCGGTGCTGCTGCGCGAGGTGGGCCTGCTGCGCGACGGCCGTCTGGCGATGACCGTCGTGCCGCTGTTCGAGACGATCGCCGACCTGGAGCAGGGCGCCGCCATCATGGCGGCGGCGTTCGCGCTGCCGGCATACCGCGCGCTCGTGGCCAGCCAGGACGACTGGCAGGAGGTCATGATCGGCTACTCGGACAGCAACAAGGACGGCGGCTACGTCACGGCCAATTGGGCGCTCTACTGCGCCGAGCGCGCGCTGGTCGAATGCTTCGCGCGCCACGGCGTGAAGCTGCGGCTCTTCCACGGCCGCGGCGGCACGGTGGGGCGCGGCGGCGGGCCGAGCTACGACGCCATCCTCGCGCAGCCGGTGGGGACGGCGCGCGGCGGGCTGCGCGTGACCGAGCAGGGCGAGATCATCGCGAGCAAATACTCCGATCCGGAGCTCGGCCGGCGCAACCTCGAGACGCTGGTTGCCGCGGCGCTGGAGGCCGGCTTGCTCGACAGCGAGCAGCTCGGCACGCGCGCCTCTGCCTATCACGCGGCGATGGAGACGCTCTCGCCGCTGGCGCATCGCGCGTATCGCGAGCTGGTGTACGAGACGCCAGGGTTCGTCGAGTATTTCCGTGCGTCCACGCCGATCGCGGAGATCAGCGAGCTCAACATCGGCAGCCGGCCGGCCTCGCGCACCGCGTCGCGGCGCATCGAGGACCTGCGCGCCATTCCCTGGGTGTTCAGCTGGGGGCAATGCCGGCTGATGCTGCCCGGCTGGTACGGCTTCGGCACCGCGGTCGACCAATGGCTTGCCGGCGAGCCGGCGGGCCTGCCGCTGTTGTGCGAGATGCACGAGCGCTGGCCATTCTTCCGCAGCGTGATGTCGAACATGGCGATGGTCCTCGCCAAGACGGACCTCGCGGTCGCCTCGCGCTATGCCGAGCTCGTGCCCGACGCGACGCTCCGCGCGCAGATCTTCGGCCGCATTGCGCAGGAGCATGCGCGCACCGTGGCGCTGGTGCTCGCCATCACGCGGCAACCATCGCTGCTCGAGGACAACCCGACGCTCGAGCGCAGCATCCGCAACCGCTTCCCGTATCTGGATCCGCTCAACCACCTGCAGATCGAGCTGCTGCGCCGCTATCGCGCGGGCGACCACGACGACCGCACGCGCCGCGCGATCCACCTGACGATCAACGGACTGGCTGCCGGATTGCGCAACAGCGGGTGAGGCCGGCGTGCGCGTTCGTCGCCCGGCCGCCGGAAAGCGTGGGCGCCGCTCTATAATCACCAGCCGTGCGCATCCTGCTCTCCAACGACGACGGCTACTTCGCACCTGGCCTCGAGCATCTCGCTGCCGCGCTCACCGCGCACGGCGCCACCATCACGGTCGTCGCACCCGAGCGCGATCGCAGCGGCGCCTCCAATTCCCTGACGCTCGACCGGCCCCTGTACGTGCGCAAGGCGCCCAACGGCTTCCTGTTCGTCAACGGCACGCCGACCGATTGCGTGCATCTTGCCGTCACCGGCCTGCTCGACGAGATGCCCGACATGGTCATCTCGGGCATCAACCTGGGCGCCAACATGGGCGACGACACGATCTATTCGGGCACGGTCGCCGCCGCGACCGAAGGCTTTCTCCTCGGCGTGCCGTCGTTCGCCATCTCGCTCACGTCCAAGACGGCGGCGCATTTCGAAACGGCCGCGCAGGTGGCCGTGGAGCTGGTGGAGCGGCACGCGCGCCAAGCCGCCGGGCCGTGGCTCCTCAACATCAACGTGCCGGACATCGCGCGCGAAGCCGTGCGCGGCTATCGCATCACGCGCCTCGGCCGCCGGCACAAGGCGGAAAGCGTGGTAAAGGCGCAGAATCCACGTGGTGAGACCGTGTACTGGGTCGGCGCTGCAGGCGCCGCCGCCGATGCCGGCGAAGGCACCGACTTCCACGCCGTCGGCAGCGGCTACGTGTCGGTGACGCCGCTGCAGATCGACCTCACCAATCGCGACCAGATGGCAGGCGTGGCACGCTGGTTCGGCGGTTAGACGCAAACGGACGCGAGGCCGGCGATGGGCACGCAGGGCAACGGCGCAGGCGGCAGCCGCAACGGCATCGGCATGACGTCCGACCGCACGCGCGCGCGCATGGTGGAGCGCCTGCGCGCCGACGGCATCCGCGACGAGGTCGTGCTCTCGGCGATGAACGCCGTGCCGCGGCACATCTTCGTCGACGAAGCGCTGGCCATCCGCGCGTACGACAACGTGCCGCTGCCCATCGGCCAGGGTCAGACCATCTCGCAGCCGTGGGTCGTCGCGCGCATGACCGAGCTCGCCCGCAACGGCCGCGCGCTCGACAGCGTGCTCGAGATCGGCACCGGCTGCGGGTACCAGACCGCCGTGCTCGCGCAGATCGCCGGCACGGTGTATACCGTCGAGCGCATCGGCGCGCTGGTCGCGAAGGCGCGCCGCCATCTCCAGGCGCTCAAGGTGAAGAACGTGCGGCTCAAGCACGGCGATGGCAGCGCCGACCTGGGCGAAGCGCTGCAGGTCGATGCCATCGTCGTCACGGCGGGCGCCACGCACGTTCCCACCGCGCTGCTGCAATATCTGAAGCCCGGCGGACGCATGGTGCTGCCGCTCACGCAATCGGCGGGCGACGAGCGCGGCGTGCAGCGGCTCACGGTGATCGAAATGACCGGCAACGGCACGCGGGAACAGGTGCTCGATGCGGTAAGATTCGTACCGTTGCTGCCGGGCGTTTCGTAACGCGCGCATGACCATCGCATCGCTTTCGCACTTCGCGCCCCGCACCGAGGATCCTGCCTTCCCGATCGTTCGCATCGTCGTGCAGGGCGCTGCCGCGCTGCTGCTGGTCACGCTCGTGGCCGGATGCGCCATGCGGCGTGCCGCGCCGGTGGAGGAGCGCGGCACAGGCACGCGGCCACCCGCGCTCGCGCCGGCGCCGTCCGCCGGGCCGGGCGTGTCGCCATCCACCGACAACGCAACGCGCGCCGAAACGCCGGCCGCCGCCACGTACACGGTCAAGCGCGGCGACACGCTCTACCAGATCGCGCTCGACAACGGCCTCGATTACCGCGAGCTCGCGGCATGGAACAACATCGAGAACGTGAACCGCATCTTCGTAGGGCAGGTGCTGCGGCTCGGCGCGCCCGGCGAAACGACCGCCGCGGGCGCGGCAGCCGATGGCGTGGTCACCGCGCCCTTGCGCGTGGCGCCGCCGCCGGTTGCCGAAGCGCGCACGCCGCCTGCGCCCGCCAGCGCACCAGCGCCTTCATCATCGGCGTCGGCCGCAGCGTCCGGCAATCTCAAGACGAGCCCCAAGGCGATCAAGGAGCCGTATTCCGAGCAGGCCGTGCGTGAGCTCACGCTGGCCGCAACGGCGGTGCCCGCGCCGCCCGGCGAAGCGTCTCGGCCCCCGGCGCCCGTGCCGCCGCGCACCGAGGCGCCACGCGCCATCGCCGGTGAGGGCGACGACGACGACCGGCTGGATTGGGCCTGGCCCGCCAAGGGCAGGATCGTCGCCGGGTTCTCGGACACCGCGAACCTCAAGGGCATCGACATCGCAGGCAACGCAGGCGATCCGGTGCTTGCGACCGCGCCCGGCAAGGTGGTGTACGCGGGCTCGGGATTGCGCGGCTACGGCAAGCTGATCATCATCAAGCACAACAAGACCTACCTGTCGGCGTACGCGCACAACCGCGACATCCTGGTCAAGGAAGGCCAGCAAGTTGCACGCGGGCAGAAGATTGCCGAGATGGGCAACTCGGATGCCGACGCGGTGAAGCTGCACTTCGAGATTCGCCGCCTGGGCAAGCCCATGGACCCGGCGCGGTACCTGCCGCCCGCATGAAGCGCACGGGGCCGCGCTCGGGCGCAACGCGGATCAGCCTCCGGTGAGCGCACGTCCAGCCGACCCCGATCTGCTCGGCGACCCCGAGCCTGGCGAGGCGACCGACGACGACGCGCCCATCGCAGCGGCATTCGTCGACGAGCCCGCGCCTGCGGCCGACCGCTATTCCGGCGACCTCCCGCTCGAGGCACCCGCGCCGGGACTCGCGGCGGACTTCGTCGCCGATCTCACGCAGCTCTATCTCAACGAGATCGGCCAGCACGCGCTCCTGACGGCGCCGCAGGAGCTCGAGCTCGCGCGCGCCATGCGCGCCGGCAGCTTCGAGGCGCGGCAGACGCTCATCGAGCGCAACCTGCGCCTCGTGGTGAGCCTCGCGCGCCATTACACCAATCGCGGCCTCGCGCTGCCCGACCTCATCGAGGAAGGCAACTTGGGCCTCATCCACGCGCTGGAGAAATTCGATCCGGAGCGCGGATTTCGCTTCACGACCTACGCGACCTGGTGGATCCGCCAGTCGATCGAGCGCGCCGTGATGAACCAGTCGCGCACCATTCGCCTGCCCGCGCACGTGGTGAAGGAGCTCAACGTCGTGCTGCGCGCGCTGCGCCACCTCGAGAATCACGCGCCGCCGAGCGGGCGCGATGCAACGCTCGAGGACGTCGCGCACCTGCTCGGCAAGCCGGTCGCCGAGGTGGAGCGCCTGCTGCGCTATCACGAGCAGCCGCTGTCGCTCGACGCCCCGCTCGATCGCGATCCGGGTCTCACCGTGGGCGAAGGCGTCGCCGACGAATCGGCCCTGTCACCCGAGCTGCTGCTGCACGAAAGCGCGCTGGAGCGCACGGTCGCCGAATGGATGAGCGAGCTGCCGGAGCGCCAGCGCCGCGTGGTGGAGCGCCGCTACGGGCTCAACAACTGCGCCCTCGCCACGCTGGACGACCTCGCGCGCGAGCTCGGCGTCACGCGCGAGCGCGTGCGCCAGATCCAGGGCGAGGCGATCGAGAAGCTGCGCGGGCGCCTGGCACGCAAGGGCCACGTGCGCGACGACTTCCTGTAGTCGCTCGCGCGATCGTAAGTACACTTACCAATCACCCAGGGTGTATGTGCCGGCATCGACGGTCCGGCGCGCGCTGGGCGGGGACGGCCGCGTTGGCCGCGCTCAACCGGCCGCGTCGCGCAACGCGCCCGCACCGGGCAGCACTTCGATCGCACGCTCCAGCGTGGACAGCATCGCCGCACGCTCGCGCGGGCGCTCGCCCGTATCGCCGTAGCGCAATGTCGCGAACGATTGCCCGATCGCGTGGAATGCGATGGCGAACTGCGGCCAGCGCGCCGCGGCGCGCGCGGCGAATGCAAGCGGCCCTTCGTGCGGTGCGCGTGCGAGCCCGGCGCGCGCCAGGCGCCTGCATACTTCATCCCACAACACGAGCGCACGTTCCTGCCGGCGGCGCTTGAGCGCCAGCCACGCGAGCACGGCGAGCGCCCACAGCGCCGCGAGGCCCAAGAAGCCCGCGACGATCTGCCACGGCGCATAGCGGTCGAAGGACAGCGCGCGCCACAGCTCGCGCTGACGCTCGAAGTCGAAGTTGACGACGTTGCGCCGCCACTGGTGGTTCACTGCATCCCAGGCGAGCTGGAACGACTTCAGCCAGCCACCGTCGAGCCGCGCGAGCAGCGGAATCGGATCGCCGGCGGGGAGCGCCGCGCCGAGCCCGCGCTCGATGCGCAGTGGCGACACCGCCGCGGTCGGATCGACGCGCTGCCACATCCCGCCGATCAGGGCTTCGGCCCATGCATGCGCGTCGGACTGGCGCACGATCATGTAGCCGCCGCGCGGGTTCACGTCGCCGCCCTGGTATCCCGTCACCACGCGCGCCGGGATGCCGGCCGCGCGCATGAGCACCACGAAGGCGCTGGCGTAGTGCTCGCAGAAGCCGCGCTTGGCGCCGAACAGGAACTCGTCGACCGGCTCGCCGGTGTAGCGCGGTGGCGCGAGCGTGTAGACGAAGGGCTCGGCGCGAAAATGCCGCAGCACCGCGAGCACGTAGTCGCGCTCGTCCGGATGCGCTGCGCGCAGCTCGCGCGCGAAGTCGACGCTCCGCGGATTGCCCGGCGGCAACGCGCGATTGAGATCGACCTCGCGCTGCGACGCCGGTGGATAACTGCCGCGCAGCACCGATTTCTGCACGTAGCGCAGCGGCTGCGTGACCGGCACGCGCGCGAGCAGCTGCTGCTCGCGCGTGAGCTGCGCAAGGCTGCGCGTTTCCTCGTCGCTCGCCCCGTCGGCCTGCGTGAGCTGCGGCAATTGGGCCGGAAGGTCGAGCGCGAACAGCCACCCGTGACCGTTCGGCTCGAGCGCCACCGTGTATGAGACGACCGGCCCGTCCGCCGGCGCGAGGACGCCGTCGGTGCGCGGCGGCAGCGGGGTCCATGTACGGCCGTCGAAGCGCGACAGCACCGGTCCGCGCCAATAGCGCTCCCGCCGCTCCGGGATGGCACCGTCGAAGTCGACCCGAAACGCGACCGCATCCGATTGCGACAGCTCGCTGATGCTCCCGGGCGACATGCGGTCGGACAAGCCGGTGCTCGCGGCTGCATCGCGCGGCAGGCCCCACAGCGGTCCGGTCAGGCGCGGGAAGAGCAAGAACGCCAGGAGCGCGAGCGGCAGCCCCTGGGCGATCATGACGAGCGTGCGCTTGACCGCCGTGCCCCACGCCTCGAACTCGAAATCGTCCGCGCCCGGCCGCGCGAGACCGTCGAGCGTGCCACCCATGAGCAGGATCACCGGCAGCGCCGCGATCGCGGCGAGCATCGACTGGTCGTAGAAGAACGGCGTGATGACGAGCGCCATCGTGACGCACACGAGCAGCGTGCCGTCGCGCAGCGTGCGCGCTTCGAGGAACTTGAGGCCGGCGAGCACGTAGAGCAGCGCCACGCACGGATCGCGTCCCAGGAGGTAGCCGCCATACGACTGGCGGATCGCGATGCCGAGCACGACGGCGAACAATGCGAGCGCCCACGACGGGATGCGCGCGGGCTTCGCGTGCGGCCGCAGCCGGTCACGGCGCAGCAGCGCGAAGCGCAACGCGACGAGCATGGCGCCGAACAGCGCCACCCAGATCGGCAGGTGCACGGCAAGCGGCACCTGGGCCGCGAGCAGCAATGCGCCGAGCCAGCGGATCTGCAGCGCCTTGAGCGGCAGCACTGCACCTTCGTTGTGCAGCCACTCGGGCCGGTTGCGCCACGCGGCGATCATGGCAGCTCGGCCGGAAAGAGCGCGAGCGCGCTCAACGCGGCGCGCCGATGCTCCCGACCCTGCGCTGCGGGCAGCGCGAGGCCGGGCATCGACAGCGCGAACGGCCGCGCTGCGCGCTCGGCGCCGAGCACCCAGGCGGACAGGCGCGACAGGCGCGCTTCGACATCCATGTGCTCGGGCAGCGTGCGCCAGTCGAGGACGACCGGCCCACCGCCTGCGCCTTCGAACGCCTTGGTGTACCAGCCGGCTCCGCGCGCGACCGCTTTCCAGGCAACGCGTTGGGGCGGATCACCGCGCTGATAGTCGCGCAGGCCGGCGAGATCGGCGTCTTCGCCACGGCCGCGCGCAACCGCGTCGGCGCCGCCCGGTCCGAAGGGCAACGGAGGCGGCGACGCCTCGGGCGCGGGAAACGCCAACCCGACGAGCGGGAAGTGCACGTACGCCCAGGCCTTCCACAAGCCGAGCGGATAGGTCGACGACAGCGTGACGCGCCCGAGCGCGACGCGTCCGCGTGTCGGCGCCGGAATTTCCAGCGCGACGGTGCGTGCCGCGCCGGCGGGCACGTCGGCCATGACGCGCGACTTGCGCGCCGACAGCGTCACGGCCAGGCGCGTGGCTGCGCCCGGCATGAGCGCCAGTGAAAAGGCCACTTTGCCGCCCACGAAGGTGTCGCCTGCAGCGAGCGGCTTCACCTCCATGCCGGCGAGGTTGCGAAACGTGTGCAGCAGCGCGGCAGCGGTCAATCCGGCGAGCAGGAACGTCACCGCCAGTCCGAGCGACAGCGCATAGTTCAGCGACGTGAGCAGCATCAGCAAGAGGGTGATCATCACCGCGATGCCGCGCCGCGTGGGCAGGATGTAGATGCGCGAATGGCGCAGCACCACCAGATCGCGGTCCGCCGGTGCGCCGCGGAACAGCCGCTGCCGCCAGCGCGCGAGCAGGCCTGCTGCAGGCGGCATCGCGGCCGCGCCTGCCATGCCGCGATTCAGGTGAGCGCGACGGCGCGGATCAGCGCCTGCGCCTGCAGCGCACCGGCGCGCGCGCCGCCAGCGAGACGATGGCCGGCCACCGAGGCGAAGACGGCCTGCACGTCTTCGGGCACCACCATGGGTCGACCCGCGATGAGCGCCCATGCGCGTGCCGCGGCGAGCAGCATCAGGCCCGCGCGCGGGCTCAAGCCCCGGCGCGCACCTGCATCGCCGCCGTTCACGCCGGCGAGATGGCCGCGCGACGCCGCGAGCAATGCCTGCACGTAGTCGAGCAGCGCGGGCGCGACATGGATCTGCGCCGCTTCGCGCTGCCATTCGGCGAGGGTTGCCGGATCGCACGCAGGCTCGATCTCGGCCATCTTGAGGCGACGATCACCACCGGACAGGAGCTCACGCTCGGCCGCGCTGTCGGGATAGCCGAGCTCGATCGCCATGAGGAAGCGGTCGAGCTGTGATTCCGGGAGGGGATACGCGCCGATCTGCTCGACCGGATTTTGCGTCGCGATGACGAAGAACGGGTCCGGCAGCTTGCGTGTCTGGCCGTCCTGCGAGACCTGCCGCTCTTCCATCGCCTCGAGCAGCGCGCTCTGCGTCTTGGGCGGCGCGCGATTGATCTCGTCGGCCAGCACCACCGAGTGGAAGATCGGTCCTGCGTGGAAGCGAAACGCCTGCATGCGCTCGTCGTACACCGATACGCCGAGCACGTCCGCCGGCAGCAGGTCGCTCGTGAACTGGATGCGGACGTACTTGAGCCCCAGCGTGGCAGCGAGCGCCTGGGCGAGCGTGGACTTGCCCACGCCCGGGATGTCCTCGATCAGCAGGTGGCCGCGCGCCAGCAGGCAGGCGATCGCCAGCTTGATCGCGTCGTCCTTGCCCACGACGATGCGGCCCAGCTGTGCGGCGACGCCGGCGATGCGCTGCGCGGTCGGAACCGATTGGGACGCGGGACGGACGCTCATGGGATGAGGATGACAGCGGCGGTGAGACGATCGTTCACTGTAACGGACGGACGCGGCCTCGTCACCCGGCCGGAGGCCGCGCTACACTTCCCGGGCGACGAACGGACGGCGCGCTACACTTGCCGGCGACGAACGGAGGGATGAGCCCGATGGGCCGTCTCCGCGGGGGAACCCGGGTGTGGCACGCCGCATCGGCGGCGCGCTTCACAGGCCAGCGCGCGCCGCCAGCCGAGCCAACCTGCCTCGCACCGCTCGTTGCCGATCGAACGCTGCGCAGCCCAAGCCATGCCGACCGCCTACATCACGCATCCTTCGTTCCTCCTGCACGACATGGGCCCGTATCACCCCGAGTGCCCGGAGCGTGTCGCAGCGATCGACGAGCGCCTCACGGCACAGGGGCTTGCCGCGCAGCTTGCGCAGCACACGGCGCCGCCCGCCACGCGCGCGCAGCTGGCGCGCGTGCACGGTACCGACTACATCGATCTCATCGAGGCGGCGAGCCCCGATGCGGGACTGCATTATCTCGACCCGGATACCGCGCTGTGTCCCGACTCGCTGACGGCCGCCCGTCACGCGGCAGGCGCCGCCGTCCAGGCCGTCGACCTCGTGCTGAGCGGCGCGGCAGGCAACGCCTTCTGCGCGGTGCGCCCGCCGGGCCATCATGCGGAGCGCAATCGCGCGATGGGATTCTGTGTCTTCAACAACATCGCGGTTGCCGCGGCGCATGCGCTCGATGCTCACGGCCTGCAGCGCGTGGCGATCGTCGATTTCGACGTGCATCACGGCAACGGCACGGAGGAGATCTTCGCCGAGGACCCGCGCGTGCTCATGGTCGGGACGTTCCAGTACCCGCTCTATCCCTATAGCGGCGTCGAGCCGCTCGGCCCCAACATGCACAACGTGCCGCTCGCCCCGGGCAGCGGCTCGGACGCGTTCCGCGCGGCCGTCACCGAACACTGGCTGCCCGCGCTCGAGGCGCACCGGCCGGAGCTCATACTCATTTCGGCCGGGTTCGATGCGCACCGCGACGACCCGCTCGCCGGACTCGAGTTCGACGACGACGACTATGCATGGGTGACGCGCCAATTGGTCGCAGTGGCCGCGCGCCATGCAGCCGGGCGGATCGTGTCCTCGCTCGAGGGCGGCTACGCGCTCGGCGCGCTCGGCCGCAGCGCCACCGAGCACGTGCGCGTGCTGCTCGAGGCGTAGGCGGCCCGGCTGCGGGCAAGGTTCGTGGCGATGGAGCGACGCAGCTTTCTCGGAGCGTGTGCGGTGCTCGGCAGCGCGCTTGCCACGGCTGCGCACGCGCAGGATGGCGCACCGCGCACGTATGCCCGCGTGCGCCTGGTGGACGAGCACGGTGCTGCGCTGCGCGCGCGTGACGTGGCGCCGGACACGAACTATGTCTTCCAGTATCCGTATGCGGCCACGCCGTGCTTTCTCCTGCGCCTCGGCGCGCCGGTGCAGCCGGTCGCCGCACTGCGCAGGCGCGACGGGGGGGCGTACGAATGGCGCGGCGGCGTCGGGCCCGATCGTGCGTTGGTGGCCTTCTCGGCGATCTGCGCCCACAAGCTGGCATACCCCACGCGCGACGTGTCCTTCATTCGTTATCAGCGCGACCGGTCCGCAACGTCGGGCGGCCATGTCATCCACTGCTGCGCCGACCACAGCGTCTACGACCCGGCCGAGGGCGCGCGCGTGGTGGCGGGCCCCGCACCGCAACCGCTGGCGGCGATCGTGCTCGACCACGACGCGCAAGCCGACGAGCTGTATGCGACCGGCACGCTGGGCGCGGAGCAGTTCGACGCTTTCTTCGCGCAATACGGGCTGAAGCTCGCGCTGGAGTACGGCAGCACCAATCGCGCGCGCGCAGCGGTCACCGGGACGACGGTCGTGCGCGAGCTCACCCGCTATTGCCGCAATACCGTGCAGTGCTGAAGCCGGTGGCGCCGGCCATCGTGGTGCGCGACCTGCGCAAGCGGTACGTCGACGTCGAGGCGGTGCGCGGCGTGTCGTTCAGCGTCACGGCCGGCACCACGACCGCGCTCCTCGGCGGCAACGGCGCCGGCAAGACGACGACCCTCTCCATGCTGCTCGGCGTGCTCACGCCGACCGCCGGGACGATCCACGTGCTCGGCGAGGACATGACGCGGCACCGCTATCGCGTGCTGCCGCGGCTCAATTTCACGTCCCCGTATGTCGACATGCCGAAGCGCCTCACGGTGCGGGAAAACCTGCGCGTCTTCGCCGATCTCTACGGGCTGCGCACGCCGGCCGCACGCATCGCCGAGCTGGCGCAGGAATTCGAGCTCGCCGATTTCCTGCGCCGTCCCTACGGCGAGCTGTCGGCAGGCCAGCGCACCCGCGTGTCGCTCGCCAAGGCGCTGCTCAATCAGCCCGAAGTGCTGCTGCTCGACGAGCCGACGGCCTCGCTCGATCCCGACGTCGGCGACCGGATGCGCAGCTACCTCGAGCAATACCAGCGCGCGAGCGGCTGCACGATGCTGCTCGCCTCGCACAACATGGGCGAGGTCGAGCGCCTGTGCGACGACGTCATCATGCTGCGCGCCGGCACCGTCGTCGACCAGGGCGCGCCCCGCGCGCTGCTCGAGCGCTACGGCCGCGACAACATGGAGGAGGTGTTCCTCGACGTGGCGCGCGGAACGGCACGCGACCGCCTGCCGGTGGAGATCGAGCGATGAAGACGGTCGCGCGAGGCGACCTGCTGCATCGGCAGACCGGGGCGATGGCGTCGCTGCGGCGCGTGCGCGCTCTCATCCTGCGCCATGCGTACCTGCTGCTGAAGTCGTGGCCGCGGCTGGTGTCGATGATGTACTACCCGACCGTCACGATGGTGCTGTGGGGCTTCGTGACGATCTACCTGCGGCCGGGCAATTCGGTCCTGCAAAGCGCGCCGGGATTCTTCCTCGGCGCCGTGCTGCTGTGGGACGTGCTCTTTCGCGGGCAGCTCGGCGTATCGCTGACGTTCATCGAGGAGATGTACGCCCGCAACGTCGGCAACCTGTTCGTGAGCCCGCTGCGTCTCTACGAGCTCATCGCGGGCCAGCTGGCGATGAGCATCCTGCGCACGCTGATCGGCGTCGGCGGCGCATGTTTTTTCGCATGGCTGCTGTTCCGCTATTCGATCTTCTCGCTCGGCTTCCCGCTGCTCGCGTTCTTCGTGAACCTGCTGATGTTCGGATGGGCGATCGGGCTTGCGGTGTCGGCGCTGATCCTGCGCTGGGGATTGGGCGCCGAAGAGCTCGCCTGGGCGGCGATCTTCCTGTTCGCGCCCGTGTCCGGCGTGTACTACCCGATCGCCGTGTTGCCGCACGTGATGCAGACGATCGCGTGGACACTGCCGTCGGCGTACGTCTTCGAAGGGATGCGCGGCGTGCTGCTCGACGGCCGTTTCGACTGGTCGCTGTGGCAGACGGCCTTCGTGCTCAACTTCGTCTACATCGGTGTCGGCGCCGCGCTGTTCCGCTGGGCCGTAGGCTATGCGCGCAACCGGGGGCTGCTCCTGCAGATGGGGGAATGACGGACGCTCGACTGCCCTCAAACGACCAGCGCGGCAATTACGCGCCGGCCTTCGCCCAGCAGGATGTTGAAGGTGCGGCATGCGGCGCGCGTGCCCATGATCTCCAGGCCCACGTGCGCTGCCGCGAGCGGCTGGGTCACGCGCGGGTGCAGGAAGTGCTGGGTCGCACCCGTGCCGAGCAGCACGATCTCGGGCCGATAGCGCAGCAGCCCCTCGAAGTCGGCGCTCGTGAGCGCGTCCAGGCCCTGGGGCGCAAAGCCGGGCTCGACGCCCTCGGGCGTGAGGACGCAATTGGTCCGCACTTCGCTCGTGCCGACCTTGATCCAGCCGTCGCCAATGCCGGTCACCAGGACCGTGGCTGGGGTCTGCAGGTGGAATTTCATCGCTTGATCGATCACGCGGCTCTTTCCGCATTGCGGTAAAGCCGTGAATTGGCTAGCATTGTAACGTTTTGCCCTACGTCGCTCGGACGGTTCCGGGCGCTTACGCAGAGGTCGGCATGTCTTCGCTTCCCCAGACGCAGTTCGCGCGCATCGAGCGCCTCCCGCCGTACGTCTTCAACATCACCACGGAGCTCAAGATGGCCGCCCGCCGCCGCGGGGAGGACATCATCGACTTCGGGATGGGCAATCCGGACGGCCCCACGCCTGCGCATATCGTGGCCAAGCTCGTCGAGACGGTGCAACGCGGCGACACCCACGGCTATTCGGTCTCGAAGGGCATCCCGCGCTTGCGCCGCGCGATCTGCCATTGGTACGACCGGCGCTGGGGGGTGCAGTTCGACCCCGAGACCGAGGCGATCGTCACGATCGGCTCGAAGGAAGGCATCGCCCATCTGGCGCTGGCCACGCTGGGTCGCGGCGACACCGTGCTCGTGCCCAACCCGAGCTATCCGATCCACATCTACGGCCCGGTGATCGCGGGGGCGGACATCCGCCAGGTGCCGCTCACGCCCAGCGTCGACTTCTTCGCCGAGCTCGAGCGCACGATCAAGCTGTCGGTCCCCAAGCCGAAGATGCTGATCGTCAACTTCCCGGCCAACCCCACCGCGCAGTGCGTCGAGTTGCCGTTCTTCGAGAAGCTGGTGGCACTCGCGCGCGAATACGGCATCTACATCGTGCACGACCTCGCGTACGCCGACATCACGTTCGACGGCTGGAAGGCGCCTTCGATCATGCAGGTGGAAGGCGCGCGCGATGTCGCGGTCGAGTTCTTCACGATGTCGAAGAGCTACAACATGGCCGGCTGGCGCATCGGCTTCATGGTGGGCAACCGCGACCTGGTCTACGCGCTGTCGCGCATCAAGGGCTATCACGACTACGGCACGTTCACCCCGCTGCAGGTGGCGGCCATCGCCGCGCTCGAAGGTCCCCAGGAATGCGTCGAGGAGATCGCGCAGAAATACCAGAAGCGCCGCGACGTGCTCGTCAAGGGCCTGCACGAGGCCGGCTGGAAGGTCGACGTGCCCAAGGCCTCGATGTACGTGTGGGCGCAGATCCCGCAGCCCTACGAGACGCTCGGCTCGCTCGAGTTCTCGAAGAAGCTGCTTGCGGCCGCGAAGGTCTCCGTGTCGCCCGGCATCGGCTTCGGCGAGTTCGGTGACGGCCACGTGCGCTTCGCGATGATCGAGAACGAGGCGCGCACCCGCCAGGCCATCCGCGGCATCAAGCAGATGTTCCGGGAGGACGGGCTGCTGTGAGCGCCGGGAGTCGTGCTCCGATGAAGCCGCTGCAGGTCGGGCTGCTCGGCTTCGGCACCGTGGGGCGCGGCACCTGGGACGTGCTTCGCCGCAACGAAGAGGAGATCACCCGCCGCGCCGGGCGGCCCATCCGGATCACGCGCGTGGCGACGCGCACGCTCGACCGGGCGCGCGAAGGGCTGCGCGGCGTCGACGGGGTGGAGCTCACGAACGATCCGCACGTCATCACGCGGCATCCCGACCTCGACATCGTGTGCGAGCTGATCGGCGGCGTGGATGCCGCGCGCGACCTGATCCTCGACGCGATCGCGCACGGCAAGCACGTCGTGACCGCCAACAAGGCGCTGCTGGCGCATCACGGCACGGAGATCTTCGCCGCGGCGCATGCGCAGGGCGTCATGGTGGCGTTCGAAGGCGCGGTCGCCGGCGGGGTGCCGATCATCAAGGCGCTGCGCGAAGGCCTCACCGCCAACCGGATCGAGTGGATCGCCGGCATCATCAACGGCACGTCGAACTTCATACTGTCCGAGATGCGCGCGCGCGGCGCATCGTTCGCCGACGTGCTCAAGGAAGCGCAGGCACTGGGCTACGCGGAGGCGGATCCCACCTTCGACGTCGAAGGCATCGACGCCGCGCACAAGCTCACCATCATGTCGGCGATCGCGTTCGGCGTGCCGATGCAGTTCGACAAGGCGTACGCCGAAGGGATCTCGCAGCTGCATCGCGAGGACATCACCTACGCCGAGGAGCTCGGCTACCGCATCAAGCTGCTCGGCATCACCCGCCGCGCGGCCAAGGGCATCGAGCTGCGCGTGCATCCGACGCTCATTCCCGCGAAGCGCCTGATTGCGAATGTGGAGGGCGCCATGAACGCGGTGCTGGTCAAGGCCGACGCGGTCGGCGCGACGCTCTACTACGGGGCTGGTGCCGGCGCCGAGCCGACGGCCAGCGCGGTGATCGCGGACCTGGTGGACGTCACGCGCATGCACACCGCCGATCCGGAGCATCGCGTGCCGCACCTGGCGTTCCAGCCCGACCAGATGACGGACGTGCCGTTCCTGCCCATGGGCGAGGTGCAGACGAGCTATTACCTGCGCATGCGCGTCGAGGACCGTCCGGGCGTTCTGGCCGACATCACGCGCATCCTGGCCGACCGCGACATCTCGATCGACGCGATGATCCAGAAGGAGCCGTCCGAAGGCGAGCAGCAGACCGACATCATCCTGCTCACGCACCGGTCGATCGAGCGCCAGCTCACCGACGCGATCGACAAGATCGAAGCGCTGCCCACGGTGCGCGGCAAGGTCGTGCGCATCCGGATGGAAGCGCTCAACTGATGCCGGCCGCCTGATGCGCTACGTCAGCACGCGCGGCGCGTGGCACGACGCCCCGCTGCCGTTTCGCGCGATCCTGCTCGAAGGCCTGGCACCGGACGGCGGGCTGGCGGTGCCCGAGCGCTATCCACGCCTGGAGGCGCGGGAGCTCGCGTCGCTGCGCGCGCTCGATTATCGCAGCCTCGCGTTCGCCATCCTGTCGCGCTTCATGGACGACGTGCCGGCGGATGTGCTGCGCAAGGCGATCGACGACACGTACAACGCCGGCATCTTCGGCAGCGACGACGTGACGCCACTGCTCACGCTCGAGCCGGGCCTTCACTTGCTGCGCGTGTCGAACGGCCCGACGCTTGCCTTCAAGGACATCGCGCTGCAGCTCCTGGGCCGGCTGTTCGAGTTCGTGCTCGCCGATGAGCATCGCACGCTCAATGTGGTCGGTGCGACCTCCGGCGACACCGGCAGCTCGGCGGAGTACGCGCTGCGCAACAAGGCAGGCGTCGCCGTCTTCATGCTGTCGCCCGAAGGACGCATGAGCCCGTTCCAGCAGGCGCAGATGTACGCGCTCGCGGAGCCGAACATCCACAACCTGGCGATCGAGGGAACCTTCGACGAATGCCAGGACATCGTCAAGGACATCGCGGGCGATCCGGTCTTCAAGGCACGCTATCGCATCGGCGCCGTGAACTCGATCAACTGGGCGCGCGTAGCCGCGCAGGTGGTGTACTACTTCAAGGGCTACTTCGCGGCGACCACCCGCGACACGGAGCAGGTCAGCTTCGCGGTCCCTTCAGGCAATTTCGGCAACATCCTCGCCGCGCACGTCGCGCGCAGCATGGGATTGCCGATCCAATGCCTGGTGCTGGCCACCAATGAGAACGACGTGCTCGACGAATTCTTCCGCACCGGCCGCTACCGCCCGCGCGCCGCGCTCGAGACGCATGCGACCTCGTCGCCCTCCATGGACATCTCCAAGGCGTCGAACTTCGAGCGCTTCGTGTTCGACCTCACCGGCCGCGATCCGGCGCGCTTGCGTGCGCTGTGGTCCACGCTCGCACGCGACGGCGGCTTCTCGCTCGCCGGCGCGCCGGAATGGGAGCGCGTCAAGGCGTCCGGCTTCGTGTCCGGCCGCAGCACGCACGCTGATCGCGTCGCGACCATTCGCGCAGTGCACCGGCGCTACGGCGTGACGATCGATCCCCATACGGCCGATGGCGTCAAGGTGGGCCGCGCGCTCGCGCCCGGCGGCGTACCGCTGATCTGCGTGGAGACCGCGCTGCCGGTCAAGTTTGCCGCGACGATCCGCGAAGCGCTCGGCTCCGAGCCGGAGCGGCCGGCGGCCTTCGCCGGTCTCGAAGCGCGCCCGCAGCGCCGCACGGTGCTGCCGCCCAACGTCGACGCCGTCAAGGCATACATCGCCGCGCACGCGATCGCCTGAACGTCCGATGATGGTGCAGTCGCCCTTGCGTTACTTCGCTGCAGCACTTGGTCACAATCTGCTGGCGGGCGCGCGCGCGGCGTTTTTCCTGCCCGTGCGACGGGCTGCGTTTCGCGTGGACCTTGCACAGTGGCTGGCGATCGTCATCGTGTCGGCGCTCGTCGACATCGCGCTCGACGGGCTGCGCGCCCAGGCCGGCACCGCGTTCACGCTGAACGGAATCGATGGCGAGCTGTTCGCGCTCGGCCTCCTGATGATCACGAGCGGCGTGCTCGGTGCTTTGTATCGCGACGCTGGCACGTTCATCGCACTGCCGATCGTGGTGCTTGCGGCGTTCCTGCCCGTGCAGGTGGTGCACGCGCTGCCGGCGATCGCCGCACTCGCGTGGCCCGAGCACTGGGGCGCGTGGTTCGACGTGGCGATGCTCGCGTGGATGCTCGCCGTCTGCATCCGCTCGATGTGGATCGTCAGCGAAACGCCGGTGCAGCGTCGTCTCCTGCGCGCTGTCCTGGGCGGGCTGCTGCTGAGCCTGCCGTTGTGGATTGGTCCGCTCGGCGGGCCGTCGGCCGCGTGGTGGGTCGGCGACGAGGTCGCCGCCGACGATGACGATGCGCCGAGTCCGGCGTCGGAGCCGGTGCTGGCCGTGCAGAGCGCGCTGCTCGACGACGCGCTCGACGCGCTCGAAGACGAGCGGGGCGGGGTGACCGACCTGTATTTCGTCGCGTTCGCGCCGGATGCACGTCACGAGGGCTTTCGCGACGAAGTGGAAAGCGCGCAGCACGTGCTCGACGAGCGCTTCGGCACCAGCGGCCGCTCGCTCGTGCTGCTCAACAACCGCGCGACGGTGACTGTCCTGCCCTATGCGACGCTCACGAACCTGCGCCGTGCGCTGCAGGAGATCGGCGCGGCCATGGACGCCGATGACGACGTCGCCATGCTCTACATCACGGGCGGCAGCAATGCCGACCACGAGCTGCAGGCGGTCCATCCGCCGCTCGACCTGGTGGACATCTCGCCCGACGCCGTGAAGCAGCTGCTCGACAACGCGGGCATCCGGTTTCGCGTGGTGGTGGTGTCCACCTGTGCGGCCGGCGCATGGCTCGATGCGCTGCAGGACGACAACACCGCCGTGCTCGTCGCGTCGCCGGGCGATGCGCATCCGGATGGCTGCGAAGGCGGCGACGCCGCGTCACCGTTCGCGAAGGTCCTGTTCGAGCATGCGCTGCGCAATGCCGACACCCTGCCGGCGGCGCTGACCGCCGCTGCGGCCGAGCTCGGCCCGGTGGCGAGCCGGCTGTCGATCGGTCCGGCCATTGCCGAGCATCTCACCCGCCTGCGGCGTGGCGGTCCGATCCGGAGCGCGGCGCTGCGCGACGTAAGTCCGGCGCACCGCACAGCGCTGCACGTGCCGTAAGCTATGGCTTGGACCGGTCCGGGGCACCGCCCGGACGATCGCCCGCTTCTCGAAGAGCAGACTCGTCATCGGAGGAAACCATGCGTCGCCTGATCGCATCCTGCATCACCCTTGCCGCTGCCGCGCTGTTCGCGGTGTCCGCGCTTGCCCAGGCGCCGGAGAAGCCGAAGATCACGATCGGCGTGGGCGGCAAGACGCTGTTCTATTACCTGCCGCTGACCATCGCCGAGCAGAAGGGCTACTTCAAGGACGAGGGGCTCGAAGTGGAGATCCCCGATTTCCCCGGCGGCGCGAAGGCGCTCGAAGCGCTGATCGGCGGCAGCGCCGATCTGGTGTCGGGCGCCTACGAGCACACCATCACGCAGCAGGCCAAGGGCCAGAGCATCGAAGCGGTGGTGCTGCAGGGCAAGAACGCGGGCATCGTGCTCGCCATGCCGAAGGCCAAGGCGGCCGCGTACAAGTCGCCCGCGGACCTGAAAGGCATGAAGATCGGCGTGACTGCGCCGGGCTCGTCCACGAACATGTTCATCAACATCCTGCTCGCCAAGGCCGGCTTGCCGCCCGACGCGGTGTCGATCGTCGGCGTCGGTGCTGGCGCCGGTGCGGTTGCCATCGTCAAGCGCGGCGACATCGACGCCATCTCCAATCTCGATCCCGTCATTGCGCAGCTCGAGAGCGACGGTACGGTGGTGCCCGTGATCGACACGCGCACGGCGAAGGGCATGCAGCAGGTCTATGGCGGCGCCTACGCCGCCGGCTGCGTGTACGTGAAGACGGACTTTGCGCGCCAGAACCCGCGGACGGTGCAAGCCGTGGTGAACGCGATCGTGCGCGCGCTGCGCTTCATCCAGCATTCGACGCCCGAGCAGATCGTCGATGTCGTGCCCAAGACCTACTACACCGACAAGGCGCTGTACACCGCGGCCCTCAAGGCGAACCTGGACAACTTCCAGCACGACGGGTCCATCTCCATGGCGGCGGCGCAGAGCGTCTACAAGGACCTCAAGACGTTCGATCCCGGCCTGCAGAAAGCGGCGTCCATCGACCTCGCCAAGACGATCGACATGCAATTCCAGCAAAAAGCCGCGCAGAAGTATCAGTAACCGCGTGGGGTCTGCCGTGATCGCCGCGGCCGACGCCGCGCTTGCGCTCGACCGCATCACGTGCACCTTCGCGGGCCGTGGTGGGCGCTACACGGCTGTGCGCGATGCCTCGCTCACGATCGCGCCCGGAGAGTTCGTGTCGGTGGTGGGTCCGACCGGCTGCGGCAAATCGACGTTGCTCAACGTCGCGGCGGGCCTGCTCCCGCCATCGTCGGGCACCGTGACGATCCATGGCGCGCCCTTGCAGGGCATCAACGCGCGCGCCGGCTACATGTTCCAGGCGGACGCGCTGATGCCCTGGCGCAACGCGCTGTCCAACGTGCTCGCCGGGCTGCAGTTTCGTGGCTGCACCAGGGAGGCAGCGGACGCCAAGGCGCGCGACTGGCTCGCGCGCGTCGGCCTCACGGGCTTCGAGGATCGCTACCCGCATCAGCTGTCCGGCGGCATGCGCAAGCGCGTCGCGCTCGCGCAGATGCTGATCCTCGATCCCGAGATCCTGCTGATGGACGAGCCGTTCTCCGCGCTCGACATCCAGACGCGCCAGCTGATGGAGAACGAGCTCCTCGACCTGTGGTCGGCAAACCGCAAGTCGGTGCTGTTCATCACGCACGACCTCGAGGAGGCGATCGCGCTGTCCGACCGCGTGATCGTGCTGTCGGCGGGCCCGGAGACCCACCCGCTCGGCGAGTTCGCGATCGACCTGCCGCGGCCGCGCGACGTCGCGGAGATCCGCATGTCGCCGCGCTTCGTCGAGCTGCACGAGGCGATCTGGCAGGTGCTCAAGGCCGAAGTGCTGAAGGGCTATGCGCAAGGCAAGCGCTGACACGCGGCTGCCGCGCTGGCGGCTCGCCGTCTACCAGGTGCTGCTGGTCGGCGCCGTGCTCGCGTTCTGGGTGTCGATGACCGCGCCGGGCCTCGTGTCCGAGCCGTTCGCGAAGAACACTGCGTTCTTCTTCGGCAAGCCGCTGGAGGTCGCGAAGGTCGTCGTCGAGTGGTTCGTGAGCGGCAAGATCTACCCGCACCTCGGCATCACGCTGCTCGAGACGCTGCTCGCCTTCGCGGTCGGCAGCGTGCTCGGCCTGGTCGTCGGCCTGTGGCTGGCGCTCGCGCCGACCGCCTCCGCGCTCGCCGAGCCCTACATCACGGCGCTGAACGCGATGCCGCGCGTGATCCTCGCGCCGATCTTCGCGGTGTGGTTCGGCCTCGGCATCACGTCGAAGGTCGCGCTGGGCGTCACGCTCGTCTTCTTCATCGTGTTCTTCAACGTCTACCAGGGCGTGAAGGAGGTGAGCCCGGTGGTGCTCGCGAACGCGCGGATGCTCGGCGCGTCGCAGCGGCAGCTGCTGCGGCACATATACCTGCCGTCGGCGACGTCGTGGGTGTTCTCGAGCCTGCACACGTCGGTCGGCATGGCGTTCGTCGGTGCGGTGGTCGGCGAGTACCTCGGCTCGGTCAAGGGCGTCGGCTACCTGATCCTGCAGGCGGAGGGCGTGTTCGACATCAACACGGTGATCGCCGGCATCGCGGTGCTGACGATGTTCGCGCTGCTGCTCGATACGCTCGTGACGCGCATCGAGGCGCGGCTGCTGGTGTGGCGGCCGCGCACGGCGGAGACCGAGCAGCTGTAGCCGTCAGCCTTTCTTGTGCTTGCCGAGCTCGCGCCAGCTCGACTCGTGCACGTCGACGCCGAACTTCGTGGCGGCCGCCTTGATGCGCTTCCACGCGGCGTCGCGCTCCGCGTCGGTGACGCCCTCGACCTGGTCGAAGCGCGCGATCGCGTTGCGCACGTGGCTCGCGTCCTCCAGCGGCTCCTTGCGCTGCTTCTCGAACGCGAACTCGCCCTTCGCGATGTGCTTGCGGTCATCGGTGTCGAGCCTGGCCATGTAAGCCTCCAAAGGTTGCGCGACCGCGCGCCCGGCTGGCGCCGGCGCGGTCCCGCATTCCGCTCAGACGGCGGGTGGTGCGCCCGGGTTCCCGGCCGCGCCGACGAAGTAGTCGACCATGCGGTGGATCTGGCCGCGCATCATCTCGCGACCGCGGATCGTCGTGCAGCCGCATTGCTCGGCGAGCCGGATCAGCGGCGTCTGCTCGGGCATGACGATCGCGTCGAACACGATCAGCGACGCGGGCAGGGCCGCGACGTCGAGCGGCAACCGCGCGTCGTCCAGCATGCCGGTGGGCGTGACGTTGAACAGCACGTCGACGTCGTCGATGCGCGGCGGGGCGATCTCGATGCCGGTGTGCGGCGCGACCGCGGCGATCTTCGCGGCGAGCCCGTGCGCACGCAACGGATCGAGGTCGAACACGCGCACGAAGGCCGGCCGCTGGTGCGCGAGCGCGACGCCGACCGCCGAGCCCGCGCCACCGGCGCCGATCAGCATCACGCGCTTGTCGGCGAGCGGGACGCCGCGGCGGCGAAACGCCTCCATGCAGCCGAGACCGTCGAAGATCTCGCCGGTCCACGCGCCGTCGCGGCGCGCGAGCGCGTTGATCGCACCGACGATCTCGGCCTGCGTGCCGAGCGTGGCGGCAAGCTCGAGCGCGCGCGCCTTGTAGGGGATGGTGAAGATCAGCCCGTCGAGGTTCGACAGGCGCTTGAGGCCGGCGAGGCACGCGTCGAACGCGTCGGGCCGCACGTGGAGCGGCACCAGCACCGCGTCGAGCCCGCGGGCGCGGAACGCCGCCGTGAACATCTCGGGCGAGCGCACCTGCACGATCGGATCGCCGACGATGCCGAAGAGGCGCGTGGCGCCGCGGACGTAGTCGACCTCTTCCTGGGCGTGTTGCATGGGAATTGACCCGCGAAATGACGCCGCGCTATAATAGCGGTCCTCTATCGCGGGGTGGAGCAGTCTGGCAGCTCGTCGGGCTCATAACCCGAAGGTCGCAGGTTCAAATCCTGCCCCCGCAACCAAACATTGAAGGGCTTGCCGAAAGGCGAGCCCTTTTTGTTTGGGTCAAGCGTGACCAAGTCGTGTCCGGAATGTGACCTGGGTACCGCACCTTAGCCACATGCGCGCATGCTCGGCCGACCGCGCATCCAAAGCGGCGCGAGCGCAAATGGCCCATTGGCGGAGCCTGATCCAGTCGGCTAAGCTGTCGGCGATCGGAGAGTCCGGACGGTCGGCGGGTCGACAAGGCGACGGCGTCGGCCGCGCAAGGCATTCGGTCCCGGTCGTCATGTGACTGAGGAGGTGCCATGGTGGCAATTCGCTATGAAGACGAAAAGGATGACGTTCGACGTATCTTCCTTTCCGGGCGTCTCGATACCGCAGGAAGCGAAGAGATCGCTTCCCAGCTCACCGAGGCTGCCGCCTCCATGAAGCGGCGGGTGCTCCTGGATCTGTCGAACGTCACGTTCCTGTCGTCGATGGGCATACGCGCGCTCATCGCCAGCGCGAAGGCGCAGCAGGCGAAGGGCGGTCGGGTCGTCCTGAACGTCGGCGGCAACGACGTGGTCGGCAGGACGCTGGAAGCGACGGGCGTCGATGAGCTGGTCCCCGTCTTCAATGACATGCCCGATGCCGAAAGGGCTCTGTTGGGCTGACATTCCCAATGTCGGGCCCGGCAACACCGCCGCTCGCCCAGCTGACGATTCGCGCCGACACGCACGAAACGCGGCGTGCGTCGCAATGGCTCGTGGCGGCGGCAGATGCGAACCGCGTTCCGGCCGACGCGACCATTCGCCTCGATCACTGCCTCGATGAAGCGTTGGCGAACGTCATCGCGCATGGTGGTCCGGCTGCCACGGCGTCGCCCATCGGGCTGCACTTCGCCGTGCGGCGAAATGCCGGCGCCTGTGCCGCCGACTTGACGCTGCTCTACGACGGCCTGGCGTTCGACCCTTCGAGGCACGAGCCGCGGCCGAGACCCGCGAACCTGCAGGACGCCTCACTCGGCGGGCTCGGGTTGCTCATGCTTCGGCACTTCGCGGACGCCCTCGAATACGATCGGAGCGACGGACGCAATCGTCTGACGATCACGGTGAACTGGACCGAGGCGACATGACACCCGCGATGCTCGAATGGCTGCAGGAGCTTCGCCACCAGGGGCGGCAGGGTTTCGACGTCATGACGCTGTTTCGCGGTGTCGATCCTTGCTCGGTCATCGATGCAGTCCGGGAATGCGACGTGCAAACCGTTGCGCCCGATTCCATCCTGCTGGAAGCGGGCGCTGCCAACGACACGATCTACGTCGTGCTGTCGGGGACGTTGGCCGCACACCTCGACACGGCGCTCGTGCGCGGCGTCCCGATACCGATCGACATTGGTGAAAGCGTCGGGGAAATGTCGACCATCGACGGCAAGCCCGTGTCAGCGCGTGTGGCTGCCGTCACGGAAGCGCGCGTACTGAGCCTGCCCGGCGCGCTGTTCTGGAGCCGCATCGCGGGAATCCCGGGTGTCACGCGCAACCTGCTCGCCTCGCTGTCCGCTCGAATGCGCCGAGCCAACGAGGCGATGCTGGAGGCCCAGCGCCGCCACCTCGCGCTCGAGCACTTGCGCAGGGAGCTGCAGGTCGCGCGGCAGCTGCAGACGAGCATGATTCCGGGGCGCGGGCGGCTGTTCCCGGAGCGACGAGATATCGAGGTCGCGGGCCTTGCCAACCCCGCGTCGGAGGTCGGTGGCGACTTCTTCGATGCCTTCTTCGTCGACGACCGGAATGTGTTCGTCTGTGTGGGCGACGTGTCCGGCCACGGCATCCCGGCAGCGCTTTTCATGGCGCGGACGATGGGTCTCATTCGCATCGCCGCGATGCGAACGCGCCAGCCGGCCCGGCTGCTCGAGCACCTCAACCAGCAGCTTTGCGCGGGCAACGAGGCGAACGTTTTCGTCACGGTCTTCTGCGCATTCCTGCAGGTTGCGACGGGCCGCCTCACCTTCGCGAACGCGGGACATTGCGCGCCACTGCTCGCTCACGAAGGCCGCGCGTCGCGGCTGCCTCTTCCCAAGGGCGCGCTCGTCGGCGTCATCCCAGGACTCCGCTACACCGCAGCGGAGATGGAGCTCCAGCCGGGCGTCGCGCTCGTGTGCTTCACCGATGGAATTCCGGAGGCCGAATCGAAATCGGGCCGCGAATTCTCACAGGAACGCGTAGCCGCCTCTGTCGCCGCGCATTCGAGCGGCTCGGTCGAAGCTCTGGTCGTGGGCGTGCAACGCGACCTGTTGACCTTCCTCGAGGGTGCGGAGCTTGCGGACGACTGCACGCTTCTCGGAGTGCGGCGACCGGTGACGCAGTGAGGTTTGCAGGCGCTGCAAGCCTTTCATACGGCCTGTCGCTACTACGCCCGTTTCCTTCGTGTTGGGGCCCCGGGCCCCGACGCCGGCACGCCCACGGCGTCCTCGAGGTGGCCCTCGATGCGTCGCGACACCTCGATGTACGCGACCTTCGCAGGCTGCTTGTGCTTCGCAACGAGGTCGATCAGCGCCTGGCGGTCCTTCCCACGGACCAGCTTGATGAACTGCGCGTGCTCCTTGCAAACCCGGGCGAGCAGGTTCGGGTTGGCGATCGTGTACGACTGTATCGCGTGCGCCTTGAAGGCGAATTGCGAGATGGCTTCGGTCAGGGGCCCGTTGCCCGACGCCTCGAAGAATGTCTGGTGGAAGAGCAGGTTCAGCCTGAACACGTCACGCAGCCGGCCGGCCTTGACCGCCGCGCAGTGCTGGGCATGCAGGCGCTCGAGCGTTGCCGCCACGTCCGGTGCGACCGGCAGCGGCATCACCTCGACTGCAGCTCGCTCTAGAAGCTCGCGCACGAAGTAGATGTGCTCCACCTCGAGCGTCGTGAAATCGCGAACGACGGCACCGCGGTTGGGGCGCCGCGTGACCATGCCCATCATCTCCAGCTCGGCGAGGACCTGGCGGACGACGTGCCGTTTGACCTTGAAGCGGTCGAGGAGATCGTCCTCG
>DATILY010000082.1:0-26598 GCA_035475895.1 Casimicrobiaceae bacterium | reverse complement strand
AAATTCCGCCGGCGTGGAGCCGACGATCTCGATACCGGCCGTGGCCATGTAGGTCTTCACCTCGTCGGCGCCAAGCGCGGCGACGACTGCACGATGCAGCTTGTCGATGATCGCAGGCGGCGTGCCCTTCGGCGCGAGCAGCCCCATCCACACGTAGGCTTCGTAGCCGGTGACGCCGAGTTCCTGCAGCGTGGGCACGTCGGGCAACTGCGGCGAGCGCTTCGCACCCGTGACCGCGAGCGCACGCAGCTTGCCAGCCTTGATGTGCGCGACCATGCCGGCGGTGCCCGGAATGGACACCGGAATGCGCCCGCCGAGCAGATCGGTGGTGGCCTGCCCACTGCCGCGGTACGGCACATGGTTGAGCTTGAGGCCCGTTTGCGACCATAGCAGCGCGGCGAACAGATGCTGGCCGCTGCCGTTGCCCGACGAGGCGTAGTCGAGCTCGCCCGGGTGCGCCTTGGCGTACGCCACGAACTCCTGGAAATTCTTCACGGGCAACGCGGGACTCACGACCAGCACGCCCGGCTCCCGGCCGAGCAGGGAGATGGGTGCGAAGTCGTCGACCGGGTCGTAGCTGAGCTGCTTGTAGAGCGCGCCGCTGATGGCGTTGGTTTGCGACGCGAGCAGCAGCGTGTAGCCGTCCGGCGGCGAGTGGGCGACGACCTCGGTGCCGATCGTCGCGCCCGCGCCCGGCTTGTTCTCCACCGTGACGGCCTGGCCGAGGCGCTTGCCGAGCTCCTGCGCGATGACGCGCATGGGCCCATCGACGGCGCCGCCCGGTGAGAACGGGACGATGACGCGCACCGGGCGAGTCGGATACTCCTGCGCTACGGCCGAGCTGCTCGCCGCGACAAGCAGCAGCAATGTGACAACGCGCGCCACGCGCGCGACAAAGAGATGCTTCACGGCGGACTCCATGGGCAACGAAGACGAGCGGATCGGGCGTGCTGCGGATTGCTCAACGCGCCGCCTGCACCTCGTCGGCCGCGCTCTGCACCGCCTGGCGAAACGCCATCGGGGCCGCGATGAAGGGAATCGGCTCCAGGCTGGCGCCGGTGCCGACCACCACGATCGAGCCATAGTCGAAGATCCGCCCGCCGATCGACTGGTCGACGCGGATGCTCTCGAGCTTGGAAAGGTTGAGCTCCATCGTGCGCCGGCTCACGAGGCCGAACTTGGCGATCACGCGGCGGTTGGTGACGGCGAGCTCGGTCGACGCGCGCTTGACGAGGCCGACGACGACGACCAGAACACCGCCGAGCGCGACCGCCAGCCCGACAACGGTGAGACCGCCCAGCGACGACTCGGACGCCAGGCTGCTGTGCGGCGCCACGACCAGGCCGACTCCAACGACGATCAGCAGCGCGCCCGCGAGGAACGTCCCGATCAGCGACAGCAGGCTCACGTGCCCGACGTAGAGCACCTTCTCGCTTCCGCTGACGATCTGGTCGACATAGCTCATGGCTTCCCGAACCCTGGTTTCGCGCGGCGACATTGTAGCGGCAGCCCCGCCTCGCCGTGCGTGCGCCCGCGCCGGGACCCGTCTATCATGCCCGCCGGCCCTGCACGGACCGCACCTCCATGCTCTCCATCATCAATCCGACCACGTTCGGCGCCGGGCTGGCATTCGCCCTCTTCGTCGGCATCCTGGCCTTCCTCGCGATCGGGCGCTGGCTCGGACGCAGCATCATGGCCCGCCATCACGTCGACGTGCTGCCGAGCGTCGGCTCGCTCGAGACCGCCGTGTTCGCGCTGCTCGGCCTGCTCATCGCGTTCAGCTTCTCCGGCGCGCTCCAGCGCTTCGACATCCGGCGCGCGCAGGTGGTCGACGAGGCGAACGCCATCGGCACGGCCTGGCTGCGCATCGACATGCTCCCTGCTGCCACGCAGCCGAAGCTGCGCGATGCGTTCCGCGCGTACGTCGACTCGCGGATTGCAACTTACGACAAGCTGCCCGACATCGAAGCCGCGCGCGGCGAGGTCGCGCATTCGCAGGCGCTGCAGCAGGACATCTGGGCGCAGACGATCGCGGCGATGCATCTGCCTGACGCCGGGCCCGGCGTGGCGGTCGCGGTGCTCCCCGCGCAGAACGCGATGTTCGACATCATGGGCGTGCGGCTGGCGGCAACACAGATGCACCCGCCCCCGGTCATCTACACGATGCTCCTCGTCCTGGCGCTCGCCTCGGCGCTGATCGCGGGCTATCAGGCGGCAGGCGAGAGGACGTTCGACTGGGTGCACGGGCTGGCCTTTGCCGCCGTGGTGGCGCTGACGCTGTTCGTCATCCTCGACCTCGAATACCCGCGCCTGGGATTCATCCGGATCGACGCGATCGACGAGCTGCTGGTGAATGTGCGTGCCGGCATGAACTAGGGGGCGCGGGCAAGCGCGATCGCGAGGTCGGTGCGCCGGTACGCGATCGACTCGCTCATGTGCAGGGGCTCCACCGTCTCGCTCCCGGCGAGATCGGCGATGGTGCGCGCGACTTTCAGGACGCGGTGATAGGCACGCGCGGAAAGCGCGAGCCGCGCCATCGCCTGGGAGAGCAGGGTCTCGGCCCTGCAGCTCGCGCGGCACAGCGGCATGTCGGCGGCGCCGAGGCGCGCGTTGCACTTGCCCTGACGTGCAAGCTGGTGCTCGCGCACGCGGACGACGCGTCCTTGCACGGCAGCGGAATGCTCGGCGTGCGGCGCGTTCGCGGTGACGAGCGCTTCGGGCGGAATGGCCGGCATGTCGATGGACAGGTCGATGCGATCGAGCAGTGGCCCGGAGATGCGGCCACGATAGCGGTAGACCTGGTCGGGCGTGCAGCGGCAGCGATCGCTCGCATGGCCGAGCCATCCGCACGGACAGGGATTCATGGCAGCGACCAGCTGGAATTGCGCGGGAAACGTGCTCTGGCGCGCCGCACGGGACACGTGGATGACGCCGGATTCGAGCGGCTCGCGCAGCACCTCGAGCACGCGCCGGTCCCATTCGGGCAGCTCGTCGAGGAAGAGAACGCCATGGTGCGCGAGCGAGATCTCGCCCGGACGCGGATGGCTGCCGCCACCGACGATCGCAGCACCGCTTGCGGTATGGTGCGGCGCGCGGAACGGCCGCTCGCGCCAGCGCTCGGGAACGAAGCGTCCGGCGAGCGACGCGATCGCGGCGGCCTCGAGCGCCTCTTCTTCGGACAGCGGCGGCAGGAGCGAGGGCAGCCGCTGCGCGAGCATCGATTTGCCCGTGCCCGGCGCACCGATCAGCAGCAGCGAGTGCCCGCCCGCTGCAGCGATCTCGAGCACGCGCTTGGCTTGCGCCTGTCCGCGCACGTCGGCGAGATCGGGCATGGCGGCGGGCGCGGCATCCGGCCGTGACTGCAGCACCGCCAGTGGCGCGCGGCCCGTGAGATGACCGCACACCGCCAGGAGTGAGTCGGCAGGGTGCACGACGACGTCGCGGACGAGCGACGCTTCGCCGGCGGACGCGCTCGGCAGCACGAACGCACGACCGTCGCGCCGCGCGCACAGCACCATCGCGAGCGCGCCACGGATCGCGCGCAGCTCGCCCGAGAGCGCCAGCTCGCCCGCGAACTCGTACCGCTCGAGCGGCGGCGCGGGGATCTGTCCTGTCGCCGCCAGCACGCCAAGCGCGATCGGCAAGTCGAAGCGGCCCGATTCCTTGGGCAGGTCCGCCGGTGCGAGATTGACCGTGACCCGCCGGGCGGGAAAGTCGAACTGCGCGTTCTGCAGCGCCGCGCGCACCCGATCGCGCGCCTCGCGCACTTCGGTATCGGGCAGGCCGACGAGATGGAAATTGGGCAGCCCGTTGGCCAGGTGCACTTCGACCGTGACGGGCGGTGCGGATACGCCGGTCAGGGCACGGCTGCGAACGACGGCGACGGCCATCGTCCCACGGTAGTCGCTGCACGCAGCTTCATCGCATCGGCCGTGCGGCCGATGCGCGCGCGTTGCCGCGCGCCACGTAAGGCCGCTACTCCGCGGGACCCATCGGCGGCGCCGGCTGCGCGTGCAGGTTCGCGGTGGGCGGCGCGCGGCCCTCGAGCTCCGCGAGCCGCGCTTCGAGGCGCTCGATCTTCTCGCGCGTGCGCAGGAGCACCTGCGCCTGCGTGTCGAATTCGGCACGGGTCACGAGATCGAGGCGCATCAGGCCGCTCTGCAGCAGCGCCTTCACGTTCTTCTCGATGTCCTTGGCCGGGGAATTCTCGATCGCCTTGCCGATGCGTGCGGCGAGATCGTCGAGCGCCTGGTTGAAATTGAGCATGGTCGGGTTCCTTGCGAGCGTGTGCGCGTATGCAACCGGTGGACGCAACGAGTCTAGCGCAGCGCCGGCCGAACGCTTCTACACCGTCGGACAGGCCGCGCGCCTCGCCGTTGCGCGCGAAATGCGTGCATCACCCCCGACAGCCGCACCGTCACGGTGCAAGGGCCCGCGCGGCTGACCCGGTCGACTCTCCGACAACGACATCTTTGCCTTGATTGGAATCGTTTTTGTGCAGTGGCACACGGGTTGCTGACGCCTATGCGGCAAGCCGCATCAGCTGAACCTTCCAACAACATCCCAGGAACCGCTCATGACTTTTTCAGCCACCCTTGGCCGAACCGCTGTCTGCGTGGCACTCGCGTCGCTCGCATGCGGTGCGGCGCTCGCGCAGACGCGGGACATCCCCGCCCCCACCGCCCCGCCACCCCCGCCCGAGCACACCTTCACCGCGAACGTCGGGCTCTTCAGCGAATACATCTTCCGCGGCCTCGCGCAAACCGGCGGCAAGCCGGCCGTGCAGGGCGGGTTCGACTACGCGCACTCGAGCGGCTTCTATGCGGGCACGTGGGCCTCGAACATCAGCTGGCTGGAGGACTTCGGCGCGTACAACCGGTCGAGCGTCGAGTGGGACTTCTACGGCGGCTACAAGGCGAACTTCCCGGGCAGCGAGGACTGGAATTACGACGTCGGCCTGTACTACTACGACTATCCGGGCAAGAAGAACGCGAACGTGTCGTCAGCGAACACGCTCGAGGTGTATGGCGCGGTCGGCTGGAAGTGGCTGAGCCTCAAGACGTCGTACACGCTCTCGGACAACTATTTCGGCACGCGCCCGACCGGGGAGAAGTCGCAGGGAACCTGGTACTGGGATCTTTCCGCGACCTATCCGGTGCCCGACACGGGCTTTGCGCTGCTCGGCCACGTCGGCGGCCTGCACCTGCGCAACAACGGCAGCGGCGACTTCGACGCGAACTACACGGACTGGAAGCTCGGCGCCTCCTACACGGTGCCCGATGGCACGTTCCTCAAGGGCGTCGAGGTGGGTGCGTACTACACCGACAACAACGCCCACGAGGTGTTCTATACCGACCTCACCGGCTACGACACGTCGAAGGCGCGCGGCGTCGTGTACGTCAAGAAGACGTTCTGACATTCACGCGGCCGCCGCGCACGCGCTCCGCCGGCCGCAGGGGAAACCATGAAACTCGTTACCGCCATCATCAAGCCGTTCAAGCTCGACGAGGTCCGCGAGGCGCTCTCGGCGATCGGGGTGCAGGGCATCACCGTCACGGAGGTCAAGGGATTCGGCCGGCAGAAGGGCCACACCGAGCTGTACCGTGGCGCCGAGTACGTCGTCGACTTCCTGCCGAAGGTGAAGATCGAGGCAGCGATCAAGGACGACCTGCTGGAGCGCGTGATCGAAGCCGTCGAGAAAGCCGCGAACACCGGCAAGATCGGCGACGGCAAGATCTTCGTCTTCGACCTGCAACAGGTCGTCCGCATCCGCACCGGCGAAGTCGGCGCGGAAGCGCTGTAAGGAGCCCGCCATGAAAAGATTGTTGCTGATCGTGCTCGCCGCCGCGTCGCTCGCGGTGGCGCTACCTGTGGCCGCGCAGGACAAGGCGGCACCCGCGCCGGCTGCTGCGGCACCTGCCGCGGCACCTGCGACGACGGCGGCGCCCGTTGCCGCGACGGCCGCGCCGGCCGCCGCATCGACTGCGGCTGCGGCACCCGCGGCGACCGCTGCGCCGGCGCCGACCCCGAACAAGGGCGATACCGCGTGGATGCTCACCTCCACCGCGTTCGTGCTGCTGATGAGCGTGCCGGGCCTCGCGTTGTTCTATGGCGGCATGGTGCGCTCCAAGAACATGCTGTCGGTGCTGATGCAGGTGTTCGTGGTGTTCTCGCTGATCAGCGTGCTGTGGTGCGTCTACGGCTACAGCCTCGCCTTCACCGAGGGCAACGCGTTCTTCGGCGGCTTCGACCGGTTGTTCCTCAAGGGCGCGACGGACGGTACCGCGGCCACGTTCTCCAAGGGGGTCGTGCTGCCCGAGCTGGTCTACGTCGCGTTCCAGGCGACATTCGCGGCGATCACGGTGTGCCTGATCCTCGGCGCGTTCGCCGAGCGCATCAAGTTCTCCGCGGTGCTCCTGTTCGGCGTGCTGTGGTTCACGTTCGCCTACGCGCCGATCGCGCACATGGTGTGGTTCTGGTCCGGTCCGGACGCGTACACCGCGGCCAGCGTCGTGGACGCCACCAACGCCAAGGCCGGCTATCTGTGGCAGATGGGCGCGCTGGACTTCGCGGGCGGCACGGTGGTGCACATCAACGCGGGCATCGCCGGTCTCGTCGGCGCCATCGTGATGGGCAAGCGCGTGGGCTACGGCAAGGAATCGATGGCGCCGCACAACCTGCCCATGACCATGATCGGCGCGTCGCTGCTGTGGTTCGGGTGGTTCGGCTTCAACGCGGGCTCCGCGCTCGAAGCCAACAACTCGGCCGCGCTCGCCTTCATGAACACGTATCTGGCCACCGCGTGCGCGGTGCTGTCGTGGAGCTTCGGCGAGTGGATGCTGAAGGGCAAGCCGTCGATGCTCGGTGCAGCGTCGGGCGCGGTCGCGGGACTGGTCGCGATCACGCCGGCAGCCGGCAACGTCGGCATCACCGGCGCGTTCGTCATCGGCCTCGCGGCGGGTCTCGTGTGCCTGTGGGGCGTCAACGGGCTGAAGCGCATGATCGGCGTGGACGACACGCTCGACGTGTTCGGCGTGCACGCGGTCGGCGGGATCCTGGGTGCGCTCCTCACCGGCATCTTCGTGTCGCCCGATCTGGGCGGTCCGAACATCGTGGCCGACTGGGTGACCGGCAAGATGGAATACCCGGGCTACCTGCCACAGCTGTGGATCCAGGCGAAAGCCGTCGGCGTGACCATCCTCTGGTCGGGCGTCGTCGCGTTCATCGCCTACAAGATCGTCGACCTGGTGATCGGCCTGCGCGTTGCGGAAGAAGAGGAGCGCGAAGGGCTCGACATCTCCTCGCACGGCGAATCGGCGTACCGGATGTAGCGCCACGCCGTCATCGATTGCGTGGCGGCAGGCAACAGGCTGACGCCGCGCGATTCGGGGCCCTCCTCCCCGATTGTTTCTCCTCAGTGGCTTTTTCGGGGCGCCTTCATCGGCGCCCCAATTTTTGCCGAGCCGCGCGCGCGAGGCGGCTGTGTCGCCACAGCGGGCTCAATGGAGCACGGGACGCACTTCGAAGCTGCCGTCGAGGCCCTTGAGCGTCGCGGTGCGCGCCTCGCCAAAGGTGAACGTGCCAAGGCCGCGAGCCAGCGCGTACACGAGGTCGGACGCGAGGATCTCGCCGCCAAGGGCCAGCTCGCTGATCCGCGCGGCGATGACCACGGTCCTGCCGTAGAAATCGTCATCGTGCCGGATCGCTTCACCGGAATGCATGCCGGCGCGCACCCGGATGGGCAATCCCTCGAAGCCGGCGGCGATGCCTTCGCGGATGACCAGGCTTGCCCGCAGCGCGAACGCCGCCGACGGGAAAGCCAGCATGAAGCCGTCGCCCTGCGACTTGACGACGTATCCGCGATGCTGCTCGGCCGCGGTGCGGATGATGTCGTCGTGCCAGGCCAGCATGCGCACGAAGCCCATGTCTCCCAGCCGGTCCAGCAGCACCGTGGAGGATTGGATGTCGCTGAAGACGATCGTCACCGTCCCATCCGGCGCCGACGCGTGGCGCACGTCCGGGCGCTCGGCCTGGACGCTGCGCTCGATGTTCTCGATGCCGGTGGTCAGCCGGCGGCCCAGCGATTGCTCGTTGCCCTGTCCCATGGAGGCGTGCATCTGGACGAAGCGCCAGTGGCCGCGCTCGATGGCGACCACGCCGGTGACGCGCAGTGGCACCGCGACCCCGCTGTCGAGCGTCATGATGGGCTGGTCCGCGATCCATCCGACGTTGCCGCAGCTGTACGCCTGGATCGCCGTCGAGCGGATGGAGATGCTGCCCATTTCGCGCGCCTGCACGGCCCAGATGTCGAGCCCGACGCCGCCATCCCACCATTCGGCCGGATCGGTGCCGACGATGAGCGAATGCGGCCTGGACGAAACCATGTCGCGCATGCTTTCGATGTCCCACGCCTGCCAGACGGCATAGAAGCGCAGCAGGAAGGCGCGCAGCTCCTCGTTCGGCACGACGTCGGCCATGGCGGCGGTACCGGAAGCCTGGACCGGTCGACCGTAGCATGCCGATGCAGGCAGTCGCAAGCTGGCGCCGGCGCTCAGCCGCGCGACGACTGTCGTAACATCGCGCAATGATCGATCCCGACTACTGTCGACTGCTCGCGCGCTACAACCGCTGGATGAATGAGCGGCTCTACGCGCTCGTCGGGGCCATGGACCCGGCGGACCGCACCCGTGACCGCGGCGCGTTCTTCGGCTCCATCGAGCGCACGCTGTCGCACCTCGTATGGGCCGACCGCGCGTGGCTCGGCCGCTTCGTGCAGGAGCCGTACGCCGAGCCGGGCTATGGCGCCGACCTGTATACCGACTTCGACGTGCTGCGCCGCGAGCGCGACAACACCGATGCGGCAATTCTCGACTGGACGGCCAATCTCACGCAACAGTGGCTCGACGGTGCGCTGCGCTACACCCGCAAGGCCGACGGCCGGACCGTGTCGCTGCCTGCATGGATCGCTGTCACCCATTTCTTCAATCATTCGACGCATCACCGCGGCCAGGTCACCACCCTGATGAAGCAGGCGGGCGTCGATCCGGGCGTCACGGACCTGCCGTGGATGCCCGGCGTCAGCGCGGAGGCATGACATGCCGAAGGTGCGCGTTCGCGCGTTCGCAGTTTCGCTGGATGGCTATGGCGCGGGGCCCGGCCAGAACCTCGACAACCCGCTCGGCGTGCGCGGGCCCAGGCTCATGGAATGGTTCTTCCACACGCGCGTATGGCGCAACATGCACGGACAGGGCAACGGCGAGACCGGCGTCGACAACCAGATGGCCGAGCAGGCGTTCGAGAACCTCGGCGCCTGGATCCTCGGACGCAACATGTTTGGACCCGTGCGCGGTCCATGGCCCGACGATCGCTGGAAGGGCTGGTGGGGCGACGAGCCGCCTTATCACACCCCCGTGTTCGTGCTCACGCATTTCGCGCGGCCTGCGCTGTCGATGAAGGGCGGCACGGAGTTCCGCTTCGTCACGGACGGCATCGAATCAGCGCTCGAGCAGGCGAAGGCGGCCGCGGGCAGCCGCGACGTGCGCATCGGCGGCGGGGTGTCCACCATACGGCAATACCTGCGCGCAGGCCTGATCGACGACCTGCATCTGGCGGCGCGGCCGCTGCTGCTCGGCTCCGGCGAGCATCTCTTCCACGATCTCGACCTGCATGCGCTCGGCTACGAATGCACGGAAAGCATTGCAGGCGAGCGCGCAACCCACGTCTTCATCCGCAGGCGCAGCTGACGTGCGCGCCGTGCCCTGCGCGTTAGCGACGCTTGCGCTTCGCGCGCGGATGAGCCGCGTCGTACACCTTGGCGAGCGCCTGGAAATCCAGGTGCGTGTACACCTGCGTGCTCGCGATGGATGCGTGGCCGAGCATCTCCTGCACCGCGCGCAGGTCGCCCGAGGATTGCAGCACGTGGGACGCAAAGGAATGGCGCAGCATGTGCGGATGCACGTGGCGCGCGAGTCCCTGCGTCACGGCACATTGTGCGAGGCGTTTCTGGATCGCGCGCGGCGACAGGCGTCGGCCGCCGCGCGTGACGAAGAGCGCCGGGGTCGCGCCGGCGCCGAGCCCGGTGCGCGCGGCCAGCCATGCGTCGAGCGCGGCGAGCGCCGACGCACCGACCGGGACGACGCGCTCCTTGGCGCCCTTGCCGAACACGCGCACCTCCCCGCTTGCGCGATCGACGCGTGCGACGTCGAGCGTGGCAAGCTCGGACAGGCGCAGCCCCGAGGAATACGCGAGCTCGAACAGCGCGCGATCTCGCAACGCGATGGGGTCGTCTCCCGGGATGGTGACCAGGCGCGCGGCTTCGTCGGGCGATAGCGCGGACGGCAGGCGCGGCGTCGACTTGGGCGCCCGCAACCCGGCGCAAGGATCGTCCTTGATCGAAGGATCGTGCTCGCGCACAAAGCGATAGAACGCGCGCCAGGCGGAGAGCATGCGCGCGATGCTGCGGCCGCCGAGCCCCTGCGCGTGGAGCTGCGCGAGCATGCGCGAGATCTCGGCGCGCGTGAGGCGCTGCACGGGCGTGTTGCCGGCGAGCGCCGCCATCCGCTCGGCGTCGCGCAGGTAGGCAGCCCGCGTGAGCGCCGGCCGTGTCACGAGCGAATCCGCGAAGGCGCCGACGAGCGCCGCGTTGTCGGCGCTGATCGCGGCGTTCATCGCGATCCGCCCCGGTCCCTATGCGGCGGGCAGGAAGCGCGCGACCGCGACGCTCGCAAGCTCGGAGAGGCGCGTGAGGTACAGCGTGCCCATGCCGGGATGGAAGCGCTCGCCGTCCGGGCTGCCCAGCGCGAGCAGGCCGAACGTCTGCGCCATGCGCAACGGCAGGTAGGCGAAGGACTGGAGCGGCGCGCCGGGGTCGAACCATTCGCGCGTCTCGAATGCGGCGGAGGGTCCGCAATACGGGGCACCCAGGTGCTCCGCGTATTCGCGCACTTCAGCCGACGTGGCGGCGAGCTCCGGCAGGTACGATTGCTCCGGCACGCGGCCCCAAAGGCGCGCCGCAACGGCCGGCACGTCGAAGTCTTCCTTGAGGCTGTGATAGAGGACCGCGAGCGTGGTCTCGAGGTCTGGCGCCGCGAACAGCGCGAGCGTGGCGCGATGCAGCCGCTCGCCGATGGCGTCGTTCTCGGTGCCGAAGCGGATGAGCTCGCGCAGCTTGTTCTCGAGGTCCTGATTCTTGTCGCGCAGCGTGAGGATCTGGCGCTCGGCCAGCGGAATGGCGTGACCGCCGTGCGGATGCGGAACGAAGATCTCCGCGACGACATCGGCGTATTCCTCGAAGAACTGGGGATGCTGCTTGAGATAGTCGGCGACCGTGCTCGCGTCCATGCTTCGGATCGTACCTCTTGTCGTTGTCGTCCGGGCCCACGCTATGGCGCCGGGATCTCCCACGTTCCTTCGAAGACGGTCGTTGCAGGCCCGGTCATCATCACCGGTCGACCGTCGCCCCCCCACGCAATCGTCAGGTCGCCGCCGCGCGTGATCACGCGCACGCGTGGATCGAGGCGCTCGCGGCGGATGCCGGCCACGACCGCCGCGCAGGCACCCGTGCCGCACGCCGGCGTTTCACCTGCGCCGCGCTCCCACACGCGCAGCCGAATGGTAGCGCGATCGACGACCTGCATGTAGCCGGCGTTCACGCGCTCGGGAAAGCGCGGATGGATCTCGATGCGCGGCCCCTGCACCGCAACGGGCGCAGCGTCGACGTCGTCGACGATCTGCACCGCGTGCGGGTTGCCCATCGACAGCACCGACACCACGACCGGCGTGCCGTCGACGTCGAGGAGGTCCGTGATGCCGCCGCTGCCGTCGATGAACGGCACGTCCGCCGGTGCGAAGCGCGGGACACCCATGTCGACCGTGACGCTGCCATCCACTTCGAGTGCCGGGCGGATCAGCCCGCCGGCGGTCTCGACGGTCAGCACGTGCTTGTCGGTCAGGCCATGATCGCGCACGAAGGCGACGAAGCAGCGCGCACCGTTGCCGCACTGCTGCACTTCGCCGCCGTCCGCGTTGAAGATGCGGTAGCGGAAATCGGCGCCCTCGTTGCGCGGCGGCTCGACCACCAGCACCTGGTCGCAACCCACGCCGAAGCGCCGATCGGCCAGGCGGCGGATCTGCGCAGCCGTCAGGTCGAACGCGTTGCGCGTGGCGTCGACCACGACGAAGTCGTTGCCCAGGCCGTGCATCTTGGTGAACGCGAGCGTCCGCACGCTCATCGCGCGGGCCGTGAGCCGAGCTCGCCGGTGCGCCGGAACGGCACTGCCAGGCCGCCTGCCAGCCGTGCGCTGCCTTCGAGGGCGTAGCGCAGCGACGGTGAAGGCGTGCCGCCACCGGTACCCATGCGCCGCATCGCGCTGGCGACCGCGCGCAGGATGGCGTCGACGCCGGTGCGCGCTGCGATCTCGGCGGGCGCGCTGCCTTTCGCGGGCAGCGTCACGGGCGCCGCGAGCGATGCCGTGGCAACCGCTTCGCCTTCGATGGACAGCGTCGCATCCAGCGACTCGACCGCGATCTCGCGTTCGTTGGGATTGTCGAGCGTCACCCCTGCGACGAACCATGCCTGCGCGCCTTCGATGCGGTCGAGGCGCACGTCATTGACGGTGACCGTCGGCGGCGCGACGCGTGGACCGAAGTTGGCGCAGGCCGCAAGGACGATGGCCGGCACGCCCGCAAGGATGCGACGCCGCAGCGCGCTGTGCGGTGCGGGCATCACACGTTGAACCGGAAATGCATGACGTCGCCGTCCTTGACGACGTACTCCTTGCCTTCGAGGCGCATGCGGCCGGCTTCCTTGGCGCCCTGCTCGCCCCTGTTCGCGAGGTATTCGTCGAAAGCGATCACCTCCGCGCGGATGAAGCCCTTCTCGAAGTCGGTGTGGATGGCGCCGGCCGCCTGCGGCGCGGTGGCGCCGACAGGCACCGTCCAGGCGCGCACTTCCTTCGGGCCCGCGGTGAAGTAGGTTTGCAGGCCGAGCAGTGCATAGCCGGTGTGGATCACGCGATCGAGGCCTGGCTCGGTCATGCCCATGTCGGCGAGGAACAGCGCCTTGTCGTCGGGCTCGAGGTCGGCGATCTGCGATTCGAGCGCGGCGGAGATCGCGACGACGGGTGCGTTCTCGCGCGCGGCGAACGCGCGCACGCGATCGAGCAGCGGATTGTCCGTGAAGCCGTGCTCCGACACGTTCGCGACGTACATCGTCGGCTTCATCGTGAGCAGGAAGAACGGCTTCAGGAGCGCCTTCTCTTCGGCGTACAGGTCGACGGTGCGCGCAGGCCTGGCCTGGTCGAGGGCCGCGCGCACCTTCGTCAGCACCTCGAACGTGCGCTTGGCTTCCTTGTCGCCGCCGGCGCGTGCGAGCTTCTCGACCTTGACGATCTGCTTCTCGACGGCCGCGAGATCGGCCAGCGCAAGCTCGGTGTTGATCGTCTCGATATCGTCGACCGGATCGATCTTGCCACTGACGTGCACGACGTTCGGATCCTCGAAGCAGCGCACCACGTGCGCGATCGCATCGGTCTCGCGGATGTTGGCGAGGAACTGGTTGCCCAGGCCCTCGCCCTTCGAGGCACCCGCCACGAGTCCCGCGATGTCGACGAACTCGACCGTCGCCGGAATGACCTTCTGCGGCTTGGCGATCGCGGCGAGCTTGGCCAGCCGCGGGTCCGGCACCTCCACGATGCCGACGTTGGGCTCGATGGTGCAGAACGGGTAGTTCTCGGCGGCGATGCCGGCCTTGGTCAACGCGTTGAAGAGCGTCGACTTGCCGACGTTGGGCAAGCCGACGATGCCGCACTTCAAGCTCATGTGTCGTCTTTCGTGAGACTCATTCGTCTTCCTTCGCGTCGCCCGCGCGCGTGTGCAGGTCCTGCATCGCGCGCTCCATGTCGCCGCGCGCGATGTCGGGCCATGCAGCCAACGCCCGGTCGAGCGACGATTCGAGGGCGCCGCGCTCGTCGGCGCGCGGCGGCTTCAGCACGTAGTCCACCACCGGCTGCTGTGGCGTCTCCGAATCGCGCGGATGGCCGATGCCGATGCGCAGCCGCCAGAAATCCGGCGAGCCGAGCTGCGCCTGGATGTCGCGCAAGCCGTTGTGCCCCGCGACGCCGCCGCCCTGCTTCAGCCGTACGTCACCCGGGCGCAGGTCGAGCTCGTCGTGCGCAACGAGGATCTCCGCGGGCAGATACCCGTAGAAGCGCGCGAGCGCGCCGACGCTGCGGCCGGACAGGTTCATGTACGTCATCGGCTTGACGATGCGTACGTCGCCAGCGCGTGCCACCTCGCCCGCGAAGCGCGCCTCGTGCGCAAAGCTCACGCCGTAGCTGGCCGCGAGGCTGTCGGCGAACCAGAAGCCCGCGTTGTGACGCGTACCCGCGTGCTCCCGCCCCGGATTGCCGAGGCCAGCGACGAGGCGGATGGTGACTTCTGCGGGCATGCGATGTCGGCAGGAACAAAAAAGCCCGCGCGATGCGGCGGGCTTCCGGCGCGCGGCCCCCGAATCGAGGGCGCGCGCACGACGGTACGCCGTGACCGGCGAGCGCGACGTTACTTCTTCTTGTCGTCCTTCTTGTCGTCCTTCTTCGCTTCGGGGGCCGACTTGGCGCCCGCGGCGTCGCCCGCCTTGGCTTCGGCGGCAGGCGCTGCAACCGCTGCATCGCCTTCGGTCGCCGCGGCTTCCTCGGTTTCGACGACGGCCTTCGGCACCACGGCCGTTGCGACGACCGGATCGGTCGTGCGATGCATGACGGCCGTCACGCCAGCGGGCAGCTTCACGCCCGACACGTGCAGTGAATGGCCGACGTCGAGCGTCGACAGGTCGATCTCGATGAACTCCGGCAAATCCCTGGGCAGGCACGTGATGTCGATCTCGTTCATCACGTGGCTCACGACGGCGCCATGCTCCTTGACCGCCGGCGACTGCGCGTCGTTGACGAAGTGCAGCGGCACCTTCATGTGGATGCGGCGCGAAGGATCGATGCGCTGGAAATCGACGTGCAGCACCTCGTGCTTGAACGGGTGCATCTGCACGTCGCGCAGCAGGACCTGCGTGCCCGCGCCGTCGAGCTTCATGTTGAGGATCGAGGCGTGGAAGGCCTCGTTGCGCAGCGCGTGGATGAGCGCGTTGTGGTCGAGCTCGATCGCCGTGGGGGCGGCCGTGCCGCCGTACACGACGCCCGGCGCGCGGCCGGAGCGGCGCAGGCGGCGCGATGCGCCCCGGCCTTCGGTGGCGCGCGGAAATGCGGTGAACTCGATCGTGGCCATGGTGGCGACTCCTTCGGGTTGTGTCTGCGGCCTTCCGCCCCTGGCATGGGACTGGTCGTCCGCGGTGGCTACGAAGCTGCCGGCGCCGTGATGATGTGGGGCCAGTAGCGGGAAAGCCTGCGATTATAACAGGTTAGGTCGGGCAGGGCGACCCCGTGCCGCGTGCCCGTGGCCTCCGCTCCTTCACCGGAAAGCGGCTCGACGAGAAGCCTCGTCATCAGGGCATCAGCTGCCCGCCGTTGACCTCGACGATCTGGCCGGTGACGAAGCTCGACAGCTCGTCGGAGGCCAGGAACACGAAGGCGCCGGCACATTCCTCGGGCGTGCCGACGCGGCCCATGGGGATGCTCGCGCGCATCGTCTCCATCATGGCCGGCGTGGAGTAGCGCTCGTGGAACGGCGTGGCGATCACGCCGGGCGAAAGCGCGTTGACGCGGATGTTGTCCTTGACGACCTCCTTCGCAAGCCCGCGCGTGAAGGTCGACACGAACGCCTTGGCCGACGCGTAGATCACCGATCCCGGGCCGCCGCCATGGCGCGCGGCAATGGACGTCACGTTGATGATGTTGCCGTGGCCCGCCTTGCGCATGATCGGAATGGCCGCCGCGCAGGCCGTCACCAGCGAGCGCACGTTGAGGTTGATCACCTCGTCGAAGAGCGTGTCGTCGACATCGGCGATCGGGGTGCGCTTCACCAGGCCGCCGGCGTTGTTGATCAGGATGTCGAGGCCGCCGAAGTGCTCGGCCGCAGCCGCGACCACCTCGCGGGCCTTGGTCGACGAGCGCAGGTCGCCGCCGAGCAGGAACGCCTCGGCGCCGTTGAAGCGCACGTCGGCGGCCACTTCCTCGGCGCGATTGAGGCTGGCGTTGTAGTGGATGCCCACGCGGCAGCCGGCGCGCGCGAAGGTGCGCGCCGCGGCGGCGCCGATGCCCGTGGATGCCCCGGTGATGAGTACGGACTTGCCGGCGAGATCACCGGCGATGGCAGCTTCGGTCATGGCGTGCTCCAGTCATGGATCGGGCGGCGGCCGTGCCGCCCCACTGCGGCGCGTCGTTGCGCACGGGGTCACTCGGTGAACAGCGAGCTGACGGATTCCTCGTTGCTGATCCGCGTCATCGTCTCGGCCAGGAGCTGCGCGCAGGAGAGCGCGCGGATGCGCGGGCTCGCGATCGCGTCGGCCGACAGCGGAATGGTGTCGGTCACCACGATCTCGTCCAGGTCCGACGCGTTGATGCGCGCCACCGCGCCGCCCGAGAGCACGGGATGCGTGCAGTACGCGACGACCTTGGTGGCGCCGTTCTCCTTCAGCGCCGTGGCCGCCTTGCACAGCGTGTTCGCGGTGTCGACGATGTCGTCCATGATCACGCACGTGCGGCCCTCGACGTCGCCGATGATGTTCATCACCTCGGCGACGTTGGCCTTCGGCCGCCGCTTGTCGATGATGGCCAGGTCCGAGTCGAGCCGCTTGGCGATCGCGCGCGCCCGTACGACGCCACCGACGTCGGGCGACACGACGAGCAGGTTGTCGTAATTGCGCTTCCACAGGTCGCCGAGCAGGATCGGCGTGGCGTAGATGTTGTCGACCGGGATGTTGAAAAAGCCCTGGATCTGGTCGGCGTGCAGGTCCATCACCATGACGCGGTCGACGCCCACCGTCGCCAGCATGTCGGCCACGACCTTCGCCGAGATCGGCACGCGCGCCGAGCGCGGCCGCCGGTCCTGGCGCGCGTAGCCGAAATACGGCATGGCGGCGGTGACGCGCGCGGCGGAGGCGCGCTTGAGCGCGTCCACCATCACGAGCACTTCCATCAGGTTGTCGTTGGTCGGCGCGCAGGTGGACTGCAGGATGAAGGCGTCGCGGCCACGCACGTTCTCGAGCAGCTCGACCATGACCTCGCCGTCGGAGAAGCGCCCGACCACCGCGCGTCCGAGGCTGATGTTGAGATGCCGGCACACCGCTTCGGCAAGCCGCGGATTCGCGTTGCCGGTGAAGATCCGCATGCGCTCGAAGGCCATCAGGCGTCGGGGTCGGTTGGCGGTTGAGCGAGCCGGCGGCTACACGGCGCCACCGCGGCCACGCGCGATCCCGTGCGGGGAACGCTGCGCGGCAGCGCGCGACTGCCCGATCACTTCAGCCAACGGATTGCCGAACAATGGCTGGGGAGGAAGGATTCGAACCCTCGAATGCCGGAATCAAAATCCGGTGCCTTAACCAGCTTGGCGACTCCCCAGCGGAAACCGGGCACCGCGCACGCAAGCAGCGCGCCGTGCGAGACAGGTCCGCCAGGACCTTGATACCCGCGGCTCACGCGAACGACGCCAGCGGATGCCGACCCATGGTCCGCACGACACGCACGTCCTGACGGACGCAGCGCATCGCAGCGGCGCGGGCTTCGCACGCGCTGCCGAACGCCGCGAACACTGCGGCGCCGGAGCCGGACATGCGGGCCTGCGGCGCGACTGCCCGCAAGTCCGCCAACGCGGACGCAACTTCAGGAAAGCGTGCCGCGGCGACCGGCTCGAGATCGTTCCGCCCGTAAACTGCGGAAAAGACGTTCATTTTCGCCGAGGGGGTGTTCCGTGTCAATTCGGGCGCGGCGAAGATCGATGCGGTCGGCACCTGCACCGGTGGTAGCGCGACCACCAGCCACAGGCGCGGCATCGACACCGGCGTCAGCTGCTCGCCGACGCCGCGCGCGACCGCTGCCTCTCCTCCGATGAAGAATGGGACGTCGGCGCCGAGACGAAGCGCGATGCGCGCAAGCTCGCTGCGCGGCAAGCCAAGCGCCCACAGGCGATTGAGCGCAAGCAGCATGCTGGCTGCATCCGAGCTGCCGCCCCCGAGGCCCGCGCCTTGGGGAATGCGCTTGTCGAGCGCGTAGTCCACCCCGCGGTGCGTGCCGCTGGCCTGCTGGAGGGCGCATGCTGCGCGCAACGCAAGGTCGTCGGCAGCCGGTACGCCGGGAACGTCGCCGATGCGATGCACGACGCCATCGTCGCGGCTATGCAGGGCCAACGTATCGGCGAGGTCGATGAGCGCGAACAGCGATTCCAGCGTGTGGTAGCCGTCGGCACGCCGTCCGGTGACGTGCAGGAACAGATTGACCTTCGCCGGCGCCGGAACGACGAGGCGTTGCGTCACCCCGTCACTCGTTCCACCGGTCGAGGACCACGCGCACCTCCGTGGGCTCCGTCCCCGGATAGCGCAGCGTCAGCCGGCCGGCACGGCGCGACGTGTCGTCGGGATAGGCGTACACGATCTCCCAGCCGTCCTGGCGCAGCAGCGCCACGCGGCCCTGGCCGTCGCGCTCCACCGTGCTCGGCGAGCCGGGGCGCGCGTAGCCGCGCAGCCACGCGGAGAGTCCCTGCACGGGAATGCCGACGCCCACCGTACGTTGCGTGAGCTCGTCCCAATCGCGCGCCTGCAGCGTGCGGCCGTCGGGCCACTGCGCGCGCACGCCTTGCGCGTCGCCGGTGAGGCGTGCGAGCGTCTGCCCGAGCGGCGTGGTGAGATCGACCTCGTCGCGCGTGCCATCGTGATGCCACGCGAAATTGGCGGCGCCGCCTTCGCCTGCGCGCCGTGCGGACAGCCGGCCGTCGACATCGAATGGAGCCGCGGCCGCAGCGGCGTCCACCGGTGCGGGCTGCTCCTGTGGCGCGATGCTCGCGCAGGCTGCGACGAGCGCTGCACCGGCGAGCGCGACTCCCGCGCGCAGGACGCGAGCGGCGCTCAACGCGCGAGACGGCGAACCGTTTCCTTCAGGACCGCGTTGTCCGGATTCGACTCGAGCTGCGGCTGCCAGATCGCGCGCGCCATGTCGCGATCGCCCTTCGCCCACAGCACTTCGCCGAGATGCGCCGCGATTTCCGCGTCCGGGCGCTCGGCGAGCGCGCGACGCAGGTAGGTTTCGGCTTCCTGCAGGCGCCCCAAGCGGAAGAGCGCCCAACCCATGCTGTCCATGATGAACGGATCGGCGGGCGACAGCTTGTGCGCCTTCTCGATGAGCTCGAGGCCTTCCTGCGTGCGCGGCGTGCGGTCGACCAGGGTGTAGCCCAGCGCATTGAGCGCCTGCGCGTCGTCGGGCTTGAGCTCCACGAGGCGCGTGAGATGCTTCTGCGCGTCCTCCACGCGATCGAGCTTTTCGTCGACCATCGCGATGTCGTAGATGAGATCGGCATTGTCGGGAAACTCGACGAGCGCCTGCTCGAGCACACGCAGCGCGCCGGCGTCGTCGCCGGCTTCACGCAGCATCTGCGCCTCACCCTGGCGCACCTGGACGCGCTGCTCCGCCGTCACCGCCGGCAGGTCGGCGAACCAGCGCCGGCCTTCCTCGATCTTCTTCTGCTTGCCGTACAACGCGCCGATGCGCAGCTTCGCGAGCCACGCGCGATCGCCCTCGGTGACCGCCTTGTAGCGGGCGATCGCCTCGTCGTAGTGCTTGGTCTCCTCGGCGATCTGCGCGAGATAGAGGTCCACGACGCCCGGCTCGCCGTAGTTCGCAGCCTTGAGCTTGTGCAGCAGCGCTTCCGCGCCGGCGTAGTCCTTCATCTGCAGCGCGACCGCTGCGACGCCGAACATCAGGTCGGGCGAGTCGGGCTCGCGGTCGAGGAGCTTCTGCAGCACCGCGCGCGCCTCGGGAAAGCGCTTCTGGTCCGCGTACAGCTGCGCGAGCGCGCCGGCAACCGGCTTGGACGACGGTTGCGCGGCGAGGAACGACTGCAGGTAGCCGATGGCGTCGCCGGGCCCCCGGCGGCCGAGGATCTCGCTTTTCAGCAGCGCGGCGCGCTCCCAGTCGGGCCGCAGCGTCAGCGCGGCGTCGACTTCGTGCAGCGCCTCGGTGCCCATTTCGACGTCGTCGCCCATCGCGTTGTAGGCGGCCAGCGCGACGGCGAAGTGCGCCTCCGGCGCCTTGCCGTAAGGCTTCGCGAGATCGGCGATGAGCGCGTGCACCGCGCGCTTGTCCGACTGCTGCGCGAATGCACGGTTGAGCTGCAGGAACACTTCGCCCACGCCCTGGCCGGATACGGCCGCTTCGGCGAGCAGCCGCTCGAGGCGCGTGCGCAGGTCCTCGGTGCCTGGATCGAGCAGGCGCGCGCCGGAGTCGCCCGAGGCCAGTGCAGCGATGATCTGGCGCGGCCGCTCGGCGGCGGGGTCGAGGCTGCTCCACAGCCGCGCGGCTTCCTGCGCCTGGGAGCGCAAGCGGCCGGTCAGCGCGATCTCGGTGGCCCGGCGTGCGAGCCGCGCATCCTGCGCCTCGCGCGCGGCCTCGAGATATGCGCGCGCTGCAAGCGGGACGTCGCCGCGCTGGAGCGCCACGTCGCCGAGCAGGATGCGGTAGAACAGGTCGGCCGAGATGCCTTCGTCGCTAGCCGGCGCGCGCATCGCGGGCAGCCGCGAAGCGTTCGGAGGACGGTCCTGCAGCGGCGATTGCGCGCAACCGGGCAGCGCGACCGCGAGCAGGAAAGCAAGGAAAGCGCCTTTGCGCGGAATGGACGGCATCGGGATCCTCTTGGCCCAACCGGGCCGCGTCCGAACGCGGCGATCGGACGCAATCGGGTAGATTACTATAGTGACGCGACGCGCCGCCCGCCACGCGACACCGGGCCATGCGCGCTCGTCAGTTGCGTTGCGGACCCGCGATGCCCGAGCTCCCCGAAGTCGAAACCACGCGCCGCGGTGTTGCACCGCGCGTGACCGGCCGGCGCATCGCCGCCGTGAAGGTATACGACCGCCGGCTGCGCTGGCCGGTTCCGGCCGATCTCGCGCGCACGCTGCGCGGGCGCACGATCGACGCGGTCGACCGGCGCAGCAAGTACCTGCTGTTCCGCATCGGCGGCGGCACGCTGCTCGTGCACCTGGGCATGACCGGCAGCCTGCGCGTGCACAGCGCGCCGCCGCCGCGGCGCACGCACGATCATCTCGACCTCGTCCTCGACGACGGCACGCTGCTGCGCTATCACGACCCGCGGCGCTTCGGTGCGGTGCTCTGGGCGCCCGACGACGCGGCGGGCCATCCGCTGTTGCGCAGCCTCGGCCTCGAGCCGTTCGATCCCGCGTTCACGGCCGAGCACCTGTGGCGAGCCACCCGGGGCCGGCGCGCCGCGATCAAGCTGGCTCTGATGGACAACGCCGTCGTGGTCGGAGTCGGCAACATCTACGCGAACGAGGCGCTGTTCCGCGCGGGCATCCGGCCGACGACGCCGGCAGGCCGGCTGTCCCGGCCGCGCGCCGCCAGGCTCGTGGACGCGGTCACCGCCGTGCTCACCGACGCGATCGCCAAAGGCGGCAGCACGCTGCGCGACTACGTCGACTCGGCCGGCGAGCCCGGCTACTTCCAGCTCGATTACGCCGTGTATGGCCGCGCCGGCGAGGCGTGTCGCTCATGCGGCACGCCGGTACGGCTGGTCCGCCAGGGCCAGCGCGCGACGTTCTACTGCCCCCGCTGCCAGCGCTGAGGGACAGGACCGCCCCGCTCCGGCACGTTTTCGTCATCAACAGCTTCTCGCCCGCTCGGGCGCGCTTTGTGACCGGCGACGTCACCCGCGACGTCCGCTGACGACGCTTCGATGCACCGCCCAGCGGTTGGAAGGCGGTGGCACCTTGCTGAATTCCCTTATGCGCCCGACCATTGGCCCCCGCGTGTCGATGGCGTTAACACCGGGTATGCCGGCGGCATATGTTGTGCTATATAGGCCGGTCACTGGGCGCCCGGTCACGGATGCCCAGACCAAGAAGATTCGGGGAGACAGGGTTTGGTGCGGTCACGCGACCTGGCGGCGCGTTTTGAAGGCTACAGCGACTGGCGTCGCCGGCTTTCGGCCGCCATCTCGGGACTGCACGAATGGCTGGGCCAGCAGGATCTCGCCGACGCGCAGGTCGACCTCAAAGTCCAGCGCATCCTCGAGCGTCTGCACCAGGATCGCCTGGTCGTCGCGTTCGTTGCCGAGTTCTCCCGCGGCAAGTCCGAGCTCATCAACGCGATCTTCTTCGCCGACTTCGGCCAGCGGCTCCTTCCGTCGTCGGCCGGGCGCACCACGATGTGCCCGACCGAGCTCCTCTACGACGCGGGGCGGCCTCCGTCCATCCGCCTGCTGCCGATCGAGACGCGGCAGAAGGAAGCGACCGTCTCCGAGTACAAGAACTACGCCGACGAGTGGGTGACGTTCCCGCTCGACCTGTCGTCGGCCGAGCGCATGACCGAGGCGCTGGCGCGCGTGTCGCAGGTGAAGCGCGTGCCCGTGGCGCTCGCGCGCAAGTACGGCCTGTATGGCGACGGCGAGGAGGACATCCTGGCCGCGCTGGAGCGTGACGACGAAGGCTCGGTGGACATCCCGTGCTGGCGCCACGCCATCATCAATTTCCCGCATCCCCTGCTCCAGCAGGGCCTCGTGATCCTCGACACGCCGGGCCTCAACGCGATCGGGACGGAGCCCGAGCTCACGCTCAACCTGCTGCCCAACGCGCACGCGGTGCTGTTCCTGCTGGCCGCCGACGCGGGCGTCACCAAAACCGACCTCGAGGTATGGAACCAGCATCTCGCCGGCGAGGACGCCGCGACGCGCGCCGGCCGCATCGTCATCCTCAACAAGATCGACGGCCTGTGGGACGAGCTCAAGAGCCCCGCCGACGTCGATGCGGAGATCGAGCGCCAGGTCAAGGGCAGCGCGTCGATGCTCGGGATCTCGACCGGCCAGGTGTTCGCCGTCTCCGCGCAAAAGGCGCTGCTCGCGAAGGTGAACGGCGACGATGCCCTGCTGGCGCGAAGCCGTCTTCCGGTGCTCGAGAACGCGCTGTCGCACAAGCTCATCCCGGCCAAGCGCGACATCGTCGGCGCATCGACGCAGGCCGAGGCGCGCGCGCTCGTGGCGAGCGTCGACGCGATCCTCGCCGCGCGGGCATCGGGCATCGTGGAGCAGCTGGCCGAGCTGACCGCGCTGCGTGGCAAGAACCAGGACGTCGTCGAGCACATGATGGCCCGTGTGCGCGCGGAGAAGGAGCTGTTCGAGCGCGGCCTCGCGCGCTACACCGCGCTGCGCAACGTCTACACCCAGCAGACCAACGCGCTGTTCGACGTCATCGGGCTCGAGGCGCTGCGCGGGACGGCCGCGCGCACGCGCGAGCGGATGGAGCGCAACTGGTTCACCAAGGGCGTGCGCGAGGCGATGGGCGAGTTCTTCGCGCGCATCCGCCGCGACTTCGAGCGTGTGGCGCAGCAGTCGGGCGACATCCACGACATGATGCGTGCGATGTACGTGCGCTTCGCAACGGAGCACAACCTCGAGCCGTTCGTGCCGCCGCCCTTCTCGGTGCTGAAGTACCTGAAGGAGATCGATCGCCTGGAGCGTGCCTACAACACGCACATCAACACGCTCTGGAACATGGTCAGCAAGGCGAAGTATCCGCTGATGAAGCGATTCTTCGAGACGATCGCCTCCCGCGCCAAGCATGCCTACGAGGTCGCCAACCGCGACGTCGAGGCGTGGCTCAAGGCCGTGATGGCGCCGCTCGAGACGCAGGTCCGCGAGCATCACCTGCAACTGCGCCGGCGGCTCGAGAGCATCAAGCGCATCCATCACGCCAGCGACGAGCTGGAGGATCGCATCGCCGAGCTCGAGCAGGCCCGGGAGGCCCTCGAGGCCCAGGCGCGCGCGCTCGACGGCGAGCTGCGCGCCATCGACGAAGTGGTCGAGGCGGCCGACGGCCTGCCGATGGCCGTCAACGCATAACGAGGAGGAGTCCGCACCGCTTTACCGCAACGGCGAGGGTTCTTGGGGGAAGTGCCGCGCCATGCCACAACCGGACCGTGCAATGAGCCGCAGGCTCGACGGTCGACTGCAATCGCGGCTGCGCGCATTTCGCACGCAGCCCCCAGGACGAGTCTCATGATGAAAGCACGCAATCTCTTCGCCGCTCTGCTCTTCGCAGCACTTCCGGCGACGGCAACCGTTCCGGCGGTCCAGACCACGGACGTGATCGAGTTCTACAACGCGACGCTCGATCACTACTTCGTCACGACCGACACCAAGGAGGCGGCCGATCTCGACAACGGCGTGCATCCCGGCTGGAAACGGACGGGGCTCACGTTCCAGGCGATCAAGGCCGGCGAGACCGTCGCCGGGAGCGTCGGGATCTGCCGGTTCTACGGCAGCCCGGCCAAGGGCCTCGACTCGCATTTCTATTCCGCCAGCGCGGCCGAATGCACGGCTGTCCAGGCGCAATTCGCGGACAGCTGGCTGCTCGAGTCGTCGGAAGTGTTCCGCGCGTTCCCCGTCGATCCGAACACGGGCAAGTGCCCGTCCGGCGCCGAGTCGGTGTTCCGCCTGTGGAACAACCGCAGCGACGTCAACCATCGCTACACCGACCAGACCACCGTGTACGCCCAGATGATCGCGAAGGGCTACGTCGCGGAAGGCAACGGCAATCCGTCGCAGCCGGTCATCTTCTGCATGCCGATGAAGGACGTGTCCATCGCGCCCGCCGGCACCCCGGCGTGCACGCTCACCAGCTCGAGCAACAATCCGCTGCTCGGTTCGCCGATCACGCTCACCGCGACCTGCACGAACAATCCCACGACGTTCGCTTGGACGAACTGCACGAGCACGACGAGCACCTGCACCTCCAACAATTCGGTGGCGGGCGTGGTCAGCTACGCCGTCACCGGCAGCAATGGCACCGGCTCGGGCAACACCGCCAAGCTCGACGTCACGTGGGGCAGCAGCGGCGGTCCGGTTCCCATCTGCACGATCAGCGCCACGTCGACCAACCCGACGGCGGGCAGCGGCGTCACGCTGACGGCCAATTGCAGCCAGTCGCCGGGAAGCTACAGCTGGATGACGTGCAACTACCTGCTGCAGAACGCGTGCAACCTGATCCCCAACTGTCCGGCCGGCTCGTCGTCGTGCAGCACCAACCAGTCGATCGCAGGGCTTGCGCACTATGCCGTCGAAGCGGTCAATTCCGCCGGCCGCGGTCCGCGCGCGGGCATCGACATCGACTGGGGCGGCAGTGGTGGTGGCGGCGGTGGCGGCGGCCTGCCCACCGCGCCGGTATGCAACCTGTTCGCGAGCAGCAACAATCCGACGATCAACTCCAACGTGACGCTTTCGGCGTCGTGCACCGGCAATCCGACCAGCTACGCGTGGACCAACTGCACGAGCAACGGTGCTGCGTGCAACGCCACGGCTGCGAACGCCGGCGCGGTGACGTACAGCGTGGTCGCTTCGAACAGCGCCGGCAACAGTGCGCCGGCCACCGTGCAGGTCACATGGCAGAACCCGGCGCCGCCGTCGTGCACCGTGTCGGCGAGCAACTCGACGCCGATGGCGGGTGGCACCGTCACGCTCACCGCGAGCTGCTCGGGCTCACCGACCAGCTTCGTATGGACCAACTGCACGAGCAGCGCGGCCACCTGCCAGGCGACCAGCGCCAACGCGGGCGCCGTGGTGTACTCGGTGGCGGGCATCAACGCCGCCGGAGCGGGTCCCGCGGCCAACGTCACGGTGACGTGGCAACCGCGTCCAACCGCACCGCCGAGCTGCACGGTGTCGTCGAGCTCGCAATCGCCGTTCACCGGGCAGCAGATCACGCTGACGGCCACGTGCACGAACGCGCCACAGAGCTACGCGTGGACCAATTGCAGCAGCTCGTCGTCGACATGCCTGGCCACCAGCAGCTCGGCAGGGTCGCAGACGTACTCCGTGCAGGCGACCAACGTCGTCGGCACGAGCGCACCCGCGTCCACGACCGTGGTGTGGCAGCAGTCGCTCACGCCGCCGGACTTCTGCGCGAGCTACAAGAACGTCGTGCAGACGGTCGTGCCGTGGGGCTCGAGCCCGACGATCTACACGAAGGACTTCGGCCCGCTGAAGGCGGATGGCGTTGCCGTCGTGGCGATCGTCATCCCGTCGACCCTCTCGCCGAACGCGTGGGGCCGGCTGCAATGGGCGGAATACGTCGACCCCCGCGGTGACCGCCAGGCGACGCTGTCGCGCAGTCCGTGCGACTTCCGCAGCCCCGATCCGACGGGCATCAACGGCCCGCTCGTCGTGACGGGCGGCGTGTCCGGCGACGTGTATTACAACCTCGCCTCCGCGCGCTTCGGCTACCCGGAAGGTCACGTGCTGGCGGGCCAGACGTATTACATCAACCTGCGCCAGAACAGCGGTTGCGGGACGAGCGGCTCGTGCAACATGGTGCTCGGCCTGTCCTGGAATTGACGGTCGCGAGGCCAACGCAAAACGGGCGCTTCGGCGCCCGTTTCGTTTTCGTGCGGTCGATCGTTACGGCAGCTACGCGGCCTTCGCCGTTCCATCCACCTTGCGCAT
>DATILY010000081.1:0-14550 GCA_035475895.1 Casimicrobiaceae bacterium | reverse complement strand
TGCAGCGCGGCATCGTGGACCACGTTTCTCCCTCGCGTCTCATCGACCTCGTCGAGCAGCTCGCGCGCATCGGCGCGAGGCCGGACGGCGGTGTCGATCGTCAAGCGCTCACCGAAGCGGACCTGAAGGCGCGACGCTTCCTGGTGAGCTACGCGCGGAGCTTGGACTGCGACGTGCGCCAGGACGTCGCCGGCAACGTTTTCTTCCGGCGCGCTGGCAGTGCGATCACTGCGCCCGTGATGACCGGCAGCCACATCGACACGCAGCCTGCCGGTGGCAAGCTCGACGGCGCCTTTGGCGTCTGCGCAGGCCTCGAAGTGCTGGCTGCCTTGCGCGACATGGGCGTGTCCACGCGGCGTCCCGTGGAGGTCGTGGCCTGGGCCAACGAGGAGGGCTGCCGCTTTGCGCCAGGGTCGATGGGATCGGCCGCGTTCGTCGACCCTCGGCGGCTCGACGCGTTTCGCGCGGCGAGCGACGCGGCCGGCACGACGTATGGCGACTGCATCGACCGGATCCTCCGCGAGCTCGCGGACGTGCCCGTGTGCGCGCTGCAGCGCGACGTGCACGCGTTCATCGAGGCGCACATAGAGCAGGGACCGGTGCTCGAGCAGTCGGCCGTGCCGATCGGCGCCGTGCGTGGCATCCAGGGCGTGCGCTGGTACCGCGTGCGTGCGGTGGGTGAGGCGGCGCACGCGGGCACGACGCCGCTCGACCATCGCCGCGATGCCCTGCGCGCCCTGGCAGACCTCGCGCATCGCCTCTATGCGCTCGCGGATGGCAACCCCTCCTTGCGCCTGACCATCGGCACGCTGACCGTCGTTCCCGGATCGATCAACACCATTCCGGGCGAGGCCACGCTCACCGTCGATGCACGGCATCCCGACGCGTCGGTCCTCGACGGCTGCGCTTCGCTTCTCGCCGACTTCTGCTCCGAGCCCAGGCACGGTTGCCACGTCAGCTTCGCCGAATCGATGGCCATGCCCACCACGTGGTTCGATCACGCCATCACCGCGTCCGTGCGCGAGGCCGCCGATGGCCTTGGCCTCAGGGTCATGGAGATGATGTCGGGCGCTTTTCACGACTCGCTGCACCTGGCGAGCCATTGCCCGACGGGCATGATTTTCATCCCCAGCCAGGGCGGGTTGAGCCACAACCCCGCCGAGTACACCGAGCCCGCGCATCTCGTCGCCGGCACGCGAGTGCTCGCTGCCGTCGTGGCCCGCCACGCGGAAGTTGCGGCAGCCGCGCCACAGGCGCCCGTTCAGCAGCCATGAGCGCTGCCTCGACCTGCACGATCCTTTCGGCCGACCGCGTCCTCGACGGCGTCGGCGGCGTGCATCCCGAAGCGGCGGTGGTCGTCTCCGCCGGCCGGGTGGTCGCCTTGCACGCACGGGCGGAGGCCGCACGCCGCTATCCGCAGGGCGTCATCCAGCATTTCCCTGGCTGCAGCATCATCCCCGGGCTCCTCGACCTGCACGGTTACCTGTCGATCGACCCCGACCGCCCGAATCCGATGAGCCAAATGTTCGGCGCCGACCATTTCGAGCGCGCCTGGGTGAGCGCACGACATCTGCTGCGTGATCTTCATGCGGGCATCACGACGGTTCGCGTGATGGGCGAGGGGCATGGCCTCGATTTCGCGGCGCGCGAAGCGATACGCCGAGGCGTGCTGCCCGGACCCGACCTCATCACCTCAGGAGTGCCCATCGCACCTACGCACAGCCACCAGGCCGACCGCGTCGGCTTCGACGGCGTCGAGGCGGTGCGGCAGGGTGTGCGCGCGAACCTTCGCGCGGGTGCCGATTGCATCAAGCTCGTGCTGACCAGCGGCGTGAACGCCGCCGGGAACCTTGCGCGCACACTGCTCTATAGCGAAGCGGAGATCGCGGTTGCCGTGGAAGAAGCGACGCGTGCCGGCACATACGTGGCGGCTGCCGCTCACGGCGGTGCGGCGATCGAAACCGCGATGCGGGTGGGCGTGCGCATGATCGAGCATGGCGCGCTGATGGACGAAGGGGAGCTCGAGCACATCCGCGAGGCAGGCGGGTATCTGGTGGCGACGCCGGCACGCTTCTTCCATCCCGAAGGCATCGAGAAGTCCGCGGCGAAGTCCCCCGCAATCCTCGCGCGGCTGATGGGCGCGCGTGCGGCGCAGGATGCCGTCATGCCGACTGCGCTTCGCTCTGGCGTGAACGTGGTGCTCGGCAGCGACAACATGCATGGCATGCTGCACTACGACATGGCGTGCCTGGTGCGCTGGGGCGCAAGCCCGGTGGAGGCGCTCACCGCGGCGACATCACGAGCGGCCGAGGCCGCCCAGTTACCCGATCGGGGCGCGGTCGCGGAGGGCAGGCGCGGCGACCTCGTGGTGGTGCGCGGCGACGCGTCGCGCGACATCGGGGCAGTCGCCGACGTCGTGCGCGTGATGCAGGAAGGCCGGTGGGTCAGGTGACGCTGCGCCGCGGTCGATATCGGCGGCACGTTCACCAACGCGCAGACGCTCGACGAGACCGACCACCGGCTCATTGAGTCAAGCTTCGCCCGATACCGTCCGGTCCGTCGATCGGAATCGAGGCCGGGTGATAGGATTCGAATTGAACGTCGCGCGGGGGGCGGCCATGGTGCGCCGTCGGACCGCGACCCGCGGCCATCGCCGCGGATCCGGCAAACGGAACCATCACGCCGCAGCGGCCCTGGACATCTACGGAGCCGGCGCCAGCGCTGGCCGTGCGGTAGCGAGGACGAGGAAAGACCAATGGGACGAATGATCACGGTGGCGGCCGCGCAGACCGGCCCCGTATTGAGCGACGACTGGCGCGAGAGCGTGCCGGGCGCATGCAGCATGATCGAGGCGGCGGCGCAGAAGCAGGTCGAGATCGTCTGCTTCTCCGAGCTGTTCATGACGCCGTTCTTTCCCAATCGATTGACGCAGGACTTCGACCGGTTCTTCGTGTCCTTGCCGCACGAGTCGATGAAGCGCGTTTTCGATGCCGCGGCGGACCACCGCATGGCGCTCGTCCTTCCCTTCGGCGAGAAGGATGGGCGGCACTACTACAACTCCTGCGTCGTGGTCGACCAGCACGGCAAGCACGTCGGCGTCTATCGCAAGACGCACATTCCCGCGATCCTCCCGTCGGAGCTCCCAGGCGGCACCGGCAGCTACGAGAAGTTCTATTTCTCCCCGGGTACCGAATTTCCCGTATTCGATGTTTGCGGCACCAAGATCGGCATCCAGATCTGCTACGACCGCAAGTATCCCGAAGGCTCGCGCCTGCTCGCGCTGAAGGGCGCCGAGATCCTGTTCATGCCGATCTGCGCCGCAACGTATGGCGAGACCAAGCTGCGCGACAAGACGTGGGAGGTCCCGCTGCAGGCGCGAGCGTACGAGAATGGGGTGTACGTCGTCGCCGTCAACCGCGCCGGCGACGAGAAGGGCCGCAAGCATATGGGTCGCAGCATGATCATCGACCCGATCGGCGCAGAGATCATCGCCGAGGCGTCGAGCAGCGAGCCGCAGCTCCTGGTCACGACACTCGATCTCGACCACGTCGCCAAGGCACAGGTCAGCCTGCCCTGGTGGCGCGACCGCAGGCCGGAGCTCTACCGGGAACTGGCCCGGGTGTGAGCGGTTCCCGGCCAGGCCACGTGCTGCTGGCGCAACGCCTGGCGGAGTTCGCGGTGGATGCTCAGCGGAATTCGCCGCCGGCAGCGGCAATGGAGGCGGCGTGCCTGCGGCTCCTCGATGGTGTCGGCGCTGCGCTGGCGGCGCTCGACGCCCGCAGCGTCGTGCAGCCCCGCGCGGCGTTCGCCCTGTTCGGCGCTGACGGACCCGCTTCGGCGATCGGACGGCAGCGGCCGTGCGCGGTGGCCGCCGCGGCCTTGCACAACGGCCTCTTGATGCACGGGCTGGAGTTCGACGACACCCACGTCCGCGGCGTGGTGCACGGCGCCCCGGTGGTGCTGCCGGCCGTGCTGGCCGCCGCAGAGCAGCAGGGTCAATCGGGCCTCGCCGTGCTGCGCGCGATCTGCGTCGGCTGGGAAGTGCTCGCGCGCATCGGGGCCGCCTTGCGCGGTGACCTGCAGCGCCACGGCTTCCAGGCGACGTCTGTTGCAGGGCCGCTCGCCGCGGCCGCCGCGGTTGCCTGCCTGTCCGGATTGGACCCGCGCCGCACGACCGACGCGCTCGGGATCGCAGGCAGCCAGTCGTCGGGCATCTTCGAGTTCTTGCACGCCGGCGCGACGTCCAAGGCATTGCATGGCGGGTGGGCAGCACTCGGCGGCCTCGTCGCCGCCGCGCTTGCCGCCGACGGCATGACGGGTCCCGCCTCGATCCTGGAGGGAGCCAACGGACTCTTCGCAGCGTTCGGCCGGAACCCGGCGATCGCCGAGCGCATGGAGCACCAGCTTGCGGATCTGGGTGAGCGTTGGGCAGTGTGCGAGAGCCGGCCCAAGACCGCGCCATGCTGCCATTACATCCAGGCGTTTCTCGAGGCCGTCGACACGCTGCTTCGCAGTGGAATCAACGCCGCGGACATGCGGGCCATTCGATGCATCGTCGATCCGCGGCAGGCGCAGCTGATCTGCGAGCCGTGGGAGCAAAAGCTGGATCCGCCAACGGGTTACGCCGCCAAGTGGAGCCTGCCGTTGTGCGTCGCGGCTCGCGCACTGGGTCGCCAGGTGGACGTGGCATTCTTCGAAAGCCCGTTCGATGTCGAGGTCCTCGCCTTTGCCCGCCGCATCGATTGGGCAGCGCAGGAGGACGGCTTCCCCGACCGCTATTCCGGCCGGGTGGTGGTCACGCTGGCGGATGGGCGAAGCCGCGAAGCATATGTGGCGGACGTGCTCGGCGCAGCGGACCGTCCCTTTCCGCAGGATGCCCTGGTGCGCAAGGCACGCGACGCCGCCCTCGTGGCGCTGCCCGCTCCCGAAGCGGCAGGGCTCATCGATGCAGTGCTCTCGCTGCAGCACGCGCCCTCGCTTGCACGCCTCGGCGGCTATCTGCGCAACGCGCGGGCGGGTGTTCCACGAACCGCAACGGAAATGGAATCGGCGTGACGGTAGAACTGGTCGCAGACGGTGTGGGGCTGGATTACGAGCGGGACGGCACCAAGACCGTCGCGCTCGCCGACTTCACGGCGCGCGTCACGGAATCGCAATTCGTCACGGTGGTCGGTCCGAGCGGTTGCGGCAAGTCCAGCTTCCTCAATCTCGTCGCCGGCTTCCTGCAACCCAGCCGCGGCCGGCTGCTGCTCAATGGCGCGCCGATCCGCGGGCCCGGCGCCGATCGCGGCGTCGTATTCCAGGAGCACGCGCTGTTCCCCTGGATGACCGTCGAGCGCAACATTGCCTACGGGCCCCGGGTCAACGGGGCCTCGGCTGCAGACGTGCAGAGGATCGTCGCCGAATCGCTCGAGCTCATCGGGCTGCAGCGCTTCGCACGCTCGTACCCCAAGGAGCTGTCCGGCGGAATGAAGCAACGCGTGGCGATCGCCCGCGCGCTCGCCACGCAGCCGAAGATGCTGCTGATGGACGAGCCGTTCGCTGCGCTCGACGCGCAGACGCGCCGTTTCCTGCAGGGCGAGCTGGTGCGCATCTGGCAGCAGACGCGCAAGACCATCCTGTTCATCACGCACAGCATCGACGAGGCGATCCTGCTTTCGGATCACATCATCGTCATGACGGCGCGGCCGGGAACGGTGAAGGATGCGATCGACATCGACCTGCCGCGGCCACGCGACGAGAACCGGCCGGAGTTCCTCACCTATCGACGCCGCGTGACCGACCTCCTCCAGCAGGAGATCGACAAGAGCCTCGTTGAGTTCGAGGCGGCCCGATGCTAGAGTCGGCCGCCAAATTATCCGCAGGTCATTTCAAGGGTATGGAGGATCGATGAAACTGTTCGCGCTATTCCGCCGCTGCGCCGCCATCGCAATGCTGCTCGGCTTCGCCGCTGCGTCTCATGCGCAGGTCGAGACCAAGTCGTTCCAGCTATGGACGTCGCGCGACGCGCAGCAGGGGGCGTTGCCCGTGGTCGCGGCGCGCAAGGGTTTCTTCGAGAAGGAGGGGCTCAACGTCGAAGTCAAGTTCGTGAGCTCGGGCTCGGAGATTCCCGCCGGGATGGCCGGCGGCACGATCCCCATGGCGATCGCCTCGTGGACGAACCCGATGGCCATGGTGGCCAACGGTGTGCCGGCGCGCATCCTGGCCGAGACCACGGACATTTCGGCGGCGCAGCAGCTCGTCGTGCGCAAGGACGGGCCGATCAAGACGCCGAAGGATCTCGAAGGCAAGAAGCTCGCGCTGACGCGCATCGGCCTGGTGATGTCCATCCTCGAGAAGATGTGCAAGGAGTACGGCTGCGACGTCTCCAAGATCACGCTGGTCAACATGCTGCCGCAGGAGATCGTGCTCGCCTTCCAGCGCGGGGACGTGGATGCCATCCAGACGTGGGAGCCGTGGGCCATCTATGCGACGGAGCAGGGCGGCCGCGTGCTGGTGAGCGCCACCGACTCGTTCGTGCCGGGCAAGGAGGGCAAGAAGCGCATCGATGGCATCTACGCGGCAGTCTTCGCGAGCGACGACTTCGTGAGCAAGAATCCGAAGACCGTGCAGGCAGCCTTGCGCGCGCTCAAGAACGCTGCCGAATGGCTCGAGGCCAATCGCGACGAGGCGGCCGCCATCGTGGCCAAGGACATCAACATCCCGAAGCCCGTGGTCCTCGCCACATTCTCGAAGATTCACAACGACGTCACGATGTCGTCGGACTGGGCAAAGGAATTCGACCAGAAGGCGCAGTACCTCGCCGAGATCAAGGAGCTGAAGAAGGTCACGACGGCCAGGGAGGTGTTCGACCCCGCGCCGCTGAAGCAGGCGTGTTCGGCGTGCGTGAAGGGCTTGTGAGGTAGGACAGGGGCACGGAAGGCAACATGAGCAGTCGGTTCATCCGGTACGCGTCCATCCTCGGCGCACTTCTGCTGTGGTTCGCGTTCGGGTTCGTGAACGCGAAGCTGAAGCTGATCAACCCCGTGATGATCCCGACGCCCAAGGACGTCGTGCTCGCGTTCTGGGGGCTGCGCGACGTCATACCGTCCGACATCGCGATCAGCCTGCTGCGGGCCGGCGAGGGCTTCGCCATCGCCGCCGTCCTGGGCGTGCTGATCGGCTGCCTCACCGGCTCGAGCCGTCTCGCGCGCGACATCGTCGACCCGCTCCTCGAGCTGCTTCGGCCGATCCCACCGCTCGCCTTCCTGCCCATCTTCATCATCTGGTTCGGGCTCGGCGAGCTCTCCAAGGTGCTGATGATCGCGTTCTCGGCGTTCTTCGTCATCTATGTCAACACCTACCAGGGCGTGCGATACGCCGATCCGCTGCTGATGCGCGCCGCGCACTCGCTCGGCGCGTCGCCGCAGCGCGCATTCTTCACCATCAGCCTGCCCTCGGCGATGCCGGAAATCTTCACCGGGCTGCGCTTGGGCATGGGCATGTCGTTCTTCGTTCTCGTGGCAGCGGAGCTGCTCGCGGCGGACTCCGGCATGGGCTTCCGCATCCAGGAGGCGCGCTGGCAGTTCCGCATTGATCGCATGATCTTCGGCGCGGTCGAGATCGGCATCGTCGGCTACATCCTCTTCGCGCTGCTTGCCAAGCTCGAGAGCCGCCTCCTGGCGTGGAAGCCCAAGCGCGAGGGGGATTCGTACTGATGGCGGGGCGCGGCGAGCTGCTGCTGCGTGGCGGGTTGCTGATCGACGGCTCGGGAGAAGACCCCCAGCGTGACCAGGCGGTTCATATCGTCGGCGATCGCATCCAGGCGGTGGGCCCGGCGACGCGAATCACAGCAGGCGCCGACGCGAAGGTGATCGACCTCGAAGGTCGGGCGATCCTCCCCGGCCTCATCGATGCGCATACTCACCTCACCTACCACGAGGAGCGTCCCGACGTGTGGGCGCTCGAACGCCAGGAGTCGGTCGAGCTGAACGCGCTGTTCGCGGCGCGCAATGCGGCGCGCGTCCTCGCGAGCGGCTTCACGTCCATCGGCGACGGTGGTTGCCGGGGCTTCGTCGGGCCGGCAGTGCGCGATGCAGTCCGCCTCGGTCTCACCCCCGGACCGGATATCGTCGCGGCAGGGCCGATCATCTGCGGCTCGGCCGGACTGCTCGACGGCAGCATGCCGTGGGTCGAGGAGACCAACGACACCAGCCTCGGGATGACCGCGAACGGCGTCGAGGCCGTGCGCGCCGCCGTGCGCCGCCAGGTGAAGGGCGGCGTCGACTGGATCAAGGTCGCGGCGAGCGGCGTCGCCGGCTCCCCGTTCAGCAGCGCGCAGACCGACGACCTCGGTTTCGACGAGATCCATGCCGCCGTCGCCGAGGCCGCGAAGTACGGCAAGCTCGTGCACGCTCACGCGCATTCGCGCAACGGCATCCTCGCTGCCGTGCGCGCAGGCGCCGTGTCGATCCACTCCGCCGAGTATGCCGACGAGCAGTGCCTGGACGAGATGGCGGCGCAGGGCACGATTTTCTCGCCCACCATCGCGTGGCTGCACGTACGCAGCATGGAGGCCTTCGCGGCGCCGCCCGACCCCGCATTCCGCCGTCAGGCGTGGGATGCCTTCGATCGCTCGCGCGCGATGCTCGCGGAGGCGCGGCGCAAGGGCTTGCGCATCGCCATCGGCTCGGACGCCGCGCACCGCTTTCCGCATGTGCCGTCGGCCATCCTCGAGATGGAGTATCTCGAAGCGCTCGGCTTCTCCGCGCTCGAGGTCATTCGTGCGGCGACGTCGACGGCTGCGGCAGCGATCGGCCGCGGCGAGGATCGCGGCCTCGTCGCGCCCGGTCGGGTGGCGGATCTGCTGATCGTCGATGGCAATCCGGCCGACACGGTGCGCGTGCTACGCGACCCGCTGCGCATTTGGCGGATCTATCATGCTGGCCGCCTGGTGGAGCTCGACAGCACTCGAGCCGAGCTCGCGCGACGCGTCCACGCCGTCGACTTCGAGCCGCGCGATTGGCTGCCGCGAAGCTTCGAAGCGCTGCAGGTCGCCGCATGACCACGCGCCTTGCCGGCGACGCATTTGCGCCGCACCCCGGTGGCACGCTGCTCGACGATTGCCGGCTGCTCGACGGAGTCAATCCGCTCATCGAGCACGCCGCGGTGCTGCTCATCGACGGCAAGGTGGCGTTCGCCGGCCGTCGCAGCGACTTGCCGGTGGCGCGGTCGAAAAACGCGCGCCGCGTCGACGTCGCAGGCCTCGCGGTGATGCCAGGCCTCATCGACTGTCACGCCCATCTCATCTACAACGGATTCAGGAGTCTCGAGGAGGTCGATCGCTCGTCGATCGAGGTCGCCACGCTGAATGCTGTGCTCAATGCGCGCAAGGTGATCGACGCCGGCTACACGACCATCCGCGACGTAGGGACGATCGGCAACGTCGCGGTCACGATCCGCGACGCGGTGGCGCAAAAGCGCATCCGCGGCCCGCGCGTCGTGGCGAGCGGGCAGATCCTCTGCTCGACGGGTGGCCTGGGCGACACGCTGCCGCCGCATTGGTCGAAGACGCACGGGCTCGGGTGCATCGTCGACGGCCCCGACGAGATCCGCAAGGCGGTGCGCCGGCAGATCCGCAACGGCGTGGACAACATCAAGCTTGCCGCCAGTGGCGTCGAGGTGGGGCCGTACGCTTACACCTGGATGACCACCTTCTCGGCGGAGGAGATCGCCGTCGCCACGGAGGAAGCGCATCGCTGGGGCCGCACCGTCGCGGTTCATGCGCAATCAACCGACTCCGTGAAGTACGCGCTCCGCGCCGGCGTCGACACGGTCGAGCATGGCACGCGGCTGGACGTCGAATCGGTGGCGATGCTGAAGGCGTCGCAGACCATCTACGTGCCGACGCTGTGCACGCTGTTCAGCGTGCTCGAGCTTGGGCAGAAGCTCAATCTCCTGCCGAAGCACCGCGAGGAGATGAGCGTGAACGAGCCGCTCTGGCTCAACAGCGTCAAGCTCGCGCACGAGGCCGGCATTCCCATGGCGGCAGGCGGCGACCTGGGCAATCGCTACCCGCACGGCACCAATGCCCGGGAGCTCGAGTTCCTCGTGCGCGGCGGGCTGAGCCCGCTGGAGGCCGTGCGCGCAGCAACGAGCGTGGCGGCGCGCGCCATCAAGCGGCCGGACGTCGGCGTGCTCGAGCCCGGCCGCCTTGGCGATGTCCTGATCTTCGACGGCGATCCGATCGCGGATATCGCGAGCTTGCAGGACCCGGCGCGAATCGTCGCCGTGCTCCAGGGCGGCGAGGCTGTCGCTGGCCGGGGCGCCACCGGCTTGTTTTGACACGCGCGCCTGCGGAGGCGAGTCACGCCTGCCGCATCGGCCATCGATCAGAGCGCTCGTAACTTCTGCAGGATCTCGGCGCCGGGCGCGACGTCGGCGTACTTCTCCGCCATGTCGAACAGGTTGACCGCGTGCGAGACGCTGCTACGGTCGTACACGGCGTCCTCGGGTACCAGCACCCGGAAGTTGAGCGAGAACGCATCGACCACGCTGGACCGTACGCAGCCGCTCGTCGTGCAGCCGGTGACCACGAGCGTGTCCGCCTGCAGATCGATGAGATGGCTCACGAGCGGCGTGCCGAAGAAGGCGCTGGGGTGCTTCTTCGGCAACAGCACGTCCCCGCTGCGCGGGCCCACCTGCTCGACGAAGTCGTAGCCGTGCGCGGGGATGTTCATGATCGCCGGCACCTTTTGCGCGAGGCGGCCGCCGTCGGTGGCCTGCTTGGGCGCGACGTGGGGATACAGCACCGGCCATCCGCGAGCACGGAATTCCTCGAGCAGCTTCTGGATGTTGGAGACCGCCTGCCACGCCTGCTCGCCGCAGCTCGTCGGAAACTCCTCGATCGCGTGCCAGAACGGCATCGGGCGGGTGCCGACGGTGCGGTATTGCACGTCGATGACGAGCAGCGCGGGCCGCTTCCCGATTCCGGAGGGCTTGCCGAAGCCGGCGGCGCGATACCGGCGCTGCTCCTCCTCGCTGATGATGCCGTCCCATGGACGCATGACGTCGCCTCCTTGCGGATCTGCTGCCCGGTCCGAGCAGGCGGAGCGGGTGATGATGCGACCTTACCGGCCTCGCGGCTTATTTGTCAAATGGATTCGACCCTCTGGTAGTATTCGACGGCGCGCATACCTGTCGCAATGCTCGACCTCAATCTCCTCCTGGTCTTCGAAGCGATGCTCCTGCACCGCAGCGTGACCGATGCGGCAGCGCATGTTGGCATCAGCCAGCCGGCGATGAGCAGTGCCCTCGGGCGCTTGCGCCGGCACTTCGACGAGCCGCTGTTCGTGAACACCCGTGGTGGAATGCTGCCCACGCCACGCGCACTCGAGCTCGCCAAGCCGCTGCAGCAGGCGCTCTCCCTCGTCCGCTCCGCAACGGTCGAGCAGCAGCCGTTCGACCCGGTCACCTCGAAGCGCTCGTTCCGCTTCCACATGTCCGATGTGGGGGAGGTCGTATTCCTGCCGACGCTCGTGAAGCGGCTGGATGAGATGGGCGCGTCGGTGCGCGTGGAGACGGCCCAGCTCACCGCCGACGAGGTGGGGGAGCAGCTCGAATCGGGCGAGATCGACTTCGCCGCCGGCTATCTTCCCGCGCTCTCGAAGAGCGTGTCGGTCGAGCCGCTGTTCCGCGAGCATTACGTGTGCATGACCCGGCGTGGGCACCCGATCGAGACCGGCGGCCCGCTGCGGCCCAAGGAGTTCCTCGGGTACAGCCACGTGCTGATCGAGTCCATGGGCTCTGGGCACAAGGTGATCGAGCGCACGCTCGAGCGCCACGGTTTGAAGGCGGGCCAGGCGCTGCGAGTGCCGCACTTCATGGTGATTCCCATGATCGTCGCAAGCACGGATCGCATCGTCACCGTGCCGAGCCGCGTGGCCACCGTGTTCGACAGCCTGATGCGCCTTCGGGTGCATCCCCTCCCCTTCAGGATCCCGAACTTCGACGTGTCGCTGTTCTGGCACCCGCGCTTCGGCAACGACGCGGGCATCCGGTGGATGCGGCGGCTCATGCTGGACCTGTTCCACGAGGGACGCGGCGAAAAAGGCCGCATGCATTGAATCGCACACCGGTACACGTCGTGTCAGGATTCCTCGGCAGCGGAAAGACGACGCTGCTGAACCGCCTGCTGCGCCGGCCCGAGTTCGCGGCAACGGCCGTGATCGTCAACGAGTTCGGCGAGATCGGCCTCGATCACTTCCTGATCGAGCAGGCGACGGATAACGTGGTCCTCCTGGAGTCGGGGTGTCTGTGCTGCACGATCGTCGATTCGCTGCACGAGACGCTCGCACAGCTGCATTACCGCCGGATGCGCGCCGAGATTCCGTCGTTCCAGCGCGTGGTGGTCGAGACGACGGGTCTCGCCGAGCCGGGACCGATCCTCAACGCCATCCTCGGCCACCCGCTGGTGCGCGATCACTTTCGCCTCGGGCGCCTCGTCGTGACCGTCGACGCGCTGCATGCTCCGCAGGCCGTGCATCGCCATCCGGAAGTCGCCCGGCAGATCGCGCTCGCGGATGTGCTGATCGTCACCAAGCTCGACCTCGTGGAGGACGCCGCCGCCGTTGCCGCGCTCCTCGACTCGCTCAATCCCGCGGCCATTCGATACGATGCCCGGGATGCCGACGCCTTGGTGCGCGCGCTCGAGGGTGAGCGCGACGAGGGCCTGTCCGAGGTGCGCACCGCGAGCGTACGCACCTACGCGCATCATCACCCGGCTCACGCCATGGGCGTCAGCTCGCACGCCTTCGTGCTCGACCAGCCGCCTACCTGGGCCGGCGTTGCAGCGTGGTGGCGCCTCGTGCGTGACCATTTCGGCGACCGCCTCCTGCGCTGCAAGGGCCTGCTCGAGATCGCGGACACCGGCGAGATCGTGTTCATCCAGGCGGTGCAGCGCGTGTTCCACACGCCCGAGCGCCTGCCCGGCTGGCCGGGCGACGACCATCGCTCGAGGCTCGTCTGCATCACCGCCGGCGTCGACGAGGGCGAGCTCCGCGCGAGTCTCAAAGCGCTATCGCTCGAGGCCGGCGCCAATCCTTCGTTACGAATGCAAGACCTCACAACCCCAGGGAGACTTGGATGAACGACGAGATGATCGTGCGCGGAGGCACGGTGGTACGGCCGGGCATGCGTCCCGAGCCGATGGACGTGCTGGTCCATGACGGCGTGATCGCCGGGCTGCTGGCGCCGGGAGAGCGGGTGGCCGAAGGAGTGCCCGAGCAATCGGCGCACGGCCTCCACGTATTCCCGGGGCTGATCGATGCACACGTGCACTTCGGCTTCGGCGAGAAGATCACGGAGTACGACACCGAGACGGCCTATGCTGCACAGGGAGGCTTCACCACGGTGCTCGGTTACTTCCTGAACAACGAGGCGTACACCGACGTGTACGAGCGCGAGCAGGCCTACGCGGCTGCCCGGTGCCGCGTCGACTACGGTTTCCACTTCTCCACCGCGAACGAAGTGCACATCCGCGAGCTCGCCCAGTACGTCGAGCGCTACGGCGTGACCTCGTTCAAGTTCTTCATGAACTTCAAGGGTGACGAAGGCCGCTACATGGGCCTCGATGGCACCGATGATGGATTTTTCTACGACCTGCTGGGCGAGGCGGCGCGCATCGGCGGCGTCACGGTCGTGTGCCACACCGAGAACATCGAGATCGTCAACCGGCTGCGCAAGCGCGTGCAGGAGGAGGGTGGCGAGACGCTGAAGGACTGGGCGCGGACCAAGCCGCCCTTCACCGAGGCGGAGAACTGCGTGCGCGCCATGTATTTCGCCGAGCGGTTGGGGGCGCGCGTGTACTTTCCCCACATCTCCACGCGGCTGTCGCTCGACGAGGTCCGACGCTGGCGCAGCCGTTACGCCGAGGTGTTCGTCGAGGCGTGTCCCCATTACCTCACGCACACCGAGGACTCCGACATCGGATCGCTCGGCAAGGCGAACCCGCCATTCCACACCGCGGACGACCGCGACGCGCTGTGGGAGGGCCTGTCCGACGGCACGATCGACGTCGTGGCATCCGACCACGTCCCACGCAAGCGCGCCACCAAGGAGAAGAACCTGTGGCTGGCGTCGCAGGGGTTCCCGGGGACCGCCACGATCCTGCCCGTGCTCCTTTCCGAGGGCTATCACAAGGGACGGCTGAGCCTTGCGCGCATCGCGACGCTGCTCACGTCCGCTCCGGCGCGCATCTTCAACCTGGCCGGGCGCAAGGGCGACATCGACGTCGGCTTCGACGCCGATCTCACGCTCGTCGACCTGGAGAAGGAACGAACCGTGCGCGCGGCCGAGCTCGGCTCGTACTCCGATTACAGCCTCTACGACGGCTGGACCTTCAAGGGCTGGCCGGTGCGCACGATCGTGCGCGGCGTGACCGTCATGGATCAGGGGCGCCTCGTCGGCGCGCTCGGCCATGGCAAGTACCTGCGTCGGGACGCAGCACGGTGACCATGGCCGCCGACGCGCGCCGGAGTACGCCGGCCAGCCGGCGTGCCGATGACCGTGTGG
>DATILY010000080.1:0-13574 GCA_035475895.1 Casimicrobiaceae bacterium | reverse complement strand
GCTCACGTCGACCGGCACGAAGGTGTGCCCGGGGATCTTGGCGTTGAAGTCGGCTGCCGTCTCGGCGAAGTACTTGTTGGACAGCACGCCAATGCGCGCGGCGTGCGCACGTGGTGCCAGCGCGGCGAAGGCCGCGAAGGTGAGAAGGAGGACGGCCACCCGCAACGGGCGGCTCGGTTGTCTTTGCATGGAATGGGGTAAATCGCCGGTCACTACCTTGTGCCGGGGATTTGCACAACGAATACCGTTGTGCCCAGAGTAGCGCGTTTGTCGAGTATTGCACAGCGAGCCGACGCGCGGCCGGGCATCGGCGCTGCGTAATTGTTGCATAAAGGCTCGGTGTCGCCGTAAAACGACAACCAGAGTGTCTTCGAACGGCGTCAGTCGTTCTGCCGCTCCAGGAGCATGGCGTCGCCATAGCTGAAGAACCGGTACCGCCGCGCCACCGCATGCCGGTATGCCGCACGGATCGTCTCCGTGCCGGCGAAGGCGCTCACCAGCATCAGGAGGGTGGAGCGTGGCAGGTGGAAATTCGTCACCAGCCGATCGACCACCCGAAAACGATAGCCGGGCAGGATGAACAGATCCGTTTCGGCGGGTCCCGGCCGCACCTCGCCATGGTCGCTCGCCGCAGCCTCGAGCGCCCGAAGGCTGGTCGTGCCTACTGCGACCACGCGCCGCTTCGCGCTGCGGGCGTCGCGGATGGCGTCGCTCGTGGCAGTTGGCACGACGTAACGCTCGGCGTGCATGCGGTGCTGCGTGACATCGTCGTGCTGCACGGGCCGGAACGTCCCCGATCCGACATGCAAGGTGATGGAGGTTCGCACCACGCCGCGCGCGTCCAGGGCTTCCAGCAGCGCCTGGTCGAAATGCAGTCCCGCAGTCGGCGCCGCGACGGCGCCGGGGTGGCGGGCGTATATGGTCTGGTAGCGCTCGTCGTCCGCGGCTCCCGCGGGGTGGGCGATGTAGGGTGGCAAGGGAAGTTCGCCATGTCGCTCGAGCCAGGCATCGAGCGGCCCCGTGCCCTCGAACCGCAGGTGGAAGAATCCCTCGTCGCGTGCGATCACGATCGCCTTCGCGTCGCCCGGCAAGTCGATCGTGCCGCCTGGTTTGGGTGGATGGCTTGCCCGCAGTTGCACCCACGCTTCTGCGTCCCCCAGCATGCGCTCGAGCAGCAGCTCGACTCGCCCGCCGCTCGGCCGCCGCCCGTGCACGCGCGCGCGGATCACGCGCGTGTCGTTGAACACCATGACGTCGCCCGCGTCGAGCAGGTCGGGCAGGTCGGCGAAGCCGAGGTCCCGCAACGCCTGCGGCAGCACGTGCAACAGGCGGCTGTCGCGCCGGCGCGCAGCCGGAACCTGCGCGATGAGCTCGGGGGGCAGCGGGTAATCGAAGTCGGACAGCCGCACCGGAGCCTCGCGCGGGCGCGTGGATGCAACATGATCGGAGCACGGCGCCGGTCCGCGCAGGATGCAACGAGGCGCGTGCGCAAAAGCGCTAGAGATCGTCGCCGTCGCCGCCGGCGGTCACCTGGGCGTGGTTCACCATCGCCACCAGCGTGACGCCACCCACTATGTTACCGATCAGCGCGGGCACCAGATAGCCGAGCAGCACGCTGGTCCAGCCGGCTTCGCCGGCCGCTGCAGCGGCGAAGGTCTCCACCGCCCCTGCGATGACGTGTGCGAAGCCGCCCAAGGCGATCAGGTAAGTGAGCAGGATGATCACCCACACGCGCGCAGCTTCGGCGAAGGGGAGCAGCCAGACCATCAGCGCGACCAGCCACCCAGCGAAGATCGCGCGAAGCGCGGTCGTCGCGGGGCCATTGGTCATCGCTTCGCGGCCAAGCTCGACGAACATCGCCTGGATCGTCGGATCGAACGCAGGCGTACGGACCGTGACCCACGCGAACACCAGTGCACCCAGCAGGTTGGCAATGAGCACCGTGCACCACAGGCGCAACACGTTGCCGAGCGTCGCATGGGGCTTGCGTTGCAGCAGCGGAAGGATCGGCGTGAGGGTGTTCTCCGTGAACAGCTGCTGGCGTCCGAGCACCACGATCAGGAAGCCCGCGCTGTAGCCCAGCTTGGCCACCAGCGGCCGCCAGTCGGCATCCGGCAGGTAATTGCGCAACAGGCCTTCGGCGACCATGGAGAAGCCCATGGAAAGGCCCGCGGCAAGACCCGACCAGAAGAGGGCAGCGGTGGTGCGGCCGAGCTCTTCCTCGCCTTCCTGCAGGATCGCGCGATAGACGACCTTGCCGCTTGGCGAGCTGCGCTCCTCCGCTTCCTTCTCGTCGCGGTGCGCATCGTCGTGCGGGTCGTTGCGTCCGGCCGAGACGCCATGTCGATGCGCTTCGTCCGCATGGTCGACGGCGGCGGAGGACGCGAACGCAGTGCGCTCGTCGGGCATGGTCGTGCCTTGCAAGAGGGTGACAACGATGTCGCCGGCGATCGCGACGCCATTGGATCGACCGCGCGGCCACGCGAAAGTTGTGGCGGCCGCGCGCCCTTCGACGATGCGCTTGCACCAGCGGTGCCGCATGAGCGCGCGTCGAGCGCCAGCCAAAACAAAACGGCCCGCAGTGCGGGCCGTCGTGTGCTCGAACGTGCAGCGCGTCAGTGCGGCGCCATCGTGCCGTGCTTCGGCGGCTTGGCGTGGTCGTGCGGCTTCGACGTCGCGATCGCTGCGACCGCGTCACCGGGTGACACCAGGCTGATCAGGCGACCGACGATGCCATCGACCTTCGGCGAGCCGATGCCAGTCGTAGCGTCCCATGCCGAGCCCGCGACGAAGCCTGCCACCACGACGTCCTGGTTGGTCGAGTCTTCCTCGATCACCGAATTGTTGCCGCTGGTGATGTCGTGGAACGACGCTCCGTAGTTCGGCGGAGTCTGGCGGATCTGATAGAACGCCGAGTTCAGATACCCGAGCCGATGTCCCGCGACCTGGTTTGCGATCGCGAGGATCGCCGACCATTGCGGTGCGCCTGCGCTCGTGCCACCGAACAGATAGAAGCCGCGGGTGTTGAGATTCGGATCGGGGTTCAACGGATCATTGCCCGACCAGAACACCAGCACGCCGTGCAGGATGGCCGCGTTGTAGGCGACGTCGGGCACTGCGCGACCCGATGCGTTGACGGCGCTCTTCTGGTACGGCGGCGCGTCGAACAGCACGCTCACACCGCCGCCGGTGGACTCGCTCAAGAACTCGTTCCACACGATCTCGCTCTGGTAGGTGCCGAACGCCGGATTGGCGGCCGGATTGCATCCGACCGCGGCCAGGCAGTAACGCGCAGCATGGAGCTCGGTGCCGCCCACGCCGGACACGAGCGGATCGCTGGCTGGCGACGACACTGCGCGCGTCCACGACTTGCCGTCGCAGGTCTGCTGCGCGGCGCCCTGGTCGCCCGACGAGGCGAAGAGCGTGATGTTCTTGCGCGTGGCATTCGCGAACACCTCGTGATATCCGGCGAGCAGGTCCGGGTCCGTGCAGCTCTCGTTCTCACCGAAGCTCATCGAGATGACGTCGCCGAGATCGTGATCGACGGCATAGCGCACCGCGCTCAGGATGTCGGCGTCGTCGTTGGTCTTGGCCAGCACGAGCACGATCTTGGCGGCTGGCGCGATCGCATGCGCCCACGTGACGTCGAGCGTGATCTCGCTCGACCAGCCCACCATGTTCGCGTCGTTCGGATCCCACGCCACCATGCCGTCGGGCGCGATCTGCTGGACGTTCGCGGCAGGGAGCCCGTAGAACGCCGAGAACGTACCCACGTCGAAATCGAGGTACGGCGCCTGGAACGCATCCACGATGACGATCGTGCGTCCCGCGCCGGCATATCCGGCGGCGAGGAGCTTGTCCGTGCCGTAGGCGCGACGCATCTGGTAGGGGTCGTAGCACGTCGCGCCAGGCGACAGATTGACGACCTGGCACGTGAACAGCGAATAATTGGGGGCAGCCATGCTCGCCGTCGCGGCGCGCGGCCCGACTGCGGACTGTGGTGAAACGCGGCCCGCCTCGGCGACCAGGGACGTCGCGCCGATTGCGGCAATGCAAAAAGTCGACAACAACCTTGCGGTGTAGCGTGCTTTCATGAAGTCTCCCGTGGAGCGGACCGTGTCCGCAGGTGAACGTCCTGCACAAGCCTTGTGGGCCTGCGAGGTGTCGGGAGGCTACGCGCTGGGACACCCGTTGGTCAACCGGTGATTGACGTGGGCGAGCAGATGGAGCGATTCGGTCAACGTTGAACAGGGCCTCAATGGCCGCCGTCCATGCCGAAGAAGTCGAGCGTCGGAAAGCCGCCCTTGCCGCGCACGCAATGCCACAAGTACACGGCGAATCCGGGATCGCCCGTCCACAGCGAGTACCGCATGCGCCCATGGTGGCGCGTGTGTGCCTCGGTCTGCGCGATCCCGTGCATCGCGAACGCGCGCGCGCGTGCGAGCCATCGCTCGTCGTGCGTGCGCTCGTAGAGCCGCAGGAACGCATAACCGTTGCCACCGGTGCCGTGGCAGAGATTCGAGCCCTTGGTGAGCGGCCCTGCATCCCACGCGGCCTCGCCACCTGCGATCAGCAGGTCGTCGAGCTCGCGCGCCGGCAGCGCGGCGAGGCAGATGACGAAGCCGGGCGCGCCGTGACAAAACTGCATCAGCGTCTTCTGCGCGCGTGTCTGCGCCTTCGTTTCGTACAACAGCGCCGGCCAGTTGGCCCGGCCGCCCTCGCACAGCGCCGTATTGGCAACCGTTTCGACGATGTACTGCTGCCACCGGATCCACTCCTCCGGCTCGAAGAGATGACGGCCCTGGATGATCGCGGCTGCGGTGGCCACGAAACCATGCACCGCGTCGAGGTACGCGGTGGTCTGCCCGTAAAGCTCCTGGGTCCAATGGCGGCATTCATGCGTTGCAGACCACTGGAGTTGCGCTTGCAGTGCGCGCGCGCTCACCCGGTACAGCTCGCCCCAGCGCGCCTCACCGGTCCGCTCGTGCATGAACAGCGATGCCAGCATGGTCCCTGGCGCGCCCCACATCAGCTCACGGGCCGGATGATCGAGGTTGCCGCTGATCAACTGCTCGAGCTGCTCGGCCGACCGCGGCGATGCGCGCAACGTGAAATCGACCAGCAGCAGACCGGTATCGCCCATGAGGTAGGACGCGCGATCGCGCGCCTTCATGCCCGACGAGCGCAGCCAGGCCGCGTTGCGAGCAACGAAGCCGTCGATGCAGTCGGCATACGAACGTTCGAGCGTCACCGCTCCGACAGCCTGCAGGTAGTGCAGCGCCCATGCAACGCCGCCGGCGCCGAAATACAGGTTGAACACGGGATCGCGGTCGTCGGGACTCGCGTCGAGCGGATGGAGCGGCCAGCCCGAATCGCCTGCGAACGCGCGCTCGGTCGTGCGCACGATGCGCTCGATCATGCTCGATGCCGCTTCCGGGTCCCACTCGAGGTGCAGCAACGGCTCGTGACGCGCGGGGTCGAACAGCATGGTGTCGGATCGCCTCGTGGGCTGGCGCGACTGGCAGGTCGCTGCGGGAGCGGGGCGGCAATTATAGGGCGGATACATCGTGGGAAGCCTCGTCGCGTGAGCACCCGCCCGGCACGCCGAGCGCATCGCTACAATGCGCTTCATGAGCGCGCTACTGGGCTGCATCGCGGACGACTTCACGGGCGGCACCGACCTCGCCGCAATGCTGGTCAAGCATGGCATGCGCACGGTGCAGATGATCGGTGTGCCGGACGCACCGCTTCCCGCGGACATCGACGCCGTGGTCATTGCGCTCAAGAGCCGCACGATTGCGCCCGCCGAAGCGGTGGCGCAATCGCTCGCCGCGCTCGCGTATCTGCGCGGTCAGGGATGCCGCCAGTTCTACTTCAAGTACTGCTCCACGTTCGATTCGACGTCGCGCGGCAACATCGGACCGGTCGCCGACGCCTTGATGGACGCGCTCGGTACGCGGTTCACGATCGCGTGTCCGGCCTTTCCCGCGGCCGCGCGCACGATCTACAAGAGCTACCTGTTCGTCGGCGATGTCCTCCTGTCCGAGTCGGGCATGCGGCATCATCCGCTCACGCCGATGACCGACGCCAATCTCGTGCGCGTGCTGCAGGCGCAAACTGCGCGCAAGGTCGGCGCTTGCCATTACGTCGACGTGGTGCAGGGCGCCCACGCCATTGCCCGGCGCTTCGCGGTGTTGCGCGAGGAAGGTTGCGCCTATGCCATCGTCGATGCGCTGCAGGATGACGACCTTGCCGCGATCGGCGCGGCCTGCGCCGACCTGCCGTTGGTGACCGGCGGATCGGGTGCTGCACTCGGACTGCCGGATAACTTCCGGCGCCAGGGTTTGCTCGCGCACGACGTGAAATCCGACGATCTGCCGTCGACGGCGGGATATCGCGCCGTCATTGCGGGCAGCTGCTCGGTCGCCACCAACGAGCAGGTCGCGCGGATGAAAGGGCGTCATCCGGCGTTTCGGGTGGACCCGCTCGCGCTGGCGCGGGGCGATGATGTCGTCGCCACTGCGCTTGCCTGGGCGCGTGCGCATGTCGAACGAAGCCCCGTCCTGGTCTACGCGACCGCCGCGCCGTACGACGTCAAGGCCGTGCAAAGCGAGCTCGGCATCGAACGCGCAGGCACGCTCGTGGAGACCGCGCTTGCCGCGATCGGCCGCGGGCTCGTCGCAATGGGTGTCGGGCAGCTGATCGTGGCCGGCGGTGAAACCGCAGGCGCGGTCGTCAAGGCGCTCGGCGTCACCGGTTTGCGGATCGGTCCGCAGATCGATCCGGGCGTGCCATGGACCACGAGCCTCGATCACGCCAGGCCGCTCGCACTCGCACTCAAGTCGGGCAATTTCGGCAGGCCGGATTTCTTCCTGTTCGCATGGGATCGCCTGCCATGAGCGCCGTGAGCACACAGGTCGACGAGCATCGTCTCCGCGAAGCGATGGTCGCATTCGGCAAGTCGCTGTTCGACCGCGGGCTTACTGCAGGCAGCAGCGGCAACATCAGCGCGCGCCTGGCCGACGGGTGGCTCGTCACGCCCACGAACGCGAGCCTCGGCGCGCTCGATCCTGCGCGCATCGCCAAGCTCGACTGGAGCGGGCAGCCGCTGTCCGGCGATCCCCCGTCCAAGGAATCGCCGCTGCATCGCGCGCTCTACGAGGAACGGCAGGGTGCGGGCGCCATCGTGCATCTTCACGCCACCCATTCCGCTGCGGTCTCCTGCATCGCCAATCTTGACGAGGACGACTGCATCCCAGCGTTGACCGCTTATTTCGTGATGAAGATCGGCCGGCTTCCGCTGGTGCCGTACTTCCGCCCCGGCGATCCCGCGCTGGCCGACGCCATACGCGGACTCGCGCGCAGGCACAGCGCGGTGCTGCTGGCGAACCACGGTCCGGTGGTTTCCGGCCGCACGCTCGAAGCGGCCGTGTACGCAATGGAAGAGCTCGAGGAAACAGCCAAGCTGTTCCTGCTGCTGCGTGGCTCGGCCGTACGGCCACTCGACGACGCGCAGGTCGCCGAGCTTCGGCGGGTCTTCGACCTTGACGGTTGACGCACCAGCGCGGCAGATCGTCGCGGTAGTCGCCAGTAGGTGACGGGAGCGCCGTCAGCGTGCGATAGCGGACTTCGAGCGCGCTCGTTGGCCGGCGGGTGCAACGGCCGGCCGCGCCGGCATGACGGTGGCGCCGACGTCTTTGAGCAGGCGCCGAAATCCGGGAGAGGCCGCGATGATGGCGCCTGCGGCCGTGCGCAGACGGTCAAATCTCGGCTTCATGCAGGTGTCCGGTTCTACAGGTCGATGTTCTGCGCGTCGACGGCCCAGCTGACGCCGGCCATCTCCGGCATCTCGCGGCCGTCGTCCTTGCCGAACTCGGCGTCGATCGCGGCGTTGAGCTTGGCATTCATGGTCATGACCAGCGCCTCGTTCACACCCTTGGTCATGGCGGCATTCTTGATTTCCGCCGGATCGCTCTGCAGGTCGAAGAGCTCGGGATCGTTCCACTGGTAGACCTCGTCCAGCGTCGTTGGCCGGTTGCGCTGCAGCGGAGAGAAATAGCGCGAGTACTTGTAGCGGCCATCGAACACGGTGCGCATGCTGCCGCGCTTGCGCAGGTCGGGCCTGAAGCCGGACTCCTTGAGCGCCGCCCGCAGATCTTTGCCGGCGTTCTTCGCCTCGGCCAGCACGCGCGTCAGCTCGCTGTCGTTCATCCCGATTCCGCTGTAGGTGAACAGCACCGAGTCGCGTATCGAATGCAGCTGAGAGGCGCGCGGATTGCCCAGAACCGTTCCGATGTCCTTGCCCGGCAGATTGCGTCCGGCAGCCTCGGCCATGCGCGTGCCGTCCATGCCGGCCATCGTGAGCAGCGTCGGCGCGATGTCGATGTGCGAGGTGAGCGCGTGGGAGTCCTGCCCGCCCCGCACATCCGGATGCACCGCGTAGAACGGCAAGTGAAGATTCTCCTGGTAGGCGAACGGCCCCTTGCCGCGCAGCCCATGCGCTCCCGCGGCCTCGCCGTGATCGGACGTGAACACGAAGATCGTCCGCTTCGACAGGCCGAGCGCATCGAGCTCGTTCAGGATGCGCAGGAGCTGCGCGTCGACGGCGCGGATGGAGTTGATGTAATAGTCGTTGAACCGCTGCCAGTGTGCCGCGTCCGGCGGAATGCGGCCGAGCGTGTGGCCCCATGCCTTGTCGAACTCTCCGTGCGCTTTCGGCCGGCCAGGCTCGTCGAACGACTGGGTCAGATGGTGCGGCAGCGGCACGTTCCAGGTGGCCTTGTAATCCCGATGATCGGGCGCGCGCGCGGCGTGCGAGAGCAGGCGTCCGGTGTCCTGGATGCGCTCGTCCGCAGCGTCGGCGTTGAAATACATGATGTCGTGCGGGTTGACGAGGCTCACGAACAGCGCCCAGGGCTTGCCCTCGTCCGACAGCGGTTGCCCCTTGTTGCGCAGCCACGAAACCGCGCTGCCGGCGATGAGGTGGTCGAACTTGTAGCCGCCAAGCGTGTGTCCGACCACGTCGCCCGGCCAGAGGTAGTCGGCAAATCCGTACGCCTCCATCTCGGTGGTGAACAACCGGTCCGCGTTGGTGCTGTCGAACGCCTTGTCGAGGTGCCACTTGCCCTTGTATGCGGTGTAATAGCCCGCCTTGCGCAGCATGTGACCGACGGTCGGGATGTTGGGCGAAAGCGGCTTGATCCACGGCACGTCGGCGTTCTCGAACATGCCGTTGTCGGCGGTCTGCAGCCCGGTCATGATCACCGAACGCGTCGAAGTGCACATCACGGCCGGACAGTAGTGATTGTGGAATGTCACGCCGGTGCGCTGCAGCCGCTCGTGGCCCGGCAAGCTCAGGCCCTTCGGCCAGCGGTCGAAGTAACGCTCCTGGTCGGTGAACACGAAGACTATGTTGTAGGGCGCGCCGGATTTGCCGCGCGCCGTGCCGGCCCCGGCGCCCGCAGAGGCCGCCCGCGCTTCCCGCGGCGCCAGCAGCTCGGAGCCGAGCAATGTCGTGGCCGCCACACCGGCGCTGACTTGCGCCAGAAATTCACGCCGCGTTACTGTGCTGGTCCGATCGTTCGTGTCGTCCATGCGAGCCTCCCTGCGAAACGTTGTTGTAGTCGAGCGTCAGAAGCGGATGCCGATGCCGGCATAGAAGCCGCCGGTCGCCATGTCGTAGAGAAAATCGTCGTGGTGATAGTCGATGTCGAGATACCGGTAGCCGAACTTCGCGATGGTGGTCGGTGAGATGGCGTACTCGACTCCGCCGATTGCCTGCCATGTGATGAGTCGTCGCGAGTCACGACGGTGCGATGCCGTGGTCGGGTCCGGGCGCCGGACGCGTGCGCCCGAATGCCCGTCAGCGTGGGGCCGCGTTGATGCTGTTTCGCGGATCGACGATGCTTTGGTGTGTCACGGTCACCATCCCACCGGTGGGTCGATGAAAACCGAGGAGCAGGACCGTAACGCCGCGATGAGCAGCAACATCACGAAGCGCAGGAGAAAATTGCCACTTCCCGTCATTGCATGCGTGTCCCGACCGGCCTGTTCATCATGTCCGTCAACGGCCTAATCCGTTCCATTCTTGCGCTGACGACTTCGAGGCGGACCCTGTCGGCACTTGCACCGTAGAACTCGAAGCGCGAGTCGACGTACTCGCGCAACAGGCGCAAAACGATCGTGCGTTGCGGTGCTGCCAGCGCTTGCGCGCGCAGTGCGGATTGCATTCGCCTCGTCGACCATGAGCCGCCGGTGCGAGTCGAAACGGAAATGCATCGAAAACGTGAAGCCGAGCAGCAGCGCGAGCGGCCCGACAGCGGCAGCCTCGATCGTTACGGACCGGGTGCGGCGCGCTCCATCCGGCGGCGACTCGATGCGGCGGGCCGCCCCGAACCCCCGAGCTCTCCAGCGGCCAATCGGGCCCCTCATCCGCTATCGAAGGGCATCGACGAACAAGCTGTGTCCCCGAGCGGCGCGTATTGTTTGTACTACCGCTCCAATTGTCAATCGCCGCACGGCAGGCGATCGCGGCTGGTCGGGCATCGGCGCGATCTGCTTGCGCGAGTCGCGGGCAGCGCTACGGGCGACGGTGCCTGCGGTTGTATGGCTTTCGCTGCGCACGCATAATCAAGGCGGCTGCAACCGGAAGGCGTTCTCGCGCGCCGATGGGCGCCTGCAGCGGCCGGAAGCCAACCTTGCCGCATGGCAAGCTCAGCGATCGTATCGACCGCATGTTAGGGACCGCGTTACTTCGCACATCTGGAAATCGGTTTCGATGAAGGCAAACGTTCGTAGCCGACAAGTCGCGGAATGCCCCCGAGTGTCGTGCACCAGGAGCCGCGCAGCGTCGACGCAGTCCACCTGTCTCCTTGCGATCGGCTTATTGGCAACGATCGGTCCTGCGGGAGCAGTCAGCGTCAACCCGCAGGGACTCGGCCAGGTGCTCCTCTATCCCTATTACACCGTGCGCTCGACGAGCAGCGGCGGTGCGTACTCGACGCTCTTCACCGTGACGAACACGACGGCGGATGTCAAGGTGATCCGGTTTCGGGCGCGGGAGAGCCGTAACGGGCGCGAGGTTGCGAGCGTCAACGTCTACCTGGGCAGTTACGACTCCTGGACCGGGGCGATCAGCGCGGGCTCGCAAGGCGCAGCGGTTCTCGCCACCAACGACCAGTCGTGCGTGGACCCACCGCTTCCGGGCAAGCCGGCCACGCTCGCATTCGGCAACCTGCATTATTCCGGTCCGAGCGCCGATGGCGAAGCCACGTCGCTGGATCGCACTGCCGAGGGTTACCTCGAGATCTTCGAGCTCGGCGTCGTCAAGGATGCCGCCGTGGCGGCGGCCATCACGGTCAATCCTGCTTGCGGCGCCGCCGTGCGGGTCCCCCTGGACGACGCGTCGAAGATCGGGCCGCCAACCGGGGGACTGACGGGCAACGCCAACGTGATCAGCGTTGCCGATGGCACGCTCTACGCGTACGAAGCAACCGCATTGGCCAACTTCAGCAGCGTACCTCTATGGAGCGTGCCGTCGAGCCCGTCGCCAACGCTGGCTGACGTGAACCCCAAGCTCAGTCGCGTGTTCGACGATGCAGGCGCGCACGATGCCACCTGGGACACGGCCAAAGGCGCCTCGCCCGTCGATCCCGTATCCGCGGTGCTGATGGCGAGCGGGCTCACGAACTGGTTCGTGCTCGACATCGCCACTCAATCGAGCACGGATTGGGTGGTGACGATGCCCACGAAGCCCTACTACGCCGATCCGGTCGCGTCGGGTCGCCCGACTGCGCGCGCGCCGTTCGAAACGGCGTTCGCTGCGGGCGGAGCCCCCGAATCGTTCGGCGAGATGACGTACGACTGCAATACCGACAAGAACAGGACGCTCGATTTCGATCGCGAAGGTCGCAACACCGCAAGCCCGACCTGCTTTCCGGAGCCACCGCCGTCGACGAAGATCGCGCTGAAGTGGACGGCGAGCGTCATGACGGTCAACCAAACCGGGCTCTTCAACGCCTACGCCGCAGCCAACTTTCCCACTCCATTCGAACATGGCTGGCTCAAGTTGCTGCCGTTTCAATATGCGAGCGGACCGGTCCACCGCCTGGTGTCCACCGATGGCACTCCGATTACGTACTACGGCTTGCCGATGATCGGCTTCATGGCCAACGATTACGTCAACCGCACGCTGCCGGTCAACGGCGTCAACGTGCTTTCCAACTATTCCGCGACATCGCCGCACAAGTACACGAGGGCGCCGTAGACGGTCGCGCGAGCGACGCGAAGCGCCGGCCCACGACGCCATTCCGGCATCACACGCACCGATGGACGTACCCCGACATTGAGCGCCGGAGCTTCATGCGCTGCGCAACGGCACCTGTCTGTCCCGCGGCACGTTCGATCGACTCGGCCGCCAGGTAGCCGGGGACCGCGGCGTCGACGAGACACGAGCCGTGAAGACGGGCGACTCGCCGTTGCATTGCTGCTTTCGGGCGTCATGCATGCGTCGTTCCTGATGCTGATGTTCGGCGGCCACGGACTGGGGCTTAGTGCCTTGGGTGTGCCATGGGGCGATCGCCGGAGCGACGCACCCGACCTGAGGCTCGCGCTCGTTCCGACGCTGACCAGGAACGAATCACCGGCGGAAGGAGCCGGGGCGGCGCCTTCGCTGCCATCGGCCGAAGGGCGGGCCACGAGCTTGTCGCCTCCCGTTCCGTCGGGGCCGGCGGTAACGTCGCGCCCCGCGGCGACAACGCCGCTCGTGCCCCGGCCTCCGCCAACTGCGCAAGCGCGCTCCAAGCGAAGCACCGCGTCTCGTGCGCCGGCAGCGAAGGCACCGTTGCCCGCCGATCCGGCCGCGCAGGTCGCGGCTGCCGTTGCGGAACCCGAGCCACTCGATACAAGCGCGCCGCCTGACGCCGCGCCGATTGCGCCGACGCCGCCCTCGGTTCCAACGCCGGCCATCGTCGCAGAAGGCAGCGCTTCGAGCACCGATCGCGCGATGTCGGTCGTGGCGCCAACACCGGACGTTGCGCAGGAAGCCGAACGCTCGGCAGCAGCGGAAGCCGAGGCGCAGCGCGAGCTGATTGCGCGGCGCGAAGAGGAAGCGCGTGTCTTGGCGGCAACGCAGGAGGCTGAACGTCAGGAAAGCGAACGGCTTGCAGTCGCTCAACGTGAGGCCGAGCGTCAACAGGCCGCGCGCGAGCAGGAAGAAGCGGCGCGGGCCGAGGCCGTACGGCAAGAGACCCAACGAAAGGAATCAGCCCGAGTGGCTGCGGCACAGCTGGAAGCGCAGCATCAGGAGGCTGCGCGCCAACAAGAACAAGCTGCTCGCGCGGAGACCGCACAACGCGAGGCTGAAAATGCGGAAGCGGCACGAGCAGCAGCCGCGCAACGGGACGCGCAACGTCAGCAGGTCGCAGGGCAGGAAGAGGAGGCAGCGCGCATCGAAGCGGCACGACAGGAAGCGGCACGACAGGAAGCGGCACGACAGGAAGCGGCACGACAGGAAGCGGCACGACAGGAAGCGGCACGACAGGAAGCGGCACGACAGGAAGCGGCACGACAGGAAG